>JAHREJ010000009.1 GCA_021733645.1 Bacillus subtilis subsp. subtilis | reverse complement strand
CACATCCGCGTCCGGTAGAGCCGACCGTTGGTCGGCTTCGCGCGGTGCGTGGTCCCCGGGGCCGGAACGGAACGCAGCCGACCAACGGTCGTCCACATCCGCGTCCGGTAGAGCCGACCGTTGGTCGGCTTCGCGCGGTGCGTGGTCCCCGGGGCCGGAACGGAACGCAGCCGACCAAAGGTCGGCTCTACCGGTTGCTCAGCAGTACCAGCACCGCGCCGGTGCCACCTTGCCCGGCGGGTGCGGAATGAAACGCCAGCACATCGTTGCGCTGGCGCAGCAGGCGGTCCACCAGGTTCTTCAATACCGGCGCGCCGCCATCGGACTGCAGGCCCTTGCCGTGGATGATGCGCACGCAGCCATGCTCGTGCGCATGCGCTTCCAGCAGGAACTGGCGCAGCAGGGTTTCCGCCTGGGCCACCGTGGCCCCATGCAGGTCCAGTTCGTCCTGCACCGAATACTGGCCGCGCTTGAGCCGCTGGAACATGCGCGCTGGCAGGTTGTCGCGGCGGTAACTGGCGGTGTCGCCGGCCTCCAGCGGGCTGCTGTCACGCAGCAGCCGCGCGAATTCGCCGCGCGCCTGCTCATCATCGCGTTCAGCCATGCGCGCACGGGGTTTCGGCTTCGGCGTAGGCGGAGGGGCAGCCGCCGGCTTGCGCAGGGGGGTGACCTCGCCGATGGCCGAGCGGAACAGCGCAGCGGGATCTTCGTCTTCAGGATGTGACATGCGTACAGCGTAATGCCAGCCGATGGCCCCTGCCTACCGCTTCCGGGGTAGGACGATCTGCCCGCTTGCGGCACAATAGCTGACGCACTTGCGCGGTCGACCCGCCCCGACTGGGGACGCGCCGGCCCCGCCAACGCTGGAAAGTGATGGAATCGAAGTCTTGAAAAATCAAGCGGTTAAATCGCAGATGCGGATCCTGGTCAGCAACGACGACGGTGTCGATGCCCCGGGCATCAAGATGCTCGCCTCGGTACTGCGTGATGCAGGTCATGAAGTGACGGTGTTCGCACCAGATCGTGACCGCTCCGGCGCCAGCAATTCGCTCACCCTGGACCTGCCGATCCGCCTCAAGCGTATCGACCACTACACCTGCTCGGTGGCCGGCACGCCGACCGACTGCGTGCACCTGGCGCTGACCGGCGTGCTGGAGTACGAGCCGGATATCGTGGTGTCGGGGATCAACAACGCGGCCAACCTCGGGGATGACGTCATCTACTCCGGTACCGTGTCGGCGGCGATGGAGGGGCGGTTCCTCGGTTTCCCGGCGGTCGCGATGTCGCTGGTGACGCATAACCACGAGCCGCGCAATTTCGAGACCGCCGCGCGTGCCGCGGTGGAAATCGTGACCCGGCTCAAGGCCGATCCGCTCCCGGCCGACACCATCCTCAACGTCAACGTGCCCGACCTGCCCTGGGCAGATATCCGCGGTTTCGAGGTCACCCGCCTGGGCAATCGCCACCGTGCCGAAGGTTGCATCGCCCAGCGCGATCCGCGCGGCAACGAGGTGTTCTGGATCGGCCCGGCCGGACGCGAACAGGACTCCGGCCCCGGCACTGATTTCCACGCGGTGCGCAACGGCTTCATCTCGATCACCCCGATCCAGGTCGACCTCACCCGCTACCAGGCGCTGGAGAAAGTGGCCAGCTGGGTCGGCGGGCTGACAGCCGCGCTGGATCGACCGGCATGACCCAGCGCCTGCGCCTGCAACCCGAAGCGGTCGGCATCGGCATGACCTCCCAGCGCGTGCGCGACCGGCTGGTTGACCGGCTGCGCGAAGCCGGCATCGTCGATGAGGTCACACTCAACGCGATCCGGGTCGTGCCGCGGCATCTGTTCATTGACGAGGCCCTGGCCTCGCGCGCCTATGAAGACACCGCGCTGCCGATTGGACACGGCCAGACCATCTCGCAGCCGTGGGTCGTGGCGCGGATGACCGAAGCGGTACTGCAGGCCGCCCCGAAAAAGGTGCTGGAAGTGGGCACCGGCTCGGGCTACCAGGCCGCCGTGCTCGGCGCGGTAGGGCTGGAGGTCTATACCGTGGAGCGCATCGGCGACCTGCTGCGCCAGGCGCGCAAGCGCTTCCGCGCGCTGGGCATGAATATCCGCACCAAGCACGACGACGGCCGTGCCGGCTGGGCCGAACACGGCCCGTTCGATGCGATCGTGGTCACCGCGGCGGCACCGGCGCTGGTGGATGCGCTGGTCGAGCAGTTGGCCGTCGGGGGGCGCCTGGTGGCACCGGTCGGTGGCTCCGGTGCGCAGTCGCTGGTGCAGTTGACCCGTCGCGACGACGGCAGCATTGAACAGCAGGTACTGGCACCGGTCACGTTCGTGCCGCTGCTGTCTGGCATGCTGGATTGATTCCCAGGAGCGTTACGTCATGAAGATCTTTGGTCCGCTGTACGAGCGGGCGATGAAGTGGGCCGCACATGAGCGCGCCCCGACCTATCTCACCGTGCTCAGTTTCATCGAGGCGATCATCTTCCCGGTGATGCCCGAGGTGATGCTGGCGCCGATGTGCGTGGCCCAGCCCAAGCGTGGCTGGTGGTTCGCCACCCTCAGCCTGTCCGGGTCGATGGCCGGTGCCTTGGTGGGCTACGCCCTGGGGCATTACGCCTTTGAAGCGCTCAAGCCGGTGTTCGCCGCGCTGGGCATGCTGACCAGCATCGAGGCCGGTATCGCCGTGGTGCAGGCCAAGATGGCCGAGTCGCCGTGGGCGGTGTTCACCTTCCTGGTGCTGGGCGGCTTCATGCCGATCCCGATGAAGGTCTTCACGTGGGCATCGGGTATTGTCGGCGTGCCGTTGCCGCAGTACTTCCTGAGCATGTTGATCGGCCGGGGCAAGCGCGTGTTCGTGCTGGCCGCGGTGATCCGTATTGGTGGACCGCGCGCGGAAGCTGCGCTGCGGCGTTGGATTGAACCGCTGGGCTGGATCGCGACCGTGCTGGTCGTGGCGCTGGTCGCCTGGCTAGTCTGGAGGTCGAAGTTCGCATGAGTGCAGATCGTTTGAACAAGGGGCTGCGGGTGGCCGCGCTGTCGATGCTGGTGGCGGCGCTGGGCGCGTGCGGTACCGCGACGGTGGTCAAGCCTGCGGGCGGGCGCGGCAGTGTGCACACCACGCCTCAGGCGTCGGTGGCCAAGCCGGGCCAGACGGCCGTGATCCGCAAAGGCGACACCTTGTACGCGCTGGCGCGCATCCACAACATCACCCCGCGCGATCTGGCCGCCTGGAACGGGCTGTCCGAGCCGTACACGATCTACCCGGGGCAGACGCTCAAGCTGTATCCCGGCGGCGGCGCACCGGGCCGGGCACCGACCACGGTGGTGACCGCGCCGCGTGCGGGCACCTCCACGCCTGCGGCCACGCCGGCACCGTCGCCGACCACCGCGATCAAGAGCAACATCAGCTGGCGCTGGCCGGCCGATGGGGCGCTGGTGGGCAAGTTCGTGGGCGCCGATGTCACCAAGCAGGGCGTGGACATCGCCGGCAGCAGCGGCCAGCCGGTGCGGGCGACCGCGGCCGGTGTGGTGGTGTATTCGGGCGCCGGGCTGGTGGGCTTTGGTGAATTGATCATCATCAAGCACAGCGACCAATGGCTGTCGGCCTACGGCCACAACCGCAAGCGCCTGGTCAACGAAGGGCAGAGCGTGAAGGCCGGGGAGCAGATCGCCGAAATGGGCCGTACCGGCACCACCCGCGACATGCTCCACTTCGAAATCCGCTACAACGGCAAGCCGGTCGACCCGCTGCTGTACCTGCCGCCGAAGTAGCCGGTAGAGCGACGCCGCGCGTCGCTGGCGCGATGCCGTACCCTGCGCGATCGTAGGGTAGGGGAGCCACCCATGCGGTGGCTCTCGCGCCTGCTCGCCCAAAAGAGCGTCCTCTCCCATCTGCGTGGCGAACGCCCAGCGCGTTCTGACTTTTCCAGGCGCGGCGGTTGGTGGATCGCGCGCTGGGCCGCGCTGCCTTTGCCGGCGCCTGTCCCCCGGCGTCGGCCTGCGGCCGCCGCGGCCTCCTTTACGTCGCCCGCAAGGGCATCGCGGCCCACGTGTCCAGACCACGGCGACTTGCAGAAAAGCCCGGCTGTTCCGCTCGCTTCCGCACGCCGAGCCCCGTAGCGGCCGGCGGTCGTGCGCCATCTACCAGGGCGCCTGGAAGGCGACGCTCTCCGGTCGTGGGCAAACGCCCACAAAAAAGGCCGCCCGTGGCGGCCTTTCCTGAACAAAAACGACCCGATTCAACCGGTCAGGATGAACGCCGCCGCCACTTTGCGGCCTTCGCCAGCCAGGATGTTGAAGGTGCGTGCCGCCGCCGGGTTGTTCATCACTTCCAGCCCGATCCCCCGGGTCAGGCAGGCGGCCATCACCGCCGCCGGCGGAAATACCTGGGTGTCGCCGGTGCCGAGCACGATCAGTGCCGGATTCAGCGCCAGCACGGGCTGCAGGTGCTCAGGGGTGAGGGCGGCAATACTCGCCACCGGCCACGCTTCGATCAGCGTATCCGGCGTCAATACGAAACTACTGGCCAGCGTACGGTCGTTGACCTTCGCGCTACGCCCATCGGCGGCGCGAAGGGCGTAGGCGTAATCAGGCAGTTCGTGGCTCAGTTGCATCGGCGTTTCCGGATCAGCCGCGCGGCAGCACGATCTGGCGCTGTTCCTTGCTGGGGCGGTACAGCACGGCCACATGGCCGATGCGCTGCACCAGTGCGCTGCCGGAGGTGTTGACCAGCTCGGCGATCATGGCGTCACGGGCGTCGCGATCTTCCGCGGCGACCTTGATCTTGACCAGTTCGTGGCGCTCCAGCACCTCGTCCAGTTCGGCCAGGAAGGCCGGCGTCACCCCCTTGCCGCCGATCTGCAGCAGGGCTTTCAGATCATGGGCGTGGCCGCGGAGGAAGCGGGTCTGGGAAGAGGTAAGGGCAATAGACATTCAGCAACAAGCGGTTAACTGGGGCGATCAGGGTATCATGACCACCCGTTCCGGCCCTATTACCAATGGTATCGCGCAGCAAGAGCAGTCAACGCTGGTTGAAAGAACACTTTTCCGACCCCTTCGTGAAGAAGGCCCAGGCAGAGGGCATGCGCTCGCGCGCGGCCTACAAGCTGGAGGAGCTGCTTGAGCGGGACCGGTTGCTGAAGCCACACATGGTGGTGGTCGACCTCGGCGCCGCGCCGGGCGGGTGGTCGCAGCAGGTCCGCCGCCAGATCGGCGATACCGGCCGGGTGCTGGCCCTGGATATCCTGGAGATGCCGCCGCTGGCCGGCGTGGAGTTCCTTCACGGAGACTTCAGGGAGCAAACCGTCCTATCGGAGTTTGAAGCGATGCTGGGGGATCGGCCGGTAGACCTTGTGCTATCGGATATGGCCCCCAATAAAAGTGGCATGGATGCGGTCGACCAACCGCGGATGATGCACCTGGCCGAGTTGGCGCTGGATTTTGCCGACAACCATCTCAAGCCCGGTGGCGCGTTCCTGATCAAGCTGTTCCAGGGCGTGGGCTTTGACGACTACGTGCGCGAGATGCGCCGCCGGTACGACAAGGTCGCCATCCGCAAGCCGGAAGCATCCCGCAAGCGCTCGTCCGAGGTGTACGCCTTGGGGCAGGGCAAACGCGCCCAGATCAAGTAAGCTCAACCATACGAATCGCGTCAGGAATTAGAGGAACACCGGAGCCAATGAGGATGAACGACTTGACCAAGAACCTCCTGTTATGGGTGGTCGTCGCCGTGGTGCTGATGGTGGTCTTCCAGAGCTTCTCGCCCAAGAGCAGCGGCGCTGGAGCCCAGGGCGCGACGTATTCGCAGTTCCTGGACCAGGTGGACAGCGGCAACGTACAGAAGGTCACCTTCGCCGGTGACGTGCGCGGCGGCACCAGCCAGCTGTCCTACACCACCCGTGGCGGCCAGTCGGCCACCATCACCGCGCCCTACGATCGCGACCTGATCAACGTGCTGCGCGGCAAGAACGTGGAAATCGTCCAGGAAGAGCCGTCCAGCGGCATTTCGCTGGGCGCCATCCTGATGAACTTCCTCCCGGTGATCCTGATCATCGGCTTCTGGTTGTTCATCATGCGCCAGATGCAGGGCGGCGGTGGCGGCTCCAAGGGCGCCATGTCCTTCGGCAAGTCGCGGGCCAAGCTGCAGGGCGAAGACCAGATCAAGGTCACCTTTGCCGACGTTGCCGGTTGCGACGAGGCCAAGGAGGAAGTCGGCGAACTGGTCGATTTCCTGCGCGACCCGACCAAGTTCACCAAGCTGGGCGGCAAGATCCCGCGCGGCGTGCTGATGGTCGGCCCGCCCGGTACCGGCAAGACCCTGCTGGCCCGCGCCATCGCCGGCGAGGCCAAGGTGCCGTTCTTCTCGATCTCCGGTTCGGACTTCGTGGAAATGTTCGTCGGCGTCGGCGCCAGCCGCGTCCGTGACATGTTCGAGCAGGCCAAGAAGCAGTCCCCGTGCATCATCTTCATCGACGAAATCGACGCCGTCGGCCGTCATCGCGGTGCCGGCCTGGGCGGCGGTCATGACGAGCGCGAGCAGACCCTGAACCAGCTGCTGGTCGAAATGGACGGCTTCGAAGGAGGCGAGGGCGTGATCGTCATCGCCGCCACCAACCGTCCGGACGTGCTGGACCCGGCGCTGCTGCGCCCGGGCCGCTTCGACCGCCAGGTGGTGGTCGGCCTGGCCGACGTGCGCGGCCGCGAGCAGATCCTGAAGGTCCATATGCGCAAGCTGCCGCTGGCCGACGACGTCGAGCCGATGGTGATCGCGCGTGGTACTCCGGGCTTCTCCGGTGCCGACCTGGCCAACCTCTGCAACGAGGCGGCGCTGTTTGCCGCGCGTGGCGGTGAGAAGGAAGTCCGCATGGACCACTTCGACCGTGCCCGCGACAAGATCCTGATGGGTGCCGAGCGCCGTTCGATGGCGATGAGCGAAGAAGAAAAGACGCTCACCGCCTACCACGAAGCCGGCCACGCCATCGTCGGCCGCCTGGTGCCCGAACACGACCCGGTCTACAAGGTCACCATCATTCCGCGCGGTCGCGCGCTGGGCGTGACGATGTACCTGCCGGAAGGCGACAAGTACTCGATGAACCGCGTGGCGATTGAATCGCAGCTGTGCTCGCTGTATGGCGGCCGCGTCGCCGAAGAGCTGATCTTCGGTGCCGACAAGGTCACCACCGGCGCGTCCAACGATATCGAACGTGCCACCAAGATGGCCCGCAACATGGTCACCAAGTGGGGCCTGTCCGAGCAGCTCGGCCCGATCGCCTACGGCGAAGAGGACGATGAGGTGTTCCTGGGCCGTTCGGTGACCCAGCACAAGAGCGTGTCCGACGACACCGCACGCCTGATTGATGAGGTCGTGCGCAGCATCCTGGACAAGGCCTACTCGCGCACCACCGAGCTGGTCACCGCCAACCTGGACAAGCTGCACACCATGGCCCAGCTGCTGCTGCAGTACGAGACCATTGATGCGCCGCAGATCGACGCCATCATGGAAGGTCGCGATCCGCCGCCGCCGATGGGCTGGAACAAGTCCAACAAGGACGGCGGCAACGGCAACAACAGCGACAAGGGCGGCGACGCACGCCCGGTGCCGCCGATCGCCGGTCCTGCCGAGCAGCTGTAAGCGGCGCAGGGATGTGAATGACGAAGGCCGGGGCAACCCGGCCTTCGTCGTTTTCGGGTCCGCGCACAGCGCCGCGGGGCATAATAGGCCGCTCGTTGCCGCCTTTCGCTCCCGGAGTTGCCATGTCCACCACGCCCCCGCCACCGGTTTCGCACACCACCGAAATGGTGATCGCCACGGTCGTCGGCGTGGGGATCGGTCTGTTCCGCGATAACTTCCTGCTCGGCGCGGGTATCGGCATCGCGCTGGGCATCCTGCTGAGCATCGCCAAGACCCTCTACGTGGACCGCCAGCGTCGCCGCTAGCGCCTGGCCCGGTCGATACACCGGCGTAAACTAGCCGCTGGCGTACTTCGTGGATCTGCCCATGTTCGACATTTCTCCCCAGCTGGACTGCGGCGGTCGCCCGTTGCGGCTGGATCGCCCGCGCGTGATGGGCATCGTCAACGTCACCCCGGACTCGTTCTCCGATGGCGGCGCGCACGACAGCCTGGACGCCGCCGTGGCACACGGTCTGCAACTGGTGGCCGAAGGGGCCGACCTGCTCGACATCGGTGGCGAGTCCACCCGCCCGGGCAGCGCGCCGGTGCCGGTGGAGGAGGAGCTGCGCCGGGTGATCCCGGTGATCGAGCGGCTGGCGGCGGAGACCGCGGTGCCGATCAGCATCGACACCTTCAAGCCGGCCGTGATGCGTGCCGCCGTGGCCGCCGGTGCCGGCATGCTCAACGACATCCACGCGCTGCGCCAGCCGGGCGCGCTGGCCGCCGCTGCCGAGCTGGGCGTGCCGGTGGTGTTGATGCATATGCAGGGCGAGCCGGGCAGCATGCAGGACACCCCGCACTACGACGATGTGGTCGGCGACGTGCATCGCTTCCTGGCCGACCGCCTGTTCGCCGCGGAAATGGCCGGCATCGCCAAAAAGAACCTGGTGATCGACCTCGGCTTCGGCTTTGGCAAGACCACCGCGCACAACATGACGTTGCTGGCCCGGTCGGACCGTTTCCTCGCGTTGGGCGTGCCGATGCTGGCCGGCCTGTCGCGCAAGCGCAGCATCGGCGAGTTGACGGGCCGCGAGCACCCGCGCGAGCGCGTGGCCGGCTCGGTCGCCGCGCACCTCATCGCCGCCCAGCGTGGTGCGATGCTGCTGCGTGTGCACGACGTGGCCGCCACCGTGGACGCGTTGAAGGTCTGGGCGGCAGTGGACGCCGTGCCGATGCCGCGCGTGGATGCCGCCCCGGCCATGCCGCGCTGGCCGGACGAAGACTGATGGGGGCCGACCAGCGCCCGCTGGCGATCGCGGTGATGGGGCCGACGGCCTCGGGCAAGACCGCCACCGCGATCGCGCTCGCCCAACAGCTGGGCGGGGAGATCGTCAGCGTGGACTCGGCCCTGGTCTACCGCGGCCTGGAGATCGGCTCGGCCAAACCCGATGCGGCCGAGCGTGCGCAGGCCCCGCACCACCTGCTGGACCTGCGCGATCCGTGGCAGACCTATTCAGCGGCCGAGTTCGCCGCCGACGCCGCGCGCGCGGTCAAGGACATCCTCGCCCGCGGCCGCATGCCGATCCTGGCCGGTGGCACCGGGCTGTATTTCCGAGCGCTGTTGCAGGGCCTGTCGCCGATGCCACCAGCCGATCCCCACACCCGCGCGCGGATCGCCGAACAGGCCGCCACCGAGGGCTGGGCGGCGCTGCATGCCGAGCTGGCCGGGATCGACCCGGCGGCAGCGGCGCGCATTCACCCCACCGACCCGCAACGCATCCAGCGCGCGCTGGAGGTGTACCGGTTGAGCGGCACCCCGATCAGTGAATGGCAGAAACTGCCTGGTGTGGATCGCCTGCCGGTGCGCACCCTCAAACTGGTGCTGGCCCCGAGCGAGCGCAGCGTGCTGCACCAGCGCATCGAAACCCGCTTCGATGCCATGCTCGCCCACGGATTCCTGGACGAGGTGCGCACCCTGCGCGCGCTGCCGGACATGGCCCGGGTAGCGGCGCCGCTGGACCTGCCGGCCATCCGCGCGGTGGGCTACCGCCAGGCCTGGGAATTCCTGGACGGGCAGGGCAGTGCCAGCCAGTTCCGTGAGCGCGGCATCCAGGCCACCCGCCAGCTGGCCAAGCGCCAGCTGACCTGGCTGCGCGGTGAGCTTGATGTGCGCTGGTTCGACCCCCATCTGGAAAGGGCTTCACTGGCAGAAGCGGTGTCGACCTTCGTCGCACGCTGAGTCCACGCCTTCTCCCCTCCGGCCCGTGTACCATCAAGGATTCCGGTGGGCGGCGGGGGCCGTGGAACTGCCGGAAGACCATAAAAACAATAATCAGGAGTTGGCAATGTCCAAGGGGCAATCGCTGCAGGATCCGTTTCTCAATGCACTTCGGCGCGAGCGCGTGCCGGTTTCGGTGTATCTGGTCAATGGCATCAAGCTGCAGGGAACGATTGAATCGTTCGATCAGTTCGTGGTGCTGTTGCGTAATACGGTGAGCCAGATGGTGTACAAGCACGCCATTTCGACCGTGGTGCCGGCGCGCAACGTGCGGGTCGGTCCGGGCGGCGGCTATGTGCAGTCCAATGAAGGTGGCGCCGAAGGCGTCCCAGGTGAAGACGACGTTGAGTGACACGTTGAATATGTGCGGAGAACTGCGTGTTTGACCGTTCCAAACGAGGCGAACACGCACTCCTGATCCAGCCGCATTCCGGCCGGCTCGAAGACGATGTGCTTGAGGAATTCACCGATCTGGCCCGCTCGGCAGGGGCCAGCATCGCGGCCACCGTGACCGCGCGCATCGATCGGCCCAATCCGTCGATCCTGATCGGCACCGGTAAGCTGGACGAGGTGAAAGCCGTGGCCGACGCCACCGGCGCCGACCTGATCCTGGTCAACCATGCGCTGTCGCCGGGGCAGGAACGCAACCTCGAACGCTTCCTGGAACGGCGCGTGATCGACCGTTCCGGCTTGATTCTGGACATCTTCGCCCAGCGCGCGCGCAGCCACGAAGGCAAGCTGCAGGTCGAGCTGGCGCAGTTGCGCCACATGTCCACCCGGCTGATCCGCGGCTGGACCCATCTGGAGCGTCAGCGTGGCGGTTCCATCGGCCTTCGCGGCCCGGGTGAGACCCAGTTGGAAACCGATCGACGGCTGCTGCAGAAGCGGGTTGAGCAGCTGCAGAAGAAGCTGGAAAAAGTGGAAGTGCAGCGCACCCAGATGCGTCGCGCGCGCGTGCGCAGCGAGTTGCCGCGCGTGGCCCTGGTGGGCTACACCAATGCTGGCAAGTCGACCCTGTTCAACGCGCTGACCGGCGCCGAGGCCTATGCCGCCGACAAGTTGTTTGCCACCCTGGACCCCACCGTGCGCCGCATTATCGTGCCCGGTGGCAGCGTGGTGCTGGCCGACACCGTGGGCTTCGTGCGCGACCTGCCGCATGAACTGGTGGCCGCGTTCCGCTCGACCCTGAGCGAAGCGCGCGAAGCCGATTTCCTGCTGCACATCGTCGATGCGGCCGATCCGCACCGCGAGGAGCGCATCGCCCAGGTCGACGAAGTACTGGCCGACGTCGGTGCGGGCGACCTGCCGCAGCTGCTGGTGTTAAACAAGATCGACCGCATCGACGGTGCCGAGGTGCGTCACGACGCGCAGGACGGCATCCCCGATGAAGCGCGCCGTGAACGGGTCTGGATTTCCGCCCGTGATGGGCTTGGCCTGCCGCTGTTGCAGTCGGTACTGGGCAAGCGCCTGGGCCTGCAGCACGTCACTGGCGAACTGCGTCTGCCGCCCAGTGCCGGTCGGCTGCGTTCGCGTCTGCACCAGCTGGAAGTGGTGCGCAGCGAACAGGTCGACGAAGACGGTTGGCTGCTGGACGTCGACCTGCCCATCGCCGAGGCCGAGAAGCTGGCCGCAGGCGAGGGCGGCGAACCGATCCGCGCGCTGCTGCCTGAAAAGCTGCCGGAGTGGTAATGCCGGCCCTGGCGAAATCCCGCGCCGCGTAGAGCCGGGCTCTGCCCGGCTGCCGTAATGCCAAGCGCTGCCCGGCTGCTCACGCGGTTGGATGCGTGCAAGCCGGGCACAGCCCGGTTCCACATGCATCGGCCGGTCCGCCCGGCGCGACCGCGCCCATCGGCACCGATCGCGACACTGCGTCGCACGGCCAGCACACGACATCCCCGTCGATTTCGGCTAAAACGGGGGCATTCGTCCCCCCGATCCAGGATCACCATGAGCGTCCCCACCGATGCCGAACTCGGCGTCCTTGCCCGTGACGTCGGCCAGCGCCTGCAGCAGGCGTCGTTGCAGCTGGTCACCGCGGAAAGCTGCAGCGGCGGCTGGATTGCCAAGGCCATGACCGATGTAGCCGGTTCGTCGGCCTTCTTCGACTGCGGCATGGTGGTCTACAGCTACGAGGCCAAGCAGCGCCTGCTGGGCGTACGTGCCCAGACCTTGGAACAGTACGGCGCGGTCAGCCGCGAAACGGTGTTGGAAATGGTGTCCGGTGCCCTGGTCAATTCCGGGGCTGGCATGGCCGTGGCCGTGACCGGGATCGCCGGCCCCGGCGGCGGCAGCCCGGACAAGCCGGTGGGCAGCGTCTGGATTGGCTGGAAGCAGCGCGGCGGGTACGCCCGCGCGCAGTTGTTCCAGTTCACGGGTGATCGCGATGCCATCCGCCGGCAGACCGTGCAACAGGCACTGACGGGAATTTTCGCCCCGGTGTGACATCCTGCACGGGTGCGTGGACAGGAGCTGCACCGATGTGGGAAACGCTGGGAACCGTGCGCGACCTGGGGCGATTGCAGGAAATCGCCTCGGTCCTGATCCGCTATGGCTTTGGCGACCTCGTGCGCCGGATTGGCCTGGCCGACGTGCTGGAGCGCGCCGGCCGGCTGCTGCACTGGAACGACACGCAGATCCTGCGCATGACCGCGCCGGTGCGGGTGCGCCGTGCGATGGAAGACCTGGGGCCCACGTTCGTCAAGCTGGGTCAGGTGCTGGCCACGCGCGTGGATCTGTTCCCGCCGGACTGGATCGCTGAATTCTCCGAGCTGCAGAACGCCGTACCGGCGCTGCCGTATGCGCAGGTGCGCGAGCAGCTGGAAGCCGATCTGGGCGCACCGGCCACCGAGGTCTTCGCGTGGCTGGATGAAATCCCGATGGCGGCTGCCTCGTTGGCGCAGGCGCACCGCGCGACGCTGCACGACGGCACCGAGGTGGTGCTGAAAATCCGCCGCCCGGGCATTCGTGACGTCATCGAGGCCGACCTGCGCCTGCTGGCGCGGCTGGCTGAAATCGTCGAGGCGCGCTTGCCGGACCTGCAGCGTTATCGCCCGGCCGAGGTGGTGCAGCAGTTCCAGGTGTCGCTGCGGCGCGAGTTGGACTTCGCCGCGGAGTGCCGCAACGCCGAACGCATTGCGCGCCATTTCCAGGGCCGGCAGGACATCCTCATTCCCAGCGTGCATTGGCAGTGGACCTGCGAAAGCCTCAACGTGCAGGACTATGTCGACGGCATCCCCGGGCGCGACCTGGCCGGTGTCGATGCCGCCGGGCTGGACCGGGTGCAGCTGGCGCGGCGCGGTGCCCATATCGTGCTCAAGATGGTGCTGGAGGATGGCTGTTTCCACGCCGACCCGCACCCGGGCAACATCATCTACCTGCGCGACGGCCGCATCGGGGTGATCGATTTCGGCATGGTCGGCGCGATTTCCGAGCAGCGCCGCTTCCAGGTTGCGCAGCTGCTGCACGGGCTGGTCAAGCAGGAACCGGAATCGGTGGCCGATGTGCTGCTGGACTGGGCCGGTGGCGTGGACGTGGACGAATCGCGGCTGCAGCAGGACATCAGCACGTTCGTCGACCAGTACCGTGGGGTGCCGCTCAAGGACCTGCACATGGGCCTGATGCTGGGCAACATCACCACCTTGCTGCGCCAGTATTCGCTGACCCTGCCGGCCGACCTCGCCCTGATGATCAAGACCTTCCTGACCCTGGAAGGCATGGGCCGACAGCTGGACCCGCAGTTCGACATGGCCAGTGCCGCACGCCCCTACCTGGAGCGGGTGATGTGGCAGCGTTATGCGCCTGCGGCCGTGCTCAAGCGTGGCAAGCGCAGCCTGGTCGGGGTCATGGACCTGCTCGGCGACCTGCCGCGTGATGTGCGCCGGCTGCTGCAGATGGCGCGTCGCGGGCGTCTGCAGCTCAAGGTTGAAACCACCGCGCTGCAGGGCTTCGGCGACCAGGTCAACCGCGCTGCCAACCGCCTGGTGATGGGCATTGTCACCGCCGCGCTGATCATCGGTTCGTCGATCGTGATGCACAGCGTCGGCGGCGTTTCCAGCCGCTGGCTGCTCGCGCTGGGCGTGGCCGGCTTCGTGGGGGCCGGCTTCTGCGGCGTGTGGATCCTGTTTTCGATCTGGCGCAGCGGCAAGACCCCCTAGGGTTCTTGCCGCTGGGATTCGCAGGATCCCCGCACTCTGCCGCCAACGCGGCAGAGTGCGCGTAGAGCCGACCGTTGGCCGGCTGCTCTTTCCGGCCGGCGCCATGACCCTCCAGCTTCGCCGCTGCCTTTCGTTCGGAGGCCATGAACGCCTGATTGCGGTCACCAGCCAACGGTCGGTGGCTACGGATTGCTGAAGGCTTCGGTGAGGGTGGGATGGTCCTGCCTCTTCTTGGGCTTCTTCTCTGGGCACTTGCGTGCCCACATCGTTAGTAGTAATACTACTAACTATGGACCTGACCGATACCCAGCAGGCGATCCTGCAGTTGATCGCCGAGCGTATAGAGACCGATGGCGCACCGCCGTCGCAGACTGAAATCGCACGTGCCTTCGGCTTCAAGGGCGTACGCGCGGCCCAGTACCACCTGGAAGTGCTGGAGCAGGCCGGGGCGATTCGTCGCATCCCCGGCCAGGCCCGCGGCATCCGGCTGGTGCAGGCGCCGCCGCTACAGGAGGGCCTGCCCGCCTCGCTGTCGGTGCCGGCATTGCCCGACCACGTACTGCGTCTGCCCGTACTGGGGCGGGTGGCGGCGGGTCTGCCGATCGGCGCCGATATCGGTTCGGACGACTTCGTGGTGCTCGACCGCGTGTTCTTCTCGCCCGCACCGGACTACCTGCTCAAGGTGCAGGGCGACTCGATGATCGACGAAGGCATCTTCGACGGTGACCTGATCGGCGTGCACCGCACCCGCGACGCCCGCTCGGGGCAGATCGTGGTGGCGCGCATCGATGACGAGATCACCGTCAAGCTGCTGAAAATGGGCAAGGACCGCATCCGCCTCCTGCCGCGCAACCCCGATTACAAGCCGATCGAAGTGCAACCGGACCAGGACTTCGCCATCGAAGGCCTGTACTGCGGCCTGCTGCGACCCAACCGCTGATCCTTCTACTACGCAATTCCTGCACGGTCTTTTGTGGCGATTCTCTGGTTCTGCTGAGGTTGGTACGGATGTCCGATAATTTTTTTCCGAACGCCGGGCAGAATCTCAGCCTGTGCGATACGCCAGCCTTAAAGTGAACCCATGGCCAAGAAGACTTCCAAAGACAGCACCTCCACCGACACGACCTCTGCAAGGACCACTCCGATGGACGAAAACAAGAAGCGTGCCCTCACTGCCGCCCTGAGCCAGATCGAAAAGCAGTTCGGCAAGGGCGCCGTGATGCGCATGGGTGACCGGGTCGTGGAAGCGGTCGAGGTCATTCCCACCGGTTCGCTGATGCTGGACATCGCGCTCGGCATCGGTGGCCTGCCCAAGGGCCGTGTGGTGGAGATCTACGGCCCGGAATCCTCGGGCAAGACCACCCTGACCCTGCAGGCCATCGCCGAATGCCAGAAGAAGGGCGGTACCGCCGCCTTCATCGATGCCGAGCACGCGCTGGACCCGATCTACGCCGCCAAGCTGGGCGTGAACGTGGACGACCTGTTGCTGTCCCAGCCCGATACCGGTGAGCAGGCGTTGGAAATTGCCGACATGCTCGTGCGGTCCAGCTCGGTGGACATCGTGGTGATCGACTCGGTCGCCGCGCTTACCCCCAAGGCCGAAATCGAAGGCGAGATGGGTGACCAGCTGCCGGGCCTGCAGGCCCGCCTGATGAGTCAGGCGCTGCGCAAGTTGACCGGCAACATCAAACGTTCCAACACCTTGGTGGTGTTCATCAACCAGCTGCGCCACAAGATCGGCGTGATGATGCCGGGCCAGAGCCCGGAAGTAACCACCGGCGGCAACGCCTTGAAGTTCTACGCCTCGGTACGCCTGGACATCCGCCGTATCGGCGCGATCAAGAAGGGTGACGAGATCATCGGCAACCAGACGAAGATCAAGGTGGTCAAGAACAAGCTGGCACCTCCCTTCAAGCAGGTCATCACCGAGATCCTGTACGGCGAAGGCATCAGCCGTGAAGGCGAGCTGATCGACATGGGCGTGGAAGCCAAGCTGGTCGAGAAGGCGGGCGCCTGGTACAGCTACGGCGAAGAGCGCATCGGCCAGGGCAAGGACAACGCCCGCGGCTACCTGCGCGACAACCCGCAGATTGCCCAGCGCCTGGAAGCCGAGCTGCGCGAGAAGTTCCAGCCCGAAGAGGCCGCCCGTGAAAGTGGCGACGACGTCGAAGACGACGCCGAGTGAGTTTCCTGCGGGGCAGGGCAGCGCCGTCAGTGACGCTTGCCCTGTTCCGCGGTTTCCGTATTCCCCGACGGGGGAGCGCCAGGGACGGCGCATTTGATTGAAGGCTGCCATGCAGGACTCCGACGCCCCGGCACCGCGCCGCAAACGCCGCATCAGTGAACAGACCCCGGTCCAACGGGCGCTGGGCCTGCTGGTGCGCCGCGAGCACTCCCGCAAGGAGCTGACCCGTAAACTGCAGGCCCGCGGGATCGAGAACGAGGCCGCCGTGGCTGCGGTGGAGAAGCTTCGCGAGGCCGGTTGGCAGGACGACACCCGTTTCGCGGAAAATCTGGTCCGTATCCGGGGCAACACCGGGTATGGTCCGATCCACATCCGTGCTGAACTGGGTACCCACGGGCTGGACAGCGACCAGATCGCCTCGGCGATGGACACCTTCGAGGGCGACTGGGCGCAGAACGCCCGCGACCTGGTATGCCGCCGGTTCGGTGAAACCGGCCCACAGGAGCTGGCCCAGCGCCGCAAGGCCGCCGATCTGCTGGCCCGTCGCGGGTTCGATGGGGACACCATCCGCCGCGCCACCCGCTACGACCCTGACGACTGAGCGCTCCGGGCCTGATACCCTTTGTGGTTTCGGCGGTCCTGCAGTGGGTACCCGGCCATTGGGGCTGCGTGCCAAGGATCGACCGGCCCGCACGAAGCCAGCCCCCATGACCGCATCCAAATTCACTACCTCCCAGATCCGCAGCGATTTCCTTGAGTTCTTCAAGGGCAAGGGCCATACGATCGTGCCGTCGGCGCCGCTGGTGCCGGGCAATGATCCGACCCTGCTGTTCACCAATTCCGGCATGGTGCAGTTCAAGGACGTGTTCCTTGGCGCGGAGAAGCGCAGCTACGTGCGCGCCGCCGACGTCCAGCGCTGCCTGCGTGCGGGTGGCAAGCACAACGATCTGGACCAGGTCGGCTACACCGCGCGCCACCACACCTTCTTTGAGATGCTGGGCAACTGGTCGTTCGGCGACTACTTCAAAAAAGACGCCATCGCCTGGGCCTGGGAACTGCTGACCCAGGTCTGGAAGCTGCCGGCCGAACGCCTGCTGGTAACGGTCTACCAGACCGATGACGAGGCCTACGCGCTGTGGCGCGACATGATCGGCATCCCGGAAGCGCGCATCGTGCGCATTGGTGACAACAAGGGCGCGCCGTTTGCCTCGGACAACTTCTGGCAGATGGCCGAAACCGGCCCGTGCGGCCCCTGCACCGAAATCTTCTATGACCACGGTGATCACATCGCCGGCGGTCCCCCGGGTTCGCCCGATGAAGACGGTGACCGCTTCATCGAAATCTGGAACCTGGTGTTCATGCAGTTCGATCGCCGTCAGTCTTCGCAGCAGACCTATCTGAACTTGTCGGGCGCTGAAGAGGCGTTCCAGAATATTCTGAATCAGGGGCTTATCGCTGCGCCGCCAGTAGCCGAGCGGCGTCCTGACGGTGCTACGCAGTATGTGGTTAAGCACTTTATTCATGAACCGCTGCCGGCCCCGTGCGTGGACACCGGCATGGGCCTGGAGCGCCTGGCCGCGATCCTGCAGCACGTGCATACCAACTATGAAATCGACCTGTTCCAGGCGCTGATCCGCAAGGCCAGTGAGCTGACCGGCATGGCCGACCTGGAGAACAAGTCGCTGCGGGTGATCGCCGATCACATCCGTGCCTGCTCGTTCCTGATCGTCGACGGCGTGCTGCCGTCCAACGAAGGCCGCGGCTACGTGCTGCGCCGGATCATCCGCCGCGCGCTGCGCCACGGCTGGATGCTGGGCGTGCGCCAGCCGTTCTTCAGCAAGCTGGTGCCAACCCTGGTGGAGCAGATGGGCGTGGCGTACCCGGAACTGCCGGCCCAGGCCGACACGGTGGTGCGCGCGCTGCAGGCCGAGGAAGAGCGGTTTGCCGAAACCCTCGATTCGGGCATGAAGATCTTCGACGACGTGGCCGCCAAGGTCAGCGACGGTGTGATTCCCGGCGTGGACGCCTTCCGCCTGTATGACACCTACGGTTTCCCGGTTGACCTCACCGCCGACATCGCGCGCGAGCGTGACATGCGCGTGGACATGGACGGTTTCAATGCGGCCATGGACAACCAGCGCGAAACCGCACGTGCGGCCGGCAAGTTCGGTGGCGGCGTGACCTTGTCCGCCGACCTGGTGGCCACGCTCAGCCCGACCGTGTTCCTGGGCTACGACCGCCTGCAGGCCGACGGCCTGACCGTGTTGGCCGTGCTCAAGGACGGGCGCCCGGTGGATGCTGCGCAGGCCGGTGATGCGGTCATCGTGATCACCGACCAGACCCCGTTCTACGCCGAATCCGGCGGTCAGGTCGGCGACATCGGCGTGCTCAACGGCGCGGGCCTGCAGGTGGCGGTCAGCGATACCCAGAAGTTCGCCGGCCAGTTCCACGGCCACGTTGGCACGATCACCCAGGGCAGCCTGAGCGTTGGCGACAGGCTGTCCGGCCAGGTGGATGGGCAGCGCCGTGGCGCCACCATCCTCAACCACTCGGCCACCCACCTGCTGCACGCTGCCCTGCGCGAAGTGCTGGGCACCCATGTGCAGCAGAAAGGCTCGCTGGTGGCGCCGGACCGGCTGCGTTTCGACTTCGCGCACTTCGCGCCGATCAGCGCAGAGGACCTGGCGGTTGTCGAGCGCAAGGTCAACGCGCAGGTGCGCGCCAACAATGCCGTCGAAGTGCACAACATGGCCATGCAGGAAGCGCTGGATTTCGGCGCGATGGCACTGTTCGGCGAGAAGTACGGCGAGAACGTGCGCGTGCTCAAGATGGGCGATTATTCCACCGAGCTGTGTGGCGGTACCCACGTGGGTCGCACCGGCGACATCGGGCTGTTCAAGATCACCTCTGAAGGCGGTGTGTCCTCGGGCGTACGCCGCATCGAAGCGGTGACCGGGCAGGGCGCGCTGGACTACGTGGCACAGGAAGAAGCGGTGCTGGGCGAAGCGGCAGCACTGCTCGGCGGCAACGCCGGCGATGTGGTCGACAAGATCCGCCAGCTCGGCGAGCGCCAGAAGAAGCTGGAACGCGAACTGGAGACGTTGAAGGCCAAGCAGGCCGCCGGTGCCACGGCCGACCTCGGCGCGGCGGCGGTGGATGTCAACGGGATCAAGATCCTGGCCGCGCGGCTGGAAGGCTTTGACGCGAAGGCGCTTCGTGACGCAATCGACCGCCTCAAGCAGCAGCTGGGCGATTCGGTGATCGTGCTGGCCGGCACCCAGGACGGCAAGGCTGCACTGGTTGCAGGCGTGAACGGCAGTGCAATGGGCAAGGTCAAGGCCGGGGAACTGTTGTCCCATATCGCCAGTCAGATCGGGGGCAAGGGCGGCGGCCGCCCGGATCTCGCCCAGGGTGGTGGCGAGGACGGGCCCGCCCTTGCTTCTGCCCTCGCTGCAGTTGTCGACTGGGTCACCCCCCGTATCTGAACACCTGAAGCCTCCTGCTCCTTGAAGGGGTGGGAGGCCTGACGGTACTATGGCTAATCCTTTCCCTTTGTCGTGTGGCGTTCCTTGGCTGGGCGCCGAGCCGGTGGGGAAGATCCACCGGTTCCCTGGAGACTTGCAAAAATGTTGATCCTGACTCGCCGCGTAGGCGAAACCCTGATGATCGGTGATTCGGTCAGCGTGACCGTGCTCGGCGTCAAGGGCAACCAGGTACGTATCGGTATCACTGCTCCGAAGGACGTGGCCGTGCATCGCGAAGAGATTTACCAGCGGATCCAGCGCGGCGATGAGCCGAATGCATCCGGAAGTGAAAATTCTTCGGATTAAGGCTTTACCTTCGGGCGCGGAAAAAGTTATTATTCGCGCCCCCGCTGAGATGAATCAACGCAGCGGCGGAACCAGAACACTGGAGCGGTGCCCGAGTGGCTGAAGGGGCTCCCCTGCTAAGGTAGTATAGGGCTTAAAACTCTATCGAGGGTTCGAATCCCTCCCGCTCCGCCAGATGTGAGAAAAGCCCTTGAGCGCAAGCTCAGGGGCTTTTTCTTTGGTTCTTCTCCCCGCCGCGTGGCAAGCACGCGGCGTGCTTTGAATCGCTCCAGGTGCGGCGGCCGGTGGGTCGGGCGCCGGGCCGCGATGCCCTTGCCGGCGAATGTCCTCCGGCGTCGGCCTGCAGCCGACCCCTCCTCCTTTACGTCGCCGGCAAGGGCATCGCGGCCCACGCGTCGAGACCACGGGTGCCCGCAAAAAAGCCCGGATTGCCGCCCGCCTACCGCAAGCCGAGCCCCGTAGCGGCCGGCAGGCCCCAGGGCAAAGTAAAGGAGGAGGCCGTCGCCGCAGGCGGCGGCCGGGGGACATTTGCCCAGGGGCCTGCCGGTCGCTACGGGGCCCTGACGCTCGCGGCAGGCCCGACCGAAGACATGACCAGATTCTGGACTGTCGGGCCACACACCGATGGTCGTGCGCCATCGGCCAAGGCCCTTGGCATGAGGCGCTTCACTCGATGGGAAAAAGTGCCGTTTTCTTTAGGCCTCTGCCGTGCGCGTAGCGCGTGCGGGGGGTGGGCCTGTCGTGCTGCGCTGACCCGTTTTTCACGGTTGGCCGACTATCGTCTGGTGCCGACCACGGATTGCCTTTGTGCCGCACGAAGACGAACACGACACCGCCAAATGGCGCATCTACGAGGCCTTGCTGCAGGCCACGCCCGACCTGTCGTACGTGTTCGATCTGCAGCACCGTTTCATCTACGCCAACAAGGCGTTGCTGGACATGTGGGGCCTGCGCTGGGAGGACGCCATCGGCAAGACCTGCCTGGAGCTGGGCTACGAGCCCTGGCATGCCCGGATGCATGACGAAGAGATCGACCGGGTGGTGGCGACCGCGCGCGCGGTGCGGGGTGAAGTGCCGTTTCCGCACAAGACCGAAGGTACCCGCGTCTACGATTACATCTTCACCCCGGTGCTCGGCCCCGAGGGGCAGGTGGAAGCGGTGGCCGGCAGCACCCGTGACATCACCGAACGGACTCGCCATGCCCAGCATCTGCAGTTGCTGGTCAACGAACTCAACCATCGGGTCAACAACACGCTGGCTACGGTGCTGTCGATCGCGCGGCAGACCTTCGCCAATGCCGAAGGCATGGACGATGCCTGCGGCAAGATCGAGGAGCGCCTGTTGGCGTTGTCCAGCGCGCACGACGTGTTGACCCGCGAGAACTGGCGCAGTGCCGATATTGCCGATCTGGCCCACGCGGTGGCCGCGCAGGGCCGCTGTGATGCGCGGCAGTTCCGCGTCCAGGGCGAGGCCTGCCGGATCGACCCGCGTCGCGCGGTGGCACTGGCGATGGCGCTGCACGAGCTGCGGGTGAACGCGGCCCGCCACGGCGCGCTGACCACGCCCCAGGGAACTGTGCAGATTGTGTGGCACCGCTGCCGTCACGCCGATGGGGAGGTGGTTGAACTGCTGTGGCGCGAACGTGGCGGGCCACAGGTGCAGCCCCCGGCGCAACGGGGCTTTGGCTCGCGGTTGCTGGAGCGCGGCCTGAAGCATGATGTGGGCGGAAGCGTGGACCTTGCATTCGAACCGGAAGGCGTGAGTTTCCGCGTGTCGATACCCCTGCCTGACGATGCACATGAGGTTTACCCATGAAGTGGCGTGTACTGCTGGTCGAAGACGAATCGCTGGTGGCGATGATGGTCGAGGACTGCCTCATCGAACTCGGTTACGACGTTGCCGCGGTGGCAGCCAGCGTCGAGGCGGCCCTGGCTGCGGTGCAGGCCGGCACCATCGACTGCGCGGTACTGGACGTGAATCTGGGGGGCACGCCGTCGTTCCCCGTTGCCGAAGCCTTGGAAGCGCGCGGCATTCCCTACATGTTCGTTACCGGCTATGACGGCGCGGCGATCCCGGCGCATTTCCGGCCCCGCCACGGCCTGCAGAAGCCGTTCCGGGTCCGTGAGCTGCAGGAGGCGCTGGCCGGGATGTGCAAGGCGCCGCTGGAACTGCGCAGGGCCCCGCACACCGCACACGCAGCGGCCGCACCTCGGGACTAACGCTGCATTGATTCACTCCGGCGCGCTGCGTACGCTCTCAGCGTGCACGCCGCGCCGCCATCGCACCGTTACGCCGCGCGTGCCTGCACCAGAGCCAGGCGCACAACGCCTTCGAACCGTTCCAGCTCGCCGGTGTCGGTGCTGGCGCGCTGGTAGTGCGCGGTGTCGTCCAGGACATCCAGCACCACGGCCGTGCCACTGCCATCGTCGGCCATGACGATCACGCTCTCGTAGATGCAGCCACCGGTGCCTGCCCGCCAGCAGCGCAGGGTCTGCCCTTCCAGCCAGACGGCCCAGCGGTCATCGGTATCGCGCGGCCACAGGCCGTCGCGAAGCTGCGCCAGCTCGCCGCTGGAAAACGCATGCCCGCAGCGGATTGGCCAGCGCGTGCCAGTGAGTGCGGGAAGGCTGGATCTGCGGGCAGGGGAGAAGTCGATCATGTCGGTGCCTCGGCAGCCAGTGGGGGTACGGACGCTGCAATGACGCACGCCGGCCGCACAGTCTACCGCCGGGTTAGTAGTTTTGCTAATTGTGGCGTGTGGCGTGCGCTGGCCTGCCTGCCGCGGCCGCCGGTAGCCATGACAGGCCGCGACACGCGGCGCGGGCGCAGGTAAAATCGCGGCCACCGAAGTTGCCACGCGGCCTTCGATACCCCCCCTTTCCCTCCAGCCGCCGCCAGAGGATTCCCATCCCTGCTGGAGGCGTTGCCGTGTCCGTTGTTTCGTTTCGTGTTGCCCCCACCCATCCGCTCCGCCAGGGGGGTGTGCACACCCGCCTGCCTTCGATCTCGCCGTTGACGCAGGCGTTGGCCGGCGTGCTGGGCCTTGCGCTGTTTGCCGCTACCGCCCACGCCGAGGAGGCGCCAGCCCCGCCCAGGGATGACGCGGCGCAGACCCTGCAGACCGTACAGGTCACCGCCAACCAGCTGGGTACGGTGACTGAAGGCAGTGATTCCTACACGCCCGGTACGATCGCCACCGCTACCCGTCTGGTGCTCAGTCCGCGCCAGACGCCGCAGTCGATCAGCGTGATCACCCGGCAGGAAATGAACGATTTCGGTCTCAATGGCATCGACGACGTCATGAAGGTCACCCCTGGCATCAGCATCGTCACCTACGACAGCGAGCGTACCGAGTATTACGCGCGCGGCTTTGCGGTGCAGAACTTCCAGTACGACGGCATTCCGATGGCGCGCGACTCGGCGTACTCGGCGGGCAACACGCTCAGCGACATGGCCATCTACGATCGTGTCGAGGTCCTCAAGGGAGCCACGGGCCTGCTCACCGGCATGGGCGATCCGGGTGCAACCATCAACCTGGTGCGCAAGAAGCCCACCCGCGAACTGGCCGGCAGTGCCACGCTCGGCGTCGGGTCGTGGGACAGCTACCGTGCCGAGGTGGATGTGGGCGGGCCGCTGACCGAGAGCGGGCGCGTGCGGGGCCGGGTGGTGGGGGCGTACCAGGACAAGCATTCCAACGCCGACCACTACCAGCGCAGCAACCAGGTGTTCTACGGCATCCTGGAGGCGGACATCGACGACAGCACACTGCTCACCGTGGGTGCCGATTACCAGGACAGCGACCCGAAAGGCTCCAGCTGGGGTGGCATTCCGCTGTTGGACAGCGCCGGCAACTTCAACGACATGCCGCGCACGTTCAACAACGGTGCGCGCTGGAGCCGCTGGGGCCAGTACAGCCGCACGGCGTTCGCCACGCTGGAACACAGCTTCACCAATGACTGGGTGGCCAAGCTGCAGCTCAACCACCAGGTCAATGGCTACGATGCCTCGCTGGGTGCGGCTGCCGGCGGCAATCCAGACCCGGTGACGGGCGCGGGCGTGAGCATGTGGCTGGGCCAGTACATCGGCAAGACCACCAGTAACGCAGCCGACCTGTATGTCAGCGGCAAGTTCGACGGGTTCGGCCGCCAGCACGAGCTGGTGGTGGGCGGCAGCGTGTCGCGCAAGCGCTGGGTCAACAACGGTTACTCGCCACAGCCCGGCTACAACAGCAGCGTGGCCGACTACCGCAGCTGGACCGGCGATGTGCCCGAACCGGATTGGCAATGGGGTTACGGTGACAACCAGGTCACCCGTGAGAGTGGCGCCTACGTGGTGGGCCGCTTCGACCTGGCCGATCCGCTCAAGCTGATTGTGGGCAGCCGCATTGCCAACTACACCTCGCCCGATACCCACGAAAGTGGCGTGATCGTGCCGTATGCCGGCGTGGTGTATGACCTCAATCGCAATTTCTCGGTGTTTGCCAGCTACAGCACCATCTTCAAGCCCCAGGGCAACCAGGACGAGCAGGGCAAGGTGCTGGATCCGTTGGAGGGCCGCAGCTACGAAGCGGGCCTGAAGGCGGAGTTCTACGACGGCCGGCTCAATGCCAGTGCCGCGGTGTTCCAGCTGGACCAGGACAACTACGCCGAAGCCACCGGGGGCAAGACCCCCAGTGGTGGCATTGCCTACCGTGGCCTGTTGGGGGTGCGCACCAAGGGCTACGAACTGGAGATGTCCGGCCAGCTGGCCGATGGCTGGCAGGTGCAGGGCGGTTACGCGCACAAGGTGGCGCGCCAGAACGCGACCAAGGTGTCCACGCTGGAGCCGGAAGACCAGTTCAGCCTGCACACCAGCTACCGTCTGCGCGGTGGCCTGCAGGGCTGGAGCGTGGGTGGTGGCGCGCGCTGGCAGGGCAGCACGTTCGGCAGCATCACCCATCCGGTGGATGGGTCGAGCCTTGTCCATCGGACCGAGCCGTACTGGTTGCTGGATGCAATGGCGCGCTATGAGTTCAACGACCAGTTGTCGGCCACGCTCAACGTCAACAACCTGCTGGACAAGCATTACTACACGATCTTCAACTGGTACAGCACCTACACCTGGGGCGAGCCGCGCAATGTGCGGTTGACCCTGAATTACGCGTTCTAAGCGCTGCAACCACAGACACCCCGGCATGCCGGGGTGTCTGCGTTTCTGCCCGCCGCCGCTTACAGTGGCAGGTCGAACACCAGCACTTCGGCATCGCTGGCGTTCTCCAGCGTTACCTGCGCCTCATCACTGATCTGCAGCGCATCGCCGGTATCCAGCGCGATGCCATTGACCTGCACCTGGCCACGGGCCACCTGCACGTAGGCACCGCGACGCGGCGCCAGTGGCAGCTGGACGCGGTCGTTGCCGTCCAGCACGGTGGCGTAGATGTTGGCGTCCTGGTGGATCAACAGCGCGCCATCGCGGCCGTCCCGCGCGGCGATCAGGCGCAGCTGGCCGCGCTTGGTCTCCGGCGCGAAGTTCGTTTCCTGGTAGCTGGGGGTGATGTTCTCCTGGTCGGGGAACAGCCAGATCTGCAGGAAGTGCACCGACTCGTTGGCCGAGTGGTTGAACTCGCTGTGGCTGACCCCGCTGCCGGCGCTCATGCGCTGGACATCGCCGTAACGCAGCACCGAACCGGTGCCCATCGAGTCCTTGTGCTCCAACGCGCCGCCGAGCACGTAAGAGATGATCTCCATGTTGGCGTGGCTGTGGGTGCCAAAGCCCTGGCCGCCCTGCACGCGGTCTTCGTTGATGACCCGCAGTGGGCCGAAGCTGGTGTAGCGCGGGTCGTAGTAGTTGGCGAAGGAGAAGGTGTGCATGGAGTTCAGCCAGCCATGATCAGCCTTGCCACGGGTGTTGCTCTTGCGGATCTGCAGCATGGGGGAGTCTCCTTGGTATTCGATGGTTTCGATGATGGTCTGGGTGGCGTTTTCCGCTCCCCTTTCCTATTGCCGCCAGTATCCGCTTGCGCCCAGGGTTTGAAAAACGGATAGTTTTGCAAGCCATCATCGAAAAATTCGAATGCTCAAGCTCAGCCTCGACGCCCTGCAGATCCTGGATGCCATCGACCGCCGCGGCTCGTTCGCGGCGGCCGGCAAGGCCCTGCACAAGGTGCCGTCGACCATTTCCTACACGGTGTCCAAGCTGGAGCAGGACCTGGGCGTGCAGCTGTTCGACCGGGTCGGGCCACGCGCCGTACTGACCGCGGCCGGGCAGGCGCTGCTGGAAGAGGGGCGCCACCTGCTGCGCGCGGCGCGCGAGCTGGAGATGCGGGTGCGCCGGGTGGCGTCGGGCTGGGAGGCCGAGCTGACCATCGCGGTGGATTCGATGTTTCCGCCGGCGCTGCTGGCCGAGGAAGTGCGCGCCTTCAATGGCGTGGCCGAGCAGACCCGCGTGCGCCTGCTCGGTGAGTCGCTGTCGGGCACCTGGGAGGCGCTGCTGGACCGGCGTGCGGACCTGCTGGTCGGCGCCGCCGGGGAGGGGCCCAGCGGCGGCGGCTACGTGGTGGAGCCGATGGGCGTGGTGGCATTCGTGTTCGCGGTGTCGCCCTCGCACCCGTTGGCCGCCGTGCAGGGGCCGTTGGGGCGCGAGCAACTGGCCGCGCACTGCGCGATCGCGGTGGCCGATTCGGCGCGGCGGCTGCTGCCACGCACGGTCGGGCTGTTGATGGGGCAGGAGACAGTGACCGTGCCGGACATGGTCAGCAAGTTCCGCCTGCAGTGTGCGGGGCTGGGCTTCGGGTTCCTGCCGGCACCGTATGTGCAGCAGGCGGTGCGGCAGGGCCGCTTGGTGGTCAGGCCGGTGGAAGAGCCAAAGCCGGACGAAACCTTCTGGCTGGCCTGGCGGCCGGGCGAGGAGGGTGCGGCACTGCGCTGGTGGCGCGCGCGCATGCAGGGCCCGCAGGTGATGGCCGGCTGGTGGGCCACGATGGAGCGCTGGCTGGGCACGTAGCGCCACGCCATGCGTGGATGCGCCAGGGGTGCACTCAAGCTGAATCCTGGCTGGCCTGTCATGGAACGGTCATGCGCATGCGGTAGAGGCGCCGGCAGGCGGCCGTTACCCTGCGCGGCTCATTGTGTTGCGTCCTTTCTGCCCATGAAGCGCCTGCTGCTGTTGTTGCTGGCCGGGGCCGGCCTGTGGCTGGCTGCCTGCTCCTCGCTGACCTCCACTGCTGCGTCCACCTCGCTCAGCGACCGGCTGGTCGCGCCCGGCGGTGTGTCCACGTTGCTGGACACCGCGCGTATCGCCGCCGCGGTGGACAGCGTGCCCAACCGGCACGGCCGGGTCACCAGCCGGGCCGGCGTGCCGATCTTCTGGCGCGCCTTCGACCCGGGCCAGTACGGGCTGCGCTACCAGTACCTTTCCCAGCAGCACGAGAACGGGGAGCCGCTGCAGACCGGGCTGGCGCTGGCGCTGCCCACGCCATTCCGGCCGCAGCCGCCACGCGGCACCGTGGTGCTGCTGCACGGCTGGATGATGAACGGTGATGCGATGCTGCCGTGGTCGCTGCAGTTGGCCCAGGCCGGGTATCGCGTAGTCACCATCGACCTGCGCAACCACGGCCATTCCGGTGTGGGCCCGTCGGGCTATGGCACGTTCGAGTCGGACGATGTGATCGATGTCATCGATGCGTTGCAGGCGCGCGGCGAAGTGGTGGGCCCGCTGTATCTGTTCGGGGTGTCCTACGGCGCGGCCACGGCGGTGTTTGCCGCCGACAAGCTGGGTGATCGGGTCAGCGGCGTGGTGGCGATGGAATCCTTCGCCAATGCCGGTGATGCCATCCGCAGCATGATCCCGCACCTGATGGCACTGCAGCCCACTGCGTGGAAGGCGCAGGTGATGGCCGCCTATGGACGTTGGCGCTACGGCGGACAGGACATCAATCAGGTGATTGCCGCCGCGAGCCAGCGCCTGGACCTGGATCTGGATCGCGTCGATGTGGCGCGCGCACTGGCCGACACGCAGGCCTGCGTATTGCTGGTGCACGGGCAGGATGACCAGCACGTGCGGGTGGATCAGGGGCGGCGGCTGGCAATGGCCAGTTCGCGGGTGCACTACATCGAAATGCGCGGCGAAGACCACATCACCCTGCCGTTGCGGCTGGACCTGCTGGGTGGGGTGGTGGATGACTGGCTGGCGCAGGAAGGTCGTGATGGCGCGCAGTGCGCGGCGCCGGCGATGCCGCGCGAGGCGGACCGGTTGGCGATGGCGCGGGTGCAGGCTGCGTTGCGCGGCTGAGCCTGGGTGCGGTGTCTTTGTTTTGGTTTGTGGCGCGCGTTGGGCCCCCGTAGCGGCCAGCAGGCCCCTGTGCAAATGTCCCCCGGCCGACGCCTGCGGCGACGGCCTCCTCCTTTACTTTGCCAGGGGCCTGCCGGCCGCGACGGGGCTCGGCTTGCGGTGGCAAGTGGCAAAGCCGGCTTCTGCGACCCAGCGCTCGACCCGCCGGTGGCGGCGTTTGAAACATCCACGGCGCGTCTTCGTCCCTGCTTCACGGAGAGGGGGAGAACGCAAAAAAAAACAGCAGCCCGTGGCTGCCGTTTTCATCGATGCAATGGTGCGCCCGGAGAGATTCGAACTCCCGACCGCCTGGTTCGTAGCCAGGTACTCTATCCAACTGAGCTACGGGCGCGTCAACAGGAGCGGAATTATGCCGATGTGGGCCGCATTCGTCAACGCTTTTGTGAAGGACTTCATTCAAATGAATGAAAAAGCACGGCGGCCACGGCCTCCGGAGATTTCATCCATGCAAAGTGATCGGCGCGGGTTCCCAGCGTGGCCGCGTCCAGCACATCGAGGCGTGCGTCCACCTGCGGCAGCTTGTCCAGCAGGCCCTGCATCGAGCGGGGCGGTGCCAGCCAGTCCTGTGCCATCACCACCGCGGTGGCGCGGCTCTGCACCTGGCGCAGGCCTGCCTCCAGGTCCTGGGTGATGCCGACGCCGGCGTAATGGTTGTTCAGTCCAACCTTGGCCCAGTCGCCGATCAACCCCCGCGCTTCGGTGCCACCGAAACCCAGCCGGCGCCCGTGCAGCACGCCCTGGCGCTGCGCCAGCCAAGGCAGGAAGCGATAGATCAGCGGCAGCGCCCAGCCGCGCGGGGCCGGGAACATGCGCCAGAAGGGCGTGCCGCTGGCCACCAGCCACAGGCGTTGGAACCCACCGGGGTGCAGGCCGGCAAAGCAGCAGGCCAGCTGCCCGCCCAGGCTATGGCCGCCGATGATGCGCGCCAGACGCGCGCCGCCATCGATGGCGGCCACGCTGGCCGGCAGGTCGTGCATGAGGATTTCGCGGTAACCCCAGTCCTGTTCGCGCGACGGGCGCTGGCTGCTGCTGCCATTGCCGCGCCATTCGTGCAGGTACACCGCCACGCCGTGCGCGGCCAGCGCATCGGCCAGCGGCAGGTAGTGACGCGCCGCCACGCCCAACGCCGGCAGCCACAGCAACTGCGCGCGCGGCTGCGCCGGCACCCGTGCCAGCAGTTCGAAGCGGTGGCCGTCAGCGGCGACGACCGGCAGCGCCTGGGTGTCGATCATGCCGGACGCGCCGCGCCGAAATGGTCGATCACCAGGACCTCGCTGCGCCCCGGGTAGTAGCCACCTTGCAGGCCGCGCGCGACGTAATCGATGGCCGCCTCGCAGGCATTGGGCAGCGACAACCCCTGGCACAGCTGCGCGGCGATCGCCGAGGCCAGCGTGCAGCCGGTGCCGTGCGCGTCCACCGGCAACCGGGCGTGGATGAATTCTTCTCGGGTGACGCCATCGAAGTAGCGATCGACCACGCGTGCGCCTTCGTGCAGGTGGCCGCCCTTGAGCAGCACCGCGCCGGCGCCCAGGTCAAGCAGCGCCGCGGCGGCGTCCTCGGCGTCGTCGGCGGTGGTGATGGGGCGGCCGAGCAACAACTCCGCTTCGGGAATGTTGGGTGTCAGCAGCGTGGCCAGCGGCAGCAGCCGCGTGCGCATGGCCTGCAGGGCGCTGTCTTCCAGCAGTTTGGCACCACTGGTGGCCACCATCACCGGGTCCAGTACGACGTGGGTGGGGCGATGCTTTTCCAGCGCATCGGCGACCAGCGCGATCACTTCGGCATTGGCCAGCATCCCCAGCTTCACCGCATGGATGTTGAAGTCGGCGAAGCACGCATCGATCTGCGCCTGCAGGAACGCCAGCGGCGGCACGTGTACCGCGGTGACCCCCCGGGTGTTCTGCGCGGTCAACGCGGCGATGGCCGACACGCCATGCACGCGGTGGGCGGCAAACGCCTTGAGGTCGGCCTGGATGCCGGCACCACCGCCAGAGTCGGAACCGGCGATGGTGAGGGCGGAAACGGGGGTGGATGGGCTCATCCGGCGATTGTGCAGTGTTTGCTGCTGGCGTGCTGCTCAGTGCCGGCGCAGCCGCCGCCATTGCTGGTAAAGCATGTAGCCCAGGCCGGTGCTGCCGGTCAGCAGCGCGGGAGCGAGAAGCGCGTCGTAGCCCCAGCGCAGGAACAGCACTGCGCCCAGCACACCACCGGCCAGGAACCCGCTCACGATCAGCCCGCTCAGGGTCAATCGTCGGATCGGCAAGGGCAGCCCGCGCAGCAGGTGGCCCAGGCCGATGCCCAGGTCGGTGAACATGCCGCTGAGGTGGGTGGTGCGCACCACCGCGCCGCTGAAGGTGGTCGCCATCGCGTTCTGCAGCCCGCAGGCCGTGGCCGCCGCCAGTGCGCCCCAGATCTGCTGCTGCTTGAACAGCGGAATGGCCAGCAGCAGCAACAGCGATTCCAGCGTCAGCACCACCCCATAGCGGCGGCCCAGTTGCAGCGCGTTGTCCTGCACGATCATGCCACTGAGCATCGCGCCCAGGCAGAACGCGATCAGCAGGCCCCACAGGTGCACGACCACGCGCCAGTCGCCCTGGGCCAGGGCCATGCCGAGCTGGCTGGTGGTGCCGGTCATGTGGCTCACGGCCTGGTGCTCAAAGCCGAGGAAGCCGACCACGTTCACCATCCCGGCCACGCACGACAACGCGATCGCGCCGATCCAGACCCAGGTGGGAAGACGGATGCTCATCCAGCGTGCGCGGTGCTGTCAGGGGGTGGTCAAACGGTGTTCAACGGCTCGCGGGCGGGCCGTTGAACTGCACGTCGGAGAAGCTGCCCGTGGCCGGGTCGAACACCGCGCCCCAGAACTGCGCGCCGCCGTCGCAGGCCCGGATGGCCGTTCGTGCCGGATCGACGTCGTGGTCGCCGGCTGGGAAGGCATTGAGGTAGATCACCTGCCGGCCGCCCATTTCGATGCCGACATACTGGCGATCGAAATCGGCGGCGTTGCGCACCTGCGCCTCCAGCGATGGCAGCCGGGCTTCCAGCTGCTCCACCTGCTGGCGGCTGGGTGCCCAGTAGCCGGTGACCGCCCCGGCCTCGCGGCCGGGGCTGGAACGTGAGCAGGTATCGAGTACCTGGGCGGCGATGACCGGCCGGGTCACCACCCAGGACTGGCCGGTCCTGACCGTGGTGGGCACGCTGGCGCCCGGGCGGATGTTGGCAGGCGTGCAGGCGGCCGCCAGCGCGGCCAGCGCCAGCGGCAGGACGGCACGGGACAGGGAACGGTTCACAACACCTCCGAGGCGTAGTCGGCCAGGCGCGAACGCTCGCCACGGCGCAGCGTGACATGCGCGCTGTGCGGCCAGTTCTTGAAGCGGTCCACCGCGTAGGTCAGGCCGGACGTGGTTTCGGTCAGGTACGGGGTGTCGATCTGTTCGACGTTGCCGAGGCAGACGATCTTGGTGCCGGGGCCGGCACGGGTGATCAGGGTCTTCATCTGCTTGGGGGTGAGGTTCTGTGCTTCGTCCAGGATCAGGTAGCGCGACAGGAAGGTGCGCCCGCGCATGAAGTTCAGCGAGCGGATCTTGATCCGGCTGGCGATCAGGTCATTGGTCGCCGCGCGGCCCCAGGCGCCGCCTTCCTGGGTGTGGGTAAGCACTTCCAGGTTGTCGGTGAGCGCGCCCATCCACGGGGTCATCTTCTCTTCTTCGGTGCCGGGCAGGAAGCCGATGTCCTCGCCCACGCTGACCGTGGCGCGGGTCATGATGATTTCGCGGTAGCGCTGCTGGTCCATGGTCTGGGCCAGGCCGGCGGCCAGCGCCAGCAATGTCTTGCCGGTGCCGGCGGTGCCGAGCAGGGTGACGAAATCGATCTCCGGGTCCATCAGTGCGTTGAGCGCGAAATTCTGCTCGCGGTTGCGCGCGCTGATGCCCCACACCGCGTGGCTGCCGTGGCGGAAGTCGTTGACCAGTGACAGGGTGACTTTGTCGCCCTCGGTCTTGGCCACGCGCAGTTCGACTTCGTCGTCGCCGGGCAGGTAGGCGTACTGGTTGGGGTGCCAGCTCTCGTCTTCGCTGGCGATGATCTCGTAACTGGTGCGGCCCTTGTCGCTCCAGCTGCGCAGGCTGTCGGTGTGCTTCTTCCAGAAGTCTTCCGGCAGCTCGGTGGCGCCGGTATAGAGCAGGCTGAAATCGTCCAGCGCGCGGTCGTTTTCGTAATCTTCGGAGACGATCCCGGCGATGGCGGCCTTGATCCGCAGGTTGATGTCCTTGGAGACGAACACCACCGGGATATCGGCCACCTGTTCCTTCAGCGCCAGGATCGCGCCGAGGATGGCGTTGTCGGGAATCACCGCGCCAAAACTCTTGCCGGCCTCGAAGTGGCTGGTCTGGAAGCGCAGCAGGCCCACGCTCTGCTTGCCGCGCAGCTGCAGCCCGTTGGGGCGCTGCAGCGGAATGCCGTCGGCCAGGTTGTCCAGGCCCGAGGCCTGCACCAGCTCGTTGAGGAAACGGCTGACCTGGCGCGCGTTGCGGCTGGCCTCGGTGGTGCCCTTCTTGCCGTTGTCCAGCTCTTCGATCACCTGCATCGGCAGGTAGACATCATGCTCCTCGAACTTGAACAGCGCGGTCGGATCGTGCATGAGCACGTTGGTATCCAGAACGTAGATGCGCTTGCCTCGGGTCATCGTCATTTCCTGGTGGCAGAACAGGGACAAGCCATCACAACCTGCGGGGCAGGGTGATGGCCATTGGGGGGTGCCGGGTTGGTCACTGGGTTTTCGCGGCCTTCAGGGCGTCAAGGACGGTGTCTGCGTGGCCGGCCACCTTGACCTTGCGCCACGCCTGCACGATACGACTGTCGGGCGATATCAGGAAGGTGCTGCGCTCGATGCCGCGCACCTGCTTGCCGTACATGTTCTTCAGCTTGATCACGTCGAAGGCGGTGCACAGCGCTTCGTCGCCATCGCTGATCAGCGGGAAGGCGAAACCCTGCTTGGCGCAGAAGTTGTCGTGGGATTTGACCGAGTCGCGGGAGACGCCGAACACACGCGCATCCAGGCGGGTGAAGTCGGGCAGCAGGGCGTTGAAGTCGATGCCCTCGGTGGTACAGCCCGGGGTGCTGTCCTTGGGGTAGAAATACAGCACCAGCCACTGGCCGGCCAGATCGCCGAGGGTGGTGGTGGTGCCGCCGGACAGGGCCAGCGGGAGTGCGAGGGTGGAGCGGTCCAGGGTGTCGCCGTCGTTCATGGGTTCCTTTCCGGATCCTGGGTGAATCATTTGTCGAGCAAGCTCGACACTACCCGCATCGAACAGGTCCGATGCTACAACTGCATGAAACGCCGCGCGCCCGTGACGAACGCGCGAAAGATCAGAACTTCATCGGATCCATGATGGCATCCAGGTTCAAGTGGTCGCAGAACTCGAGGAAATCGTCGCGCAGCGCGGCGATGTGCATGTTGGCCGGCACCCCGATGGTGACCTGCGCGGAGAACATCTCCGCCCCGGTCTGCATGGCGCGGTAACGGGTGCTCTGCAGGTTTTCGATGGTGATGCCCTGGCGGTCGAAGAAATCGGCCAGCTGGAACAGGATGCCCGGCTTGTCGGCGGCGATCACTTCCACGATGTAGGGCAGCAGGTTGGACTGCGCCTGCTTGGCACCGGTGCGGTACCACACCAGCTTCAGGCCTTCTTCGCGCTCCAGCCGGGTCAGCATGGCTTCCAGCTTGGCCACCGCGTCCCACGAGCCGGTGGCCAGGGCGGTCACCGAGACATCGCGGCCAACCGTGGCCAGGCGCGCATCGACCAGGTTGCAACCGCTGTCGGAGATACGCCGGGTGACGGGCAGCAGGGGGGACTCCGGATGCGTCGTGTAGGCGTTGATCAGGAGATGGTTTTCGGTCGGCGCAGGCCGCGGCGTAGTGTCGGTCAAGAGGGTTCCGGGTGATACAAGGTGAGTCTGAACGGCCGACGACGGCACGTTCGCCGGAGTCCAGCATACTTGCCCGTGGTTTCGACCCGCAAGTAACATGCAACGTACATCCGGCCGGCGTTTACGCAGGCCGGGCGCCCCCTTACTTCCGAGCATCGTTTCCTTGTCCCTTTCCGGTCTCATCACCGCGCTGGCCACGCCTTTCCAGGCCAACGGCGCATTGGATCCCGACGGTTGGCAGCGCCTGCTGCACCTGCAACTGGAGGGTGGTGTTCACGGGGTGGTGGTGGCCGGTTCGACCGGCGAAGCTGCCACCCTGTCCGACGACGAGTACGACCAGCTGCTGCGCAGCGCGGTGAAAACCGTGGCCGGGCGCCTGCCGGTACTGGCCGGCACCGGCCTGTCGGGCACGGCCAAAACCATTGAGCAGACCCGCCGCGCGGCGGCCAGCGGCGCGACCCATGCGCTGGTGGTGACCCCGCCGTACGTGCGCCCCACCCAGGCGGGCCTGGTCGCGCACTACCGTGCGGTGGCCGATCAGGGCGGTCTGCCGGTGATCCTGTACAACGTGCCCGGCCGTACCGGCTGCGACATGCTGCCGGAAACCGTGGCCGAGCTGGCCGCACACCCGAACATCGTCGGCATCAAGGAAGCGGTGGGCGAGGTTGGCCGGGTGCAGGCGCTGCTGGCGCTGCGCTCGGCCGGCTTTGCCATCCTCAGTGGCGATGACGGCACCGCCGCACGGTCGATCCTGTCAGGCGTGGATGGCCTGGTCTCGGTTGGCTCCAATGCCTTGCCGGGCGCCTACCGGCGGATGTGCCAGCTGGCTGCGGCCGGTGAGCGCGACGCGGCCCAGGCGTGGGATGCGCGGCTGGAGCCGTTCCATGAATTCTGTGGCGTGGAGTCCAATCCGATTCCGGTGAAGGACCTGCTGCGCCGGATCGGTATCGGTCACGGGCTTCGCCTGCCGCTGCTGCCCCTGTCTGCGGCCCATCACGCCGCTGCCGAACACCTGGCCACCGACATCGGTGCGCTGGAAGCACTATCCAACCACTGACCACCCGTGGTCACCCAGGAGATTCCCATGCGTCAATCCGTATCTGCCATCCGCGTGCTGTCCTTCGCGATCCTGGCCACTGCCACCCTCGTGGGTACCACCGGCTGCTTCAAGCGCGGCGCCAAGGGCGACTACGCACTGGCCCCGGAAATGCGTCCGCTGGAAGTGCCGCCGGACCTGAACGCCCCGGGCGGCAGCCCCGCCGCGCAGGTGCCGGTGCTGGCCTCGCAGGTGGCCAAGCCGGCGCCCGCCGCCGCCCAGGCTCCGGCCAATGCCGCTGGCTTCACCGTGCCGGGCAGCAAGGACGAAGTGTTCGCCAAGATCGGCACCGCCCTGGAGACCGTTGAAGGCGTGAAGGTTGCCAGCAAGGCCCAGTTGCTGGGTTCCTACGACGTGGCCTACGAAGGCAGCGACTTCCTGGTGCGCGTGGTGGGCGTGGAAGCGGGCGCCTACATCTCGGCCGTGGACCCGCGCGGCCTGCCGGCCACCGGCGCGGCACCGACCAAGCTGCTGGGTGAGTTGAAGGCCAAGCTGGCCCCGTAAGGGATAGGTGGCCCGACGGCCACGGCCCGGCAGCCGAGCATGGCTCGGCTCTACGGGAACGAAAAGGGCGCCATCGGCGCCCTTTTTCGTGTCTGCCGCCCTGGCGGTTCAGCGCTCCAGCAGCGGCAGCTTGTCCGGCTTGCCATCCCACTCACCGGCATCGGCCGGCGGATCCTTGCGCACGGTCAGCACCGGCCAGGCCTTGGCCAGCTCGGCGTTGAGGGCGACGAATACTTCCTGTCCGGCAGGCACGTCGTCTTCGGGGAAGATCGCGTTGACCGGGCATTCGGGTTCGCACAGGGTGCAATCGATGCACTCGTCCGGGTCGATCACCAGGAAGTTGGGGCCTTCGTGGAAGCAATCCACGGGGCACACTTCCACGCAATCGGTGTGTTTGCACTTGATGCAGTTTTCGGTGACGACAAAAGGCATGGCTGGATCTGAATCCGACAGTAAGCCGGACAATTCTAGAACAGGTTGGCCGCTGGCGCGGCATTGGATCTCACGCCGGGCCGGTCCCGGACCGGATCACCAGCGGAACGGCACCTCGGGCAGGCCGGCAATGCCCACCTCAAGGGCAAACACGCTGCCGGCATGTGGGGCCGCGGCCAAGGCATCGGCGCTGTGGTCCAGACGCGAGCTGGTGACCATCAGGCAGGTCAGGTCCGGGCCGCCCAGCGCCACGCAGGTGGGGTTGCGCACCGGCATCGGCAGGATCCGGTCGATGCGCCCGTCGGGGGCGTAACGCACCACCCGCGCTGCACGCCACTGCGCATTCCACAGGCCGCCCTCGGCATCGATCACCGCGCCATCGGGCTCCCAGGCGGGGTCTTCCAGCCGCGCAAAGCGTCGCGGGCGGCTGCAGCGTGCGGCGTCGGCGTCGTAATCGCAGCACCATAGTTCCGGACGCACCGAGTCGCAGTAGTACAGGGTGCCGCCGTCGGCGCTGAAGCAGATCGCGTTGGGAATCACCACGCCTGGCAGGCCCAGGTCGCGCAGGCCGTGGCGCGCGCTGTACTGGTAGAAGCGGCCCAGCGGTTCGCGCGCGGGATCTTCGTTCAGGGTGCCAAACACCAGGTTGCCGGCGCGGTCGGTACGGCCATCGTTGCTGCGCGTACCGGGCAGCTCGGGCTGCACGTGGGCCAGCCACTGCAACTGCAGCAGGCCGTCGGGCGCGTCGATGTTGGCCCGCTGCAGCGACCCGGCCAGGGCGAGCAGCAGTTGGCCGTCTTCGCCTTCGGCCAGGCAGCCGGGCCGGTCGGGCAGGGTCCAGTGCCGCTGCACGCCCGTGGCCGGAACGTACTGCCACAGCCGCCGCTGGCTGATATCCACCCAGAACAGGCATTGGCGGCGCGAAGACCACAGCGCCCCTTCGCCGTGGGTGCAGCGGCTGTCGACCAGCAGGAGGGGGGAGGCGGTGGCGGAAGGGGGCATCGGGGCCGCGCGGTCAGGGAGGCGTGGCATTCTGCCATCGCAGCCGGGGTGAGGGCCGGGGACGGCCGGCTGGCATGGTGCTGGTGCCTGCACCTGTGCGACGCTGCGGCTGTTCCCGCGGCTGCGCGATTGGGCGGTCGTCCCTCTTCTCCGGCAAGGTAGGTCCATGTCCACAGCGCTTCCCCGATCCGCTGCCCGCGGTGAGAACACGGCCTTCATCGTACTGATCAGCTGCGTGGCCACCATCGGTGGCTTCCTGTTCGGCTTCGACAGTGGAGTGATCAACGGCACCGTCGATGGGCTCAAGCAGACCTTCCAGTCCAGCCAGGCCGGAATCGGGTTCGAAGTGGCCTCGATGCTGCTGGGCTGCGCGTTTGGCGCGTTCTTCGCCGGGCGGCTGGGTGACCGGCTGGGCCGGCGCGGGGTGCTGATCATCGCCGCGGCGATGTTCCTGCTGTCCGCGCTGGGGGCCGGCGCGGCGCACAGCTCGGCGGTGTTCGTGCTGGCGCGCGTGGTGGGCGGGTTCGCCGTCGGCGCGGCCAGCGTGATGTCGCCGGCCTATATCGCCGAGGTCGCCTCGGCGCGCTATCGCGGGCGGCTGGCCACGGTGCAGCAGATGGCGATCATCAGTGGGCTGTTCTGCGCGTTCCTGAGCAACTACCTGCTGGCGCGCGCGGCCGGCACCTCCACCGAGCCTTTGTGGCTGGGGCAGGAGGCGTGGCGCTGGATGTTCTGGATGCAGGCGCTTCCCTCGGCGCTGTTCCTGCTGTTGCTGCTGCGCATTCCCGAAAGCCCGCGCTACCTGGTGGTCAAGGGCCGGCACGCGCAGGCGCTGGTCGTGCTGACCCGCTTGTACGGGGCCGAGGAAGCACGCGCCAAGATCACCGAGATCGAGGGCTCGCTGGCCGGCGACGCGCATCGCCCGCAGCTGTCGGACCTGGTCGACAAGGCCAGCGGGCGGCTGCGCCGGATCGTCTGGATCGGCATCGGCCTGGCGGTGTTCCAGCAGCTGGTGGGTATCAATGTGGTGTTCTATTACGGCGCGGTGCTGTGGCAGGCCGTGGGCTTCTCGGAGAACGACGCGTTGTTGATCAACGTGCTGTCCGGCGCGCTCAGCATCGGCGCGTGCCTGCTGACCATCGTGCTGATCGACCGGATCGGGCGCCGGCCGCTGCTGTGGATCGGCTCGCTGGGCATGGCGGTGTCGCTGGCGCTGGTCACCGTGGCGTTTGCCAGTGGCACCCTGGACGGCGGGCGGTTGCAGCTGACCGACGGCATGGGCCGGCTGGCGCTGGTGGCGGCCAACGTCTACGTGGTGTTCTTCAACATGTCCTGGGGCCCGGTGATGTGGGTGATGCTGGGCGAGATGTTCCCCAACCAGATCCGCGGGTCGGGCCTGGCGGTGGCCGGCGCGGCGCAGTGGAGCGCCAACTTCGCCATTACCGTCAGCTTTCCGGTGCTGCTCACCGGAATCGGCCTGGCCGGGGCCTACGGCATCTACACCGTGGCGGCGGTGGTCTCGATCTTCTTCGTGCTGCGCTACGTGCACGAAACCAAGGGCCGTGAACTGGAGCAGATGGAGGGCTGAACCTGGCCCGGCCCTGCAACGCAAAAACCCCGCCGGGGCGGGGTTTTTGGTCTTCTGCACCGCGACTGGTGCTCCCTAGGGGACTCGAACCCCTGTTTTAGCCTTGAGAGGGCCACGTCCTAACCATTAGACGAAGGGAGCAGGCTTTGTCGCGAACTGCGCAGCGCGCTAGTATATGGACCTAGATGCCATTGGGCAATCCCGAAAACTCAACCGGAAGCGCCAACATCAATTCTTCTGCTACATCACCGTTCAGCCTGCGCGTGATTCCGCGCGACCAGCACACCATCTCCCGCAAGGACATCAGCCCCAACGCGTTGCGCGTGTTGTACCGGCTGCGTGATTCGGGGTTCGCTGGCTACCTCGTCGGGGGTGCCGTGCGCGACCTGCTGGTCGGAGGCAACCCCAAGGACTTCGACGTGGCCACCGATGCCACGCCGGAACAGGTCAAGGCGCTGTTCCGCAACTGCCGCCTGATCGGCCGCCGCTTCCGCCTGGCCCACGTCGTGTTCGGTCGCGAGATCATCGAAGTGGCCACCTTCCGCGCCAACATCGATGACGGCAGCGGCGACCGCGAGATGGAAAACGGCATGCTGGTCCGCGACAACGTCTACGGCAGCATCGAAGACGACGCGATCCGCCGCGACTTCACCTGCAACGCGCTGTACTACGCCATCGAGGATTTTTCGGTGCGCGACTACACCGGCGGCTTCGAGGACGTGCAGGCGCGCCTGATGAAACTCATCGGCGACCCGGAAAAGCGCTACCAGGAAGACCCGGTACGGATGCTGCGCGCGGTGCGCCTGGCCGCCAAGCTGGGCTTCCAGATCGACCAGGCCAGCGCTGAACCGCTGCCGCGCCTGGCCGGGCTGCTGGCCGAAGCCGCCCCGGCGCGCCTGTTCGAGGAAGTGCTCAAGCTGTTCCTGTCCGGGCACGGCGTGGCCAGCTTCGAGGGCCTTGAGCGATACGGCCTGCTCGATGTGATGTTCCCCGAAAGCGCTGCCGCCTTGCGCAGCAACCGCAGCGGTGCGCTGCGCCGGATGGTCATCGAGGGTCTGCACAACACCGACCTGCGCGTGGCCAACGACGAGCCGGTGTCGCCCTCGTTCCTGTTTGCGCTGCTGCTGTGGCCGGCGTTCTGCCGCGCGCTGGCCAGCCTGCAGAAGCAGGGTGTGGCGCTGGAAGAAGCCCAGCGCCGGGCGGCCGACCGGGTGACCCTGCACCAGTTGACCACCATCGCGCTGCCGCGCCGTTTCTCGCTGCCGATGCAGGAGATCTGGCTGCTGCAGGGGCGTTTCAGCTCGCGCCAGCGCAAGCGGGTGATCCGCACCCTGACCCATCCGCGTTTCCGCGCCGCCTACGACTTCCTGGTGCTGCGCCAGGTGGCCTCCAGCGAGCACAGCGCCGATGTCGAGTTCTGGCGCGAAGCCCAGCTGCAATCCGGCCCGGAACTGGATTCTGCGCTGGATGCGGCACATGCCGATGGCGAGGGTGACGAAGACGGCGCGCCGCGCAAGCGGCGCCGCCGCCGCCGTCGTCCCGGCGGGGCTGCCACGGGCGAGTAAGACGTGACCGCTGCCTGCATTGGATTGGGCGCCAACCTGGGCGACGCCGCGCAGACCCTGCGCGATGCGTTCCAGGCGCTGGCCATGCTGCCGCACACCACGCTGCGGGCGCATTCGCCGCTGTACAGCACGCCGGCCTGGGGTAATGAAGACCAGCCGGCGTTCGTCAACGCCGCCGCGCTGGTGGATACCACCCTGAGCGCGCCGGCGCTGCTGGACGCATTGCTGGCCATCGAGCGCGACTTCGGCCGCATCCGCGATCCGGGCGTGCACTGGGGACCACGCGTGCTGGACCTGGATCTGCTGCTGTTCGGCGAAGACACCATCGACCTGCCGCAGCTGAAGGTGCCGCACCCCTACCTGCACGAGCGCGCCTTCGCCCTGCTGCCGCTGGCCGACATCGCCGCCGACGCGATGATTCCGGGCCACGGCCGTGTGCGGGATGCAGTGATGCGGGTCCAGGCCTGCGGGATCGCGCCAATAGGGGGATAATGCGGGGCTTATCGCCACCGGTTATCAGCTCATGAGTACCCACGCAGACAGCAAGCCCTGGACCGTCCCGGCGTTGGCCGAGGCCAAGCGCAATGGGCAGAAGCTGGTGATGTTGACCGCCTACGACGCCGGTTTCGCGCGGGCGTTCGACGCCAACGGCGTGGACCTGATCCTGATCGGCGACTCGCTGGGCATGGTGGTGCAGGGCCACGAGTCGACCCTGCCGGTGACCACCGATGACATGGTCTACCACACCCGCGCGGTGGCCCGCGTGCTGCAGCGTGCCCTGCTGGTGGCCGACCTGCCGTTCGGCGCCGACGCCACCCCCGAGCGCGCGCTGGATGCCTCGCTGCGCCTGCTGCAGGCCGGTGCGGAGATGGTCAAGATCGAAGGTGCCGGCTTCAAGCTGGACATCATCCGCTACCTGGTCGAGCGCGAGATCCCGGTCTGTTCGCACCTGGGCCTGACCCCGCAGTCGGTGCTGCGCCTGGGCGGTTACCGCGTGCAGGGCCGTGGCGATGCCGCCCAGCAGCTGCGCGAGGATGCCAAGGCCGCCGTTGCCGCAGGCGCCACGCTGGTGGTGCTCGAATGCGTTCCCACCCCGGTGGCCACCCAGGTGACCGCCGATGTGGCCGTGCCTACCATCGGCATCGGCGCCGGCCCGGGTTGCGATGGCCAGGTGCTGGTGCTGCATGACTTCCTCGGCCTGGACAGCGGCCATCGCCGACCCAAGTTCGTCAAGGATTTCCTTGCCGACGGCGGCTCGGTCGCCGGTGCTGTCCGTGCCTACGCCGACGCCGTGCGCGACGGCTCCTTCCCCGACGCAGAACACGCCTACGCCTCATGATCGATACCGTCACCGAACTGTCCCGCCTGCGCGAAATCGTCAACGGCTGGAAGCGCGAGGGCCTGCGCGTTGCGCTGGTCCCCACCATGGGCAACCTGCACGCGGGCCACTATTCGCTGGTCACGCTGGCCCGGCAATACGCCGATCGCGTGGTTTCCAGCGTCTTCGTCAATCCGACCCAGTTCGGGCCCAACGAAGACTTCACCCGCTACCCGCGGACCCCCGAAGCGGATACCTCCGGGCTGGAGCAGGCCGGCTGTGACGTGCTGTGGTTGCCCACGGTGGAATCGATGTATCCGTTCGGCATCGCGCTGGCGGCCAGCGTCAACGTGCCGGGCATCAGCGGCCTGCTGGAAGGCGCCCACCGCCCGGGCCATTTCGATGGCGTGTGCACGGTCGTCTCGCGCCTGTTCAACCAGGTGCAGCCGGACGTGGCCGCCTTCGGCAAGAAGGACTACCAGCAGTTGGCCGTGATCCGCCAGATGGTGGAAGACCTGGCCTTCCCGATCCAGATCGTGGGCGGGGACATCGTGCGCGAAACCGACGGCCTTGCGATGAGCTCGCGCAACCAGTACCTCAACGCCGACCAGCGCCCGGTGTCCACCACCATCCACCAGGTGCTGCTGGGCATGCGCGAAGGCTTCATCGCCGGCAAGACCCGCAGCCTGATCGAGGCCGAGGCCACTGCCGCGCTGCAGGCTGCCGGTTTCCAGGTGGACTATGCGGTGGTGCGCCTGCCGGACCTGTCCGAGCCGGCCGACGCCAACGACGGCACCCGCGTGGCCCTGATCGCCGCCCGCATCGGCAACACCCGGTTGATCGACAACCTGGAGTTCTGAGGCCGGCGCCCGTAGCACCACGCCATGCGGGGCGGCCGTTCGCGCGATCCCGGCCTGGCGCCCGCCACGGATGGAGTGGCGCCACGGAGGGTCCGGCGGTCGTTACGATGCTGAACCGTCGGCAGCCCCCGCCCGCGGCGGGGGGCACTGCCCCTGCCGCCCGGCCCCCGGGTGCTAGAATTTCCCTTTCCTTTACCGTTCTCCCGTCGCCATGCACCTGTCCCTGCTCAAGACCAAGATCCACCGCGCCACCGTCACCCATTCCGAGCTGAACTACGAAGGTTCCATCGCCATCGATGACAACCTGCTGCAGGCCACCGGCATCCGGGAGTTCGAACAGGTGCACATCTGGGACGTCACCAACGGTGCGCGTTTCTCCACCTATGCCATCCGTGCCGAGGCCGGCAGCGGCGTGGTCTCGCTCAACGGTGGCGCCGCGCGCCATGTGCAGGTGGGCGACATCATCATCATCGCCGCCTTCGCCAGCATGAGCGAAGAAGAAGCTGACAGCTTCAAGCCGAAGTTGGTATATGTGGACGGCAACAACCAGATCTCCCACACCAACGACAGCATCCCGACCCAGGCCGCATGACACAGACCAACGGATTCGACCCGCTTCACTCCCATGCCCAGCGCCTGCGTGGCGCAAGCATCCCCTCGCTGCTTGCCGCCGATCCTGAGCGGGCGCGAACCTTGGGGCTGCGGGTCGGTCCGTTGTACGTCAATTTCGCGCGGCAGAAGTACGACCGCGCGGCGTTGGACGCGCTGCTGCAGCTGGCCAGCGCGCGCGATGTCGCCGGCGGCTTCCAGCGCCTGTTCCGTGGGGAAACGGTCAATGTGACCGAAGGCCGCGCCGCGCTGCACACTGCGTTGCGCGGCGACCTCAGCGCGGCGCCGGTGGCCGGCGCCGCGTTTGCCACCGCCGCGCAGGTGCGTGCGCAGATGGGCGAGCTGATCGCCGCGCTGGAAAACACCGCCGTGACCGACATCGTGAGCGTTGGCATCGGCGGCTCGGACCTCGGTCCGCGGCTGGTGGCCGATGCGCTGCGTCCGGTCACCGATGCGCGTTTCCGCGTGCATTTCGTGTCCAACGTGGACGGCGCCGCCATGCAGCGCACGCTGGCCACGCTGAACCCGGCCACCACCGCCGGCATCCTGATTTCCAAGACCTTCGGCACCCAGGAAACCCTGCTCAACGGGCAGATCCTGCACGACTGGCTGGGCGGCAGCGAGCGCCTGTATGCGGTCAGCGCCAACCCCGAGCGCGCGGCCAAGGCGTTCAACATTGCCGCCGGCCGCGTACTGCCGATGTGGGACTGGGTGGGCGGGCGTTATTCGCTGTGGTCGGCGGTGGGTTTCCCGATCGCACTGGCGATTGGCTTCGCGCGTTTCGAGCAGCTGCTGGCCGGTGCCGCGCAGATGGACGAACACGCACTGACCGCGCCGCTGGACCAGAACCTGCCGGTGCTGCATGCGCTGACCGACATCTGGAACCGCAATCTGCTCGGCCATGCCACCCACGCGGTGATGACCTACGACCAGCGCCTGGCGCTGCTGCCGGCCTACCTGCAGCAGTTGGTGATGGAAAGCCTGGGCAAGCGCGTACAACTTGACGGCAGTCCGGTCGCCAGCGACACCGTGCCGGTGTGGTGGGGGGGGGCGGGCACCGATGTGCAGCACAGCTTCTTCCAGGCACTGCACCAGGGCACCAGCGTGATCCCGGCCGATTTCATCGGCTGCGTGCACAACGATGACCCCTACGTGGTCAACCACCAGGCGCTGATGGCCAACCTGCTGGCACAGACCGAAGCGTTGGCCAATGGCCAGGGCAGCGACGATCCGCACCGCGAGTACCCGGGCGGTCGCCCGAGTACCCTGATCCTGCTCGACGCACTCACCCCGCAGTCGTTGGGCGCGTTGATTGCGATGTACGAACACGCGGTGTATGTGCAGTCGCTGATCTGGAACATCAACGCCTTCGACCAGTTCGGCGTGGAGCTGGGCAAGCAACTGGCCAGCCAGCTGCTGCCGGCGCTGCAGGGCCAGGCGCATGCGATCACCGATCCGGTGACGCTGGAGCTGCTGGGCCGCCTGACAGCTTGACCACCGCGTAGAGCCGACCGTTGGTCGGCTATCGCGCGCAGCGCGCGGTGTTGATCGTTGTGGTGAAGAGCAGCCGACCAACGGTCGGCTCTACCGGTTGATGCGCCCGTGTTTGCGCAGCCGACCAACGGTCGGCTCTACCGATGCGTGCGCCCGGTGTTTGCGCGGCCAGCCCACGCCCGCAGTTACCGGCTGGGGTCGCGCTCCGGACTTGGCCGCTTGGCCAGCTTGCGCTGCAGCGAGCGCCGGTGCATGCCCAACAGCCGCGCCGCCGCCGACACGTTGCCGCCGGTCTCGTGCATGGCCTGCTGGATGTGTTCCCATTGCAGCCGGCTGATCGGCGTCATCGCATCGGGTGGTTCCAGCTCGCCGTCGTCAGCCGGGCCGTCGTCTTCCTCGCCCAGCGCACGCAGGATCATCGGCACGGTGGCCGGCTTGGGCAGGTAGTCGTCTGCGCCCAGCTTGATCGCCTCCACCGCCGTGGCGATGCTGGCGTAACCGGTGACCAGCAGGATGCGCATGTCTTCGCGCAGCGCACGCAGCGGCTGGATCAGCGACAGGCCCGATTCGGACCCCAGTTTCAGGTCGATCAGCGCATACGCCGGGGGATTCTGCCGGGCCAGCAGCAGCGCCGAGGCGATATCGCTGGCGGTCACCGTTTCCAGGCCTTTGCGTCCCAGGCTGCGCTGCAGGGTGCGCAGGTACAGTTCGTCGTCGTCGACCAGCAGGCCGTGGCTGGCCGCGGGCAGGGCGGGGATGTTCATGCGGAAGTCTCCGGAGACGTCAAGGGCAGGCGGAAGCCGACGCGGGTGCCGGCGCCATTGGCTGGGCGCATCCACAGTTCGCCGTCCAGGCGTTCGATGGTGGCGTGCGACAGCGCAAGGCCGACGCCCATGCCCTGCGCCTTGCCGCTGTTGAACAGGGTGCCGGGCAGCACCGCCTGGCGCGCATCGAAGCCGTGGCCGTAGTCGCGCACTTCGCCGATCAGGTGGTCGCCTTCGATGCGCAGGGTCAGGTCCACCTGTGGGCGCTCGGCTTTTTCGCCGGCGTCGGCGGCGTTGTTGAGCAGCACCATCAGCAGGTGGCCGATGCCGGGGTCCAGCGGCAGCTTCAGCGGGGCGTCGTCGTTGCGGTTGAGGGCGATGGTGGGGCGCACCAGCCGCCACTGCTCCAGCACCTGCGGCAGGGTCACCACCTCGCGGCCGGGCGCGTCGCCGGCCGCCGGGCGGGCCAGCGCCAAGACGCGCTCGCGGCACTGCACCAGCAGCTCGCGCAGGGTATCCACGTCATCGCGCACTTCGCTGCTGTTGGTCTGGTCGGCGATGTCGTCGGCCAGCAGGGTCATGGTGGCCAGTGGCGTGTTGAGTTCATGGGCGACCGAGGCGGCGTGGGTGGCCAGTGCGACGATGCCTTCGTTGCGCACGAAGCGTTCGCGCAGCAGCGCCAATTCGTGTTCGCGATGGCGCAGGGCGATGGCCAGGCGGGTGGCGAACACCAGCACCACCGTGGCCGACAACAGGAAGTTGCAGACCACGCCCCACTGGTGCATCTGCATTGCGGTGAAATAGCCGGCCGGCAGTGGCAGGCCGAAGATGCCGCTGACCGCATACCCGATCAGGCAGGCCGCGGCCACGGCCAGGGTCCAGCGCAGCGGCAGGGCCAGGGCGGCCAGCGCGATCAGGATCAGGAACAGTGAACCGAATGGATTGCCGATGCCGCCGCTCCAGCCCACCATCCAGGTCAGCACGATCACATCGACCAGGATATGGCCGAAAGCGGTCAGCGGCGCGGTGTCGGCGTCATGTACCCGCAGCTGCGCATACAGGTTGAACAGGGTCAGCGCGGCCACGCCGGCCCACAACGGCAGTTGCGGCAGTTCCAGCCCCAGCACCGAGGTAGCCACCAGAATGGTGGCGGCCTGGCCGGCCACGGCCAGCCAGCGCAGGCTGCACAGGGTGCGGAGGAAGGGGGCGTCGGTGCCGGTCATTGCGCACATCCTATGCGCTCGCGGGCTGGCCCGCCTGCGACAATCGGCCGCATCGGCGCGCCTGCCCGGCCAGCGGCTGAATGGGGATGGCGTTTTCGTCATCGGGCAGCGCTAAAATGGGCGGATGCATGACGCCGTGACCCAACCGACCCAACCGTCCGACACTACCGTGTGGGCCCGCCGCCAGACCCAGTCCGTCCGTATCGGCGGCGTGGTCGTGGGGGGAGGCAGCCCCGTGGTGGTGCAGTCGATGACCAACACCGACACCGCCGACATCGCCGCCAGCGTCAAGCAGGTGGCCGAGCTGTGGCGGGCCGGGTCGGAGATGGTGCGCCTGACCGTCAACAACCCCGAGTCGGCCGCGGCCATCCCGCGCATTGTGGAACGGCTGCAGATGATGGGCATCGAGGTGCCCCTGATCGGCGACTTCCACTACAACGGCCACCAGTTGCTGACCCAGGAACCGGCCTGCGCCGAGGCCCTGGCCAAGTACCGGATCAATCCGGGCAACGTCGGCTTCGGCAAGAAGAAGGACACCCAGTTCGCGCAGCTGATCGAGTTTGCGATCCGCTACGGCAAGCCGGTGCGCATCGGCGCCAACTGGGGCTCGCTGGACCAGTCGCTCGCTGCGCGCCTGATGGACGAGAACAGCCAGCGCGCCAAGCCGTGGGATGCCGGCCGGGTGCTGCGCGAAGCGTTGATCCGTTCGGCGCTGGATTCGGCCCATACCGCGGTCGAGCTGGGCCTGCCGCGCGACCGCATCGTGTTGTCGGCCAAGGTCAGCGGCGTGCAGGAGCTGATCGCGGTGTACCGCGACCTGGCGCAGCGCTCGGACTTCGCGCTGCATCTTGGCCTCACCGAAGCCGGTATCGGCAGCAAGGGCATCGTGGCCTCGTCGGCGGCGCTGGCGGTGCTGCTGCAGGAAGGCATCGGCGACACCATCCGCATTTCCTTGACCCCCGAGCCGGGCCAGTCGCGCACCGCCGAGGTGATCGTGGCCCAGGAGCTGCTGCAGACCACCGGGCAGCGCGCCTTCACCCCTCTGGTGACGGCCTGCCCGGGCTGCGGGCGCACCACCTCCGAGTTCTTCCAGGAACTGGCCAAGGTGGTGCAGAACCATGTGCGCGAGAAGATGCCGGTGTGGAAGGTGAGCCACCCGGGTGCGGAGAACATGACCCTGGCGGTGATGGGCTGCATCGTCAACGGGCCGGGCGAATCGCGCCACGCCAACATCGGCATCTCGCTGCCGGGTACCGGCGAAACGCCGGCGGCGCCGGTGTTCGTCGATGGCGAAAAGACGGTGACGCTGCGCGGGGACAACATCGCCCAGGATTTCGTGGCGCTGATCGACGATTACGTCGAGCGAAAATATGTCCGCAGCGTCGGATAAGCCCGGCGCGCTGGCCGCGCCGGAGCCGGCTGCCGGGTTCCGCCAGTGGATGGGACACAACGCGTGGCGGTTCGTGCTGCTGTTTGCCGGACTGCTGCTGCCGCTGGCCGGCTTCGTGGCGCTCGCCGACGAGGTCCACGAACTGGAATCGTTCTACTTCGACGCCCCGCTGCTGTGGAAGATGCATGGCCTGCATTCGCCGGGCCTGGACCAGTTCTTCGTGCTGTTGTCCAAGCTGGGCTATGAGTGGTTCCTGATCCCGGCCGATGTGGTGATCGTTGCCGCGCTGCTGTGGGGCAGGCGCTGGCGTGAAGCCAGCTTCGTGGCCATCAGCTTCGTCGGCTCGGCCCTGTTGAACATGGGCAGCAAGCAGTTCTTCCAGCGCGACCGCCCCAGCTTGTGGGAGTCGATTGCGCCGGAAAGTACGTTCAGTTTTCCCAGCGGCCACGCGATGGGGTCGATGACCCTGGCCGTCACGCTGGTGCTGCTGGCCTGGAACACCCGCTGGCGCTGGCCGGTGCTGGTCCTGGCGCCTTCGTTCAGCGTGCTGGTGAGCGTATCGCGGGTGTACCTGGGGGTGCATTACCCCTCCGATATCCTGGCCGGATGGTGTGCCGCCCTGGCGTGGGTGGTAGGGTGTTTTCTGGTCATGTTCCGGGGCCGGCACCCCTGGCGGCGTCGGCACGGGGCAGGGGCATGACGCCAGCGTGCCGATCACGGCATCGCGCAGGCGTACACTGATAGGCGTAGTAAACCGATATGGCCTGGGGTGAAAGGCTAAGGGGAAGGGCAAGACGGCTCAGGTGTGATGCGGGCATCAGATCGCGTTGACGGGAGGTTTTCTTCCTTGTTATCGCAACGTGCCGCCGCTAGGCTTGCCCCCGTTCGCAGCGTTTGATGAGGTACGTGGATGACGATTCGAGTGTATCTGGTGGACGATCATGCGCTGGTGCGTACCGGCATGAAGATGATCCTGTCCAACGAGACCGATATCGAGGTAGTCGGTGAAGCGGACTCCGGCGAAGATGCGCTGCCTGACATCCGTCAGCTGCGGCCGGACGTGGTGCTGTGCGATCTGCACCTGCCGGGCGTGAGCGGTATGGAAGTCACCGAGCGGGTGGTGCGTGGCGACCACGGCACCCGCGTGGTGATCGTGTCGGTGCTTGAAGACGGCCCGATGCCCAAGCGCCTGCTTGAGGCCGGCGCCTCCGGGTACATCGGCAAGGGCTGCGACGCGCAGGAACTGCTGCGCGCGGTACGCGATGCGGCATTGGGACGGCGTTACCTGAGCAGCAGCATCGCCCAGAACCTGGCCTTGTCGAACGTGGAAGGCACCCAGTCGCCGTTTGATGCCCTGTCGCCGCGCGAGCTGGAGGTGGCATTGCTGCTTACCCAGGGCCTGCGCCAGGAAGATATCGCCAAGCGCCTGAGCCTGAGTGCCAAGACCGTCAACACGCACAAGGCGCGCCTGTTCGAGAAGATGGGTATCCACGACAACATCGCGCTGGCGCGCATGGCCAGCCAGTACGGCCTGGTGGATCCGGCACGGCCGATGTAACCCGCACTGCGGGTTGGAAGCGTGTCTCCACTCAGGGCTAGCGCGCGTGAGGGCCCCTTAGCGGCCGGCCCCTGTGCAAATGTCCCCCGGCCGACGCCTGCGGCGACGGCCTCCTCCTTTACTTTGCCAGGGACCTGCCGGCCGCACGGAGCTAGGCTTGCGGAAGTAGCAGGAAACCAGCTTTTCCGCGGGCTGACGACGGTCCAGCCACGTGGGCCGCGCTGCCCTTGCGGGCGACGTAAAGGAGGAGTGGGCGGCCGCAGGCCGACGCCGGGGACAGTTGCCGACAAGGGCATCGCGACCCAGCGCTCGACCCGCCTGCCGCCCGGCGCGTGCCTCAGTGCGCGCGCACCCGCGCCACGATCTTCGCCGCCTGCGCGGCGCTGTCGCGCACCTTGTCCCACTGCCCATTGTCGATCCAGCTGCCCGGCACCATCCAGGAGCCGCCGATGCAGACCACGTTCTTCTGCTCCAGGTATTCGGCGGCCGTGTCCTCGGTGATGCCACCGGTCGGGCACAGCTTCAGGTCCGGAATCGGACCGGCCAGGCCCTTGATCATCGCCAGCCCGCCCACCGCCGACGCGGGGAACAGCTTGCACACCCGGAAACCGCGCGCATACAGCGCCAGCATCTCCGTCGGCGACGCCGCGCCCGGCACCACCGGCAGCGCCGCCTGGGCCAACGCATCGGCCATGTGCGCCGGCGTCCCCGGCGTCACCAGGAAATCCGCGCCGGCATCGATCGACTGCTGCATCTGCGCCACGGTCAGCACCGTACCGGCACCCACCACCACATCGGGCAGCTCGCGTTTGAGCATCGCCAGCGCCTCCATCGCCACCGGCGTACGCAGGGTCAACTCGATCGCCGGCAACCCACCTTCCAGCAACGCCGCACTGACCGCACGGGCCTGGTCGAGCGTATGCACGGTCACCACCGGCAGGATGCCGGCAGCATGCAGCAGTTCGGCGGCACGCTTCTGATGTTGCTCGATGCTCATCTTTTCTCTCTTTTCAGTGTCTGCAGCGCAAACGATGCGCCGGAATGTGTCTGGAGTCAGCGGATGGCCCCCACCAGGACCGCAAGCGGCATGGATGCCGCTTACGAGCCCCATGGATGGGTTCACGGCGTGTCCTGGTGGGGGCCATCCGCTGACTCCCCCCGCAAAACCAACCGCCGCTTCTGCTGTATGCCTCAGGCGTCCTTACCCTCATGCGGCGCCGCTGCCGCGGCCGCGTCATGCCCCAACTCGTACTCGGCGTCGTAATTCCAGATATCGCCGTCGGCCGTCGCCGGCCCGCATGAAATCGAAATCGCGCCCTGGTCGGCCGGACCCACCACACGACGGTTCAGCGCGAACAGATTGCGCCCCATGTCGTGCGCCGCCGGTGCCGTGTTCGGTGCCGGCGAGCGCGCCGCGAATTCGGCCGCATCCACCAACAGCTCCAGCGTGCCCGCCTCGCCATCCAGGCGGATCATGTCGCCCTCGCGTACGCGCGCCAGCGGACCGCCGCGCGACGCCTCGGGCGTCATGTGGATTGCCGCCGGGAACTTGCCCGACGCACCGGACAGACGACCGTCGGTCACCAGTGCCACGCGCCGCCCCTGGTTCTGCAGCAGCCCCAGCAACGGTGCCAGCGAATGCAGCTCCGGCATCCCGTTCGCCCGCGGCCCCTGGAAACGCACCACCGCCACGAAATCGTGCGGCAACACGCCTGCCGCGTGCAGCTTGTTCAACACCTGCGGCGCATCCACCACCACCGCCGGCGCTTCGATCGTGCGGAACTGCGGCTTCACCGCCGACAGCTTGATCAACGAACGGCCCAGGTTGCCGCGCAGCAGGCGCAGTCCACCCTGGGCCTCGAACGGATCGGCCACCGGCCGCACCACGTCCGGGTCGGCGCTGTCGCGCACGCCGTCGAGGTAGACCAGCGTGCCATCGCGCAGCGCCGGCTCCTGGCCGTACTGGGCCATGCCGCCCTCGGCGACCGTCTGCAGGTCGGCATGCATCAGCCCGGCCTCCATCAGCTCGCGGAACACGAACGCGGTCCCGCCGGCGGCGGCGAAACGGTTCACGTCGGCCTCGCCGTTCGGATACACCCGCGCCAGCAGCGGAATCAGCTGCGACAGCTCGTCCATGTCGTCCCAGGTCAACACGATACCGGCCGCACGCGCCACCGCGATCCAGTGGATGGTGTGGTTGGTCGACCCACCGGTGGCCATCAGCGTGACCACCGCATTGACGATCGCGCGTTCGTCGATCAGGCGGCCGAGCGGGCGGAAATCGTCGCCCAGTGCGCAGATCTCCAGTGCACGCTCGCCGGCACGGCGGGTCAACGCATCACGCAGCGGCGTGTCGGGATTGACGAACGAGGCGCCCGGCAACTGCACCCCCATCGCTTCCAGCAGCGTCTGGTTGGAATTGGCCGTGCCGTAGAAGGTGCAGGTGCCTGCACCGTGGTATGACGCCGCTTCGGCTTCCAGCAGCTCTTCGCGGCTGGCCAGCCCGGCCGCGTAGCGCTCGCGCACTTCGGCCTTCTGCTTGTTCGGAATGCCAGGCGTCATCGGTCCGGCCGGCAGGAAGATCGCCGGCAGGTGACCGAACGCCAACGCCCCGATCAGCAGGCCCGGCACGATCTTGTCGCACACGCCCAGATAGACGCTGGCATCGAACATGTCGTGGCTCAGGCCGATCGCCGTGGACTGCGCGATCACATCGCGCGAGAACAGCGACAGCTCCATGCCGCCGCGCCCCTGGGTGACGCCGTCGCACATGGCCGGCACACCACCGGCCACCTGGGCGGTGGCGCCCATGTCACGGGCGACCTGGCGCAGGATGTCCGGGTAGGTCTCGAACGGCTGGTGCGCCGACAACATGTCGTTGTAGGCGGTGATGATGCCCAGGTTCGGGGTGACCCCGCCTCGCAGGCGCGACTTGTCGGTGGGTCCGCATGCGGCGAATCCGTGGGCGAGGTTGCCGCAGCTCAGGCGCGAACGGAACGGACCATCGCGCAGCGCGGCATCGATCCCGGCAAGGTAGGCCGCACGCGAGGCGACGCTGCGCTTGACGATGCGCTGGGTGATGGCATGGAGTTGGGGATGCAGGCTCATTGGCTACCGGCTATGAGAGGGCGGACGAACAACACCGGACTGGGATCAGTCACACCAGTGGACGCGCAGTTTTGCGCCGTCGAGATCGATCGCGTTGAGGATGGGATACAGCTGCGGATTGTTGCTTTCCAGCGCCTGTTTGAGCACTTCCAGCTTCTGCTTGCCGCGCAGCAGCAACAACCGCTGGCCGCTGTGCCTGAGCCCATGCGGGGTCAGGGTGATGCGCAGCGGCCACTGGTTGGCACCGGGGCAACCGGTGGCGTCCAGGGCGGCATAGGGCAGGGTGCTTTCCAATGCGCGGGCCAGGTCTTTCGACCCGGGAAACAGCGAGGCGGTGTGGCCGTCGTTGCCCATGCCCAACACGCTCAGGCACGGCGCCTGGCTGTGCTGGGCCTGCAGGTTGGCGGTGTACACACACTCTGGCAGTGGCTTGCCAACCCGTACCAGCGGATCGAAATGCGCACCGTCGGCACGGGCCAGGAAGCTCTCGCGGACCAGCCAGGCATTGCTGTCGCGATCCTGCGGCGACAGCCAGCGCTCATCGACCAGGCTCACTTCCACCCGGTCCCAGTGCACGTCCAGCTCGGCCAGCGCCTGGTACACCGGCGCCGGGGTGGTGCCGCCGGACAGCAGCATGCGGGCGCGGCCGAAGGTGTCGATGTCCTGGTTGAGCGCCTGCGCCATTTCCGCGGCGATGGCTTCGATCCAGCCGTCGGCATCGCCGTGGCGGACCAGGGTGAAGCGATCGGAGGTGTCCAGCATGTTCATGCGTTGTTTCCTGGCAGGTCGCGTTCGACGTCGGCGGCATAGGCCGCCGAGCCGAGCAGGCCGGCATGCGGGTGCATCACGGCCAGCGAGGGGACGCGGGCCATGATCGAAGAGAAGCGTCCCTTGTGTTCGAAACGCTGGCGGAAGCCGGAATGCTGGAGCGAATCGAGCATCTTCGGGGTCAGCCCGCCGGTGAGGAACACGCCATCCCAGGCACCCTGCATCAGCACCAGGTCACCGGCGATGGCACCGAACACCGCACAGAACACGTCTACCGCGCGCATCGCCTGCGGGTCGCCGTGCAGGGCGCGGGCAGTGACGTCCACCGGCTGCAGCTGGCCCGGATCGATGTCGGCCATCTCGCACACGGCACGATGGATGTTGACCAGCCCGGGGCCGCAGATCAGCCGCTCATTGGACACCCGGCCAAACTGTTCGGACAGGATCTCCAGAATGCGGATTTCCTCCGGGGTGCCCGGTGGGAAGCTGACATGGCCGCCTTCGGTTTCCAGCGGATAGCAGCGGCCGTGACGCAGGATCAGGCCACCTACGCCGAGCCCGGTTCCCGGCCCGATCACCGCGTAGTTGCGCGGCTGGCCGGGCTTGCCCGGCACCCACGCCGCGCCGCCCACCTGGACCACGTCCTGGGGCTGCAGCAGCGAGATCGCCATCGCCTGGGCGGCGAAGTCGTTGATCAGGTGCAGCTCGTCGAAATCGAGCATGTGCGCGGTGCGGCTGCGCGAGATCACCCACGGATGGTTGGTGATGCGCGCCTCGTCACCGTCCACGCGCCCGGCCACGGCGAACACGCCGCGCCGGGCTTGTGCACCCACCTGGTCCAGGTAATGGCGCGCGGCATCGCCGAGCGAGGGGAAATCAGCCACCGCGAATTCGCGGATGCTGTCCTGCTGCAGTGGCGCTTCCAGGCTGGTGTCGGCAAGCGCGAAGCGGGCATTGGTGCCGCCGATATCGGCGACCAGCACCGGTTGGGTCTGCAGCGTCATGCGTCGCCGTCCTTGCGGCCGGCGTCGGCATCCACGGGCAGGAAGCCAATGGCGTCGCTGGGGCCCCATTCGCCGGCCGGGTACGGCTGCAGCGGCAGGCTGGCGGCCTTCCAGGCATCGCTGACGCTGTCGATCCAGGCCCAGGCGGCACGCACTTCGTCATCGCGCACGAACAGCGCGTGGTTGCCGTTGAAGGCATCCAGGAACAGGCGCTCATAAGCGATGCGGCGATGCAGGCCGGTGGGGACTGACAGCTCCAGTTCCAGCGGGTGCAGTTCCAGCGCGCCCCATTCCGGCCCGGCCAGGCTGCTCATCAAGCCCAGCTCGATGTTCTCCTGCGGCTGCAGCTGGAACGTGATGCGGTTGGGCGTGGCGTTGCGACGGTGCGGCCGCTCGAACAGCCAATGGGTCACCGGCTTGAGCGTGACCACCACGCGGGTGGTGCGCTCGGCCAGGCGCTTGCCGGTCACCAGGTGGAACGGCACGCCGGACCAGCGCCAGTTGTCGATATGCGCGGTGACCCCGGCAAAGGTTTCCACATCGCTGCCTTCCGGCGGCTGGTAGGCCTGGGCCGGCTGGCCGTTGATGGTGCCGGCGGTATAGCGCCCGCGTACGCTGTCGCGCGCGGCGTGCTTGGCATCCAGCGGGCGCAGTGCACGCAGCACCTTGACCTTCTCATCGCGGATGCGATCGGCTTCCAGTGACGCCGGCGGTTCCATCGCCACCAGGCACAGCAGCTGCAGGATGTGGCTCTGGACCATGTCGCGCAGCGCGCCGGAGCGCGCGTAATACGCATCGCGTCCGTCCACGCCCTCGCTCTCGGCCACCAGGATGTGCACCGATTCGATGTAATTGCGGTTCCACACCGCTTCCAGCAGCGTGTTGCCGAAGCGCAGCGCGATCAGGTTCTGCACCGCCGCCTTGCCCAGGTAGTGGTCCAGGCGGAACACGCGGTCTTCGTCGATCCACTGGCCGATGGTGGAGATGATCTCCTCGGCGCTGGCGCTGTCGCTGCCGATCGGCTTTTCCAGCATCAGGCGGTGCGGAGCGGCCAGTGCGCCGCCCTTGGCCAGGCCTTCGCAGGTGGAGATGTACAGGCCCGGCGGGATCGCCAGGTAGCTTACGCAGTGGCGGTCGACCAGGTCGCTGACCGACTCGGCGACCGAGTCGGGGTTGCGCAGGTCGACAGAACGGTAATCGATGCGCGCCAGCAGCGACTGGATGTCCTCCTGGCTGGCCAGCGGCAGGGCCTGCTGCAGGCGCGGGCGCAGGATGTCGCGGAAACCCTCGGTGTCGTGCGGTGACAGGGCCAGCGCGCGGACCTTGAAGTCCTCCGGCAGCAGGCCGTCGCCAAGCAGGCGCAACAGGGAGGGGAACAGGTAGCGCTGGGCGAGGTCGCCGGTGGCGCCGAACAGGAAGAGGGTGTCGTGCATCGCTCGAGTTTCAGATCCGGGTGACATCGTTGTCAATCGCTTCTCGTCTATGTTCTCGGGGGTCCAGCTGGGCAGGGTGTCCGGTGCTGCAGTTGCAACATGAACAGGCGCCGGGCCAGCGCATCATGGGGCATGCACGGGGCGGATCGGGAAACTGTGTGCCTCCCGAAGCGTCGCGGTCATGACCGACCAACGGATACTGCCACGTGAAAACGTTTACATGGCAGAATGCGCAGACTGTATTCGATTGCAGTGGTCGCCGTCATGCGGCACCACGCCATCGACCTGCCATCGGGAGGGCCGAAGGCAGTTCCGCATCAACAGCCCGGCAGCGGGCGGACTGGAATGGGTGATATGGCAAAAGTGCAGTTGCAGGGCGTGCGCAAGGTCTACGACAACGGCCAGGTGGCCGTCCAGGGCGCGACCTTCGAAGTGGCCGATGGCGAGTTGATGGTGCTGGTCGGGCCGTCCGGGTGCGGCAAGTCGACCTTGCTGCGCATGGTGGCCGGCCTGGAGGAGATCAGTGGTGGCACGCTGACCATCGGTGATCGCGTGGTCAACGACGTGGCGCCGAAGGATCGTGACATCGCCATGGTGTTCCAGAGCTATGCGCTGTACCCGCACATGACCGTGGCCGAGAACCTGGCCTTTGGCCTGAAGCTGCGTGGGCACGACAAAGCCACCATCGCCAGGCGCGTGGGCGAGGCGGCCGAGACGCTGGGCCTGACCGATATGCTGGACAAGCTGCCCAAGGCGATGTCCGGCGGCCAGCGCCAGCGCGTGGCACTGGGCCGGGCGCTGGTGCGCGAGCCGGCGGTATTCCTGCTGGATGAGCCGCTGTCCAACCTGGATGCCAAGCTGCGCCACAGCGTGCGTACCGAAATCGCGCAGCTGCACCGCAAGCTGGGTACCACCATGATCTACGTCACCCACGACCAGGTGGAGGCAATGACCCTGGGCCAGCGCATCGTGGTGCTCAAGGACGGCGTGATCCAGCAGATCGATACGCCGATGGCCCTCTACGACCGCCCGGCCAACCTGTTCGTGGCCGGCTTCCTGGGCAGCCCGGCGATGAACGTGCTGCGTGGCACCCTGCAGCGCAGCGAGAGCGGCGTGGTGGTGCAGGAGGCGCAGCTGACCGCGCCGCTGGGCCAGGCCACGGTTGACCCGGCCTGGATCGGCAGGACGCTGGCGGTGGGCGTGCGCCCGGAGCACCTGCAGCCGGCGGCGGCCGACGATGCAACCGGCTTTGAGGCGACCATCGACGGCATCGAGCCGGTCGGCAACGAAATCTTCGTCAACATGACCAGTGGCGGTCAGGCGCTGGTGATGCGGGTGGCGCCGCAGGCGTTGCCGGCGGTGGGCGAGACCCTCCGCGTGGCGATCCATCCCAAGGGATTGCACTTCTTCGATGCGGAGAGCGGCGAGCGGTTGAACGCGGCGGGATGAAAGCAGCGCATTGAGCACCTGATCCTGCTGGTGGTCTTCCGTGCGCCTCGGTTCAGCCCACCGAACCGGCAGGCGCGGGCCGCGGCTTGTTCGCCGTGGGGGCAGCCGGGCACAGCCCGGCTCCACCGGTCATTACCGGGCCAGGCCATCCAGCAACGGCAGGGGCACGGCCTCGAGGCCGTCCACCGACAACGGGTCGGGGGCGATCTCCAGCGGCAGCACCGCCAGCGCCAGGTCCCCGGCCACGCTGGCCACCGTGCCGATGGCTGCGCCATTCTGCTGGACCTGCGCGCCGCTGGCGGTACCGTCGGCCACGCGCAGCAGCTGCAAGGCGCGCTTGGCCTTGCCCAGGAAATGAGTGCGCGCCACGATTTCCTGGCCGGGGTAGCAGCCCTTCTTGACGCTGTAGCCGTTCAAGCGATCCAGGCCCAGCTGCTGCGGGGTCCATTGTTCGCGCTGGGCCACGTCCAGCCGCGGTAGGCCATAGCGCAGATCGGACTGGCGCCACGCCAGCGCGAAGCCAGCATCATCGGCCGCCATGTCGGCGTGCGAGGGGGCAATCCGCAGCGTCCGCGGCAGCGCGTCGCTGCCCATATCCAGCTCCAGCGTCTCACCGTGAACCGCGATTGCTGCGCCAACGGCAGCGTCGGGCGCAGTGAAGCTGCCGGCCACGACCAGGTCCTGGCGGACCGCGATCTTGACCTTGCGGCGGAATACAAAACGCTGCAATTGCGACGCAATCGCATCGGCATCGCCGTCAGCGAGGACCACCAGCACGCGCTCCGGGTCCACCCGGATCAGCTGGAACACAGCAATGGTGCGGCCTTTGGCACTCAGCCAGGCGCTCCACTGCCAATGCCGGACGGGCAGGGCAGTGACATCGCTTGAAAACTGGGCGTGGGCGAACGCGGCCGCATCGGTGCCCTCCAGGCTGAGTAGCTGGTGACCGGAGAGGCGCGGAAAACCGTTGAATTCCATGGGCAGGTTGTCAGGCACGTGAACGGGGTCTAAAATTTGTGCGTTGCGAGACCACCCATGATAGGCCAAACAACCCCCACTCCAGATGCAGACTCCGAAGCACCGCAGGTTATCGAGAAGCAGCCGCTTCCCGAGACCCCCGCTGTGCCGGTGGAGATTGGCGGCCGCGGCGGACTCGATCCGGTGCGGTATGGAGATTGGGAAAAAAACGGACGCTGCATCGATTTCTGATCAGCATTGAGCCAACGCGGCATTACGCCGCCCAGCCGAGACAACGAGCCCAGCGAATGGCCGCCAGAGAACGTCCCCTTTCCCCGCACCTTCAGGTGTATCGCTGGCAGATTCAGATGGCCACCTCGATCCTGCATCGAGCGTCCGGCATCTTTCTGTCTGTTGGAGCCCTGATCATCGCCGGCGGCCTGCTCGCCCTGATGATGGGTCCTGAATCCTGGAACTGCTTCACCGGCCAGGCCGGCAGCTGGTACGGCAAGTTGTTCCTGTTTGCATGGACGTGGTCGTTTGCCTACCACCTGTGCAACGGCCTGCGCCATATCGTGCAGGACTTCGCGATCGGCTTTTCCATCCCGGCCTTCGTGCGCAGCAGCTGGATCTCGGTCTTCGCCAGCCTGGTGATCACCGCGCTGGTCTGGGCCTATGTCTTCGCCGGAGCCGCCGCATGAACAAGTTCCGTACCCCGTTGAAGAACGTGCGCGGGCTTGGCGCCGCCAAGACCGGCACCGAGCACTTCGTGATGCAGCGCCTGACCGCCACCGCGCTGGTCGGCCTGACCGTGTGGTTCCTGGTGTTCGTGTTGGGCCTGATCGGCGCCGATTACGTGACCGCCACCGACGCGGTGTCCAAGCCGTGGAACGCGGTGCTGCTGGTCGGCTTCCTGGTCGCGATGTTCTGGCACGCCCAGCTCGGCCTGCAGGTCGTGCTGGAAGACTACATCCACAACTCGCTGCTGGCCCTGGCGCTGCAGACCACGGTGAAGTTCATCGCCGTGCTCGGCGCGATCGTCAGTGTGTTTGCGGTCGCCCGCATTGCGCTCGGCGTTGCCTGAGTCCAGGCACCAAGACAGGAATCCAGATTAGATGTCCGCTTACAAGATTACGGAACACAAGTACGACATGGTCGTGGTCGGCGCCGGCGGTGCTGGCCTGCGCGCTACGTTCGGTCTTGCCGCCAAGGGCCTGCAGACCGTCTGCCTGACCAAGGTCTTCCCGACCCGTTCGCATACCGTGGCCGCGCAGGGGGGTATTTCCGCCGCGCTGGGCAACATGGGCGAGGACGACTGGCGCTACCACTTCTTCGACACCATCAAGGGCTCGGATTGGCTGGGTGACCAGGACGCCATCGAGTACATGTGCCGCGAAGCGATTCCGGCCATCATCGAACTGGAACACTACGGTGTGCCGTTCAGCCGTACCGAAGAAGGCAAGATCTACCAGCGCCCGTTCGGCGGCATGACCACCAAGTACGGCGAAGGCCCGTCCGCGCAGCGCACCTGCGCGGCCGCCGACCGTACCGGCCACGCCATGCTGCACACGCTGTACCAGCAGTCGCTGGCCCACAACGCGCGCTTCATGATCGAGTACTTCGCGCTCGACCTGATCTTCGATGACGAAGGCGTCTGCCGCGGCGTGCTCGCCCTGGACATGGCCGACGGCTCGCTGCACCTGTTCCGCGCCCACGGCGTGGTGCTGGCCACCGGCGGCTACGGTCGCGCCTACTTCAGCGCCACCTCGGCCCACACCTGCACCGGCGACGGCGGCGGTCTGGTCATGCGTGCCGGCCTGCCGATGCAGGACATGGAGTTCGTGCAGTTCCACCCGACCGGTATCTACGGCGCGGGCTGCCTGATCACCGAAGGCGTGCGTGGCGAAGGCGGCATCCTGCGCAACAGCAACGGCGAGCGCTTCATGGAGCGCTATGCACCGCACTACAAGGACCTGGCCTCGCGCGACGTGGTGTCGCGTTCGATGACCATCGAAATCCGTGAAGGCCGCGGCGTCGGCGAGCACAAGGACCACATCCTGCTCGACCTGACCCACCTCGGCCCGGGCGTGATCGACGACAAGCTGCCGGGTATCGCCGAAAGCGCGCGGATCTTCGCCGGCGTCGATGTGCACTCGCAGCCGATCCCGGTCATTCCGACCGTGCACTACAACATGGGCGGCATCCCGACCAACTACCACGGCGAAGTCGTGCGCAAGCTGGGCGACAACAACGATGCCGTGGTCCCGGGCCTGTACGCCATCGGCGAAGCAGCCTGCGTGTCGGTGCATGGCGCCAACCGCCTGGGCTCCAACTCGCTGCTGGACCTGGTGGTGTTCGGCCGTGCGGTGGCCAACCGCTGCGCGGAAACCATCAAGTCCGGCGCGCCGCACAAGATGCTGCCGTCCGATGCCTGCGACAAGGCCCTGGGCCTGCTCGACAAGCTGCGCTACGCCAACGGCGACACCCCGACCTCGGTCATCCGCGACAACATGCAGCGCACCATGCAGAACGACGCAGCGGTGTTCCGTACCAGCAAGACGCTGGAAGAGGGCTGCAGCAAGATGGCCGAGATCTTCGACTCCTTCCAGGACGTCAAGGTCACCGACCGTTCGCTGGTGTGGAACTCGGACCTGATCGAAACCTACGAGCTGAACAACCTGCTGCTCAACGCGGTGGCGACGATCAATTCGGCCGAACAGCGCAAGGAAAGCCGTGGCGCGCATGCGCATGAGGACTTCCCCGACCGCGACGACGTCAACTGGCAGAAGCACACGCTGGTCAACGTCGACGACAAGGGCAAGTGCAGCTTCGACTATCGCCCGGTGCACATGTACACGTTGAGCAAGGACGTGGACGTGGTGCCGCCGAAGCCGCGCGTGTACTAAGAGACCTGCGGCATGACCTCCGGCCACGCAGCGCCTGCCAGCCACTTCGCCCTTCCGGGCGCGGTGGTGCGCGCGCCGCTGGCCGGCGGCGTCGACTTCCTCATCTTCCGTGCAAGCCGCGCCTGCATTGCAGCGCGAGCCGCCTGAGCCAACGAGAACAGCCATGGCCGAGTTTTCCCTCCCCAAGAATTCCAAGATCGGAAAGGGCAAGCACTTCCCCGCCAAGAGCGGTGCGAAGAACACGCGCACTTTCAAGATCTACCGCTGGAGTCCCGACGACGACAGCAACCCGCGGACCGATACCTACGAGATCGATCTGGACAGCTGCGGCCCGATGGTCCTGGACGCGCTGATCAAGATCAAGAACGAGGTCGATCCGACCCTGACCTTCCGCCGTTCGTGCCGTGAAGGCATCTGCGGTTCGTGCGCGATGAACATCGACGGCACCAACACGCTGGCCTGCACCCGCGCCATCGCCGATTGCGGCAAGGCTGAAGTGCCGATCTACCCGCTGCCGCACATGAGCGTGGTCAAGGACCTGGTGCCGGACCTGACCCACTTCTACGCGCAGTACGCCTCGATCAAGCCGTGGATCCGCACCCAGACCCCGCCGCCGCCGGATCGCGAGCGCCTGCAGTCGCCGGAAGACCGCAAGAAGCTGGACGGCCTGTACGAGTGCATCCTGTGCGCATGCTGCTCCACCAGCTGCCCGAGCTACTGGTGGAACGGCGAGCGCTACCTGGGCCCGGCGATCCTGCTGCAGGCCTACCGCTGGATCATCGACTCGCGCGATGAAGACACCGGTGCGCGCCTGGACGAGCTGGAAGACCCGTTCAAGCTGTACCGCTGCCACACCATCATGAACTGCTCGCGGACCTGCCCGAAGGGCCTGAACCCGGCCTTGGCCATTGCCGAGATCAAGAAGCTGATGATGGCGCGCCGCGCCTGATCGACGCCTCGACCGTCAGGGCCGAACCATGCTCGGCTTTGCAGACGATCGAAACGGCAGAGCCGAGCCATGCCCGGCTTTGCACCAAGGTAGAGCCGAGCCATGCCCGGCTTTGCACCAAGGTAGAGCCGAGCCATGCTCGGCTTTGCTGTTTAAGGAGCCCCACCGATGGACGAAGCCACCGAACTGAAGAAACTGCGCTGGCGCTGCCGGCGCGGCATGCGCGAACTGGACCAGCTGTTCGGCCGCTATCTGGACCGCTGCTGGCTGCAGGCCCCTACCGAAGAACGCGCGGTATTCCTGTTCCTGCTGGAAAGTGAAGACGATAAGTTGTGGCGCTGGTTCATGGGTTACGAGGAATGCCCGCATGCCCAGCCCGCCGCGCTCATCGCCCGGATCCGCGCCCTGCCGGCTTGAGTGGCGCCCCTCGCGCTGGCAATGCGGCGCGCAATGGCTGATCACCGCGCTGTTGCCGTGGGCGGTGTACAGCATCGAACTGACCGACAGTTGGCGCTGGCCCGCCGTGATATTGGCACTGGGGTGGGGCGCAACCGGTGCATGGCGGTACGGCGGCATGCCCGTCCAGTCCATCGTGATACCCCCTGGCGAATCGCCGGCGTGGGTAGACGGCCAACCGGTCCAGGACCTGCGGCTGTCCGATCGGGGCGTGCTGCTGCAACTGGCGTGGCGCCAGCACGGACGCCGCCAGTGGCGGCTGTTCTGGCCCGATACGCTGGCCCCTGCACAACGACGTGAACTGCGACTGGCCGTCCGTGCACGCTGCATTTCCCGTTCACGTCCAGCAGTGGCACCATAGCCTGAATTGTCCGGCGCACCTGCATGTTCAAACCCATACCTGTTTCGATCGGTCTGCGCTATCTGCGCGCCAAGCGCCGCAACGGCTTCATCTCCTTCATCTCGATGGCCTCCATCCTGGGTATCGCGCTGGGCGTGACCGTGCTGATCACCACGTTGGCGGTGATGAGTGGCTTCCAGAAGGAAATCCGGGACCGCCTGCTGCAGATGACCGCCCATACCACCATCACCAGCGACGGCGCACCGATGTCGGACTGGCAGCGCGCGGTGGACACCGCCAAGCGGGATCCTCGCGTGGCCGGCGCGGCGCCCTACATCGAGATCCAGGCCATGCTCAGCGGCCCGCGCGTGCAGGGCGCGATCGTGCAGGGCATCGACCCGGCGCTGGAGCCGGGCGTGTCGGTCATCAACCAGAAGCTGGTCAAGGGCAGCTTCGACAGCCTCACCCCCGGCAGCTACAACCTGCTGGTGGGCAAGGAACTGGCGATCTGGCTGGGCGTGGATGTCGGCGATACCGTGCTGGTGACCCTGGCCGAAGTGCAAGGCACCCCGGTCGGGGCGATGCCGCGGCTGAAGCGCTTTACCGTCAGCGGCATTTTTGAAGCCGGCTACAACGAAATCGACAAAGGCGTGGCGTTTGCCAACATGGCCGACCTGGAGCGCGTATTGCGCATGGACGGGGTAACCGGGGTCCGCCTGAAGCTGCATAACATGGACAAGGCGCTGGACGTGGGCCTGGACCTGGCCCATGCGCTCGGCGGCGGCTACCGGGTGAGCGACTGGACCCAGCAGAACGCCAACCTGTATCACTCGCTGCGCATGGAAAAAGTGGTCATGGGCATCCTGCTCTCGCTGATCATTGCCATGGGCGCGTTCAACCTGGTGTCCTCGCAGGTGATGCTGGTTACCGACAAGCAGGCTGACATCGCCATCCTGCGTACCCTGGGCCTGACCCCGGGCGGGGTGATGCAGGTGTTCATGGTGCAGGGCTCGCTGATCGGCATCATCGGCACCATCACCGGCGTGATCGGCGGCATCACCCTGACCTTGAACCTGGAACGCATCCTCGGCGCGATCGAGACGGTGTTCAACGTCAAACTGCTGCCAGAGGATGTGTATTACATCACCGGCCTGCCCACCGACATGCAGACCCCGGACATCGTGGTCATCACTCTCATCGCGCTGGCCATGAGTTTCCTGGCCACCTTGTACCCCGCGTGGCGCGCTGCCCGCACCCAGCCGGCGGAGGCCCTGCGCTATGAATGAGCCGATCTACAACGGCGAGGAAGTGATCCGCGCCCAGGCCCTGGCCAAGGTATACGCCGAAGGACGCATGCACACCCCGGTGTTCAACGGGTTGGACCTGACGGTGAACGCAGGCGAGACGGTGGCGATCATCGGCGCCTCCGGTGCCGGCAAAAGCACGCTGCTGCACCTGCTGGGTGGGCTGGACACCCCCACCGCCGGCGAGGTGTACGTGGTGGGGCATCGCATGTCCGGGCTCACCGATGGCCAGCGCGGCCTGTTGCGCAACCGCGCGCTGGGCTTTGTGTACCAGTTCCACCACCTGCTGCCGGAGTTCACCGCGTTGGAAAACGTGATGATGCCCGTGCTGCTGGGGGGGCAGGAGGTGGCCGCGGCGCAGGAACGCGCACGGCTGCTGTTGGAGTCGGTCGGCCTGGGCCATCGGCTTGAGCACAAGCCGGGCGAACTGTCCGGCGGCGAGCGCCAGCGTGCCGCCGTGGCGCGTGCGCTGGTCAACCAGCCGTCCTGCGTGCTGGGCGATGAGCCCACCGGCAACCTGGATGACAAGACTGCCGCCACCGTGTTCGAGCTGATGCTCGAGCTCAACCGCGCCCACCACACCAGCCTGGTGCTGGTGACCCACGACCGCAGCCTGGCGCGCAAGCTGGACCGGGTGCTGGAGCTGCGCGAAGGGCGCCTGCACGAGCTGGCCCACAGCGAGGTCTGAGCTGGCCGCTGAATGGCCGGCGCGACCGTGTCGCCGGCCTCACGCGCTGGGTGCATGATCGGCGCAGTAATCCCCGATGGAGGTGCCATGAAGACCCTGATCGCAACCGCTGCGCTGTGCCTGACCCTGGTGGCCTGCGCCACCACCGGCCGCCTCACCAGCGAGCAGCGGCTGGCGCTGTACCGCGCCCATGCCGGGCCGCCGCAGGACAGCCTGCAGTACTTCGGCTCACTCAACGGCTGGACCGCGTTGGGCGACAGCGCGCTGGCGGTGTGGACCAAGCCCAGCGAAGCCTTCCTGCTTGAGCTGCGCGGGCCCTGCCAGGGCCTGGATTACGCGCCGGCGATCGGCCTGACCAGCCAGATGGGTCGGGTGTCGGCGCGCTTCGACAAGGTGCTGGTGCGCGATCCCACGCCTGGCCCGATGAACATGCCGTGTTTCATCGGCAGCATCCGCAAGCTGGATGTGAAGGCACTGCGTGCGTCCGAGCAGGAGCTGCGCCAGGCCCAGTTGCAGGAACGCGAGGAAGGCCAGGCCGCACCGGTGAAGTGATGCGTCGCCGGCCGTTGCGGTCACGCCTCCGGGACGAAGCCGGCCGGCGCCTCGGCGTCCTTGTCGAACAGGTACTTGACCAGTTCCTGTTCCAGGAACGCGCGGTGCTTGGGGTCGCGCGGGGACAGCCGGTTTTCGTTGATCAGCATGGTCTGGTGCGTCAGCCATTTGCCCCAGGCGCTCTTGCCGATGTGGTTGAAGATGCGCTGACCCAGTTCACCGGGGTAGGGAACGAAGTCCAGGCCTTCGCTGTCGCGTTGTTCGTACTGGCAGAAGATGGTGCGGGGCATGGCGTTACTCGTTGTCTTGGGGTGTCGCTGCGCGGCGCATTGTACGGCGCTTGGCCACTGTGGGTGGGGCGCCGGTCTGCAGCAGGGCGCGGATGGGCGCGGGCAGGCCCAGCGTAGCCAGCTGCGCCGGATCTACCCAGCGCAGGCCCGGCAGGTCGCCGCGCAGGCCGTGCACCTGGCGCACCAGCACCTGCAGGTGCAGGCGGTAATGGCTGAAGGTGTGCTGCAACACCGGCAATGCGTCGGCGTCTTCCAGCGCGCCTTCGATGTGCGCGTCGAACCAGTCCTGCATCGCCACGCCGGTGTCGGCCTGGGGCAGTGTCCACAGCTGCGCCCAGATGCCGGTGTCCGGGCGCTTCTGCAGCAGCACCCGGCCCTGGCCATCGCGCAGCAGCAAGGCCACGGCGTCGCGCTCGGGCAGGGTCTTGCTGGGCTTGGGCGTGGGCAGCTGATTGCTGCGACCCTCGCGTCGTGCCACGCAATCGTCCTGCAGCGGACAGATCACGCAGGCCGGCTTGCTGCGCGTGCAAACAGTGGCGCCCAGGTCCATCTGGGCCTGGGTGTAATCGGCCAGGCGCCGCTCCGGCACCTGCCGCACATGGGCGTCGGCCAGCGCCCACAGCACCTTTTCCACCGCCGGCAGGCCGGGAAAACCGTCGATGCCGTGGTAGCGGGTCAGCACCCGTTTGACGTTGCCGTCCAGAATGGCGAAGCGATCGTTCCAGGCCTGGCTGAGGATTGCCCCGGCGGTGCTGCGGCCGATGCCGGGGAGCGCGCGGAGCGCATCGGCATCCCGCGGCAGTTCGCCCCCGTGCTGGTCGACGCAGTGCTGCGCGGCGGCATGCAGGTTGCGCGCGCGGGCGTAGTAGCCCAACCCGGCCCATTGGGCCATCACCGCATCGTTGCTGGCCGCGGCCAGGTCGGGCAGGGTGGGGAAGACCTGCAGGAACTTCAGGAAATACGGAATGACCGTGCTGACCTGGGTCTGCTGCAGCATGATTTCCGACAGCCACACCCGATACGGTGAACGCGGGTGCTGCCAGGGCAGGTCGTGCCGGCCGTGGCCATCGAACCACGGCAGCAGGCGTGCGACGAAGGCATCGTCGGTGGCGGGGGCGCTGGCGGTGGGTTGGCGGGGCATGCAGGTTCCGGAAAGGGATGGAGCCACGCCCTGCGTGGCTGCGTCGGCTGCAGGATGCGCTGACGCAACCCGATAAAGCCGCCGCCGGTGGGGTGGCGGCTGCATCGGCGCTGTCGGTCAGCCGCCGAGCGCTTCGGGCAGCAGCGCGTCGACGAAGGCTTCCGGGTCGAACACGCGCAGGTCTTCGGGGCGCTCGCCGATGCCGGCGAAGCGGATCGGGATGCCGAACTCGCGGGCCAGCGCGAACACCACGCCGCCCTTGGCGGTGCCGTCCAGCTTGGTCACCACCAGGCCGGTCACGTTGACCGCGGCATGGAACTGGCGCAGCTGCGACAGTGCGTTCTGGCCGGTGGTGCCGTCGATCACCATCAGGACTTCGTGCGGCGCGGCCGGATCGATCTTGCCCAGCACGCGGCGAATCTTGCCCAGCTCGTTCATCAGCCCGCCCTGGGTGTGCAGGCGGCCGGCGGTGTCGGCGATCAGTACGTCGGTGCCGCGCGCCTTGCCGGCCTGCAGCGCGTCGAAGGCCACCGAGGCGGCATCGGCGTTCTGGCCCTGGGCGACCACGGCCACGCCGTTGCGCTCGCCCCAGATCTGCAGCTGGGCCACGGCGGCCGCACGGAAGGTGTCGCCTGCGGCCAGCATCAGGCTGTGGCCATCATCCTTGAAGCGCTTGGCCAGCTTGCCGATGGTGGTGGTCTTGCCAACGCCATTGACGCCCACGGTGAGCACCACGAACGGCTTGGCGCTGCGGTCGATGACCAGCGGCTTGGACACCGGTTGCAGGATGGCGATCAGGTCGCTGCGCAGCGCAGCCAGCAGTGCGTTGGCATCGGTGAACTCGCGCGCCTTCATGCGCTTGCGCAGGCCTTCCACCAGCGCGGTGGTGGCGCCCACGCCGACATCGGCGGTGATCAGTGCCGTTTCCAGCTCATCCAGCAGGTCGTCATCGAGCTTGGGGTTGCGCGAGAACAGGCCGCCGAAACTGCGCGCGATGACGCTGTTGCGCAGGCGGTCGCGCCAGCCGGTCTTGCCGGGGGCCGCCGCAGGGGTGCCGTCACTGGGCTCGGTGGCCAGCGGTTGCGCGGCCTCCTGGGTGATCTGATTGGCCACCAGTACCGGCGGCGGCAGCGGCGCGGCGATGGGTTCTGCCACCACCAGCGGGGCCGGGGCGGTCGGTGCGGCAACGGCGGGCGCCACGGCGACGGCCGTATCGGGCAAGGCGACCGAAGCCACGGCAGGCGCGGCCACAGGGGCGGGGACCGGGGCTTGCGGTGTGACCGGCGCTGGCGCAGTGGTGGCAACTGGTGCAACCGGCGCAACTGGCGCAACTGGCGGCAACGGCACTGCGGCCGGCGCAACGGATGCCTCGGCAGCGGGCGTCTGGGCAGCAGCCGGCGCCTCGATCGGAGCAGGCGCGGTCGGGCCGTCCTGGCTGGCCTGCGGGAACGCCGCGGCCAGTTCTTCGGCCGAATAGTGCTGGGTCTTGGGCGCGTCCTGGGGAGCGTCCTGGGGCTTTTTGCGACGGAAGAAACTGAGCATTGGATTCAGCGCTGAAATCAGGGGGATATGCTACCACTGCGCCCTTGGACGACAGTGCGAACGGGTGTTGCGGGCAGCCGACCAACGGTCGGCTCTACGGGCTGCCACCCACCACCCGTAGAGCCGACCGTTGGTCGGCTGCGGTAAAGCCCACCGTTGGTCGGCTGCTCAAGACCGCGGCGTGGCAGCCGCTAACCGCTGTGAAGCACTGCGCCATGCAGGCGCAGTCATCCATCGTGGAGTGCAGGAACGTGAACGTGATGTCCATTGCCAGTTCGGGCCTGCGCGCCGCCAGCCTCGGGGTGCAGGCGGCCGCATCCAACGTGGCACGCCTGCCGGTGGTCGATGCCACCCGGATCGGTGTGGCCCGGGCTGCGGCGGCCGGGGGCGGGGTGGACGCCGGTCTGGTCGAGGTGGCACCGGATCCAGGCGCACCGCTGTCGGACCTGCTCGCCGCGAACGAGGCCGTGCTGGCGTTTGCTGCCAATGCCACGTTGATTCGCCGCAGCGATGCGATGCTGGGCGCGTTGCTCGACGAGCGCGCCTGACCCCGGACTACCATAGCCAACGGCTGTGTGACGATGCGATCCGCGCCACCCGGTAGGTGCCGACCGTTGGTCGGCACGCCCCCGTCCCGCATCGGTCGCCTTACGCCGACAATTCCAGCAGCAGCTTGTTGAGCCGGCGCACGTAGGCGGCGGGGTCCTTCAGCGTGTCGCCGGCGGCCAGTGCCGCCTGGTCGAACAGCACGCGGCTGAGGTCGTCGAAGCGCGCGGCATCGGCTTCCTGGTCCAGCTTGCCGATCAGCGGGTGGCCGGGGTTGAATTCGAACACCGGCTTGCTGTCGGGCACCTTCTGGCCGCTGGCTTCCAGGATCTGGCGCATCTGCAGGCCCAGGTCCTGCTCGCCGATGGCCAGGATCGCCGGGGAGTCGGTCAGGCGGTGCGAAACGCGCACGTCGGCCACGTCGTCGCCAAGCGCGGTCTTGATGCGATCAACCAGGCCCTGCTTGTCCTTGGCGGCGTCTTCCTGGGCCTGCTTGTCTTCGGCGGTTTCCAGCGCGCCCAGGTCGAGGTCGCCACGCGCCACGTCCACCAACGACTTGCCGTCGAACTCGCTCAGGTAGCCCATCAGCCATTCGTCGATGCGGTCGGTGAACAGCAGTACTTCGATGCCCTTCTTGCGGAACACTTCCAGGTGCGGGCTGTCCTTGACCTGGGTGTGGCTGTCGCCGGTCAGGTAATAGATCTTGTCCTGGCCTTCGATCATGCGGCCCACGTAGTCGGCCAGCGACACGCTCTGCTCGCCGCTGGCGTCATGGGTGGAGGCAAAGCGCAGCAGGCCGGCGATCTTCTCGCGGTTGTTGAAGTCTTCGGCGGGGCCTTCCTTGAGCACCTGGCCGAACTGCGCCCAGAAGCCGGCATAGACCTCGGGCTTGTCGTTGGCCAGCTTCTCGAGCATGTCCAGCGAGCGCTTGGTCAGCGCCGATTTCATCGAGTCGATGACCGGGCCGGACTGCAGGATTTCGCGCGAGACGTTCAGGGAAAGATCGTTGGAATCGACCACGCCCTTGATGAAACGCAGGTACATCGGCAGGAACTGCTCGGCCTGGTCCATCACGAACACGCGCTGCACATACAGCTTCAGGCCCTTGGGCGCGTCGCGGTGGTACAGGTCGAACGGGGCATGGCCAGGCACATACAGCAGCGAGGTGTACTCCAGCTTGCCTTCGACCTTGTTGTGGCTCCACGCCAGCGCGTCCTGGTGGTCGTGCGCGGCGTGCTTGTAGAACTCCTGGTATTCGGCATCGGTGATGTCGGTGCGCGGGCGGGTCCACAGCGCGCTGGCACGGTTGACGGTTTCCCATTCCAGTTCGGCCGGGGCGTCTTCGCCGTGATGCTCCTTGGGCATCTGGATCGGCAGGCCGATATGGTCCGAATACTTCTTGATGATGCTGCGCAGGCGCCAGCCGTCGGCGAAGTCGTGCTGGTCGTCCTTGAGGTGCAGCACGATGCGGGTGCCGCGCTCGGGCTTGTCGATGGCTTCAACGTCGAACTCGCCTTCGCCGCGCGAGGACCAGTGCACGCCGTCGCTGGCGGGCTGGCCGGCGCGACGGGAATACACATCGACCTGGTCGGCCACGATGAAGGCGCTGTAGAAGCCGACGCCGAACTGGCCGATCAGCTGGGAGTCCTTCTTCTGGTCGCCGGAGAGCTGGCGCAGGAAGTCGCCGGTGCCGGACTTGGCGATGGTGCCAAGGTGGGCGATGGCGTCTTCGCGGCTCATGCCGATGCCGTTGTCGTCGATGGTGAGGGTGTGGGCGGCGGGGTCAAAGCTGACGCGGATGCGCAGGTCGCCGTCGTTTTCGAGCAGGGCCGGCTGGGTCAGCGCTTCAAAGCGCAGCTTGTCGGAGGCATCGGCGGCGTTGGAGATGAGCTCGCGAAGGAAGATTTCCTTGTTGGAGTACAGCGAGTGGATCATCAGCTGCAGCAGCTGTTTGACTTCGGTCTGGAAGCCCAGGGTTTGTTTTTGGGTCTGCTCGGTCACGGTGACGATGCTCCTTGGACGATGCCGCGCCCGGCGCGGCGGCTGGCTCAAGGGGTAGGGGTGGTGGGGTGGGTTTTCAAGAGCGGGGACCGGAGCCGAAGCCGAAGCCGAGGCCGAAGCATGAAGCCAGAGCATGAAGCCAAAAGCGCGGCGCCTGCCTGTCTGCGTGGGAGGCCGGTGGGGATGCGGTCCCGGGACACGGCGTAAATCCATCCTTGGAGCCTCGTGGGCAACATCCATGTTGCCCGACGGTCCCGGGACCGCATCCCCACCGGCCTCTGGCAGACGTTCCGAGTGACGCGGGTAGAGCCACGCCACGCGTGGCTGATCTTCGTTCCGGGGCAGGGATGTTGGTAGCGGCCGGTAGAGCCACGCCATGCGTGGCTGCTCCTCGTGACGTTATCGGAGGGCGTGGTGGAGAGGATGGCCGGACCGCCTAGAATGGCGCCTTGAATCGCCTGATCTTCGTGCCCATGACCTGCTCCCGCCCGTTCGACCCGTCCGCTCTCTCCTTCTGGAGCCGCGCATGAAGCCGCGTCAGCCGGTCACGGCGGCCGTGGGCCAGGTGCGGATCATCGGCGGCAAGTGGCGGGGCACCAAGCTGCCAGTGCCGTTGTCGCCGGGGCTGCGGCCCAGCAGCGACCGGGTGCGGGAGACGGTGTTCAACTGGCTGATGCCCCGGATCGGGGGCGCGCGGGTGCTGGACCTGTTTGCCGGCAGCGGGGCGCTGGGGCTGGAGGCGGTGTCGCGTGGGGCCGGGCAGGCCACGCTGGTGGAGCGCGATGCGGCATTGGCCCGCCAGCTGCGTGAATCGGTGGCCAAACTGGGCGCGCAGGCGCAGGTAACGGTAGTCCAGGCCGATGCCTTGCAGTGGCTGGCGCAGCCGCCGGTGGGGCAGGCCGATATCGTGTTCGTGGACCCGCCCTTCGCCGCCGGGCTGTGGGAGCAGGTGCTGGCCGGGCTGGGGCCGCACCTGGCCGCCGATGCGTGGCTGTACCTGGAGGCGCCGGCCGAGCAGGCGCCGCGGGTACCCGCGCCCTGGCTGCTGCACCGCGAGGGCGGCACCCGCGAGGTGCGTTTTGCCCTGTACCGCCGCGCCACTGCTACACTTTCACCAGATCACAACGTGTAGCTGACGCATGACCGTGGCCAACCGCCGCATTGCCGTTTACCCGGGCACCTTCGATCCGATCACCAATGGTCACATCGATCTGGTGAACCGGGCCGCGCCGCTGTTTGAGAAGGTCGTGGTTGGCGTGGCGCAGAGCCCGTCCAAGGGCCCGACGCTGCCGCTGGAGCTGCGCGTGCAGCTGGCGCGCGATGCGCTGGGTCACAACCGCAACGTGGAAGTGATCGGCTTCGATACCCTGCTGGCGCATTTCGTGCGCTCGGTGCAGGGCGGCATCCTGCTGCGCGGGCTGCGCGCGGTGTCCGATTTCGAGTACGAATTCCAGATGGCCAGCATGAACCGCCATCTGATCCCCGAGGTCGAGACGTTGTTCCTGACCCCGGCCGAGCAGCACAGCTTCATTTCGTCTTCGCTGGTGCGCGAGATCGCCCGTCTGGGCGGCGACGTGTCCGGCTTTGTGCCGGCCTCGGTGCTCGAGGCACTGCGCAAGGTCCGCGAAGCGAAGTCGGGCCCGTCGTAAGAACCCGCCAGATCCACACATACCAAGAATCACCAAGGGAGGAATTCCATGAACAACACCATGCGTGCCATGTTGATCGCGTCGTTCGCGCTGGCCTTCACCGCCTGCAAAAAGGAAGAGGCCGCTCCGGTAGCCGAAGCCCAGCAGGCGCTGGTCGCCCCGGACGCCAATGACGACGCCGGCTGGAAGAAGTACCTGCAGGCCGTGGCCGTGCAGAACATGGGCAACATCACCAACAGCCCGTTCCTGTACTACCTCTCCCCGGAGTCCGATCCGGAGTTCGCCGCCAAGTACGAGCGCCAGGTCGAAAGCGCTACCCAGGCCGTGGCCCGTGGCGTGCAGCCGGGCAACATGCTGGCCTTCGGTTCGTCGGCCTCGGCCAAGATGGCCGACATGATCCAGGCCGTGTTCAAGGATGTCTCGCCGGACTCGATGAAGGGCGTGCGCGTGGTGTTCATCGGCAAGGCCGCCGACAACGCCCGCGTGCAGGCCATCATCCAGCCGACCGGCGCCGAGTACATCTTCGTAGAAGCCAAGTAACCCGTGCAGTGGCGGCCGCGCTTCTGGCGCGGCCCGGGCGGTTTCCAGCCAGGAAGCCGCCGATGACCGGCCAGCGCGCCCGCGCCGGCCGGTTTTCATCCGCCGGCGCGGGCGTGGAGCAATAACGCCATGTCGCTGAAAATCAATGAGCTCTGCGTCAACTGCGACGTCTGTGAGCCGGCCTGTCCCAACCAGGCCATTTCGATGGGTGAAACCATCTACGTGATCGATCCGGCCCGCTGCACCGAGTGCGTGGGGCATTTCGACGAACCCCAGTGCGTGGTCGTCTGCCCGGTCGAATGCATCGATCCCGATCCGGATATTCCAGAAACCCAGGAAGCCCTGCTGGCCAAACTGTTTGGTCTTCAGCGCGACCATCCTGAACTCTATGCGGAGCCGAAGTCCGAATGAACACCCTGTCGCGTCGCTGGTTGTTGCTTGTCCTGCTGTGGACGCCGCTGGCCTGGTCCGCCGAGCCGGTGAAGGCTTCCCTGGCCACGCACCCCGACGGTGCGGCCATTGCCAGCGGCCACCACCTGGCCACCGAGGCGGGCATGGAGATTCTGGCCAAGGGGGGCAATGCCTTCGATGCGGCGGTGGCGGTGTCCTCGGTGCTGTCGGTGGTGGAGCCGATCAGCTCCGGCCTGGGCGGCGGCGGCTTCTTCCTGCTGCATGACGCGGCCACCGGCAAGGACGTGATGCTGGACGCGCGCGAGACCGCGCCGCAGGCCGGCACCGAAGCGGCCTTCCTCGACAAGAACGGGGAACTGGACCGCGACCGCTCGGTCAACGGCCCGTGGTCGGCGGGCATTCCGGGCCTGCCCGCGGCGCTGGTGGAGCTGTCCTCCAGGCACGGCAAGCTGCCCCTGCGTACCTCGCTGGGCCCGGCGATGCGTATCGCCAGCGATGGCTTCCCGGTGTATGCGCGGATGGCCAAGGGGTATGCCTCGCGCCGCGAAGTGATGGAACGCTACCCCGGAACGCGCGAGGTCTACCTGCGCAACGGCAAGCCGATTGCCGAGGGCGATCTGTTCCGCCAGCCGGAACTGGCCGCCACGCTGGAGCGCCTGGCCGACCAGGGCTTCGACGGTTTCTACCGTGGCCAGACCGGCAAGCTGCTGCTGGCCGGGGTGAAGCAGGCGGGGGGCAAATGGACCGCCGAGGAGCTGGCCGGTTACCGGGTCAAGCTGCGCGAGCCGATCGTATTCAACTACCGCGACTGGAAGATCACCACCGCCTCGCCGCCGTCGTCGGGCGGTATCGCGCTGGCGGCGATGCTGCAGATCCTGGAAGGCTGGGACCTGAAATCGATGGATGAAGCGCACCGTACCCACCTGGTGGTGGAGGCGATGCGCCGCGCCTACCGCGACCGTACCTTCTTCCTGGGCGATCCTGATTTCGTGCACATCCCGCAGAAGGTGCTGACCAGCAAGGACTACGCGCAGGGCCTGCGCGCGACCATCCACCCGGACAAGGCCACTCCCAGCGACCTGCTGTCGGGCAACCCGACCCCGCTGGAAGACGATGAGACCACCCATTTCTCCATCATCGACCGCGACGGCAATCGCGTTGGCGCCACCCAGACGGTCAATCTGCTGTATGGCTCGGGGCTGATTCCCAAGGGCACCGGCGTGCTGCTCAACAACGAGATGGACGACTTCGCGCTGAAGCCGGGCACGCCCAATGCGTTTGGCGTGATGGGCTATGCGGCCAACGCGCCCAAGCCGGGCAAGCGCATGCTCAGTTCGATGACGCCCACCTTCATGGAATCGGCCGACAAGGTGGTGGTGTTGGGCACGCCCGGGGGCAGCCGCATCATCACGATGGTGTTGCTGGGCATCCTGGGCTACGACGATGGCCTGAGCGCGCAGCAGGTTGCCGCGTTGCCGCGCTACCACCACCAGTGGCTGCCCGATGAGATCTCGGCTGAAACCGGTGCGTTGTCGGTGGAAACCATCAAGCAGCTGCAGGCGATGGGCCACAAGATCGAGCTGCCCGGCGACAGTGCCGAAGGCGGGCGTGGGTCCAGCCACGTGTGGGGCAATCTGCAGACCGTGGAATGGGACCGCAAGGCCAACGTGCTCAGCGGCGGCAGCGACCCACGCAACCCGGTGGGCAGTGCGGCGGTGATGCCGGCCGCGGGCCACTGACCCAGGCAGCGGTCTTGCTTCCAGACCCCGCCTTCCCGGCGGGGTTTTTGGTTGCATGAGCCACCGCGCCTAGCGAATATTTAACGCGTCGCGCCGGATAATTTACCGATGAAACTATGGTCGATACGCGGTAACTCACAGAAGCTCGATGGCGGCGCGATGTTCGGCAACGCGCCGCGCGCGGTGTGGGAAAAATGGGCGGCGCCCGATGACTTGAACCGTATCGAGCTGGCCTGCCGCGCGCTGCTGGCCAGCCCGTTGGCGGGCAAGACGGTGCTGTTCGAGACCGGCATCGGCGCATTCTTCGAGCCCAGGCTGCGTGACCGCTACGGCGTGCAGGAACCACGCCACGTGCTGATGGAGTCGCTGCGCGAAGCCGGCTTCGAGCATGAGGACATCGACGTGGTGGTACTCAGCCACCTGCATTTCGACCATGCCGGCGGCCTGTTGGCGCAATGGAGCGAAGGCCGCGGGCCGGAGCTGCTGTTCCCCAACGCCACCTTCCTGGTGGGAGCCGAACACTGGCAGCGCGCACGGCACCCCCACCCGCGTGACCGCGCCAGTTTCATCCCCGAGTTGCCGGGCCTGCTGCAGGACAGCGGCCGCTTGGAAATCGTGGAAGGGCCGTATTCCAGGGCGCTGGGTCAGGCCGTGCGCTTCAGTTTCAGCGACGGGCATACCCCGGGGCTGATGCTGGCTGAAATTGTCGGGCCCGAGCAGGCCGATGGCCACTCGCGTGGTGGCGTGGTGTTCTGCGCCGACCTGATTCCCGGTCGGTCGTGGGTGCACGTCCCGATCACCATGGGCTACGACCGCAATGCCGAACTGCTGATCGACGAGAAACGCAGCTTCCTGGAAGACAAGCTGGCGCGCAACGTGCACCTGTTCTTTACCCACGACCCGCAGTGCGCCTTGGCGCAGGTGGTGCGCGATGACAAGGGCCGTTTCGGCACGGCGCACGAGCAGGGCGAGCTGAAGGCGCGCTCCCTGGCCTAACGCCCACACGAACCGCCCGCCCTGCGTTGCCGGCGGGAGGTTCGGTGACGCCGCGTAGATCCACGCCAGGCGTGGATGACCAGCCGCGCGTCAATGCGCCTTCAGGCACCCGCTCATGAACGTCTTGCGCGCGTCGCCGGCCAGTTTCTTGGCGGCGGCATCGGCGTTGCAGGTCTTCATGCGTTCCTGCGGCGTGGTGGCCACCGGAGCCGGCCCGCTCAGGCACGCCTTCTGCGCCGATTTGTAGGCATCGCCGGTCTTGCCCTTGTTCTTGGCCGAACAATCGGCCATGCGCTGTTGCTGCGGGGTGGCGGCACTGGCCAGCACGGGGCTGCCGATCAGCAGCAGGCAGGCCAGCAGGGACACGGTCTTCATGGCAACACTCCACGCACGGGTTGATGGTGCGCGCAGCTTCTGCCGGAGCCTGCGGAGACGGCGTGAAGATCCCGGCAGCCGATATCGGCAACCGGGACTGGCGGCGGATCAGCCGACCACGCGGGTACCGAAGATGCGGTCGCCGGCATCGCCCAGGCCCGGCAGGATGTAGCCCTTTTCGTTGAGCCGGGCGTCGATGGCGGCGGTGAAGATTTCCACGTCCGGGTGTACCGCCTGCACGGCGGCGATGCCCTCGGGCGCGGCAACCAGGAAAATGCCCTTGATGCGGCGTGCGCCGGCGCGCTTGAGCATGTCGATGGTGGCGATCAGGGTGCCGCCGGTGGCCAGCATCGGGTCCAGGATCAGCGCGTCGCGCTCTTCCAGGCGCCCGGTGAGGCGTTCGAAGTAGGGCACCGGCTGCAGGGTTTCCTCATCGCGTTGCAGGCCCACCACGCTGACCCGTGCGGCCGGAATCAGCGACAGCACGCCACTGAGCATGCCCAGCCCGGCGCGCAGGATCGGCACCACCGTGATCTTGGCACCGGCAATGCGCTGCACCGTCACCGGACCGGCCCAGCCCGTCATGGTGTGGGCCTCGGTATCCAGGTCGGCGGTGGCCTCGTACGCCAGCAGGCCGCCGAGCTCGTTGGCCAGCTCGCGGAAGTCCTTGGTGCTCAGGGACGCATCGCGCATCAGGCCGATCTTGTGCTGCACCAGCGGATGGCGCACTTCGACGATTTTCATGGGAAAAGGGCAGGTAAGCAGGGAGGCCCCTAGTGTGACGCAAGCCATCCCAAAGCCAAAGCCGAGGCCGAAGCCAGAACCGAAGCCGAAGCCGAAATCTCCGGTAGTGCCGAGCCATGCTCGGCAGGCCAGTCAAAGACGAAGCCGAGCTCGGCAGGCCAGTCAAAGACAAAGCCGAGCTCGGCAGGCCACGCAAAGCCAGAGCAGCCGAGCATGGCTCGGCTCTACCAGATCAAAATCCCCATCCCATCCCATCCCCTCCCATCCCATCCCCTCCCCCTCCCCACCCCCCCCCCCCACCCCTTTCCCGTTCCCGTTCCCGTTCCGGATCCCGTTCCGGATTCCGTTCCGGACCCCAATCCCAATCCCCATGTCACGCCCATGCAACCTGGCGGACATACCGTGCTGACCCAATCTTTACACCGTTGGGGAAAGCCGTGCAGAAGAAGAGTGCGTTGGTCCGGGCGATCAGCCTGTCGCTGCTGGTGATGGCCAGTCCGGCCGTGTTCGCCGCCGGGGCCGGGGTGGCCGCCGCCGGTGCCGAGGCGATCGACCTGGACCGCGTGGAAGTCCGCCCGCAGCTGGAGTCACAGACCCGCGCGGTGGACCTCAAGCGCAGCAGCGACGCCATCGAGGACGCCGTATCGTCTGATGCCATGGGCGTCTACCCGGACAAGAACGTGGCGGAATCGCTGCAGCGGCTGCCCGGCGTCAGCGTCACCCGTGACCAGGGCGAAGGCCGCTTCGTGGTCATCCGCGGGCTGGACGCCAACCTCAACAGCGTCAGCGTCGACGGCATCGCCATCGGCACTCCCGAAGATTCCAGTCGTGCCGCACCGCTGGATGTGATTCCATCTGATTCCACCGAGCGCCTGCGGGTGGTCAAGTCGCCCACCCCGGACATGCCCGGCGATGCCATCGGCGGCGCGATCCTGGTGGAGTCGGCCTCGGCGTTCGACCGCGATGGGCGCAGCCTGCGCGGCAAGATCGAAGCCAGCCACCAGCAGCTGTCCGGCCAAACCAGCCCGAAAGCCGCCTTCAACTACAGCGACGTATTCGCCGATACGTTCGGCGTGGCGTTGGGCGTGAATTACCAGAAGCGCAGCTTCGAGTCGGACAATACCGAAGTGGAGTACGGCCGCTTCGACGGCGGTGCCGACGATGACCTCTTCGCCAACAGCCTGCAGCGCCGCAAGTACGAGATCGAGCGCAAGCGCGTGGGTGCCAACCTCAACCTGGACTGGCGCCCCGATGAAGACAACCGCTACTACCTGCGCACGCTGTACAGCCAGTTCGACGATGCCGAAACCCGCCAGCGCACCCTGTTCAACTTCGGCGATGGCCAGGTGACTGCGCTGGGCAACCAGCAGTATCGCGTTGACGCGCTGCCAGCCGATGCGATCCAGAAGCGCATGCGTTACCGCACCAAGAAGGAGAACACCTTCGCCACCAGCGTGGGTGGCGAGAACCGCCTGAGTGCGGCGGTGCTCGACTACAAGGTGGGATACACGCGAACCGAAGAGCGCGTCAACGACGAAATGGAGGCGCGCTTCAAGTACGACGGCGATGACCTGCGTGCCAACGTCGACCAGCGCAGCCGCGTTCCCGGTTTCAGTCTCGACGACGCCGGTTGGATGGACAACGGCAACTACGACTTCGATCGCGTGGTGCTGTCGCCCAAGCGCGTGGATGACAAGGAACACAGCGCGCAGGTCAACATCCGTTTCGACGGCGAGGGGGCCAGCTACAAGGTCGGCCTGCTCGGCCGCTGGCGCGACCGCAACGTGGACAGCAACGAGCGTGAACTGCGCGTGGGCCCGGCCATCGCGCTGTCGGACTGGACCACCGGCACGCCCGAGCACCGTGGCGGCAGCCTTGGCCAGGGCATGAGTTCGGAGGCCATGCGCCGCTACTGGGCGCAGTTCGGTGGCCAGTACAGCGCACGCCCGCAGGATGCCGGCGGCAACGCGCTGGCATCGCTGGAGGAGGACTACATCGCCAGCGAAGACATCTTCGCCAGCTATGCAATGGGGACCTGGGACATCGGCGCGCTGCGCATCATCGGCGGCGTACGCGTGGAGAACACCCAGTTCAGTGCCACCGGCAACAACGTGGAGGTGGCCAGCAACGGACGCACCTTCACCGTCACGCCGGTCACGGTGAGCCGCAGTTACAGCAACGTGCTGCCTGGCCTGCACCTGCGCTATGACGCTGGCGACGACTGGGTGCTGCGCGCGGCCGCCAACAAAACCGTGTCGCGCCCGTCCTTCGGCGATATCGCCCCGCGCATCGGCCTGAGCCGCGGCGACAAGGAAGTGCGGATCGGCAACCCGCAACTGGACCCGTACGAATCCAACAACATCGACCTGTCGTTGGAGAAGTACATCGGCAGCACCGGCATTCTCTCGCTGGGCCTGTTCCACAAGTCCATCGACGGCTACATCGTCAACACGCTCAGCAAGACCGATCCGGCCTATCCGGGCCTGGAGGTCACCCGTGTGATCAACGGCAACAAGGCCACCGTCAAGGGTGCCGAGTTCAACTGGCAGCAACAGCTGGCCTTCCTGCCGGCCGGCTGGGACGGGCTGCTGGTTGGCGCCAGCGGCACCTGGCTGGACACCGATTTCGATCCCGGGATGGCAGGGCGCGAGCGCGACGACTTCATGCTGCCGCGCGCCTCCAAACACGTGTATACCGCGCATATCGGCTACGAAAAGGCCGGCTTCAGCACGCGCGTGGCGGCGGTGTACCGCAGTGAGTACCTGGACACACTGGGTGACAGTGCGGCCTACGACATCTATGTGGCGCCCAATACCCAGCTGGATTTCAGCCTGGATTACAAGCTCACCGCCAACATGAGCGTGTACGTCGAAGCGCAGAACCTGCTCGACAAGCCGCTGGAGCTGTACCAGGGCACGCGATCGCGCACCCTGCAGATGGAAGCGTATGGCCGCACCTATGCGCTGGGCCTGAAGGTGGCGCTGTGATGCGCGCCGCCCACGCCGGTGGCCTGCTGGGTCTGGCATTGCTGGCCGCGTGCAAGCCGGCGCAGGCACCCGGCGCGCACGCGGCCGGTGCCGATGCGCCACGCACGGTGTCCACCGTGGCCGAAGCCTTCCTCACCCCGATGACCCCGGCTGACAACATCGATTCACCGGCCAGCTGGACCACGCCCGACGGCAAGCGGTGGCTGATCGCCACCGCCAAGGCCACCGACAAGCTGGTGGTGTACGACGGCCAGACCGGTGCGCACCTGCGTGATGTGGGCACCAGCGGCACCGCGCCGGGCCAGTTCGACCGCCCCAACGGCATCGCCGTGGTCGATGACCTGGTGCTGGTCGTCGAACGCGACAACCATCGCGTGCAGGTGCTGCAGTTGCCCGGGTTCACCCCGCTGGGGATGTTTGCCGCCGACGACCTGCGCAAGCCCTACGGCCTGTGGGTGAACAAGCAGCGCGAAGGCTACGAGGTGTACGTCACCGACTCCTACGATGCCGGTGAGGACGCGCAGGGCAACGACGTGCTGCCGCCGCTGGCCGAACTGGACAAGCGGGTTCGCCGTTATTCGCTCACGGTGGGCGGCGGCACGTTCGAGGCGAAGCTGGTATCAAGCATCGGCGACACCAGCCCAGCTGGCGCGCTGCGGGTGGTTGAATCGATCTGGGGCGACCCGGCCAACGACCGCCTGCTCATCGCCGAAGAGGACCAAACCTATGCCAGCGAGATCAAGGTCTACACGCTGGAAGGCCGGTTCACCGGCACCACTTTCGGCCGCGAGGCGTTCAAGGCGCAGGCCGAAGGCGTGATGCTGCGCACCTGCGGCAAGGACGGCTGGTGGATCACCACCGAACAGAGCAAGCAGCGCAGCGTGTTCCATCTGTTCGACCGCCACACCTTGAAGCACGTCGGCGCATTCCAGGGCAACACGGTGGCCAATACCGATGGCATCTGGCTGGACCCGGGTGCCTCCGCGCGGTTCCCGCACGGGGTGCTGTACGCCGTGCATGACGACCAGGGCGTGGTGGCCTTCGACTGGGCCAACGTGGCCCGGCAGTTGTCGCTGCCGCTGGAGTGCGCGCCATGAGCCGCGCCACCATTGCCGCGGCAAGCATGATCGTGGCGCTGCTGCTGGGCAGCGGCGCGGCCGCTGCGAAAAAGGACGACCGCGCCGCCGAGCCCAACACCCAGGTGCCGGCCGGCAACCGCCACTACGCGGCCAGTGGTTTCCCCGACCGCATGGTGGCTTCGCCGGCACAGGATGCCGCGCGCGGTTTCGGCGTGTCCTGGCGCACCGATGCATCGGTCAGCGCACCGGTGCTGGAGTGGGTGCTGGCAGGCGACTCGCCGGACGTCGGCACGCCGACGCCGATCACCGCGACCACGCGCGCGCTGGATACCGAAAACGGGACCGCGCACTACCACCGGGTCGACGTGACCGGGCTGCAGCCCGATACGTTGTACCTGTGGCGCGTGCAGGGCAACAGCACCTGGAGTGCATGGCACCAGCTGCGCACCGCCGGCACGGCCGAGCAGCCCTTGACCCTGCTGTATTTCGGCGACACCCAGAACAAGAACCTCAGCCACGTATCGCGGGTGCTGCGCGCCGGCCTCAAGGCCGCACCGGAGGCGCGCCTGAGCCTGTTCGCCGGTGACCTGGTCAGCGGTGGCGATGGCCAGGACGACAGTGAGTGGGGCGAATGGTTTGCCGCGGCCGGCTGGCTGCCGCAGGAAACCGCGGTGGCGCCGGCGATCGGCAACCACGAGTACGCCGAGGAATTCGAGGACACCCCGCAGGAGCGCCGCGTGCTCGGCCGGCATTGGCCGGTGACGTTCGCCTTGCCGCGCAATGGCGTCGACGTCGCCGACACCAGTACGTACTGGTTCGATTACCAGGGCGTGCGCATCGCCGTGCTTGATGGCACCTCCGCGCTGGACCTGGGCACCGCGCAGGCGCAGGCCAGGTGGCTGGACAAGGTGTTGGCCGACAATCCGCATCCGTGGAGCATCGTCCTGCTGCACCAGCCGTTCTACTCGCCGCGCGAAGGCCGGGAGAACGTCGAACTGCGCGAGGTGTTGCTGCCGGTGGTGCGCAGGCATCAGGTGGACCTGGTGCTGCAGGGCCACGACCACACCTACGGACGGCGTGGGGAAGGGCAGGGGGCCACCCCGCAGTTCGTGGTTACCGTGGCCGGCCCCAAACAGTACCGGTTGTCCGACCAGGCCCGTGCCACGATGGCCCCGGTGGGTGAGGACACCCAGCTGTTCCAGGTGCTGAAGATCGATCCGCAGCACCTGCGCTACGAGGCCCGCACGGTAACCGGCCAGCGCTACGATGGTTTCGAGCTGACCCGTGCCGCCGATGGACGCAAGCAGAAGACCGAACTGACGCAGGGACGCATCGCCCCCCGTGACTGCACGCGCGCCCAGACCCTCAAGGGCCGCGCCGACCGTTGCTGGGAATGACCCCCGGGCCGGGCCGCCTACGCGCGCCCGGCCGATACCGGAGAAGAACATGACGATGACGACCCGACGCACACTTCCCCTGGTGGCCATCGCGGCCGCGTTGTTGCTGCTGGCCGGCGCCAGTGGCGCTACCAATGCCGTGCTGCATCCGTTCCTGGCGGCCCAGCCCAAGGATGCCCCGGAGGAGGCCAATCTGGCGGTGGAGATTCCGGCGGGCAGCTTCACCAAGTACGAGATCAAGGAAGACGGCCTGGTCCACGTCGACCGTTTCCAGTCGATGCCGGTGGCATACCCGGCCAACTACGGCTCGATGCCGCGCACCCTGGCCGGAGACAATGACCCGCTCGATGCGCTGGTCCTCACCCGCGAGCCGCTGCACCCCGGGGTGATCGTGCGGTTCCGCCCGATCGGCTTCCTGAAGATGGTGGACGACGGTGAGCAGGACGAAAAGGTCATCGGCGTTCCTACCGACAAGCTCGATCCCACCTATGCCGACATCCGCGACCTGCAGGACCTGCCACTGATCGAGCGCCAACGTATCGAAGCGTTCTTCCGCGTCTACAAGGACCTGCCGGCTGGCCGCAACCCGGTGCGGCTGGAAGGGTGGGGCACTGCCGAGGAGGCAAAGGCGTTGATCCGCGCCTCGATGCAGCGCTTCGACCTGCAGCAGCAACGCCGCAAGGGCGATTGAGGCCTGCCCCATCGTTGTATCCTCTGCGCAGTGCAGCCGGGGGCGGACGATGGGCAAGTCGCAGTGGGTGAACGGGTCTGGCGTTGCGTTGCTGGTACTGGAACTGCTGGTGCTGGCCTTGCCGGTGACGGTGCTCGATGGCCTTGGCCTGCTGGTGCTGGCACGTCCCAGCGGTCATCCCGATTACGCCCCCCTGCTGGTTGGCATGGTGTTGGCCGGCGTGGCACTGGTGGGCTTCTGGCGGTTGGCGTTCGGTTTCCTGCTTGGTGGCCTGACCCTGCGCGGTGCGCCGCGCTGGGCACGCTGGTGCACGGGGACCGGCGTTCTGCTGTGCCTGGCAGCGCTGCTCATCGCCAGCGTTTTCGACCGGCTCAATGGGCTGGCCCTGGTCGGGGTCCTTGGCCTGCCGGTCATGGTGCCGCTGGGCCACATGCTGGTGGTATCCCACGGCGCACCCGTACCGCCGCCTTTGCCGTGAGCATGTTCAGCGGCGCGCTGCAGGCACCTTGTCCAGGCGGCGCTTGAACACCGCCATTTCCTTTTCGGCCTGTTTGTCGCCGTTGCGCTGCGCCACGGCGATGCCCTGCCGCCATGCCAGTGCCGCCGCATCGGCGTCATCGGCGGCCAGCCAAGCCTTGCCCAGGAGTTTCCAGCCGGCCGAGTAGGCCGGATCCTGCGCCACGCAGCGCTGCAGGTGCGTGGCGGCCTGGCCCGGATCGCCGGCATCGAGCAGGGCCTTGCCCAGACTGAAGCGCAGCAGCGCGCTGTCGCGACCCGCGTCGAGCATGCGTTGCAGGGCGATCATGTCCATGCCGCGGATCCGGTGCCTGCGCGGCCGTCGATGCGGGCATAGCGGCTGCGATGATAGGCCAGCGCCTCGCCGGGTGCGGCCTCGGCAGATTCAACCTGACCCACGATCAACAGGTGGTCGCCCATCGGCAGGCTGCGCTGCACCGCGCACAGCAGCCAGCCCACCGCGCCGCCTACCCGAGGAGCAGCGCCGCCGGCCTCGAACAGGGCCGCGCCTGCTGGATCACGGCGACGCAGCGGATCGGCGAAGCGCCGCGCCACCGCCTCCTGGCGGGATGACAAGAGGCTGATGCCGAAGCGCGGCGCGTCACGGAACCGCGGCAGGTCGGCGGCTCGTTCGCCAATGCTCCACGCCACCAGAGGAGGGTGCAGCGAAAGCGTGGTGAACGAGTTGATGGTCATCGCCACCGGGTGGCCCTGCGCGCCATGCACGGCCACAACCGCCACGCCGGTCGGGTATTGCCCGAACACGTGGCGCAATGCCGCCGTGTCCGGCCCGGCGCGGCCACCGGTGGCGATGATGCCCGCTGCCGATGCATCAACGGCCCGGTCCGCCCCCATCAGCGCCCGCCTGCGGCCTGGAAGCGACGCGCCACTTCGGCCCAGTCGATCAGGTTGAAGAAGGCGGCGATGTAGTCCGGCCGACGATTCTGATAGTGCAGGTAGTAGGCGTGCTCCCATACATCCAGCCCCAGGATCGGCGTACCGCCGGACTGCGCGGCGTACTCGCCCATCAGCGGGTTGTCCTGGTTGGCGCTGCTTTCAACCTGCAATGTGCCATCGCTGCGCAGCGTCAACCAGGCCCAGCCACTGCCGAAGCGGGTCTGCGCGGCCTTTGTGAAGGCTTCCTTGAAGGCGTCGTATCCGCCCAGATCGCGCGCGATGGCGGCAGCCAAGGCACCCTCGGGCGAGCCGCCGTTGGCACTGAGCACGGTCCAGAACAGGCTGTGGTTGGCGTGCCCGCCGCCGTGGTTGCGCACCGCATTGCGTACGCTTTCGGGCAGCGTATCGATGCGGCTGATCAGCTGCTCCACCGGACCGGCGTCGACCCCGGCCTCGGTCAACGCGGCGTTGAGGTTGTTGATATAGGTCTGGTGGTGGCGCGCATGGTGGATCTGCATCGTCTGCGCATCGAAATGCGGTTCCAGGGCGTCGTAGGCATAAGGCAGGGCGGGGAGGGTGTAGGACATTCGGGGCGCTTCCTTCAAGAACGAGTCGGCACGATAAAACCTCTACGTTGGTTGAGGTCAAGCGCGCTGGTCCGGTGCCACCCGGCGCGTTCATGCGGCGTTCCCGCCCGCTGCGCCGGCACCGGCCGGCGGCAGCGGACAGGGCCACGCGATGCTGCTGCCACCGCACCACCACGGCCAGGCTGCGCCCGTCGTGGTGGTGCATGGCATCATTGCTGCTATCAGGTCCGGTCGGACCCCGGATCTGAGGACGAACAATGGCGATGAGCATCAGGGACACGCTGCAGGCACAACGTCGGGTCCTGCTCGACCTGACCTACCGCAACCGTTTGCTGAACCTGCCGCGCAAGCCTTCCAGCCGCACCATCGTGATCCACGACGAGCGCAGTGCCCCCACCTTGCAGGCGCTGCTGGACAAGAAGGGCATGACCTTCGCCGCGCTGCGCGGCAACCAGGCTGAAGAGCCTCTGCCTGATGGCCCCGCATTGGCCGGCGATGATGCGCACGCATGGCCGCAGCCGGGCGAAGACGATGCCACCGCCGGCGCACTGGCCGAGCACCATCTCGATGCGCGTCTGCAGACCCGGTTGAGCTCGGAGCACCTGCAGAAGCGCCTGCTGGAGATGTACTACGAATACCGAACGATGCTCGAAGAGCAGGGCGTCAACGTGCTGTACCTGGCATTGGGGCAGCTGGCATTTTGCGAGCCGGGCGCGGCTGCCGGCGAATGCCGCCATGCGCCGCTGGTGCTGCTGCCGGTGATGCTGGAGCGCAGGAGCGCGCGCGATCGCTTCGTGCTGCGCTGGGCCGATGAAGAGCCGCAGGAGAACCTGTCGCTGCGCGAAAAGCTGCGCGCCGATTTCGGCATCGCCCTGCCACCGTTCCCGGACACCGATGTGTTCGACATCGGGGACTACCTTGCCTCCGTACGCGAGTGCGTGGCCGCCCAGCCGGGCTGGAACGTGCTGGACAACGCGCTGCAGCTGGGCTTCTTCTCGTTTTCCAAACTGTTGATGTTCCTGGACCTGGACCCGGACAAGTGGCCGGAGGGAAAGGAAATCGACAACAACCGCCTGGTGACCGGCCTGCTTGGCGACGGCTTTGCCGACCAGGACACCGGCTTGCCCAGCGCTGGCCCGGGATTCCTGGATACGCTCATTCCAGCAGCCGATCTCAAGCACGTCATGGATTGCGACAGTTCGCAGGCCCTGGCGATCGAAACCGTGCGCCGCGGCCACGACCTGGTCATCCAGGGGCCGCCGGGTACCGGCAAGTCGCAGACCATCGCCAACCTGATCGCCACGGCGGTGGGGGATGGGCGCAAGGTGCTGTTCGTTTCCGAAAAGATGGCGGCCCTGGAAGTGGTCAAGCGCCGCCTGGAAAATGTCGGACTGGGACCGCTGTGCCTGGAGCTGCACAGCAACAAGGCCAACAAGCGCACGGTCCTTGAAGAGCTGGGCCGGACGCTGCAGTTGGGCCAACCGCAGGCGGCCGACATCGCCGGCGGCATCGGGCAACTGGACGGGCTGCGTGGGCAGCTCAACGCGCATGCCCAACGCATGCACGCGCCGGTCGGCAACGCTGGCCTCACCCCGTTCCGCATCCTCGGCCATCTGGCCCGGCACCTGCCGCGCAGCGGACGCCCGCCGTACCGGCTGGAGGCCGCCGGCGAATGGTCCAGCGCCGACCTGGAGCGACGCGTGGCACTGCTGCGCGATCTCTGCGCGCACCTGCCGCGGGTGGGCTGTCCCGAGCGGCATGCCTGGCGTGGTATCGCCCACGGGCCGGTGATGCGCACACAGGCCGAGGATCTGGTGGCGCGCACCGGGCCGCTGGCCACCGCGGTGGTGCAGGCGCGCATTGCCGCTGCCGCGCTGGCTGCCGCGCTGGGCGTGGCACCGGCCACCCAACCGGGTGGGCTGGAGCAGCAATGCGAGGTGGCCGATATGCTTTGCGCGGCGCCCGCGTTTGATCGCGACACCATCGCGTCGGCGGTGTGGAGCGCCGGGCTGGCTTCGCTGCGCGATGGCCTGCAGCAGGGGCGCGTGCTGGCCGACATCGTGGGCCGGCGCAGCCCGCAACTGGCGGATGTTGCCTGGATGAGCGACTGGTTGCCGCAGCGGCTGTTGATCGCCGCACACGGCGAGCGCCTGCTGCGCTTCCTGCATGGTCCCTACCGCCAGGCGATCAGCCAACTGCGCAGTGTCCTGCGCGTACCGCTGCCCAAGCGCCAGGCCGAGCGGCTGGCGCTGCTGGACGATCTGATCGCCGCGCGCAAGGCACGGCAGGTGCTGGACGGCGTCGAGGCCACCGCGCGTGCTGCGTTCGGCTCGGTGTGGCAGGGCGAGCGCACCGATTGGGGCCTGGCCGAATCGATCCTGGGATGGGTGCAGCAGTCCCCCCCGGTCGGCGGCATGGAGGTGCGTGCGCTTGCTGCCGGGCTGGAGGATCGCGGCCTGCTCGGTGCTGCCGCCCAGCACGCGCGTGCGGCCGCCATCGCGTTGCGCGCTGAGTTCGCCGCGGTGGCCCAGGCCCTGCAGGTGGACGTGGGCCTGGCGTTTGGCGTGCCGGCCGTGGACGCAGTGCCGCTGGCCGAACTGCAGCCCAGAACCGAGGCCTGGTCGCGCGATGTGGACGGACTGCTGGCCTGGCTGGGGTATGCCGAGATTGCCCGGCGCTGCGCGGCCGAAGGCCTGCAGGCGCCGATGGCGATGGCCGCCGAGGCGGGGCACGACCCGGACACCGCCGAGGCCCTGTTCCGGTGCGCTTATCACCTGCAGTTGTTGACGCTGGCCAGCCAGGCCCATCCCGAACTGGCTGCCTTCGACGGCCGCCGCCATGAATCGCTGGTGGCCCAGTTCCGCCACTGGGACCGCCAGCGCCTGGCCCTTGCCCAGATCGAGGCAGCGCAGGCGCACCACGCCGGCCTGCCGCGCGGCAACGCCGGCGGCGTGGGCGCACTGGGCACGCTGCGCAGCGAAATCGCCCGCAAGCGCAATCACATGGCGCTGCGTCGCCTGTTCCGCCTGTGTGCGTCGCCGATCCAGACGATAAAGCCCGTTTTCATGATGAGCCCGCTGTCGGTGGCGCAGTTCCTGGAGCCCGGTGCGATCGACTTCGACCTGCTGGTCATCGACGAGGCCAGCCAGGTGGAACCGGTGGATGCGCTGGGCGCGATCGCGCGGTGCCGCCAGATCGTGGTGGTGGGCGATGACAAGCAGCTGCCGCCAACGGCGTTCTTCGCGCGCCTGGCCGGTGGCGACGATGCCGACCTGGACCACGACGGTGCGCAGGCCAAAGACCTGGAAAGCGTGCTGTCGCTCTGCGCGGCCAAGGGGCTGTCGCAACGGATGCTGCAGTGGCACTACCGCAGCCGCCACGAATCGTTGATTGCCGTCTCCAACAAGGAATTCTACGAGGGCAAGCTCTTCATCGTGCCCAGCCCGGATCGGCAGCGCACCCGCTCCGGGCTGCGCTTCCACTTCCTGCCGCACGGCCGCTTCGATCGTGGCAACAGCTACAAGAATGCGGTGGAGGCCGCCGCGATCGCGCAGGCGGTGATCGAGCATGCCCGGCACAGCCCCGAGCTCACCCTGGGCGTGGGCGCGATGTCGGTGCGCCAGCGCCAGGCAATCAGTGACGAACTGGAACTGGCGCGTCGCCAGCACCCGGAACTGGAGCACTACATCGCACGGCACCCGCACGAACCGTTCTTCGTCAAGAACCTGGAGAACATCCAGGGTGACGAACGCGATGTCATCTTCATTTCCATCGGCTACGGCCGCGCGAAGAACGACGACAAGCTGTACCAGAACTTCGGCCCGCTCAATGCCGACGGTGGCCATCGCCGCCTCAACGTGCTGATCACCCGCGCGCGGCAACGCTGCGACGTGTTTTCCAGCATTACCGCCGACGATATCCGCGTGGACGAGCGCTCGCGGCTGGGCGTGGCGGCGTTGAAGACCTTCCTCAAGTACGCCGAGCACGGTGATCTGGGCGTGCCGCAGCCGACCGGCCGCGGCGCGGAATCGCCCTTCGAGGAAGCCGTGCAGGACGCGTTGGTCCAGCGTGGCCTGCAGGTGGACAGCCAAGTGGGCGTTGCCGGGTTCTTCATCGACCTGGCGGTGGTCGATCCACAATCGCCGGGCCGCTACCTGCTGGGCATCGAGTGCGACGGTGCCACCTACCACGCAGCACCGTCGGCGCGCGACCGGGACCGGTTGCGCCAGGAAATCCTGGAAGCACACGGCTGGGCGATCCACCGGATCTGGAGTACCGACTGGTTCCAGCACCCGGACGCCGAGCTGCAGCGCTTGTTGGACGCAGTGGATGCAGCGCGCGCACGATGGGCGGTCGACGCCGCTGGCGTTGCCGCCACCGTTTCCACCGCCGCGCAGCCCACCGTGCTGGTGCGCATGCCGGTGAATGCCGACGACGGCGCGCCTGCGATCGTGGACGGCGTTGCCTACGCGCAGGCAGATTTCATCCCGGGTGACGCCGCGCTGGCGCCGCATGAGGTGCCGTTGGGCAGCATGGCCAGCACCGTCACCCGGATCGTGCAGATCGAAGGCCCCATCCACGAAGAGGAAATCATTGCCCGCGTGCGTGACCTGTGGCAGCTGCAGCGCGCGGGTGCCCGCATCCAGGCCGCGGTGCAGGCCGCGTTGCAGCATGCCGGGCGCAGCGGCGCGCTGGAGGTGGAGGAGGGCTGCTACGCGGTGACGGGCAGCCTGGCGGCGGTGCGCAACCGCTCGCTGGCCGCCTCGCGGACACTGCGCAAGGTGGAGCTGCTGCCGCCGCAGGAACTGCGGCAGGCGCTGCTGGCGCTGATCGGCCAGGTGCACGGCGCGGGGGCCGAGGAAGTGGCAACGCCGGTGGCCCGCATGCTCGGCTTCCAGGGCAGCAGCCAGGCGCTGCGCGAGCGTATCCACGCGCAACTGCAGGTGCTGTTGGCGCAGGGGCAACTGGAGGATCGCGACGGAACCCTGCGGCGGGTCGATGGTGTGCCAACCGAGCCGACGTTGCCGTAGCCGGCGGCGTGTGCGCCCGGACCCCGCTGCGCGCGGTGGCCGTCAGCGGCGGGCGGGGCGCCTCCGCTTCGCGCATCGACCGGCAGGTCGCCGGTGGCCCTTACCACTCCAGGATGTCGAAGAAGTCTTCGGCCGCCTCGTCACCACCGAGCACCGCCGCCACCGCACGCACGGCCGCCTGGCGATGGGCCGGGCGCAGTTCGCCGTCGTCGTCCTCCAGGTCGTCGCCGGCATCCAGGTACACCGTGCCCACCGCCGCAAGGGCGGCGAGGAAAGTGGGCAGGTCCTCGGTCAGCACCGTGGCGTCCCAGCGTCCTGCGCCATGAAAGGCAAACAGCACCTGGCCGCTGTCGCCGTCGAGGATGAAGGGGTCGGCATTCTGTTCGGCAATCACCAACCACCTCGCCGGCCAGTCAGTCAGGCGCTTGCCATCGTTGCCTTCCCAGCGGTATCCCGCCTGCAACGCCCACAGACGCGGCAGCGGCGGAAAGCAGACATTGAGGCCGGGGATGTCGATCCCGACCGGTCCCACGTGGGCATGCACGGTCTCGCCCCACGGACCGATCTGCGCATAGAACGTGGCCAGGGCGGGCGGCAGTGCGACGTCGCCTTGCCACTGGTCCATCGATTGCGCCTGTAGCGGGCCGAAGCGGGCAAATGAAGCGTGCAGTGCATGCATGACGTGGATCCATCCGGGGCAGGAGCTGCGAAGACTAGCCAGCATCGAGGCGGCGCACAAACCGGGGTGTCGAGCCGGGCCAGTGCGTGCTCTTCACCGCGGCTGGCTATCATGACGCCTGTTCTTTCGCATGGGCGGTGGTCGTGTCGGTAGCGCTGGTGTGGTTTCGCCGTGATCTTCGGCTGCAGGACAACCCGGCCCTGCAGGCCGCGCTGGATGCCGGCCATGTGCCGGTGCCGGTTTACCTCCATGCGCCACACGAGGAGGGCGACTGGGCCCCGGGCGGCGCATCCAATGCCTGGCTGCATCGGTCGCTGGCGGCACTGGAGGCGGACCTGCGCGCGCGGGGTTCGGCCCTGGTGCTGCGCCGTGGTGACAGCCAGGCCGCGCTGGATCAGCTGATTGCCGACACCGGCGCGGTAGCGGTGTACTGGAACCGCAAGTACGAACCGGCCACCCAGCCGCGCGATGCGACGATCAAACGGGCGCTGCGCGAGCAGGGCATCGAGGTGCACAGCCACAACGGCAGCCTGATGTTCGAGCCTTGGGACGTGGCCACCCTGCAGGGTGGGCCGTACAAGGTGTTCACCCCGTTCTGGCGCAATGCGCTGACCCGGCTGCAGGTGCCGGCCGCCACGGCGGTGCCGGCGCGGTTGCCCGCGCACCACGTCCAGGGCGAGCCCCTGGAAGCACTCGGCCTGGCCGCATCGTTGCCGTGGGATGCCCGGTTCTGGGACCACTGGCAGCCCGGCGAAGCCGGCGCGCATGAAGCACTCACGGTGTTCATCGATGGCGCGCTCCGCGGCTACCGCCAGCAACGTGACCTGCCTGACCGGGTGGGTACCTCGCTGCTGTCGCCGCACCTGCATTTCGGTGAAATCGCCCCCTGGCAGATCGTGCGCCGCCTGCAGGGCGAGCGCAGTGCCAGTGGCGATGCCGACATCGACGGTTACATCCGCGAACTGGGCTGGCGCGAGTTCGCCTACCACCTGCTGCATCACTTTCCGCAGACCCCGGACCACAACCTCAACCCGCGCTTCGCCACCTTCCGCTGGGCCGCGCGCGATATCGCGCAGCTGCAGGCGTGGCAGCAGGGCCGCACCGGGATTCCCATCGTCGATGCCGGCATGCGCGAGCTGTGGGCCACCGGCTACATGCACAACCGCGTACGCATGCTGGTGGCCAGCTTCCTGTGCAAGCACCTGCGCCAGCACTGGCGCGAAGGCGCGCGCTGGTTCTGGGACACCCTGGTGGATGCGGACCTGGCCAACAACACCCTGGGCTGGCAGTGGGTGGCCGGCACCGGCGCCGACGCCGCACCGTATTTCCGCATTTTCAATCCGGTTACCCAGTCCGAAAAGTTCGATCCCCAGGCGCGCTACATCACCCGCTGGGTTCCCGAGCTGGCCGCGCTGCCGCTCAAGGCGCGCTTCGCCCCCTGGCAGCACCCGCACCTGCTGGCCCAGCACGCGCCGGGCTACCCGACACTGCCGCTGGTCGATCTGGCCACCGGGCGCGATGCGGCGCTGGCCGCCTATCGGCATACCGGGGGCGGCTAGTGGCTGCGTCGCCGAACAGGTGCAGAAACCTGAACGCGGAGAAGATGGCCGTCGGGTTCGTCATCCCGGCATCGCGTCTGGCTGTTTATGCTCTGTCCGGCTCGCACGCCGGTAAACCGGTAACCAAGGAGAACCACCATGATCCGACCCGCAACCCGTAACGTGGCTCTGGCCCTGATGACCGCCGCCGCCTTGTCGGCCTGCGCCACCGGGGGCTCGTACGTCCAGTCCGACCCCTACGGCAATCCCACCGAACAGCAGAACAAGACGGGTCGCAATGCGCTGATCGGTACCGCCGTAGGCGTGGCCGCCGGCCTGCTCAGTGGCAACAGCGCCACCGAGCGCCGCCAGCACGCCATGATCGGTGCCGGTATCGGCGCGCTCAGTGGTGCGGCCATCGGCCAGTACCAGGACCGGCAGGAACGCGCGCTGCGCGAGCGTACCGCCAACACCGGTATCGATGTCTCCCGCGATGGTGACAACCTCACCTTGAACCTGCCGGACGGCATCACCTTCGACTTCGGCAAGGCCACGCTCAAGCCGCAGTTCTACGGGTCGCTCAATGGCGTGGCCAGCACCCTGGCCGAGTACAACCAGACCATGATCGAAGTGGTGGGCCATACCGACAGCATCGGTAGCGATGCGGTCAACAACCGCCTGTCCAAGGAGCGAGCCGACTCGGTCGCCGCCTACCTGACCGCCCAGGGCGTGCAGGGTGCGCGTATTGAAACGCTGGGTGCCGGCAAGGCCTACCCGATCGCCGACAACAGTACCGATGCCGGTCGCGCCAAGAACCGCCGTGTTGAAATCCGGGTGATCCCGCTGCGTCAGTAACGCATCGCCTGATTGAAGGATCCGGCCACCGGCCGGAACAGAATGCCGCCCTTTCAGGCGGCATTTTTGTGGGTGTCAGCCGGCGGCCGGTGCCCCCTGGGGCGATCCACCCATACGCCGTCCCGCGCGGCGGCACACGTCGTCCGTGCCATCTGCGACCGTCTGCGCATGAACGCCTTGAACCACAGCGCCGCCGTTGTGGTGCTGCGGCGCGGTGCATGCCACGCCACAGCCGCGCGGCATCAGCTGGCGGTTACGGTTTCCAGAATCCGCTTGCCGGTCGCCTGCAGTTCCTCTTCCACCTGTGCCGTCTGCTGCTTGGCGAACTTCGCATTCGGGCATTGCGCCAGCATGTAGTTGGCATCGAAGTCGAGCTTGGCCACCAGGAAGTCGACGAATGCGCGCACTTTCGGCGACACCAGCCGGCCGCCGGCGAACACCGCGTTGAAGTCCACTTCCGGCCCGGTCCAGCCGGCCAGCACGCGGCGCACCATCCCCGATTCGACGAATGGTTTGGCCATCACATCACCGGTCAGCAGCAGGCCTTCGCCGCACACCAGCGCACCATTGAGCGCGGACGGGTCGTTGGCCACCAGCAGGGGGTTGACCGGGAAGTCGCGCAGGTCGCCTCCGTTCTCGCCCAACTGCCAGAAAAAGCGGTTGTTGTTGAGGTTGCGTGCCTTGCGCATGGCCAGGATGCGGTGGAACTGCAGTTCATCCGGGTGCAGCGGCTCGCCATAACGCTCGATGTAGGCCGGGCTGGCGAACACCTGGGTGCGCAGGCTGCCCAGCTTGCGCGCCACCAGGTTGGAATCGGGCAGGGTACCCACGCGCAGGGCAAGATCGGCCTCGCCGGCGATCAGGTCCAGCTTCTCATTGCCCAGGTGCATGTCCAGCTGGATTTCCGGGTACTGCGCATGGAACTCGCCCAGCAGCGGCGCGATCCAGGTGATGCCGATCGAGTAGGGCACGGTGAAGCGCAGCCAGCCGCGCGGGCCGGACTGCAGCTGGTTGACCGCACCTTCGGCCTCCTCCAGCTCGCGTGCGATGCGCTGGCAATGCTCGTGGTACACCGACCCGGCCTCGGTCAGGCCCAGTCGGCGCGTGGTCCGGTGCAGCAGGCGTGCCCCCAGCCGCGTTTCCAGTTCCTGCACTTTGCGGCTGACGGTGGTCTTGGGTAGACCAAGCGCGGTGGCGGCGGCAATGAAACTGCCTTGCTCGACCACTTTGACGAAGATCAGCGTGTCGTTGAGATCGTGGGCCATGACGGGGTCCGTAGTCGGGGGAGGGGAGGGTGCCCGAAAAGATTGTGCCGGGGACGGGACGATTATTCCCCTTAATCCGGACTAATCAAGTGGGAGTTTGAGGACTAATCTGGCGCCATTCCCGAAATGAAGGACGTCAACCATGTGGTTGCGGAACATTCTTGGCCGCGTACTCAGCGGCCGCAAAGCCCCGCTGGACCTGGCGATGACCGTAGAGAAGCGGCCCTCGGCCTTCTCCCACAAGGCTTTCCGTGAGTTCACCCCGCCCGCCAACCTGCAACGCGGCGGCAGCCTGCGCCTGGGTGCCCGTCATCTGGACCGACTGGGCCGGATTGGGATTATCCCGGCGGCGGGAGTGAAAGTCCCATGAGTGGGATGCTGGCCCCCGAGGTCCTTGTCCTGGGCGGCACCGGCAGTGTCGGCCAGGGCATCGTGGCTGCGCTGCTGGAGGCCGGCAGCCCGGTCCTGGTGGTCGGTCGCGACCCCGGGCGGCTGGCAGGCCTGCACGAACAGTTTGCCGATGAGCCGGCGCTGCAGACCCTGCTGGGTTCGCTCAGTGATGATGGCTCGGCGCTGGCGCTGGCCGAGCGCCTCGCGCGACGCCCGCGCCACCTGGCGGCAGTGATCGATGCGATGGGCGGGCCGTACAACCGTGGCCGGGTCACCGATCGCAGCGGCGATGCGCTGATGCAGGCGCTGCAGGCGGACATGATGCCGCATGTGCATGCCGGCCATCGCCTGCTGCCGCTGCTGCGCAGGGGAAGCCACGCGCGTCGTTACGTACTGGTGGGCAGCCCGGCCGGTTTCAAACCGTGGGCCGGCTACGGCGAGTCTTCCATCACCGCCGCCGCCACGCGCATGTATGCGCAGGTCATCCACCAGGAAGCGCAGGCGCTGGGCGTGCGCGCGCAGATGCTGGAAGTGTGCAACCCGGTCTGCACGCCGGCCAACGCGGCCAATGCATGCATCGAATGGCCAAGCGCGCTGCTGGTCGGGCGCCGGGTGGTGTCGCTGCTGGACAACTGCGTGGACAACCGCGCCATCGTGCGCTGCGACGCACGCGATGCCGAACTTCCGCGCGGCCTGCTGCACCTGGACCGGCCCCCGGCCTGGCGCGATACCGCCGGCGTCGCTTGACCTCGACCTAGGTTCAGGTCCCAAGCTGCCGCCCGCCCGCATTCCCGCGCACTGCGCATTGCAACGCGATTCCGATTTTCTTTCACCACCCCCTACGTACGGATGCCTGTCATGACTTCCTTCAATTCCTCTCCGCATCGTTTCACCCGACGGCTGGCCTTGGCCGGCGTGTCGGTCCTCGCCGCAGCCGTGTTGGCCGCCTGCAGTGGCGGCCATGCCGAAGAGGCCGGCATGCCGCCGCCCCCGCAGGTGAGCGCCGCGCCGGTGCTGATCAAGCCGGTCAGCCAGTGGGACGACTTCAGCGGCCGCGTCGAAGCCGTGCAGAGCGTTGAACTGCGCCCGCGCGTGTCCGGCTATATCGACAAGGTCAACTACGTCGAAGGCGAGGAGGTGAAGAAGGGCGATGTGCTGTTCACCATCGACGCGCGCAGCTACCAGGCCGAGTACGACCGCGCCCGCGCCGAACTGGCACGCGCCCGTACCCAGTCCACCCTGGCCCGCAGCGAATCCGAGCGTGCCAAGAAGCTGTCCGACCAGCAGGCCATTTCCACCGAAACCTGGGAGCAGCGCCGTGCCGCCGCCGACCAGGCCGGTGCCAGCGTGCAGGCCGCCCAGGCTGCGCTGGATGCCGCGGCGCTCAACCTGGAGTTCACCAGGGTGCGCGCCCCGATCGATGGCCGCGCCGGCCGCGCGATGGTCACCGCCGGCAACCTGGTCACCGCCGGGGACAGCGCCAGTGTGCTGACCACGCTGGTGTCGCTGGACAAGGTGTTTGTCTACTTCGATGCCGACGAAGCCACCTTCCTGCGTTACGCCCAGATGGCCCGCAAGGGCGAGCGCCCCAGCGAGCGCGACAGCGACCTGCCGGTCAAGGTCGGCCTGTCCGGCGAGGAGGGTTACCCGCACGAAGGCAAGGTCGATTTCCTCGACAACCAGGTCGCCCGCAGCACCGGCACCATCCGCGTGCGCGCGCTGCTGGACAATGCCGACCGCACCTTCACCCCGGGCCTGTTTGCCCGCGTGCAGCTGCTCGGCAGTGGCCAGTTCCAGGCCATGCTGATCGATGAGAAGGCCGTGCTTACCGACCAGGACCGCAAGTACGTGTACGTGGTCGACAAGGACGGCAAGGCGCAGCGCCGCGACATCGCGCTGGGCCGCACCGCCGATGGACTGCGCATCGTGCAGCAGGGCCTGAAGGCTGGCGACCGCGTGATCATCGACGGCGTGCAGAAGGTCTTCATGCCCGGCATGCCGGTGCAGGCCAAGGCGGTTGCGATGCAGCCGGCTGCGGCGGCGGCGGTTGCACTGAACTGAAAAGCAGCCAACTGACCGTTGGCTCTACCGCCGATAGGGCGCCGATTGACCGTCGGCCCTGTCGTCGCTAGGCAGCCGACCAACCCTCGGCTCTACCCGTTTCTGCCAATGCCCCGTGAGGGGACTTCATCTCCGCTGTCGCCTGCGACAGCGGTCGGGGTCCTGCATGCCGGCGTTGGTGAACATCCAGGAATCCACCCATGGACTTTTCCCGTTTCTTCATCGACAGGCCGATTTTCGCGGCGGTGTTGTCGATTGTGATCTTCGCCGCCGGCCTGATCTCCATCCCGATGCTGCCGATCGGCGAGTATCCCGAAGTGGTGCCGCCGTCGGTGGTGGTGCGCACCGTGTATCCCGGCGCCAACCCCAAGGTGATCGCCGAAACCGTGGCCACGCCACTGGAAGAGGCGATCAACGGCGTTGAGGGCATGATGTACCTCAAGTCGGTGGCCGGCTCCGATGGCGTGCTGCAGATGACCATCACCTTCCGCCCGGGTACCGACCCGGACGCGGCGGCGGTGAAGGTGCAGAACCGCGTCGCCCAGGCCCAGGCACGCCTGCCCGAGGACGTGCGCCGGCAAGGCGTGACCACCCAGAAGCAGTCGCCCACCTTCCTGATGGTGGTGCACCTGACCTCGCCCAACGGCAAGTACGACACCCTGTACCTGCGCAACTACGCACGCCTGCACGTCAAGGATGCGCTTGCGCGGATCCAGGGCGTAGGCGATGCGCAGATCTTCGGCGGCGGCGACTACGCCATGCGCGCCTGGCTGGATCCGGACAAGGTGGCCTCGCGCGGCCTGACCGCCAGCGACGTGGTGCGCGCGATGCGCGAGCAGAACGTGCAGGTCTCGGCGGGCCAGCTCGGCGCCGAACCGATGCCCAACAGCCAGTTCCTGACCCTGATCAATGCCCAGGGCCGCCTGCGCAGCGAAAAGGAATTCGGCGATATCGTGCTCAAAAGCGGTGTTGATGGCGAAGTGGTGCGGCTGTCGGACGTGGCGCGCGTGGAACTGGGCGCCGGCGACTACACCCTGCGCTCGCAGCTGGACGGCAAGAACGCGGTCGGCATCGGTATTTTCCAGGCCCCCGGCGCCAACGCGCTGGAGATCCGCGATGCGGTGATGGGCACGATGGACGAAATGCAGAAGACCTTCCCCGACGACGTCAAGTACGAGGCGGTGTATGACACCACCATCTTCGTGCGTGATTCGATCAAGGCCGTGGTCACCACCCTGCTCGAAGCGATCGCGCTGGTGGTGCTGGTGGTGATCCTGTTCCTGCAGACCTGGCGCGCCTCGATCATTCCGTTGATCGCCGTGCCGGTGTCGATCGTAGGCACCTTCGCGGCACTGTACCTGTTGGGCTTCTCGATCAACACGTTGAGCCTGTTCGGCCTGGTGCTGGCGATCGGCATCGTGGTCGACGATGCGATCGTGGTGGTGGAGAACGTCGAACGCAACATCGAAGAAGGCCTGACCCCGCTGGCCGCCGCCCACCAGGCGATGCGTGAAGTGTCCGGCCCGATCATCGCCATCGCCCTGGTGCTGTGCGCGGTGTTCGTGCCGATGGCATTCCTGTCCGGCGTCACCGGTCAGTTCTACAAGCAGTTCGCGGTCACCATCGCCATTTCCACGGTGATCTCGGCGATCAACTCGCTGACCCTGTCGCCGGCCCTGGCCGCACGCCTGCTCAAGCCGCACGGCGCGCCCAAGGATGGCCCGACCCGCATCATCGACCGCCTGTTCGGCTGGGTGTTCCGCCCGTTCAACCGCTTCTTCAAGTCCAGCTCGGAGAAGTACGAGCGTGGCGTGTCGAAGATCCTCGGGCGTCGTGGTGCGGTATTTGTGGTGTACGCGGTGTTGCTGGTGGGTACCGGTTTCATCTTCAAGCTGGTGCCGCCGGGCTTCATCCCGACCCAGGACAAGCTGTACCTGATCGCCGGCGTGAAACTGCCGGAAGGCTCGTCGATCGCGCGTACCGATGAAATGCTGCGCAAGGTAGCCAAGATCGCCCAGGAAACCGATGGCGTGGCGCACACCATTTCGTTCCCGGGCCTCAATGCCCTGCAGTTCACCAACACGCCCAACACCGGCGTGGCGTTCATTCCGCTCAAGCCGTTCAACGAGCGTCATGGCCGCACCGCAGCGCAGATCAATGCCGAGATCAACCAGAAGATCGCCGGGCTGCAGGAAGGCTTCGCCTTTGCGATGATGCCGCCGCCGATCCTGGGCCTGGGCAACGGCAACGGCTACCAGATGTTCATCCAGGACCGTGGCAACCTCGGTTACGGCGCCCTGCAGAACGCGGTGCAGTCCATGCAGGGTGCGGTAGCACAGACCCCGGGCATGGCCTTCCCGATCACCAGCTACCAGGCCAACGTGCCGCAGCTGGATGCGGAAGTGGACCGCGTCAAGGCCAAGGCCCAGGGCGTACAGCTGACCGAACTGTTCGACACGCTGCAGACCTACCTTGGTTCGGCCTACGTCAACGACTTCAATCAGTTCGGTCGTACCTGGCAGGTGATCGCCCAGGCCGACGGCCAGTTCCGTGGCAGCGTGGAAGACATCGGCAAGCTGCGTACCCGCAACGACCGCGGCGAAATGGTGCCGATCGGCTCGATGGTGACCATCAAGGAAACCTTCGGCCCGGACCCGGTGCTGCGCTTCAACGGCTACCCGGCCGCCGACCTGGCCGGCGAAGCCGACCCGCGCATGCTGTCGTCGGCCGAAGCGATGAGCAACCTCACCGCGATCGCCGCCAAGGTACTGCCGGTGGGCATGACCACCGAATGGACCGACCTGAGCTACCAGCAGGCGACCCAGGGCAAGGCTGCCTTCATCGTGTTCCCGGTGGCGATCCTGCTGGCATTCCTGGTGCTGGCTGCGTTGTATGAAAGCTGGTCGCTGCCGCTGGCGGTGATCCTGATCGTGCCGATGACCCTGCTGTCTGCGCTGTTTGGCGTATGGCTCACCGGTGGTGACAACAACGTGTTCGTGCAGGTCGGCCTGGTGGTGCTGATGGGCCTGGCGTGCAAGAACGCCATCCTGATCGTGGAGTTCGCCCGAGAGCTGGAAATGGGTGGCAAGGGCATCGTTGAAGCGGCGCTGGAAGCCTGCCGCCTGCGTCTGCGCCCGATCGTGATGACCTCCATCGCCTTCATCGCCGGCACCGTGCCGCTGGTGCTCTCGCATGGTGCGGGCGCCGAAGTGCGCTCTGTCACCGGCATCACGGTGTTCGCCGGCATGCTGGGCGTGACCCTGTTCGGCCTGTTCCTTACCCCGGTGTTCTACGTGGCCCTGCGCAAGTTCGTCAGCCGTAACGGCGGCGGGCAGCTGGTGACCCACGGCGAACCCACCATCCACCATTGATTGCTTCCCCCGCGAGGTTTTTCACATGAATACCGCTACCCAAACGATCGCCCTGGTCACCGGTGCCACCCGCGGCATCGGCCTGGAAACCGTGCGCCAACTGGCCCAGGCCGGCGTGCACACGCTGCTGGCCGGGCGCAAGCGCGACACCGCCGTGGCCGAAGCGCTGAAGCTGCAGGCCGAAGGCCTGCCGGTGGAGGCGATCCAACTTGACGTCGGTGATGCCGACAGCATCGCCGCGGCGGTGAAAACCGTTGAAGCCCGTCATGGCCGCCTGGACATCCTGGTCAACAACGCCGGCATCCTGCTCGATGACATCAAACTGGCACCGTCGGCGCAGACCCTGCAGACCTGGCGCGACACCTTCGACACCAACGTGTTCGCCGTCATCGCGGTCACCCAGGCGTTCCTGCCGCTGATCAACGCCTCGCCGGCCGGCCGCATCGTCAACGTGTCCAGCATCCTCGGTTCGCTCACCCTGCACAGCCAGCCGGGCTCGCCGATCTACGGCTTCGCGGTGCCGGCCTACAACGCCTCCAAGAGCGCGGTGAATGCCTGGACGGTGCAGCTGGCCTTTGAGCTGCGCGAGGGCACCACCAAGGTCAACACCGTGCATCCGGGCTATGTCAAAACCGATATGAACGGTGGCGAGGGCGAGATCGAAATCAGCGAAGGCGCGCGCTCCAGCGTGGGCATGGCGCTGATTGGTGCCGACGGCCCCAACGGCAGCTTCACCTACCTCGGTGAGGTGCTGCCATGGTGATCCGCCTGTTGACCGTGGCCGTGACCAGCGCGCTGCTGGCCGGTTGCGTCAGCGTCGGCCCCAACTACCAGGCACCACCGGCAGAGCCGGTGACCCTGCAGGGCGCCGCCGCGCCGGTGTTCAGCACCACCTCGCCGGTGGCCAGCTGGTGGGCCCAGTTCGACGACCCGGTGCTGGAACAGCTGGTACACGACGCACTGGGTACCAACCTGGACCTGCGCATTGCGATGGCCCGCGTGCGTGAAGCGCGCGCGGTGTTCGTCGAGCAGCGCCTGGACCAGCTGCCGCACGTGACCAGCGGCGGCAGCTACGATCGCCGCAAGCAGCCCGATGCCACCGCAGGCGGCGAGCGTGTCTTCAGCGAGACCTACCAGCTCGGTTTCGACGCCGGCTGGGAGCTGGACCTGTTCGGGCGTCAGCGCCGTGCGGCCGAAGCGGCGCGGGCCGACCTGGGCGCCGAGCAGGACAACCTCGCCGATGCCCAGGTCACCGTGGCCGCCGAAGTGGCGCGCAACTACTTCGAACTGCGTGGGTCGCAGAAGCGTATCGACGTGGCCAAGCGCACCCTGGTCAACCTGCGCGACACCCAGCGCCTGACCGAGGCGCGTTGGGAACTGGGCGCCGGCAGCGAGCTGGACGTGCAGAGCAGCCGCGCACGCCTGAAGGCGATCGAGGCCGACATCCCGCTGCTGGAAGTGGCCGAAGTGCAGTCGCGGCATCGCCTGGCGGTACTGCTGGGGCAGCGCCCGGATGCACTGGACGCCCTGTTGCAGCCGCGCGAGGTACCGGCCTACGCCAAGCAGCTGCCGTTGGGTGATACCACCGACCTGCTGCGCCAGCGTGCCGACGTGCGCAGTGCCGAGCGCCGCCTGGCGGCGGCCACCGCACGCGTTGGCGTGGCGACGGCCGATCTGTTCCCGCGGATCAGCCTCACCGGTTTCGTCGGCTTCCTGTCCGGTGACGCCAGTGGGCTGGTGAATGGTGCCAACAAGGCGTGGTCGGTGACCCCGTCGATCAGCTGGGCTGCGTTCGATTTCGGCACCGTGAAGGCACGCCTGCGCGCCAGCAAGGCGCAGGCCGATGGCGTGGCCGCCGAGTACGAAAAGGCGGTGCTGTTGGCACTGGAAGACACCGAGAACGCGCTTACCCGGTATGCCAAGCAGCAGTCGCGGCTGGCCATCGTGGCCGAGCAGGCCCAGGCGGCCCGGCGTGCCGAACAGCTGGCGCAGATCCGCTACCGCGAGGGGTCTGAAGACTTCCTCACCCTGCTGGATGCGCAACGCACCCAGCTGGCTGCGGACGACGCATTGGCCGCCGCCGAATCCACGGTCAACGTGAGCGTGGTGGGGGTGTACAAAGCCCTCGGCGGTTGGGGCCAGCAACAGGATGCAGCACCGCCGGCAGTGGCCGGCACGCTGCGATGACCCGGCATGCGGGGGCGGCCTGGCCGCCCTCGCATGTGCGCAGCGTCAGAGTTTGCCGCCACGCCAAACCAGAAAAGCGGTGATTGGCGGCTTTGCCTCTGCCGTAGACCTCCATCCAGATGTTACAAAGCGTCCCTTTTAGCGGGAACGTTGCCATGATCGACCCCAAGCCGTGGCGGGCGGCCTCGACGCCCACCCCGAAAGGGCAATCGGCGCTATCTCCCGGTGCGATCACGTTGCTGGTGCTGGCCGCGCTCATGGTGGCGCTTGGCTTTGCCAGGCTTCCCGACCATCTGCTGGACATCGGCGTGGTGGTGATCGGGGTGTTCATCGCCGTCGTGGCCAGGATCTGCCAGGCCCGCGACCAGCATCTGGCGCTGTGCCGCCTGTTGGGCGACCGCGTCCTGCCGCCGCGGCGCTAGCCCAGTCCCAGCGGTTGGCACCTGCATGATCTTTCCCCCGCACATGCGCACGAAGCAGAAGCGATGCCCGGTGGGGGCGTCCATCACCCGCCCGCGTTTGGCGAAACCGACCCGGCGCGGCGGACCAGAAGACGGCCGCCTCATCGGCGGCGGCGTCCTGGCCATTGACGATCAAGCCAGCAAGGCCGCGGTGGTGGCGATGGGCAGTGCTTCCTGTGCGTGGCGCCGCGTGTGTCGCACCTGCACCATCGATGTGGCGCAGATGCGGCTGGAGCGTGGATACCGGGTTCAGGGTGCTGGTGCGGCCGGGAAGCGCAGTTCGGCCTGCACCGGATAGTGGTCCGAGGGCAGCACGCCGCCGGGCGCATCGTCCAGCGTGGTGAAGCGGTCCACAGTGAACCCCCGCACCAGGATCCAGTCCAGTTCCACGGTGGGCTTGCCACTGAAATCGTGGAAGGTCAGGCGAGGTCCATCGACGTTGCCGGCCAGTTTGCGGGCATCGCCCAGCGCGCTGGTGAACGCCGCATAGGTAGTGCTGCCCGGCTCGCTGTTGAAGTCGCCGGTCACCACCACCGGGATGTCCTTGGGCAGCGCGGCCAGGCGCTCGACGATCAACCGGGCGCCCAGCACGCGGCGCGGCTCGTCTTCGTCGCGGTAGGGCAGGTGCGTATTGAGCAGGTAAAAGCGCTTGCCGTCGGCCTGGCGCTGGAACAACGCCCAGGTGACCATGCGTGGCATCAGATTGCCCCAGGTGATGCTGCCGGCCACGTCGGGCGTGTCGGACAGCCAGAAATCACCGGACTCCAGCACCGTCAGCTGCCTGCTGTCGTAGAACACGCCCATGTGTTCGTCGCCACTGCCGCCGCGCCGATCCTTGCCGAACCAGCGGTAACCGGGCAGGTGCGCCACCAGGTAGTCGGCCTGCTTGCGCACCAGCTCCTGGGTGCCAAACACCGCCGGGTGTTGCTCGCGCAGCAGGCTGACCATCGCATCGCGGCGGTCGTCCCAGCGGCGGCCGGGTTCGGTATCCACCGGGGTGCGTACATTGAATGACATCACCCGTAGCGGTGCGGCGTCTTTCGCCCAGACAGCGGCGGCGGGCAGCGCCAGTGCGACCAGCGCCAGCAGTGCGGTACTACGAAAACGAGACAACATCGGAATCCCTCCATTCCATGAAGACGCTTTGAAGGGTCGCATGGAACTGGGCAGGGAGGATTTGCAGGCATTGGCGGCTGGGAGGGGCAGGCCAGCCGCGTGCGGCAAGGAACCGGACGCTGCACCGGGCATGCTGGCGGGCACATCCGGATGGTGTCGATGACGCCAGGGAGGGTAACCTTGGCGGTTCCTTTCTTGAACGGCAGGCTCCCGATGGACTACCAGCTTGTGATCAAGTTCTGGCGGAATTCGCTGGACGACGAGGCGTTCCTGGCCACCCTGGAAGCAGAGCTGAGCCAGGCCCTGGGCGGCGCGGCAACGCTGGACGGGCATGACATCAGTACCAAGGAGATCAACCTGTTCATGTTTACCGCCGAGCCGCGCCCGACCTTCCGCCGGGCCAAGGACGTGCTTGAGCGGCTCGGGGTACTGCATAGCGTCTCGGCGGCCTACCGGCTGGTGGGCGGCGCGCAGTTCACCTCGGTCTGGCCGCTGCGCATGGCCCGGAAGTTCACGTTGCCGTAAGCGCAGGATCATCCGGAGCGTAGCGCGTGACCCATGCAACCCAGGCCCTGCTGAAGACGCTCACCGATGCGGTCGCGGCCGACTTTGCGACCGCTGGTTTCGTGCTGAAGCGCGGGCGCCATTTCGAAAGGGTGGGCGCCTCCGGCAGGTGACCTCCTCCCAGCGTTAGGCCCGAGCAGAAGTGGAAAATTCGGCGTTGGGTGGGGAGGTGAATTGGGCGGCAAACTCTGCTGGTGGGACATCGCCGATTGATGAGTGCGTCCGGAAATGATTGTAATCGACCCTCCAGCTTTCGATCTTCTGGCGGGTGTCATCGAGCGACAGGAACCAGTGCGTGTTGAGGCACTCGTCCCGGAAGCTGCCATTGAACGACTCGATGAAGGGGTTGTCGGTCGGTGTGCTAGGTCGGGAATAGTCCATGGTCACCCCATTGTCGTAGGCCCAGCGATCCATTACGAGCGAGACGAATTCGCTGCCGTTGTCTGTCGGGATGCGTTGCGGCAGCTCGCGCTGGTGGCGTAGGCGTTCCATCACGGCCACCACGTCTTCGCTCTTGAGGTGCTGATTCACTTCGATGGCTAGACTTTCCTTGGTGAAGTTGTCCACGACGGTCAGCGCCCGGAAGCGGCGTCCGTCGAATAGGGCGTCGGCCACAAAATCCATGCTCCAAACCTGATTTGGAGCCGTCAGCATCGTGCGCTCCAGGCGGTGTGCTGCGGCCTTGCGTCTGCGAGGACGCTTACGCCGCAGATTGAGGCCCGCTTGGCGGTAAAGCCGGTAGACGCGCTTGTGGTTGGCCTTCCAGCCTTCCCGGCGCAACAGCACAAATATTCTCCAGAAACCGTAGCGAACCCGCGTGGCAGCAATCTCTTCGATCCGCAGAAGTAGTGGTGCATCATCATTCTCACGGGGTTGGTAATACCACGCCGAACGGCTTTGCTTTACGACCTCGCAAGCCCGGCGAACCCCAACTCGATAACGGTCGACCAAGTGGCCCATGAGCGTCTTAAGCTGCGTGGGCCTCAGAGCTTTTTTGAGAGCACATCCTGCCGCATCACTTTGTCCAGACTCAAATCGGCGACCAATTGCTTGAGCTTGCGGTTCTCTTCTTCAAGCTGACGTAGCCGGCGTAGTTCGGACACGCCTAACCCGCCGACCTTTTTGCGCCAAGCGTAGAGCGTAGCTTGGCTGATACCCATTTTTCGGCAAATCTCTTCGACAGTCGTGCCGCTCTCGGCTTGTTTCAGGGCGAACGCGATCTGCTCTTCAGTGAACTTCGACTTCTTCATGGCGACGGGCCGGTGAGCGCGGCGGCGGTGGGCGCGCGCCGGCGCAGACGGCCGAGGAAGGCGCGCCGCACGGCGTCGTAGAGCAGGGTG
>JAHREJ010000008.1 GCA_021733645.1 Bacillus subtilis subsp. subtilis | reverse complement strand
GTCAGCTGCTCTCCGATCCGGCACCGTGACTTTCCGCAGGATCCGCCGCGCGTTGCGCGGCAGCCGACCAACGGTCGGCTCTACGGGAGCGTCGCAGGCAGAAGGTCGTCGATGGGGCAGACCAGCGCGCACAACCGCGCACAACCGCGTAGAGCTGACCGTTGGTCAGCTGCTCTCCGATCCGGCACCGTGACTTTCCGCAGGATCCGCCGCGCGTTGCGCGGCAGCCGACCAACGGTCGGCTCTACGAGGGTGGGAGGTCTTCGGTGGGCCAGCGACACCACGAAAGCGGGTATTCGCCCACTGCGTCGGCCAGGCCGGCGCGGACCGGGTTGGCGAGAATGTAGGCCGCCTGATGACGCAGGTCTTCGTCGCTTCGCAGCGCGTGGTCAAAGTACCCCGGTTGCCAGATAGGCCCGCTGCGGTGTAGTTGCCGATTGATGAGCAGGCTGCTGCGTGACTTGAAGCGCTGCATGCAGGCCCCGAGGGAGCCTTGTCGGAGCTGCATCAACCAATGCACATGATCGGGCATCACCACCCAGGCGAGATTGCATGCCCGGTGCTCATGCTCCAGGTCATGCAGCACCTGCATGACGTGCCCGGCCAGGTCGGGTGCGTGGAAGCGCGGTACGCGTGCGTGGGTGATGGTCGTCAGCGCGTACACCGTGCCACTACAGGAGTGGCGGCCGTAGTGGAGGCGTGGGCTGGGCATGTCTGCAAGGGTGCCCGTTGATGTGGGGGACGACCATCAGGCGATGTCCTGCTGGGATGTGGGGCGATGGGTCGATGCCGTGGAACAGCCGGAGTAGCCGGAGCCGGAGCAGGGGCAGGGGCAGGGGCAGGAGCAGGAGCAGGAGCAGGGGCAGGGGCAGGGGCAGGGCAGCCGACCAACGGTCGGCTCTACGGTGCAGGCCAAAACAAAACCCCGCTTGCGCGGGGTTTTGTGGGTCAGCCATGCGGCTCGATCAGCCCTTGGCCTTCAACTTGGCCAGGCGCAGCCAGGTATCCACCACGGTGTCCGGGTTGAGCGACACCGACTCGATGCCTTCCTGCATCAGCCATTCGGCCAGGTCCGGGTGGTCCGACGGCCCCTGGCCGCAGATGCCCACGTACTTGCCCTTGGCACGCGCGGACTTGATCGCCATCGACAGCAGCTTCTTCACCGCCGGGTTCCGTTCGTCGAACAGGTGCGCCACGATCGACGAATCGCGGTCCAGGCCCAGGGTGAGCTGGGTCAGGTCGTTGGAGCCGATCGAGAAGCCGTCGAAGATCTCCAGGAACTCATCGGCGAGCAGTGCGTTGGACGGCACCTCGCACATCATGATGATCTTCAGGCCGTTTTCGCCCTGCTTGAGGCCATTCTGTTCCAGCACCTCGACGACCTTGCGGCCTTCTTCCAGCGTGCGCACGAACGGAATCATCACCCACAGATTGTCCAGGCCCATCTCATTGCGCACGCGCAGCACGGCCTGGCATTCCAGCGCGAAGGCGGCCGAGAAGCTCGGATCGACGTAACGGCTGGCGCCGCGGAAGCCGATCATCGGGTTCTCTTCGTGCGGCTCGTAGTTGCTGCCGCCGATCAGGTTGGCGTACTCGTTGGACTTGAAGTCCGACAGGCGCACGATCACCGGGTGCGGTGCAACCGACGCGGTCAAGGTGGCGATGCCCTCAGCGAGGCGACCGACATAGAAGCTGACCGGATCGGCGTAACCGGCGATCTTCTCGTCGATCTTCTTCTTGGTTGCCGCGTCCTGGCGGTCGTATTCCAGCAGCGCGTTCGGGTGGATGCCGATGTGGCTGGCGATGATCATTTCCAGGCGCGCCAGGCCGATGCCGGCGTTCGGCAGCTGGCCGAAATCGAAGGCACGTTCCGGGTTGGCCACGTTCATCATGATCTTCAGCGGCGCCGGCGGCATGTTGCCCAGGTCGGTGGTGGTGCGCTCGAACCCGAGGATGCCGTCGTAGATGAAGCCGGTGTCGCCCTCGGCGCAGCTGACGGTCACTTCCTGGCCGTCCTGGATCAGCTGGGTCGCATTGCCCGAACCGACCACGGCCGGCACGCCCAGCTCACGGGCGATGATCGCCGCGTGGCAGGTACGGCCACCACGGTTGGTGACGATGGCTGAGGCACGCTTCATCACCGGCTCCCAATCGGGGTCGGTCATGTCGGCGATCAGTACGTCGCCGGGCTGCACGCGCGCCATGTCTTCCAGCGATTTGACCACGCGCGCGGTACCGGCACCGATCTTGGCACCCACGGCACGGCCTTCGGCCAGCACCTTGCCGTCCTTCTGGGTCAGCGCGAAACGCTCGATCTGGGTGGCATGGCCACGCGACTTCACCGTTTCCGGGCGCGCCTGCACGATGAACAGCTTGCCGCTGATCCCGTCCTTGGCCCACTCGATGTCCATCGGGCGGCCGTAATGCTTCTCGATCACCAGCGCCTGCCTGGACAGTTCCTGCACGTCCTCGTCGCTGATGGAGAACACATTGCGCTGCTCGGCCGGGGTGTCTTCGATGCGGACGCGCTCACCGGGCACGTCCGAATACACCATGCGGATGGCCTTGCTGCCCAGCGAGCGGCGCAGGATCGCCGGCTTGCCGGCGGTCAGGGTGGGCTTGTAGACGTAGAACTCGTCGGGGTTGACCGCACCCTGCACGACCATTTCGCCCAGGCCGAACGAGGAGGTGACAAACACCACGTCGCGGAAGCCCGATTCGGTGTCCAGGGTGAACAGCACGCCGGAGGAGCCCACGCCCGAGCGCACCATCAGCTGGACGCCCGAAGACAGGAACACGTCTTCGTGCTTGAAACCGTGGTGGACGCGGTAGGCAATGGCGCGGTCGTTGTACAGCGAGGCGAACACTTCCTTGACCTTGAGCACGACATCGTCGGCCCCGGTGACATTGAGGAAGGTTTCCTGCTGCCCGGCGAAGGAGGCATCGGGCAGGTCTTCGGCGGTGGCCGAGGAGCGCACCGCCACGGCCACGTCGCCGCCGCCGTTCTCATCGCACAGCTGCCGGTACGCGCTGCGGATGTCCTGGTCCAGCTGCGGCTGCAGCGGGGCATCGATCACCCAGCCGCGGATTTCCTTGCCGGCCACGGTAAGCGCGGCGACATCTTCCACGTCCAGCGTGGCCAGCTTGTCGAAGATGCGCTTGGACAGATCGTTGTGCGCGATGAAGTCCTTGAAGGCTTCAGCGGTGGTTGCATAACCGCCGGGGACAGACACCCCCAGACCGGCAAGGTTGCCGATCATTTCGCCCAGCGACGAATTCTTGCCGCCTACGCGGGCCAGATCGGCCAAGCGCAGTTCGTGCAACCACAGGATATTCTCGTTCAAGCGCGATGCTCCGTTTGGCCATCGCCCGAGGCGGGCTTGGATGGCCACGTCCGTAGGAAGAAGCCGATATGATGCCGGGCAGACCGCCGTTGGCACAAGCTTGTATCGACGGCCTTTTTAAGCTTCGTAGGGGGTAAATGCCGTATGTCGACGATCCGTCCGGTGTTCTACGTGTCCGATGGAACCGGTATCACCGCTGAAACCATTGGGCATAGCCTGTTGACCCAGTTCTCCGGGTTCAGCTTCATTACCGACCGGATGTCGTTCATCGATGATCCGGAAAAGGCCCGCGAAGCGTGTGAAAGGATCCGTGCAGCCGGGGAGCGCTACCAGGTCCGGCCGATCGTGGTCAGTTCCTGCGTGGACAGCGGGCTGAGCATGATCCTGGCCGAAAGCGGCGGGTTGATGCTGGACGTGTTCGCCCCCTTCATCGAGCCGCTGGAGCGCGAACTGGCGGTCGACCGCCATTCCCGGGTGGGCCAGGCCCACGGCATGGTGGACTTCGAGACCTACCACCGGCGCATCAACGCCATGAACTTCGCGCTGACCCACGATGACGGCATCGCCATCAACTACGACGATGCCGACGTGATCCTGGTGGCCGTGTCGCGGGCCGGCAAGACCCCCACCTGCATCTACCTGGCCCTGCATTACGGGGTGCGCGCGGCCAACTACCCGCTCACCGACGAGGACCTGGAGCAGGACCGGCTGCCGCCGCGGCTGCGCCCGTACCGCAAGAAGCTGTTCGGCCTGACCATCGACCCGGACCGCCTGCAGCAGATCCGCCAGGAGCGCCGCCCCAACTCGCGCTACGCCAACCTGGACACCTGCAAGCGCGAGGTGGCCGCCGCCGAGACCATGTTCCGCATGGAGCGCATCCCGACCCTGAGCACCACCCATACCTCGATCGAGGAGATCTCCAGCAAGGTGCTGACCACCCTGGGGCTGCAGCGCGAGCTGTATTGACCCGCGCGCCGTCGGCACGCCGGTGCCGATCGGCACGACCGGGTGAACCGGCGCCGGCCGGCCCCTTTGGCCGGGGGCTCGCCGCCCCCACGTTGGAGGATCAACGTTGTAGGATCGACGCATGGCCCAGGCATCCTCCCGTATCGAACGCATCCCCAGGCTCAGCCGCCTGAGCTGGCTGATGGGGCTGTACGCGGAAAACTACCAGCACCTGGTGCGCCTGTTCGCACCGGCCGAACTGGTGGCCGGTAGCTACGTGTCCTCGGTGGGCGACGGGCTGGACGTGCGCCTGGATGTGATCGAATGCCACCGTTACACGGTGGAGTTGCGCCTCACCTACGACTTCGCCGACCCGGTCACCGGGCAGCCGGACCCATCGGCCTACGTGCGCCTGTATCGCGACGCGCGCCAGGCCGAAACCACCCACTGCTACGTGGGGCGGCGCTGGCAGGACGTGGTGGGCATGTACCCGCCACCGGCCGAACTGATCAGCCATCGCATGCGCATGAACACCTTTCTGGGCAAATGGCTGGAATACCTGGCCGAACGCGGCCACGGCGTGGCCACGCTGCGCCGCGATGGCGATGCGCTGCCGGCCCCGGCCGATTCCCGCCGCACCCGCGTGACCGGTTGAGCCGACCGCTTCGCGCCGATCGCGCATAATCGGGGTTTGTGTCCGTTGAGCCCCTGCCTCATGCCCTATACCCCGATCATGGCTACCCTGGGTTACGTGATTTCGCCCGATGGCAAGCAAGCGCTGATGATCCACCGCAACGCCCGCCCCGGCGACCAGCACCTGGGCAAATACAACGGGCTGGGCGGCAAGATGGAGCGCGACGAAGACGCCGCCGCCTGCATGCGCCGGGAAATCCGTGAGGAAGCCGGGATCGAATGCGGCGCCATGCGCCTGCGCGGCACCATCAGCTGGCCGGGCTTCGGCAAGCAGGGCGAAGACTGGTTCGGTTTCATCTTCATCATCGACGACTTCACCGGCACGCCGCTGACCTCCAACCCCGAAGGCACCCTTGAGTGGGTGGACCTGGACAAGCTGGACAGCCTGCCGTTGTGGGAAGGCGACCGCAGCTTCCTGCCGCTGGTGTTCGGCCAGGACCGGCGTGCCTTCCACGGGGTGATGCCCTACCGCGACGGCGCCATGCAGTCCTGGAGCTACACCCGCCTGTAGTGCCGGCCGTTGGCCGGCAACCGCGTACCCGCCTCAACGCCGCTGGCGCTGCCGGCCGGCCACCGGCGCTAGCGTCGCGCCAGCAGCAGGTGGAAATGCTTTTCCACCTGGCGACCGTCATGGCTGGTGCCGGTTTCGTGATGGCTGCGCCAGCCGCACACGCGCAAGCCCGCGCTACGCATGGCCAGCTCCACCTCGGCCAGCGCATGCAGATGGAAGCCGTGCGCGGTGAAGGGCAGGGTGCGCATGAAGGTGGCATCGCCGAAGGCCAGGCATACCCGCCCACCGGGACGCAGCACGCGTGCCAGTTCGAGCAGCGGCGCGCCGGGGTCCTCCCAGAAGTACACCGTATTGACCGCCAGCGCGGCGTCGATGCAGGCATCGTCAAGCGCCAGCGCGTGCGCATCGCCCTGCTGGACGCTGGCCCGTGCCTGTAGGCCGGCGGCAGCCAGCAGGTGCTGCGCGGCGGAGACCATGTCGGTGGACATGTCGATGCCCAGGTAGTGGCTGCCGGGCGCACGCAGCAGGTCGGCGGCGAAGGCGGCATTGCCCGGGCCGATCTCCAGCACCGCCTCGTTGGGGCCAACGGCCAGCAGCGCGATCGCCGCCTGGTTGAGCGCGCCGTTGCTGCGGTTCATGGATTCGGCCACGGCCAGGGCGTGTTCGCCATGCGGGTGGCGCAGCTGGGCGGCGAGATGTTCGGGGGAAAGCACGCAGGCAACTCCTGTCGCAAGGGGCGGGCAGGACCTGGCGGCGGCGAGTCCACCGGTGAGCATACCGTGCCAGGGCGATGTGCTGGCCGGTTCCGGGCCGGGTCCGTGCACCCCGTTGGGCCAAACAGTGATCAATAAATAACCACCGTCGCGCCTATTGAGACCGAGTTGTCCACAGGGGGTGTGGATGACTGGTGCGCAACTTTGTGGATAAGCCCCGGCAGCCCCCGCCGGCACTTGTTGTCAAGATGGGTGGCCAAAAATTGACCGCCCAGGGGCGCGCGGCGGCCACGGGCGGTGCCGGTGCCACCGCCGCGCTGTCCCGGTTCGGCCCGCTCGCGGTACTCTCTTGCGATTGCCGTCTACAGATATTCCATGAAACGTCACTTCTCGATGCTGCGCGAGTTCCACCTGGCGGACTGGTTCACCCTGGCCAATGCGTTCTGCGGCACCGGCGCGGTGTTTGCCGCGATGCGCTTCCTGCAGGATGGCCAGCGCAGCTATCTGTTGTTTGGCATGGCACTGATCCCGTTGGCCTTCATCTTCGATGCCCTGGACGGGCGGATCGCGCGCTGGCGCAAGTCCAGCTCCACGCTGGGCCGCGAGCTGGATTCGCTGTCGGACATCATCTCCTTCGGCGTTGCCCCGGCGGCACTGGCTTACGCCTGTGGCATGCAGGGGGGCTGGGACTGGCTGGTACTGAGCTATTTCGTGTGTTGCGGGGTCAGCCGCCTGGCGCGCTACAACGTCACCGCCGAAGCGCTGGCCGGGGAGGGCGACAAGGTGCCTTACTTTGAAGGCACGCCGATTCCCACCAGCCTGGCGCTGGTGGTGGTGCTGGCGGTGGCCGCCAGCATGGGCGCGATCGGCCATGACCTGTGGCTGGGCCAGTGGCAGCTGGGCCCGTGGCAGCTGCACCCGATGGTGCTGCTGTTCGCGTTGTCCGGTTCGCTGATGATCAGCAAAACCCTGCGTATTCCCAAGCCGTGAGCCGGGACGCCTGCATGGTTTCTGTCACCCCCCCGCGAGCCCCCTGCCTGCCGGGAGCGCGCTCATGAGCACCGCCGGCAAGGGCGGCAACGCGGGCGATTTCGAGGCCCTTGCACGCCAGTACTTCGGCGCCTGGGGCGATGCGTTGCGGCACGCCGCGGTTCCGCCGGGCCAGGGCGCCGCAGGTCACAACAGCTGGCAGCAGGCGATCGACGGCTGGGCGCAGATGATGCCCAACGCAGCGAGCGGCCCGGCCGATGATGCGGTGCGTCGCTTCCGCGAACAGGCCGGTGGCTGGTACGGCACCATGCAGCAGGTGGCCGCGCAGTTCGCCGGGCGTGATGCCAGCAGCGCCGACGTGGCCCAGGCGTGGAAACAGGCGGTGGAAGGCCAGGGCGACGGCCTGCTGCAATGGATGCTGCAGGGCGCGCGCGGGCACACCCAGGCCGGCGGTCCGGACCTGTTGAAACTGCTGGAGACCCTGCAGCGCGACCTGGGGCCGTGGCTGCAAAGCCCCGCATTTGGACCCGCGCGTGAGCACCAGGCGCGCTGGCAGGCGCTGCTGCTTGCCCAGCAGGAGTACCAGGCGCATTCGCGCGACTACGTCGACCAGATCAAGCAGGCGCTGGACGATGCCTTTGCGCTGTTTGAACAGCGTCTGGCCGAACACGAGCAGCCGGGCAACCAGCTCACCAGTGCCCGGGCGATGTTCGACCTGTGGATTGAAGCGGCCGAGGAAGCCTACGCCAAGGTAGCCATGTCCGCCCCGTTCCAGCAGGTGTATGCGTCGCTGGGCAACGCACAGATGCGTCTGCGCGCGGCCACCCAGCAGGAGATCGAACGGGTCTGCGATGCGATCGGCATGCCCACCCGCACCGAGATGGACGCCGCTCACCGGCGCATCACCGAGCTGGAACGGCTGGTACGGCGCATGGCGGCCGCGACCGCGCCGGCAGCGGCAAACGCCCCGGCTGCGAAGGCGCCACCGCGCCGTGCGCCGGACCGGACAAGCGCGGCCAAGCCGGCGGCAAAGAAGGCCGCCGCCAAGCCGACCACCCGGAAAGCGAGCGCGGCACCGGCGGCCAAACCAACCGGCAAACCGGCCGTCAAGCCGACGGCCAAGCCGCCCAAGCGCACGCCATGAAAGGGCCGCTGGGGTTCAACGCCGAAGACCTGCTGCAGGAAACCCTGGCGATGCAGCGCAAGCTGCTGGACGGCCTCAAACTGTTGCCGTCGGTGGACGACGTGGATTACGGCGCCACCGCGCGCGAGGAAGTCTGGCGTGACGGCAAGGTGGTCCTGTACCGATTCGTCGGCGCCGACGCACCGGCTCGGCGCACCCCGCTGCTGATCGTCTATGCGCTGGTCAACCGCCCGTACATGGTCGACCTGCAGGAAGATCGTTCCTTGGTGCAGCGCCTGCTCGCCCTCGGCCATGACGTGTATGTGCTGGACTGGGGCTATCCGGACCGCTCCGAGCGCTACCAGACCCTGGAGGACTACCTGCTGCGCTACGTCGATGGCGCGGTGGACCATCTGCAGGCGCAGTCGGGCGGCCCGGTCAACATGCTCGGCATCTGCCAGGGTGGGGTGTTCGCGCTGTGCTATGCCGCGCTGCGCCAGCACAAGCTGGCCAACCTGATCACGATGGTCACTCCGGTCGACTTCCAGACCCCGGACAACATGCTCTCTCACTGGGCCCGTCACGTGGACGTGGACCTGCTGGTGGACACGCTGGGCAACATCCCGGCCGACCTGATGAATGCCAGCTACCTGATGCTCAAGCCGTTCCGTCTGAACGTGCAGAAGTACGTCGGCCTGCTCGACATCCTGGACGACAAGGCCGCGCTGGAGGATTTCCTTCGCATGGAAAAGTGGATCTTCGATTCGCCCGACCTGGCCGGTGAGACTTTCCGCGATTTCATCAAGCAGTTCTACCAGGCCAACGGCCTGATGCACGACGGTGTGCGCGTTGGCGAAGACACCGTCACCCTGTCGCAGGTGACACTGCCGGTGCTGAACATCTACGCCGAGCAGGACCACCTGGTGCCGCCGGATGCGTCACGCGCGATGCGCGGCCGGATCGGCAGCACCGACTACACCGAAAGCAGTTTCCGTGGCGGCCATATCGGTATCTACGTGTCCGGGCGCGCGCAGCGCGAGGTGCCGGGTACCATCGCCGACTGGTTGAAGGAGCGCTCCGCATGACCCTGTCCAGACTGCGGTGGCTGGGCCTTGCGCTGGCCGTCACCGGCATGGCCCACGCCGCACCCAACGACAGCGCCCGGCGCGAGATCGCCGGCCTGATCGGCGCGCTGGATGGCTCCAGCTGCCGCTTCCAGCGCAATGGCAGCTGGCACGATGCGGCCGAGGCACGCGCGCATCTGCAGCGCAAGTACGATTACCTGCTCAGGAAAGACAAAGTGGATACCGCCGAGCAGTTCATCGAGCGTGCCGCCAGCCAGAGCAGCATGAGCGGCACGCCTTACCGGATCGCCTGCCCGGGCCAGCCCGAGCAGACTTCCGCGGCATGGTTCGGCGCGCGCCTGAAGGCCATGCGCGCACGCACCCTGTAGACACCGCCCGGGTTACAGTCCGCCAACCCCTGTTGGAGACCGCCGCCATGAACGCCCCTCCGCGCGCCCTGTCGCGCTCGCTCAACGACCGCATGATCGCCGGGGTGATGGGCGGCATCGCGCACCGCTTCGGTTGGAGTTCGACCCTGCTGCGGGTGCTGTTCGTGCTGGTATCCATAGCGTCGGCCGCCTTCCCGGGCATCCTGGTCTACCTGATCCTGTGGCTGTTGATTCCCAACGAGGCCGATTGAACCTGTCGCTGCTGGCGCTGCGTGTCCTGCAGGGGCTGGGCGCGCTGTGGACACTGCCAAACACCCTGATCGGCCTGGTGGGCGGCGTGGCCGGCATGCTGGCCGGCGCCCGTCCGTCGTGGAATCGCCGCGACCTGGCCATCGTGTTCCGTGACTGGCCGTGGGGGCCGGGCGGGGCGATCACCCTGGGCAATGTGATCCTGCACACCGGCCCGACCCTGGACGTGCCGTGCCGCACCTATGCGCACCAGGCCGGGCATTGCACCGAACCGGTGATCGGCCTGCACGACCACGAACGCGCGCATGTCTACCAGTACCTGGTGCTGGGACCGCTGTACCTGCCGGTCTACCTGCTGTGCGGCGGGGTGAGTGCGCGCAACCCCTTCGAGCGGGCCGCCGATGTGTATGCACTGACGGGACGTGGGTGGTGGCCGGGGGTCTGACCCCGCCGTCTGCCGCGCACCCGCGTTATGTCTGCGTTAAATCCATGTAAACAAAACGTCGCGCATCGCGACGTCATCTGCATGCAAACAATCGTTATTAGGCTCACTGGCGCGGCGGTCAGGTTGGGCGCGGTAAACTGCGCACTGTTGTAATTGCACGATGCTTCTCGGAGGAACACATCACATGGCAATCGTTCTGTATGTCGGTGGTAGCAAGGATGGCGACAAAGGCTTGGTACCCCACGGTTTCAGCAAATCCCGGGCCGATACCGACGCCGGGCCGGAGATCTACACCGAGCGGTTCATGGAACTGCAGGGGATCGGCAAGGTACGGGTGATGGCGCTGGAGTCCCTGCGCGACGATATCGTCCACCAGCGCACGGTGCGGCATTACCGCTGACACCCCGCCGCGTACTGCGGGGCGACAGGTTCGGCACGCACTGTCAACGCCTTCCCCCCGCCGTCGCGCATTGCCACAATCGGTGCTTTCCGCATAACGGCTTCGGCCCGGAAGCAATGCCAGACCTCAAGCTCGCCCAGCAGATCGCCCAGACCATCGCCGATGAAATCGGCGCCCAGCCTGCCCAGGCGCGTGCCGCCATCGCCCTGTTGGACGAAGGCGCCAGCGTCCCGTTCATCGCCCGCTACCGCAAGGAAGTCACCGGCGGCCTGGATGACACCCAGCTGCGCAACCTGGAAACCCGCCTGACCTATCTGCGCGAGCTGGAAGACCGCCGCGCTGCGGTGCTGTCCAGCATCGACGAACAGGGCAAACTCAGCGACGCGCTGCGCCATGACATCCTGGCGGCGGACACCAAATCGCGCCTGGAAGATCTGTATCTGCCCTACAAGCCCAAGCGCCGCACCCGCGCGCAGATTGCGCGCGAAGCCGGGCTGGAACCGCTGGCCGATGGTCTGTTGGCCGATCCGGGCCTGGACCCGCAGGTGTTTGGCGCCACCTTCATTGATGCCGACAAGGGCGTGGCCGATATCAAGGCCGCCCTGGAAGGCGCCCGCGCCATCCTCATGGAGCGCTGGGGTGAGGATGCCGCGCTGGTGGGCGAACTGCGCAGTTGGCTGGGCGAGCACGGGGTGATCCGTGCGCGCGTGGCCGAAGGCAAGGAAGAGCAGGGCGCCAAGTACCGCGACTATTTCGAACACGCTGAAGCGCTGGCCAAGATTCCCTCGCACCGCCTGTTGGCGCTGTTCCGCGCGCGCCGCGAGGAAATCCTGTACCTGGAGCTGGACCCGGGCAACGAGGCCGAGGCTGGCCATCTCTACGCCGAAGGCCGGGTGGCCTTCAAGGCCGGCATCCGCGACGCTGGCCGCCCCGGCGACCGTTGGCTGCTGGATGCCTGCCGCCTGACCTGGCGCGCCAAGCTGCACATGCACCTGCTGCTGGACCTGTTCAACCAGGCCCGCGAAAAGGCCGAGGCCGAGGCGATCGCGGTGTTCGGCGACAACCTCAAGGACCTGCTGCTGGCCGCACCGGCCGGCCCCAAGAGCGTGCTCGGGCTGGACCCGGGCATCCGCACCGGCTGCAAGATCGCCGTGGTCGATGCCACCGGCAAGCTGGTGGCCACCGACACCATCTACCCGCACGAGCCGCGCCGGCAGTGGGACCAGTCGCTGCACACGATCAAGCAGCTGTGCCAGAAGCACAACGTGGAACTGATCGCGATCGGCAACGGCACCGCCAGCCGCGAAACCGACAAGCTGGCCGGTGAGGCGATCAAGGCATTGGGCCAGGCCACCCTGCAGAAGATCGTGGTCAGTGAAGCCGGTGCATCGGTGTATTCGGCGTCGGAGTTGGCGGCCAGGGAATTCCCCGACCTGGACGTGTCGATCCGTGGCGCGGTCTCCATCGCCCGCCGCCTGCAGGATCCCCTGGCCGAGCTGGTCAAGATCGAGCCCAAGGCCATCGGCGTGGGCCAGTACCAGCACGACGTGGACCAGTACCGCCTGGCGCGCGCGCTGGATGCGCGGGTGGAAGACTGCGTCAACGCGGTCGGCGTGGAGGTCAACACCGCCTCGGCCGCGCTGCTGTCGCGCGTGTCCGGGCTGTCTTCGACGGTGGCCGAGAACATCGTGCGCCACCGCGACGACAACGGCCCGTTCAAGCGCCGCAAGGACCTGCTCAAGGTGCCCCGGTTGGGTGACAAGACCTTCGAACAGTGCGCCGGCTTCCTGCGCATCGCCGATGGCGACCAGCCGCTGGATGCCTCCTCGGTGCACCCTGAGGCCTACCCGGTGGTCGAGCGGATCGTGGCCGCCACCACACGCCCGATCAAGGCGCTGATCGGCGATGGCAGCTTCCTGCGCGGGCTCAAGGCCGAGCAGTTCACCGACGCCACCTTTGGCGTGCCGACCGTGCGCGACATCCTCAAGGAACTGGAGAAGCCCGGCCGCGACCCGCGCCCGGAATTCAAGGCGGCGCGCTTTGCCGACGGCGTGGAACAGATCAAGGACCTGCAGCCGGGCATGATCCTGGAAGGGGTGGTCAGCAACGTGGCCGCCTTTGGCGCGTTCGTGGACATCGGCGTGCACCAGGACGGCCTGATCCATATCTCGGCGCTCTCGGACACCTACGTCAAGGACCCGCGCGATGTGGTCAAGGCCGGCGACATCGTCAAGGTAAAAGTGCTGGAGGTGGATGTGGCCCGCAAGCGCATCGCGCTGACCCGGCGCCTGGATGACAGCCCGGCCCCGGCCAAGGCCCCCGGCGAGCGTGAGGCGCGCCCGGCCGGTGGCGGTCGGCGCGACGGTGGTGGTGGCGGTGGCGGGCAGCGCACCGCCGGGCGTGCTGCGCCCTCGGGCGGCCGCCCGGGCAGCGCTGCGCCGCCGGCCAACAATGCCCTGGCCGACGCCTTCGCCCGCGCCAAACGCGGGGGGTGAGCCGGCCCGGCGGCGCAGGCCAGGGGTCGCCTCGTGCGGCCCTTGGCCTGACTGGCGTCATCGGCACTTCTGGTTTCACTCCGCTTTGTTCACACTTCCCCTCAAATGCCCGTAGGCTGGGCATGCGCCGGGGAGGCCAGATGACAACGCACCAGGCAGGGCCGGACGGTCGGGCAGGGCAGATCGCCGCAGGGTGCAGCGCGGTAGTGCGTGCGTGGCCGTGCCCATGAGCGCCGATCCGGGCGACGCCGGGCACGCGGCCCAGGCTGCGTTGCGTGACATCACCGAGCGGCATCGTCGCCTGCAGATGATCATTGATGGCACCGCCGCCGGCACCTGGGAATGGAACGTCCAGTCCGGGCAGATGTGGGTCAATGAACGCTGGGCGCAGATTGTCGGCCACACCCGCGAGGAGCTTGCGCCGATCACCCCGGAAACGTTCTTCCGGCTGGTGCATCCCGACGACCTGGCCCAGTCCAACGCGCTGCTGCGCGAGCACCTGGAAGGACGCTCGCCGCACTACGACAGCGTGTGCAGGATGCGCCACAAGGCGGGGCATTGGATCTGGGTGCAGGATCGCGGGCGCGTCTACGAATGGGATGCGCAGGGGCGGCCGGTGTGGATGGCCGGTGCGCATGCCGACGTCACCGACCTGCAGAATGCGCGGCAGGACGCGGCCAACATGCGCCAGCGCCTGCAGGCGGTGGTGGATGCGTCCGATGAAGTGGCGGTGATCGCCACCGACGTCGATGGCGTGGTCAACCTGTTCAACACCGGCGCGCAGCGGCTGCTGGGCTATCTCCCCGAAGAGGTGATCGGCCGGGTCAATCCGGGTCTGTTCCACGACCCGGACGAAATGATGGCGTACCTGCAGCCCCAGGCCGATGCCGATGGGCGCGTGCCGACCGTTTTCGAGGCGCTCACCGCCCACGCCGCGCAAGGCACCTGGTCGCACCAGTGGACCTTCGTACGCAAGGACGGCGAGCATCGCCAGGTACGCCTGTCGATCAGCCCGCTGAACTGCGGGGGCGGCCGCCGCATCGGCTATGTCGGCATGGCCGTGGACATCACCCCCCTGCTGGAAATACGCGAGCAGGCCTATGTGGCCGCGGAAAAGTTCGCCGGCGCCTTCTCCTCGGCCGCGCTGGGCATGGCGCTGGTGTCGCTGGAAGGGCGCTGGATGGATGTGAACGATGCCCTGTGCGGCATCCTGGGCTACACCCGTGCCGAGCTGCTGGAGATCGACTTCCAGACGCTGACCCATCCGGAGGACCTCAACGCCGACCTGGCCCTGCTCGGGGATCTGCTGGCCGGGCGCCGCGATCACTACCACATGGACAAGCGCTACCTGGGCAAGCGCGGCAACATCGTGTGGGGCCGGCTGTCGGTCTCGCTGGTGCGTTCCGAGCACGGCGAGCCGCTGCACTTCGTCTCGCAGATCCAGGACGTCACCGCGCAGCGCCAGAGCAGCCAGCAACTGCGTGAATCCGAGCTGCGTACCCGCGTCACCCTGGATGCGGTGGCCGACATGGTGCTTACCCTGGACCTGCAGGGGCTGATCCAGTATGCCAACGCTGCGGCCATCCGCGCGCTGGCCGGGGAAGGCGCCGGGCCGCTGGCCGGTGGCCAGATCCAGGACGTGATGGAGCTGACCACCGAGTACGCGCCGCGCTCGCCGCTGGATATCGCCGTGCTGCTGGACCCGGAAAGCAACGCGGTGGACCTGCACTCGGACCTGTTGCTGTCGGTGGGCGCGCAACTGTTGCCGGTGGATGTGACCCGCGCCTGGCTGCGGGGTGAGGACGGGCAGTTCAGTGGCGCGGTGTGGGTGATCCGTGACGTCACCCAGCAGCGGGCCCGCCAGCGCGAAGCCCGGCACCTGGCCGAGGTCGACCCGCTGACCGAACTGAGCAACCGGCGCGGCTTCGAAGCCCATCTGCAGCAGGCCATCACCCGGGTGGCCCGCACGGGCCAGTCGGCGTCGCTGATGTTCATCGACCTGGACAACTTCAAGCCGGTCAACGACAGTCATGGCCACCTCGCCGGCGATGCGATGTTGTGGGCGGTAGCCAACGTGTTGCGCCACGGGGTGCGTGATTCGGACATCGTGGCCCGGCTGGGCGGCGACGAATTCGCGGTGATCCTGGCCGGCTGCTCGCTGAAGCGCGCCCGGCGCATCGCCAGCGACCTGCTCCAATCCATTCGTGGGCTCACCATCCCCTGGGACCTGCAGCGGCTCAGTGTGGGGGCCAGCATCGGCATCGCCGCGATCGGCGGCGGCATGAGCGTGGATGATGCCGTTGCCGCCGCCGACGCCCAGTGCTACCGGGCCAAGGCGCTGGGCAAGAACACGGTGCAGGTTGAAAGCCCGGGCATGAACGGGCTGGACGGCCTTGACGGGGGTGATACCAGCGAAGGCGGCGAGGGCTGACCGCCGCCGCCTGCCCCCGGCGTGGGTGCGCAGGTGCTAAAGCTTTCCGCATCCCTGTCGATATCCTCTTTGGAGCCAACGTCAACCCGCTCCGCGCTGGCGCCCGGCTGCCCCTCGTTGGCCTGGCTCGCGTGTCTTTGCAACAGGCCGTCTGCACCACGCAGTACCGCAGTTGTACAAGCCGCTGCAGCGACGTCACCCCACTGACGTCTTCGCAAGTCCCCAAGCCAACCGATGTCGCCGCCGGGCAGATTGTCCGTCGGATCCCACCAGCTAACGGGCACCGAGGATCAGATGATGCTTACTTCAGGCATGCATGCGCATGTGCAGGAACGGGTTGCCGACGCCGGCGCAGTCTCGCCGTGGCGCGCACTGGTTGCACCTTTTGTGGCCCGCCGCGATGCGCGTGGCGCCGCCAATGCCACCGCCCAGCGCCGCCAGCGCGAGCTGGAAGCCCAGGTGGCCGCATTGCACCGGGTGCAGGCGGTGATTGAATTCGATCTGGACGGCACCATTCTGCAGGCCAACGACAATTTCCTGAAGGCGCTGGGCTATCGCCTGGAGGAGATCCAGGGCCAGCACCACGCCATGTTCGTCGACCCGGTCCTGGCACAGAGCCAGGAATACCGGGATTTCTGGGGTCGGCTGGGACGCGGTGAATTCGACGCCGGCCAGTACCGGCGGCTGGGCAAGGGCGGCCGCGAAATCTGGATACAGGCGTCCTACAACCCGGTGCTGGACGGCAACGGACGTCCGTACAAGGTGGTGAAGTTCGCCACCGACATCACCGCGCAGATGCAGCAGGCTGCCGATGTCTCCGGCCAGCTGGCCGCCATCAACAAGTCGCAGGCGGTGATCGAATTCAGCCTGGACGGCCGCATTCTGTCGGCCAACGACAACTTCCTGGCCACCACCGGGTACACGTTGGACGAAGTGCGTGGCCAGCATCACTCGCTGTTCGTCGAACCCGAGCACCGCCAGAGCATGGAGTATCGCCAGTTCTGGGAAAAGCTCGGCCGCGGCGAGTACGACGCCGGCCAGTACCGACGCTTCGGCAAGGGCGGGCGCGAGGTGTGGATCCAGGCCTCGTACAACCCGATCCTGGACATGAATGGCCGCCCGTTCAAGGTGGTCAAGTACGCCACCGACATCACCGCCCAGGTACGCGACACCCACGCCATGCAGCACGCGGTGGCGCAGACCCGTGAAGTGGTTGCCGCGGCCAAGGGCGGGGATCTCACCGGGCATATCGCCACCGAGGACAAAAGTGGCCCGATCGCCGAACTGTGCGAGGGCATCAACGCGCTGGTGGAGGCCACGGCCGCGATCATCGCCCAGATCAAGTTTGCTGCCGACACGATCGCCGTGGGTGCCAGCGAGATCGCCGAAGGCAACAGCGACCTGTCAGTGCGTACCGAACAGCAGGCCGCGTCGCTGGAAGAGACCGCCGTGTCGATGAAGGGCCTCACCGCCACCGTGCAACAGACCGCCACCACCGCCCGCCAGGCCAGCGAACTGGCCAGTGGCGCGGTCGATGTCGCCGCGCAGGGCGGCCATGTGGTGCATGAAGTGGTCTGCACGATGGCGCTGATCAACGAATCCTCGCGTCGCATCGTCGACATCATCGGCGTCATCGACGGCATTGCCTTCCAGACCAATATCCTGGCCCTCAACGCGGCCGTGGAAGCGGCGCGTGCCGGCGAGCACGGCCGTGGCTTTGCCGTGGTTGCCTCGGAGATCCGTTCGTTGTCACAGCGCTCGGCCGGGGCCGCCAAGGAGATCAAGCAGCTGATCTCCGATTCGGTGGAGAAGGTCGGCACCGGCACCGGGCAGGTTGAAAGTGCAGGGCGCACGATGGATGAGATCGTGGTCAACGTGAAGCGGGTCAGTGCGTTGATCAGCGAGATCAGTTCGGTGGCCCAGCAGCAGAGCGAAAGCATCGGGCAGATCAACCAGGCGGTCGATCACATCGACGAAGGCACCCAGCAGAACGCGGCCTTGGTTGAAGAAGCCTCGGCGGCCGCACGCAGCATGGAAGAGCAGGCTACCCAACTGCTGCAGACGGTGGCCGCATTCCGGGTGACGCCCATGACCGGTGCCGCACGCCCTGCTTCGCCGGCGCAGGCGCACGGCCAGCCGGCACTGCGCCTGGTCTGAGTGGCGGCGTAATCTGACAGTGCGCCGGGGCACCGACTGGGTGCCATCGCCGCTTGGCTTTGGGATACTCGGCCTTCCTAAGGAAGGTCGAGAACAACGTTATGCAAATCACAGCAGGATGCGCGGCATTGCTGGTGGCGGCACTGGCACTCCCGGGTAGCGTCCATGCGGCATCCGCCGTGTTCTACGATGCCGATACCGGTGCCTACGGCTATTCGATGAACAAGCGCACGGTCAGCGCCGCGGTGCAGCAGGCGTTGGGTCACTGCGTGCTGCGCTCACCGAACTGTGCCAGCCAGGCCAGTACGACCGCGCCGGGTTTTTCAGCGGTGTATAGCGGCACGCATGCGGTGGGGTTTGCGTTGTCGGAGAAGGATGACGTGGCGGCCCAGCGCAAGGCCGAAGCCATGTGCCGGCGCCAGGCCAAGGATTGCGCGCTGGCCCTGCTGTGGCGCGAAAACGCCCCGGTGTCGCCTGCCGCCCCGGCAGAGGCGGCGGTGCAACAGCAACGGGCTGCCGCCGCTGCGTTCGCCGCGGCCAATGCCGCCGCGGAAGCCGCGTCAACCAAGTGAGCGCAACAGCAGGGGCTGCCTTTGGGTAGCCCCTGAATGCAAAAGGCCAGATCCGAAGATCTGGCCTGTGCAATTCCATTGGTGCCGAAGGTGGGACTCGAACCCACACGCTTTTAAGGGCGGCGGATTTTGAGTCCGCTGCGTCTACCGATTCCGCCACTTCGGCTGGCTGGCCGCGTAGTGTATACAAAATGTGGAGATCTGTGCAGCCCTGAACGCTTCACATGAGAGTCGGCCTTCATCCGGGCAGGACGCTATACTCACCGCGCTGAACCATACAGAGAGCCGGGATGAGCGCATTGCAGGATCTACGGGTACTGGTGGTCGAGAACGACGAAATGAGCGCGGCGCTGCTGCAGATGCAGCTGGCCCAGTCCGGCGCGGTCGTCGTGGGCCTGGCTGCGTCGGTGGCCGAGTCGTTGCGCCTGCTGGGTGAAACCGACCCCCAGGTGGCGCTGCTGGATTACCGGCTGGCCAACAACGAAACCAGTGAGCCGATCGCCACGGCGTTGACCGCGCGGAGCATTCCGTTCGTGCTGGCCACGGGCATGGCGCCGGATCATCTTCCGGACGCTTTCCGCAGTGGCGTGATGCTGACCAAGCCGTATCTCACCGCGGAGTTGAATGCCGCCCTGGCGCGCGCGTTGCAGGGTGCGTCGGTCGCCAGCTGAAATACCGGCTTACGCCGCTTCGCGGTGCGCCAGGAAGATCGGTTCGCGATCGTCCAGAATCCGGTAGAGCGCCGGCAGGTCGTTGGGATCCGGGTTCAACCACGCATCCAGGTGTTCGGGACGGATCGGGATGATGCAGCGATCATGTCCTGCAGCGGCCACCTCCCGGGGTGGTTCGTCGGTGATTGCCGCAAACGACAGCAGCCGGCCTTCGGGGCCTTCCCATTCCGACCACAGGCAGGCGATCAGCAGATCGCGTGGTGGCTGTGGGCTGAATTCAACGACCGCGTTGCTGGCCTGTTCGCCGGGTGCAAGGGCGCGCTGCTCCAGCGCATGGCGCGGCACGTATTCGTAGAATGACTGGACCACCACCACGCCGTGGCAGTGGCCGAATGCGGCTTTCCAGTACCCGGTCAGACTGTCGCGGCGGGCGTTGTAGGTGCCCGGGTACAGCGTGTCGTTGCGCGCGGGCATGTCCGGCAGCCGGCATTGGTAGCGCATCGGCTTGATCACGCGTTGGCCGTCCTCGGAGACGATGACCGGAGCGTACACGCCGGGAAAGATGCGGCTGTCGCGCGGGAGCAGTCCGCTGCGGCGCAGGTCGTCCAGGCGTGCCTGCGCCCGCGCGATGCGGTTGCCGGCGACGCGCGCTTCGGTGTGCGCCTTCTGCGTGGGGCGGGCAGCCAGATGTGCCTGGGCGGCCTGCAGGCGCGCGCCCTGCACGCCGATCTCCGCATCCAGGGCGCGCATTTCCTCGGCGTGCCACTGCTGGATCTTCGCCACGATGTCCTGGCCCTGCACGGTGCGTGCGCCAGCGAAGCCGTCGTCCATTGCCTTGGGTGTTTTCGGGCGCTGCTTGCCGGCATCGTGGGCGTAGAGCTGGGCGAACTCCTCCAGCGACATCCGTGCGCCGTACTCGCGGACCAGCTTGGTGTAATCGGCGCGGATCTGGGCGGAGTAACACATGGGCAGGCGGGCATCGGGGAGGCAACAGCATAGGCCGGTTGGTCGCATCCGGTGAGATGCCCGTGCGGCATGCTGGCTGCCTGTTCACCTGTGTGAGTTCTGCCATGTCGTTGCCTGCCGGTCTGCGCTGTTTCCCTCATCCGCCCGGGGTGGCCGAGTACCGCCGGTTGCGGGTGCTGGCCGGCCTGAGCCCCAAATCGCTGGAGGCGGCCACGGCGGGCCTGCCCAACACCGTGTTCGGGGTGAGCATCCGCGAGGGCGCGCAGCTGCTGGCAATGGGCCGGATCGTGGGCGACCGCGGCTGTTTCCTGCAGGTGGTGGACATTGCGGTGGTGCCGGAATGGCAGGGGCGGGGGCTGGGCAGGTGGGTGATGCAGCAGCTCGATCTGTGGCTGCAGGCCAATGCGGTGGGCGCCTACGTCAGCCTCATCGCCGATGGCCAGGCGCACCGACTGTATGCCCAGTTCGGATTCGTTGAAACAGCGCCGGCCTCGGTGGGAATGGCCAAGCGCATCGATTAGCTGCCGACGGCGGGGCGCCAGGCAGGCGCGCAAAACAAAAAGCCCCGACCGAGGTCAGGGCTTTCTGCTTGAAACTGGCGTCCCCACGGGGATTCGAACCCCGGTCGCCACCGTGAAAGGGTGATGTCCTAGGCCTCTAGACGATGGGGACGCGTTAAACCGAATTTTGCTTCTATCGGACGGCCTGTGTCCGGAGAAGTGGTGGAGCCAGGCGGGATCGAACCGCCGACCTCCTGCATGCCATGCAGGCGCTCTCCCAGCTGAGCTATGGCCCCACGTTGTTACCGCAAGCCGCCTACTATACCTGCCTATTCACGTTTGTGGAAGACCAAACGTAACGACCGGTGGCGGTGACAGCGGTCCGGCGAACCGGACCTGATGTCGTTGATGAGTGGCGTCCCCACGGGGATTCGAACCCCGGTCGCCACCGTGAAAGGGTGATGTCCTAGGCCTCTAGACGATGGGGACGCATGAACTCATCAATGTTTTCAGCACCTCCGAACGGCCTAAGGTCCGGAGTGGTGGAGCCAGGCGGGATCGAACCGCCGACCTCCTGCATGCCATGCAGGCGCTCTCCCAGCTGAGCTATGGCCCCACGTCGTGAGGAGCGGAATCATAGCGACGACGTTTTGGATTGGCAAGCAAAAACTGCACAAAAACCGGTCATGCGTCGGGCAGGCGTTGATGGCGCAGGCGCAATGCGTTGCTGATCACCGATACCGAACTCAAACTCATCGCCAGCGCAGCCAACATCGGCGACAGCGAAATGCCGAACGGGTAGAGCACACCGGCGGCAACCGGAATGCCAAGCCCGTTGTAGGCGAACGCAAACCCCAGGTTCTGGCGCATGTTGCGCACGCTTGCAGTGGACAGCTGCCGGGCGCGCAGGATGCCGCGCAGATCGCCCTTGACCAGGGTGACCTGCGCACTGGACATCGCCACGTCGGTGCCGTTGCCCATCGCGATGCCAACATCGGCGGTGGCCAGTGCCGGCGCATCATTGATGCCATCGCCGGCCATTGCCACCTTGCACCCCTGTGCCTGCAGCGCGCGGATCAGTTCGGCCTTGTCGGCCGGGCGCATTTCGCCGTGGACCTCATCCAGGCCCAGTTCGCGTGCGACCGCCTCGGCAGTGGCGCGGCCGTCGCCGGTGGCCATCACGATGCGCAGGCCGTCGCGGTGCAGCAGGGCGATCGCTTCAGCGGTGGAGGCCTTGATCGGGTCGGCAACCGCGAGCAGCCCGGCCAGCTGCCCCTCCACGGCCAGGTACATCACACTTGCGGCGGTCCCGCGCAATGCCTGTGCACGCTCGTCCAGGGGTTGCAGCGCAATGCCGTGTTCGTGCATCAGCGACGCGTTGCCCAGCAACAGCGCGTGGCCCTCCACCTTGCCACGCACGCCCATGCCGGTGAGGGAATCGAAGTCGTCCACGCCGGCCAGGGGCCTGCCGCGTTGGCGTGCCTCGGCCACGATCGCGGCGGCCAACGGATGTTCGCTGCCCTGGTCCAGGCTGGCCGCCCAGTGCAGCACGTCATCGGCGGTGAACGGCGCCACTGCCTGCACGTCGCGGAAATGCGGGCGGCCCTCGGTGAGCGTGCCGGTCTTGTCCACCACCAGCGTATCGATCTGGCGCAACGCCTCGATCGCTTCGGCATCGCGGAACAGCACGCCCTGCCGCGCGGCGCGGCCGGTGGCCACCATGATCGACATCGGCGTGGCCAGCCCCAGCGCACACGGGCAGGCGATGATGAGCACCGCCACCGCGCTGAGCACGCCGTGGGTCCATGATGGTGCCGGGCCGAACAGGCCCCACCCCAGCAGGGTGAGCACCGCGGCCGCCAGGACGGCCAGCACGAACCCGTACGCGACCTTGTCGGCCATGCGCTGCATCGGTGCACGCGAGCGTTGTGCCTGCGCAACCAACTGCACGATCTGCGCCAGCATGCTGTCATCGCCCAGGCGGTCGGCGCGGATCACCAGGCTGCCGGTGCCGTTGAGGGTGGCGCCGATCACCGCATCGCCCACGTGCTTTCCCACCGGGACCGGTTCGCCGGTGAGCATGGATTCGTCGACCGACGAACGGCCCTCGAGCACGGTGCCGTCCACCGGGACTTTCTCGCCGGGGCGCACGCGCAGGCGGTCGCCGGGCTGCAGCCGGGCGATGTCCACGTCTTCCTCGTGCCCATCGTCGCGCAGCACCCGCGCGGTCTTGGGTGCCAGCCCGAGCAGGGCCTTGATGGCCGCGGAGGTCTTGGCACGCGCGCGCAGTTCCATCAACTGGCCCAGCAGGGTCAGCGAGATGATCACCGCCGCCGCTTCGAAATACACCCCGACATGGCCGTGCTGGCGGAACGACGGCGGAAACAGCGACGGTGCCAACGTGGCAACCACGCTGTAGCCGTAGGCGGCCAGTACACCGGTACCGATCAGGGTCCACATGTTCGGGCTGCGATTGCCGATCGATTGCGCCCACCGTTGCAGAAAGGGCCAGCCGGCCCACAGCACCACCGGGGTGGCCAGCGCCAGTTCCAGCCACACCCGCAGGTCGGGCGACAGGCCCCGCAGCAGTGGGGTCATCGCCAGCATCGCCAGGGCCATCGTGGCCACGCTCAGTGGCAGGGTCCACCAGAAGCGGCGGCGGAAGTCGGCCAGCTCCGGCGGCTCGCCTTCGTCCAGACGGGGCAGCATCGGCTCCAGCGCCATGCCGCAGAGGGGGCAGGTGCCCGGCCCGTCCTGCACGATCTGTGGATCCATCGGGCAGGTGTAGAGCGCGCCGGCCGGCGCCGGTGCTGCCTCCGGCGAAGCGGGGGCAAGGTAGCGCAGCGGCTCGGCCACGAACCTGCGCCGGCAGCCATCGCTGCAGAAGTGGTAAGTGCTGCCTGCCTGCCGGGCGTGATGGGGGGTGGCGGCCGGGTCCACGTGCATGCCGCACACCGGGTCCTTCACGCTGGCCTCGGCCTGGCCTGCACCGCCGGTGCCAGGGGCCGTGCTGCCAGGGGGCCGAGGGTGATTCACTGCCGTGAGCCGGTCAGCGCGGCCAGGATCGGGCAGTGCGCCAACTCGCCGTGGCCGGGGCAGGCATCCACCAGGTGCTTGAGTGCGCCATGCATGCGCTGCAGTTCGGTGATGCGCTGCTCGATGTCGGCCAGCTTGTGCTCGGCGGTGTCGCGGACCTGGGCCATATCCTGGCCGCGCTGGTCGCTGAGGGTGAGCAGCTCGCCGATCTCCTCAAGGGTGAAACCCAGCGCCTTGGCGCGGCGGATGAACTGCAGCCGGGTCAGGTCGGTGTCACCGAACACCCGATAGCCGCCGGCGCTGCGCCGCGCGGTGGGCAGCAACTGCTGGCGCTCGTAGTAACGCACGGTGTCGATCGGCACGCCGGCCTGGCGTGCGAGCTGTCCGATGTTCATGTCCACCTCGTTGAAGAGCTGGCGATGAGGGTAAACCCTGGAGTCTGGTCAAGAGTCAAGGGTTGCTGAAGCCCGGCCGTCTGCTGTCGTTAGTGGGCTGAAAAATACAACTTGTTTCATAGCTCCCGGGCTTTTGCCTCCGTAGGCTCGATTGGGTTCGCTGCAAACCCTTGCCCCGCTTGGGTTTCGCTGCCCCAGGCGCTGTTCGAGGAGTTTGCCCATGGATGTACCTTTCAACCCGTTGACCCCTGCCTCCCGGCCGTCGTCGGCCGCCCTGATGGAGGTGGCCGTGCTGGAGTACGCCGGAAGCCTGCGGGCCGCCGCACCGGTCCTGTCCGAGTTGGCGCAGCGCTGCAACCGCACGGCGGCGGCAGGCAAACGCCAGGGCGCGCGGATGCTGGTAACACGCTGGACGTTGTCGGCGCGCGGCGTGCAACGGGTGGCCGGGGCGGAGCTGTTCGGTGACGCGCTGCCGGCGATCATCGTGGTGCCGGGCAACGAGCCGAGCTGGCCGCTGCCGCCACCGGACGAGCGCATGCTGGCCTGGTTGCGCGCGTGCCACGACGGCGGCAGCGTGCTGGCCGGCTGTGACGAAGGCGGGTTGATGCTCGCCGCCAGCGGCGTGCTGGCCGGGCGCACGGTAAGCCTGCCGAACCTGGCGCGTTGCCCGTCGCTGGCCACCGTGGTGCCCAGCTGGAACCTGGGCGAGCGCGCCCTGGTGGATGACGGCGACCTGCTCAGTGCATCGGGGCCGGATGCCTGGAAGTACCTCAGCCTGCGTCTGCTGGCCCGCGTGTATGGGCAGACCGTGATGGCCGCGGCGATCCAGCAGTTGCAGCTGGTGATCCCGCGCGCGGTGCAGGACGACCTGGAGCGCTTCAGCCCCAACTTCGCCCACGGTGACCGCGGCATCCTCAAGGCGCAGCGCTGGTTGCATACCATCGCCGCACGTGGGGTGAGCCTGCAGGACATCTGCGACTCGGCCGGGTTGGAGCCACGCACGTTGCAACGGCGCTTCCTCAAGGCGACCGGGCTGCGCCCGATCGAGTACTGCCAGCGGCTGCGCATCGCCAAGGCGCAGTTGATGCTGCAGGCCGGTGGCGAGATCGACGAGGTTTCCTGGGCGGTGGGCTACTCCGATCAGAGCGCGTTCCGCCGCCTGTTCCTGCGGATTGTGGGCCTCACCCCGTCGCGCTATCGAAGGCAACTGATGGTGCAGCGTCGTGAGCGCGCGCGCAGCCCGGCGGTGAACGCGCCCACCGAACCGATGCGCTCGGCTGCCTAGCCAGCCAACCCCCACCAAGACCAATGCAGGAGTGGGTCGGGCAACGGCAGGCTTGCGCACGCGGCCTGCCGTTGGCGCATGTGCGGTTGCCGCTTGCCGGATCGGCGACGGGCTGTGACCATGCCGTCGGGGTTGATACAGACACAGCCACGGCTGCGCGGGATGCAGCTGCGGTGGAGACGGATGAATGATGAGCAGTGTTGGCCCGGTACCGCTGGGCGTAGTGTGGGTGTTGCTGGGGTGGTTGCTGGCCATCGGCGTGGCGCGGTGGTTGAAGCCGCTGCCGCAGGAGGGCCAGCCCACGCCGGGTGCGATGCTGCTGGACATGGTGTTTCTGGGCCTGCTGGGCGGGCGCGTGGCGTTCGTCGTGCTGCATTGGCGCCAGTACGCCGCCGACCCCTGGGCGCTGCTGCGGCTGGGCGACGGTGGTTTTCTGCCGGTGGTGGCGGTGCTGGTCGGGCTGGCGTGGGCGGCATGGCGGCTGCGCCGCTGGCCTGGGCTGCGTCGCCCGGTGTGGGCCGGCGCGGCGGCCGGCGTGGTGTGTTGGGCCGGCTTGACGCTGGGCATGGCGCACCTGCAGCAGGCGCGCATCACCGTGCCGGAACTGACCCTGCAGTCCTTGCAGGGGGAGCCGATGGCGCTGGCCGATCAACAAGGCAAGCCGATGGTGATCAATCTCTGGGCGACTTGGTGTGCGCCGTGCCGGCGCGAAATGCCGCTGTTCGCCGCTGCCCAGCAGCGCGAACCGGGGGTGCGGTTTGTGTTCCTCAACCAGGGGGAAAGCGCCGAAGAGGTGCAGCAGTTCCTGACCCACCAGCGCCTTGAGCTGCAGCATGTGCTGCTCGACGCCGACAGCCTGGGTTCCGAACGGCTGCAGGTTCACGCATACCCGACTACCCTGTTCTTCGATTCACGTGGTCGGTTGCAGGGCCTGCACATGGGGGAACTCAGTGCGGCCGGACTGCAGGCCCGGCTCGACGCGCTGCGCTGAGCGCGTGGTGTTTTCCATTTTGTTGAAACCAGGAGTTGCCATGCTGTTGAAAACCCCGCCCGCACTGGGCTCGATGCTTGCCGCGGCGCTGTTGATGGGGCTGGCCGGTTGCAGCCAGGCACAGTCGCCCAATGCCACTGCAGCTACTGCGGCCAAGGCCCCGGCGGCCGCGACCGGCAATTACCCGGCGGTGCTGAAGGGCATCCAGAAGCACGGCTTCGAGGTAGTGGGTGAATTCGACGCACCGGGCGGCCTGCGCGGCTTTGCCGGCGTGGTGGGCGGCCAGCAGCCGGCGGCGGCCTACGTCACCCCCGATGGCAAGCATGTGGTGGTGGGCAGCCTGTTTGATGAGAACGGCGAAGATGTGGGTGCGGCACCGTTGGAGAAGCTGGCGGCCAAGCCGATGTCGGAAAAAATGTGGAAGAAGCTCGATGCCAGTACGTGGGTGCGTGATGGTCGTGCCGATGCGCCGCGCGTGGTCTACACCTTCAGCGACGCCAACTGCCCGTACTGCCATCGCTTCTGGGAAGCGGCGCGGCCGTGGGTGGACGGCGGCAAGGTGCAGCTGCGGCACATCATGGTCGGGGTGATCCGCGAAGACAGCCCGGCCAAGGCCGCCGCGATCCTGACCGCCTCCAACCCCAGTGCGGCGCTGCTGGAGAACGAACACCGCTTCGACAAGGGCGGGATCAAGCCGGTTGCCGCGTTGAGCGCGGACATTGCCAACAAGCTCAACGACAACCAGGAACTGATGATCGAGATGGGCTTCCAGGGCACCCCGGGCATCCTGTTCAAGGATGACAAGGGCATGCTTCAGCGCCGCTCGGGCATGCCGCAGGGCCAGGACATGGACCTGGTGATGGGCAAGCGCTGAGTGGCAGCGTGAGGGACGACACGCGCGCCGGTGCAACGCCGGTGCGCGGGTGCTTGGGTAGCACGATGTAGGGACGATGTAGGGACGATGTAGGGATGGTGGCCTGCGGAATCGTGGTGCGCACACTACCGGCAGCGGGCGGTTGATCTAGATCAAGGCCGAATACGACACGCACACTAGGCTGTGCGGATGCGTGCAACTCCTCCCACCGCTGTTTTTCCCGCGATTGCGGGCGCACTGCTGTCATTGAAACGACCGGCAGACTTCACAAAATGCTCACCCGGCCATTGTTACTCAAGGCGCTGGCATACGAGACGTTTACGTCATGCCTTTCGGGATGAGGAGGGCATCCCAGGTGGGCCAGCCCATCGCTGTGGGCGCGTTGCCGGTTCGCCGGTGCGGGCGGCAGCGGCGCCACGCCTGCAATGCAGTACCGGGTTGCCGATCATGGTCGGGTGCGCTGGCGCATCGACGATGTGCGGCAAGGCTGTTCGCGATTCATGGAGAACGTGATGCGCCTGGCTGTGATGACGCTTGCCTGTACCGCGCTGTTGGTGGCGGTACCGGCGCAGGCACAGGATTCGGCTGACGCGTTGCGGCGGGACATCCGCACGCTGCGGCAAACGTTGGACACGATGGAGAAACGCCTGGAGGCGTTGGAGTCAGGCACGCCCGCACCGGCATCGGCACCCCCGGGCGTGGCACAGGTCGCACCGCTGGCCTTGCCCCCGCCGGGACCCGCGCATGTGCCCGGTGGTGGCCAGGCGATCCTGCCGCCGCGTGATTCGGTGGCTGATCCGTCTTCGGCCGCTTCGCGCCCGGATAGCGCCGCCGGCCCGACGGATCCGGACCTGAAGGGCTTCTTCGCCATTCCCGGTACCGACACGCTGATCCGCATTGGCGGTTACGCCAAGCTGGATGCCATTGCCGATGCGCGTGCCGCCGGCGACGAGGACCAGTTCATTCCGTCCTCGATTCCGGTGGGCAGCACGCACCGTGACGTGTCCAACTTCAACATGCACGCCAAGCAGACCCGCTTCAGTTTCGAAGCGCGGCGCCCGACCACGCACGGCAACCTGCGCTTCTACCTGGAAAATGATTTCTTCGGCAGCAGCGACAGCTACCAGTTCCGGCTGCGTCACGCGTATGGGCAGCTGGGCAATACCTATGCAGGCTACGGCTATTCCAGTTTCATGGATGCCGACAGCCTGCCCGACACCCTCGACTTTGCCGGGCCCGGCGGGGCCGGCTACCTGCTGGTGGCTGGCATCCACCACACCTTCGCCTTGGGCAAGGGCAACACCTTGACCCTGGCCGCCGAAGACCCGGACACGCAGTTGAATGCGCCGGCCGCGGGTGTGGGCGCGGTGGAGCAGGCGCCGGATATCACCCTTACCGCACGCATGGAGCGCGACTGGGGACACCTGCAGCTGGGCATGGTGGCCCGCAGCCTGGGCTACGACGGTGATGCCGGCGATGACCGTCGGATCGGTGGCGGCCTGCAGTTCAGCGGCTCGGCCGCGGTGGGCGAACAGGACCTGTTGCTGTTCGGTGCCTTGGGCGGCAAGGGCATTGCCCGCTACACCGCCGATCTGACCGGTTCGGGCATGGACGCAGTGGTCGCCGCCGACGGGCGCCTGGAACTGCTCCGGCTGCACGGCGGCTTTGTCGGCTACACCCATTACTGGACGCCGATGTGGCGGTCCAACCTGATCTACGGCCAGCTCAACGGTGGGCGCAACGATGCGCTGGCCGAGGACGCGTTCCGGCGCAGCCGCTACGGGGTATTCAACCTGCTGTGGAGCCCGGCACCGTCGTGGACGATGGGCATGGAGCTGCTGTACGGGCAACTGGAGCAACAGAGCGGGCAACGTAGCGACACCGTGCGGCTGCAGGGCAGCCTGCAATACAACTTCATCAAGTAGACCCTAACGCCCGGCACGACCGGGCCCATGCCTGGCAAAGGAGAAACCGTCATGGCAGAAGCAAAGAAAATCGGGGTGGTGGGTGCCACCTTCCTGGTGGCCGGCAACATGATGGGGTCGGGGGTTTTCCTGCTGCCCTCCAGCCTGGCCAAGATCGGTACCGCCTCGATCTGGGGCTGGCTGATCACCACCGCCGGTGCGCTGCTGCTGGCATTCGTGTTTGCCAAGCTGGGCAAGCTGGCACCCAAGGCCGGTGGCCCCTACGCCTACGCGCGTGACTGGTTCGGACCTTACATGGGCTTCCAGACCAACACCATCTACTGGTTCGCCAACTGGATTGGCAACGTCGCCATTCCGATCGCGGCGGTCGGCTACTTCAGTTATTTCTTCCCGATCCTGTCCGAGCCGTTGCCGCGCTGCATTGCGGTGCTGGCACTGGTGTGGGCCTTGAGTTTTGCCAACGTGATCGGGCCGTCATTCGTCAGCAAGCTGCAGACGGTCACCACCAGTTTTGCGCTGGTGCCGATCCTGGGCATTGCCATCTTCGGCTGGTTCTTCTTCGACCCGACCATCTTCAAGGGCGCCTACAACGTGACCGGCGAGTCGAACTTCGGCGCGATCTCCAGCGCGGCCGCGCTCACCTTGTGGGCATTCATCGGCGTGGAATCGGCCTCGGTCACCGCCGGGGTGGTGGAGAACCCGGAAAAGAACGTGGCGCGTGCCACCCTGGCCGGGGTGTTCCTGGCAGCCATTGCCTACATCGCCAGCTCCTCGGTCATCATGGGCATGGTGCCCAATGGCGACCTGCAGGTGTCCGATGCGCCCTTCGCGCTGGCTGCGGCCAATGCAGTGGGCGGGTGGGGCGGCGCGCTGGTGAGCCTGTGCGCCTTCATTGGCGCGGCCGGCTCGCTCGGTGGCTGGATCCTGCTGACCGCGCAGAGCGCCAAGGCAGCCTCCGATGATGGCCTGTTCCCGAGCATCTTCAGCAAGACCAACAAGGATGACGTGCCGGTCAAGGGCGTGCTGATCGTGGCGGTGCTGATGACATTGGCCGTACTGGTCACTTCCACCTCCGAGACGGCCTCGGCGCAGTTCGATGTGATCACCTCGGCCGCCGTGGTGCTGACGTTGCTGCCCTACATCTATTCCTGCGTGGCCTGCTACTTCGTGGTCGAACGCTCGCACACGCTGGTGCATACCGGTGCGTTCTGGCTGCTGACCAGCGTCACGGTCGTGTACTGCCTGTGGGCGATCTTTGGTTCGTCCGGCAGCATCGTCCAGTACGCCTTCCTGTTCGTGCTGTTCATCACGGTGTTCTACCCGTTCTTCAGCGAAGAGCGCCGCCGCCAGCGCGGGCTGCCCGCGCTGGATTCTGCCGTCCGCACGACGCTTTCGTGATATTGCCCCAGGAGAATCCCTGTGTACTTCAAGTCCCTTGATTACCCCATCATCGTCATCGACGACGATTACGAATCCCCGCGCATCGGTGGCATCCTGATCCGCGCGCTGGTGGACGAGTTGCGCAAGAACGACCAGCGCGTGCTGTGCGGGTTGACCCTGGCCGATGCGCAGGCCGGCGCGCGCACCTACGTGGCGGCCTCGGCGGTGCTCATTTCCATCGACGGCACCGAGGACAAGCCCGAGCAGTTCCAGCGCCTGTTGGGCTTCCTGCGCGAGCAGAGCGCACGTCGCGCCAACCTGCCGGTGTTCCTGTACGGCGAGCGCCGCACCATCGAGAAAGTGCCCAGCAAGCTGCTCAAGTACGTGCATGGCTACATCTTCCTGTTCGAAGACACCAAGAGCTTCATCTCCCGGCAGGTGATGCGCGCGGCCGAAGACTACATGGCCAATCTGCTGCCGCCGTTCTTCAAGGCACTGATCCACCACACTGCCGAGTCCAACTACTCCTGGCACACCCCCGGCCATGCCGGCGGCGTGGCCTTCACCAAGTCACCGGTGGGGCGTGCGTTCCACCAGTTCTACGGCGAAAACACCCTGCGCAGCGATCTGTCGATTTCGGTGCCCGAACTGGGCTCGCTGCTGGACCACACCGGGCCGATCAAGGACGCCGAGAACGAGGCGGCACGCAATTTCGGTGCCGACCATACCTTCTTCGTCACCAATGGCACCTCCACCGCCAACAAGATCGTGTGGCATGGCACCGTGGGCCGGGGTGATGTGGTGTTCGTGGACCGCAACTGCCACAAGTCGCTGCTGCACTCGTTGATCATGACCGGTGGCATCCCGGTGTACTTCACGCCCAGCCGCAACGCACACGGCATCATCGGGCCGATCAGCCTGGACCAGTTCACCCCGGCGTCGCTGCAGCAGGCCATCGCCGCCAATCCGCTGGCCAGCAAAGCGTTCAAGGCCGGCTCCAAGCCGCGCATCGCGGTGGTCACCAATTCCACCTACGACGGGCTGTGCTACAACGCCGAGAAAATCGCCGAGGAGATCGGCAGCGCGGTCGATTTCCTGCATTTCGACGAGGCCTGGTACGCCTACGCCGCATTCCATCCGTTCTACGAGAACCACTACGGCATGGCCAAGGGCAAGCCGCGGGAACAGGATGCGATCATCTTCACCACCCATTCCACCCACAAGCTGTTGGCGGCGTTCTCGCAGGCTTCGATGATCCACGTACGCAACGCGGCCACCCGTGAGCTGGATGCCGAGCGGTTCAACGAAGCGTTCATGATGCACACCACCACCAGCCCGCATTACGGGGTGATCGCCGCCTGCGACGTGGCCTCCAAGATGATGGAAGGCGCCGCCGGGCAGTCGCTGGTGCAGGAAATGCACGATGAGGCGATCGCCTTCCGTCGCGCGATGCTGCACGTGCGCGAAGACCTGGGGCGCGATGACTGGTGGTTCAGCGTGTGGCAGCCGGACAAGCTGGAGCGCTCGCTGGCCAAGGGCGATGCCCCGGCACCGCTGGTGGCCAAGCGCGAGGAATGGTACCTGCAGCCGGACGCACATTGGCATGGCTTCGACGGGTTGGTTGAAGACTACGTGCTGATCGACCCGATCAAGGTGACCCTGCTGACCCCGGGGCTGTCGATCGACGGCGAAATCGGCCAGCGTGGGATTCCAGCGGCGGTGTTGAGCAAGTTCCTGTGGACGCGCGGCATCACCGTGGAGAAGACCAACCTGTACTCGGTACTGTTCCTGTTCTCGATGGGCATCACCAAGGGCAAGTGGAGCACGTTGGTGACCGAGCTGATGGCGTTCAAGGAACTCTACGACGCCAATGCGCCGCTCAGCCGGGCGCTGCCGGGCCTGGCTGCCGACTACCCGGTGGCCTACGCCGGCTGGGGCCTGCGCGACCTCTGCCAGGCACTGCACGAATTCAACCGCGAGTTCGCCGTGCCCAAGGTGATGCGCGAGATGTACGTGGACCTGCCCGAACCGATGATGACCCCGGCCGAGGCCTACGACCACCTGGTGCGTGGGCAGATCGAGCGGGTCGATATCGAGGCGATCAGCGGCCGCGTCGCCGGCACCATGCTGGTGCCGTACCCGCCGGGCATTCCCACGATCATGCCGGGCGAGCGCTTCGGGGCCAGCGACGAGCCGATCATCCAGTCGCTGCGCATCGCCCGCGAGCAGAACGCGCGCTTCCCGGGCTTCGAGTCGGACGTGCATGGGCTTATCATCGACCGCGAGGGCGATACGCCAACCTACAAGGTGGAGGTGCTGAAGGTCTGACGCCCCCGCGCAGGCCCTCGGCAAGCGATGGATACAGCACGCGAGCAGCGGGTCCTGACGTTCTCGATCGCGGTGACCTTGGCGGTCAGCGCCACCGGTTTTGCCGGTGGCCTGCTGGTGGGGTCGCAGGCGATCCTGTTCGATGGCGTGTACAGCCTGGTCGACGTGGCGTTGACCCTGGTGGCGTTGTCGGTGCTGCGGCTGCTGGCGCGGGAAGAAAGCCCGCGCTTCCAGTACGGCTACTGGCACCTGGAGCCGATGGTGGAGGCACTCGGCGGGGCGATCCTGTCGCTGGCGTGCATTTACGCGCTGGCCAATTCGATCATCGGGCTGACCACCGGCGGGCATGAGGTCAAGGCCGGGCCCGCGCTGGTGTGGGCGACGGTGCTGTGCGTGAGCAACCTGGCGATGGCCGTCTTTGTACGCAGACGCGCGATGCGGCTGCAGTCGGCGCTGCTGTGGCTGGACGTGCGGGCCTGGCTGCTGAGCGGGCTGATGAGCCTGGCGGTAGTGCTGGCGTTTGCCATTGCCCTGCTGTTGCGGGGGGGCGAGCACGCCCATTGGATTCCGTACCTGGACCCGCTGGTGCTGGCTGCGATCAGCGTGGCGGTGCTGCCGGTGCCATTGCGCAGTGCCTGGAAGGCCATGCGCGAAGTGTTGCAGGTGGCGCCAGATACCCTGGACGCACGCGTGCAGGCGGTGATGAAGGACTTCGTAGCCGAACACGGCTACCTGGACTTCACCAGCCACGTGGCCAAGATGGGGCGCATGCGGTTCGTGGAGATCCACATCCTGACCCACCCGGAGACGGTGATCGGCAACATCGGCAATGTGGACCGGTTGCGCGACGAGATTGCCGAGCGCCTGGATGCGCGTGGGAGCGAGTTCTGGTTGACCATCGATTTCACCGCCGACCCGGCCTGGACCTGAGTGGTGCTGGCGCCGTTGCGAAGGATGCACCGCAGCGTTGCATCACCTCGGATTGACCTCAACCACGGTTGAGGCCGGACACTGCGCGCCCACTCCCCAGCGATGCCTGCCCCATGTTGACCGATGCCCCTGTTGCGCCCGCCGGCCTGTTTGATTTCATCAATCCCTCCGGCCTGTACGACCCACGTGCAAACGGCTATTCGCACGTGGCGGTGGTGCGCCTGCCGGCGCGGGTGATCCATATTGCCGGGCAGGGCGGTGAGATCGCCGATGGTGCGTTGTCGCCTCGCTTCGAGGTGCAGGTGGCCCAGGCGCTGGACAACCTGAGCCTGGCGCTGGCCTCGGCCGGGGCAGGCCTGGCCGACGTGGCCAAGCTGACCGTGCTGGTGGTGGACCATGATCAGGATCGGCTTGGCGTGCTGTCCGATCAGATCGGCCGGCGCTGGCCGTTGGGCCGCGCACCGACCTGCACGCTGATCCCGGTGCCGCGGCTGGCGCTGGACGGGATGCTGTTTGAGATCGAAGCGACCGCGTACACCGCCTGAGGCCGACCGTTGGCGGGACGTCAGTCGCGCAGCCAGACCGCACGGGCGACCGACACCCTGCGGATGCGTCCTTCGGCGGTGTGATAGGTAACGTTGAATCCATGTTCAAGCATCGGGGAGGTCTGCACCGGAACGCGGCAGACCACACGGTCGGGCGCCGCCTGCCGGCAGTTGTCGCCGGACAGGGGATCGCTCAGTGCGGTGGCTGGCGTACCGTGCAGGGTCCGGTTCAAGCCCGCCTCAAGGCCGGAGGCCGACAGAAGCGCGCCGGGGGCACTGGCACCGGAGGTAAAGGAAAGCTGGTCGACGGCACTGACACAGGTGCAACCGGTGGGAGAAAACGCCAGCAGCGCCACCCCGGCGATGGCGGCGATGCAAACGCTGGCCCCTGCGATCTTCCTTCCCATGCCGCGTGCACCCTGTGGCGTGCGTCGCCTTGCAGGCCCAATCCTCTCATGCAGGGTCGCGTGGCCGATCCAGGAAGGGGACCGTGGCGGTTGGCTGGAATATATGAAACATATATGATGCGTATACTTCAGGCATCAGGATATCCCGATGGGCATCGTCAACATCGACGACGAACTGCACGACAACCTGCGCCGTGCCAGTGGCGTGTCCGGGCGCTCGATCAACGCCCAGGCCGGGTTCTGGATCAAGATCGGCATGCTGTGCGAGATGAATCCCGGCATGAGTTACCAGGAGATCGTCGGCCGTGAGCTGCGCGCGGCCGGGGTCGAGCCGGGTGCGTTGCGGGTGGCCGAGGCATGATCAAGACGCTGCAAGAGCAGGCTTTGATGCGCGCCTCCGGCCGCTTGCTGGCGCAGGTGATCGAGGCGCTGGACCGGCTGACGCTGGAAGGCATGAGCACGCTGCAGGTCAACGACTGGGTGGAGCGCTTCATCGTTGATGAACTGCACGCGCGGCCGGCCAGCAAAGGCCAGTACGACTTTGCCTACGTGCTCAACAGCTCGATCGACAACGTGGTCTGCCACGGCGTGCCCTCGGCCGCTGCGGTGCTGCGCAGCGGCAGTATCGTCAACCTGGACATCACCCTGGAGAAGGGCGGCTACATCGCCGATTCCAGCAAGACCTACCTGATCGGCGAGGTGGACTACGCGGCCAAGCGGTTGGTGCGGGTGACCCGCGAGGCGATGTGGAAGGGCATCGGCGTGGTACGGCCGGGCGCGACGCTGGGCGATATCGGCTTTGCGATCCAGCAGCATGCCAAGGCGCACGGCTACAGCGTGGTCAAGGAGTTCTGCGGCCACGGCATCGGCCAGGAAATGCACGAAGAGCCGCAGGTGCTGCATTACGGCCGCCGTGGCGACGGGCTGGAACTGGAGGAGGGCATGACCTTCACCATCGAGCCGATGATCAACCAGGGCCGCGCGGCCATCGACATGAGCGAGGATGGCTGGACGGTGACCACGCGCGACGGGAAGCTGTCGGCGCAGGCCGAGCATACGGTGCTGGTGACCGCCGACGGGGTGGAGGTGCTGACCCTGCGCGAGGACGAGCGCGCGGCGCGCTGACGTAACGGCAGCCGAGCATGGCTCGGCGCTACCGGGGAGCACGGCAGCCGAGCATGGCTCGGCTCTACCCGGGGGGCACGGCAGCCGAGCATGGCTCGGCGCTACGGGGGCGCGGCAGCCGAGCATGGCTCGGCGCTACCGGGGCGCGGCAGCCGAGCATGGCTCGGCTCTACCGGGGCACGGCAGCCGAGCATGGCTCGGCGCTACCGGGGCGCGGTAGCCGAGCATGGCTCGGCTCTACCCGGGGGGCGTGGCAGCCGAGCATGGCTCGGCTCTACCGGGGGGCATGGCAGCCGAGCATGGCTCGGCTCTACCGGGGCGTGGCAGCCGAGCATGGCCCGGCCCTACCGGGGAGCGCGGCAGCCGAGCATGGCTCGGCTCGGGGTAGAGCCGAGCCATGCTCGGCTGGCTTATTCGCGCCGCGTCGATACCAGCTTGAGAAACGCCTCGTTCTGGTACCGGCTCATGCGCAGCTGCTGGCCGGTGTCCATGGTCACCACGTGGTGACCGTTGAACCACGGATGGATCGCCTTGACCCGGCGCACGTTGACGATGGCCGAGCGATGCACGCGGGCGAAGTGGCGCGGATCCAGCCGCGCGGCGAGGCTGGCCATGGTCTCGCGCAGGGCGTGCATGCGGTCGGCCAGGTGGACCTCCACGTTGTTGCCGGCGGCCTTGATCCAGACGATGTCCTCCACCGCAACCAGCACCACATGCTCGTCCACGCGCACCGGTAGCCGCTGCAGGTAGTCGTCGCGCTGGCGCAGCGCATCCAGCGCCTGCAGGATCTGCACCGAGGCCGGCGCGCTCACGCCGGCGCCCGCTGACAGCCGCGCCTTGGCCCGTAGCAGCGTGGCGGCAAAGCGCTCACGACTGAACGGCTTGACCAGATAGTCCACCGCGTTGGCCTCGAACGCCTTGACCGCGTACTGCTCGTAGGCGGTCACGAAGACCGTGGCCGGCATGCGCTCGGCACCGATGGTGGCCACCACGTCCATGCCGTTGATGGCGGGCATCTGGATGTCCAGGAATACCAGGTCCGGCGACTGGTTGCGGATGGCGGCCACCGCCGAGACCCCGTCGCCGCATTCACCGACGATCTCGATCTCCGGGTCATCGGCCAGCAGGCGCACGATCGCGCGCCGCGCGATGGGCTCGTCGTCCACCACCAGCGTGCTGATACTCATGCCGGCGCGATGCCCGGGCTGAACTCCGGTGCCTCGTCGGCACCCTCAAGTTCGCGGAACGGTACGCGGATGCGGCACGCCACGCCTTCGGGCCAGAGCATGTCCAGCCGGACCTCGGCGGCATCGCCATACAGCTCCTTGAGGCGCAGGCGGGTGTTGGACATGCCGATGCCGTGGCCGGCCGCCGCCGACGGCTCGGTCGACAATGTGCTGTTGCGGTTGCGCACCTCGATGCACAGCGCGTCGCCGTCGCGCCGTGCGTCGATTTCGATGGTGTCGCTGCCCACGCGCTGGCCGATGCCGTGGCGCAGCGCATTCTCCACCAGCGGCTGCAGGATCAGGCTGGGCACGGCGCAGTCCAGCGTATCCGGGGCGATGTAGGTGCGGGTGGTCAGCCGGTCCTTGAAGCGGATGCGCTGAATGCCCAGGTACAGCTCGATCAGGTCCAGCTCCTGGCGCAGGCTGATTTCCTGGCCGTCGTAGTCTTCCAGGAACGCACGTAGCAGCTCGCTCAGGCGCAGCAGCATGTCTTCGGCCGACAGGGTGTCTTCGTCCAGCAGGGTGATGATCGCGTGCAGCGTGTTGAACAGGAAGTGCGGCTGCAGTTGCGCCTTCAGCGACAGCAGGCGCGATTGCGCCAGTTCCGTGGCCAGCTGGCTGGCTTCCAGTTCGCGCCGGGCCTTTTCAGCGTGGAAATGCAGTGCCTGCTGGATCGCAAACAGCGTCCAGTAGGTCAGCAGGCCAATGGCGAAGTGCTGCTCCAGGAAGTACCCCAGCTGCTCGGCAAACCCGCTGGGTTCGAACAGGGTGGACACCAGCGCGCCGAGAATCATTGCGGCGAACGTGACGCACAGGCTGGCCACCACCTGCGCGCCAAGCCCGTGGAAGCGCAGGGTGCCGCGTACCGGGAAACGTTCGGCGAGACGGAACACCGTCGGTGCCAGCGCAGCCCACGTGTACCACTGGATGAGCGACCAGCGGGCCAGATCCCAGAATGGCCAGTCGGTTCGGGGCATGCCGACGTTGATGGCGTTCTGCATGGCGAACACCAGCGCCACCAGCGTCCACAGGGCGATATAGCGGGACAGGCGGATCTGGGTGCTGCCGAGGCGGATGAGCATGACGGGAATCCTGGGCCGCAGGTGGCGGCAAGGCTCATCTTAGGCGCGCCGCGTGGGGCCGGAAAGCGCCGTGGCGGCCCATTACGATTGGCCCGCGCGTGGCGACGATTGATCCCGGATCGGTTGGCGGCGGCGGGCGGGAAGCGCCTGATGCGAATGTCCTTCACCGCCACGGAGATGCCGCCATGAATCTGATCCGCCCCGTCCTGATCTGCCCGCTGCTGGCCGTTTCACTGTGCGCGGCCACCTACGCCCACGCCGGCGGGGCCCGCTACCTGGGCCTGCTCAACCGCGCCCATGACAGCGTGGTGGCACTGGAGGTGGCGCCGGCCGGCAGCGATGCGTTCGTCGCACGCCCGATCGAGGTGCTGCCCGGTGGTGGGGGCAGCAGCGTGGTGCGGTTGGGCGACCAGGGCTGCCGCTTCGACCTGCGCATGACCTTCGGCAACGGCCGCCGCGCGGTGTATCACGCGGTCGATGTCTGCCGTGGCGATACGCTGGCCATCAACCCGTTGCCGCGGTCGCGCACCTCAGCCACGGTGGCCGGGCGCTGAGATCCGTCCGGCATGCGCCACGCTGGGCTATCATCGCGCCAGCGCCATCGGGGATGGCCGCGCGGCATACGCTCGGGGGAGCAGGTATGGAAGAGATCCTGGGCCGGCTGCTGCTGATCGCATTTCTGCTGATCATCGCCAGCCTGCCATTCAATGTGGTGATGCTGCTGTGGCTGCGCCGGGACCACCCCGATGTGTTCACCGCGCTCGGGCAGCCGCACACCTTCGGGCTGGGCCGGCACCACCACGGCAATGCGGACTACGCACGCTTCCTGTTCCTGCGCCGCCACCGGCAGCTGGGCGATGCGCGCATCTCGCGGATGGCCGATATCCAGCTGGGCCTGTTGGGCATCGGGGCGGGGGCCATGCTGTTGATGCTGGTGCTGATCCTGATGTGGCGCCAGTAGTACCGCGCGCGGCCGACCCCCGGCTTGACCGGCTCAGGGCACGGCGCTGGCAGTGCGGAACTGGATGACCTTGTCCAGGGTGAAGCCTGGCAGCATGGCGCGCAGCTCGGCCAGCATGGCGACCCGCGATGCCTCGGCGCTGTCCGGCGGCAAACCGGCGTCCAGCGCGCGCAGGTAGGTGCCAAGCGCGGCCGCCTGCAAGGCCGGTTCACAGTGCGAGGCGGCAGCCGTGGCGATCTCGGTGGCGGTGGCACTGCTGGCGGAGTGCTGCTGGGCGTAGCCGAAGTGGCAGTCCAGCAGCGCGGTCAGCAACGGATCCTGTGCGGGGGCGGGCGCAACGGTCTGCGCGATGGCCGGTGTGCCGATCAGCAGGCCGGCGAGCAGGGCGGCGCGGAAACGATGGGGCATGGCGGTCTCGGTGGGGCGGTTCGCAGAAGGGTCAGCGGATGGACAGCGACGGGACGGGCGCAAGCGGTTCCAGCAACGCGGCGACCCAGTCGATGAACACCCGCAGCTTGGCACTGACATGGCGGTTCGGCGGAAACGCAACATACAGCGGCATCGGCTCCAGCTGCCAGTCGGGCAACACGCGCACCAGCTCGCCCGTGGCCAGGTGCGCGGTGGCCATGTAGTCGGGCAGCCAAAGCACGCCCAGCCCGGCAACGCCGGCGGCCAGGTAGGCGTTGCCATCATCGACGGCCAGCACATGCTGGCCGTGCACGCTGAGATGTTCGTCGTGGCGGCGCAGCACATACGGCAGCACCGTGCCGCTGCGCGAGCGCAGGTAGCCCACGATGCGGTGGTGGGTGGTTTCCAGCTCGCGCGGGTGTGCGGGGTGGCCGGCCTGCGCCAGATAGGCCGGCGCCGCATACAGGCCGGCGGCCAGGTCGCCGATACGGCGCGCCACCAGCGATGCGTCGGTGATCGCGCCGCCGCGGATCACCCCGTCCACGCGCTCATCGATGAGGTCGACGTGGCGGTCGCTGACGCCCAGGTCGAGCTGGATCTCCGGGTAGCGTGCGTGGAAGTCGGGCAGGGCCGGTACCAGGACCAGGCGGGCCAGCGGCGCGGGCACGTCCACACGCAACCGCCCGCGCGGCGCGGCAGCGGCACTGGACAGGCTGGTGTCGGCATCGTCCATATCGGCCAGCAGGCGCACCACCCGTTCGTAGTAGGCCGCGCCATCGGCGGTGACGTTGACCTGGCGGGTGGTGCGGTTGAGCAGCCGTACCCGCAGCCGCGCCTCCAGCTGTTGCACCAGTTGGGTGACGGTGGTCCGGCTCATGTGCAGGGTCTGGGCCGCCTTGGTGAAACTGCCGGTTTCCACCACGCGGGCGAAGGCCTGCATCGCATCGAACCTGTCCATGAGGGTCTTCCCGGGGAATTGTTTGGATTCTACAAACAGTGATGGTCAGTCTGCCTCGTTTATCAAGCGCCGCGGCGGGCGCTACCGTGGTGCCTTCAGCAACCGTGGGCCGCTGGCCCGGGAGAAAACGATGGCAATCCGTGACGTGGTCTTTCCGCCGGGCCGACAAGCCCTGTATGAGCGCAACCGCTATTCGCCGGCGGTGCGCGCCAATGGCTTCCTGTTCGTGTCCGGCCAGGTCGGCAGCCGCGAGGACGGCTCGCCGGAACCGGTGCTGGAGGCGCAGGTACGGCGTGCGTTCGAGAATCTCAATGCGGTGCTGGCCGCTGCCGGGTGCACGTTCGAGGACGTGGTCGATGTGACCGTGTTCCTGGTGGACCCGGAGAAGATCTTCGAGCGTGTCTGGCAGATCGTGCCTGAGTACTGGGGGCAGGCGCCGTATCCGACCCTGACCGGGATCGGGGTGACCTGGTTGTATGGCTTCGACGTGGAGATCAAGGTGATTGCCAAGCTGCCCGACGCTGCCGAACGCTGAAGGAAGCGTTGCCGCCGAAGGCGGCGGGTGAAGCATTCAATGTTTCGCCGTGCCCTGGCCGGTGGGGGCATCGGGCCGGCGGAACGCCGCACAGACAGCGGCCCAGTGCCTGGCAAGCAGCAGCATGACCACCCAGGTCACACTGGGCAGCGCCGGGATGAACGCCGCGTACACCGGCACCACGAATCCGTCCTGCAGCGCGATCAGCCAGCGCCCGGCGGGCAGGTCCATCTCCTGCAGCTGTGGGCCAATGAACGTGGCCAGCGTCCCGATGGGCGTCATCACCAGCATGATCCAGGCGCTGAAGGCCCCGTAGACCAGGCCCGCCACCGTCAGCGTGAACCAGCCTGCGCGGGGAAGAGGGCGCCACGGCAGGACGGCGCGCAGGGCCGGCGCCCACAACGGCACTGATAGCCACAGCAGCAGCCAACCTTGGGAGGTCATGTAGGCCGGCATCATGTCGCCTGCAACGCAGCGGGGGGGCGAAAAGCCGCTCCCAGCGCGCGCCGAGGAAGCGGGTGATCCACCCGCTGAACACCAGCAGCGGCAGGCCGTAAAACAGCGCGCGGAGCGGTAGCGAGGTGACACCTGTGCCCGGTGCGAACGCGGCCAGCGGGATGGGCAGGGACTGCACGGCGAGCATCAGCACGCCCACTGACACCAGGGTTGCCAGGTACGCCGCATAGGCAAGGCATGCGGCGGTCACAGTGAACAGCAGCGGACGCGGCAGCGGGCGATGGCGGCCGAACGCCCGCATGGCAGGCCACCAGAACGGGGCCGAGGCCCACGCCAGATAGCACAGCGCCCCGGCAATCAACTGGATGACCAGGTTGGGCCCCATGGTCTGGACGAACTGCATCATGCTGGCACGCTCCCTGCTGTCATCGATCCGGGCCGTGGCAGCGGCAGGCCCATCGTTGACTGCACAGTAGTGGCAAGCGGCTTGCCGCCGCAATGGCGGCCTTGCCGGGCCGCGCCTTCACGCGACTGCGCCAGCCACCTGCCGATAGTGTGGCCGTCCTTCTGCTTCCCCGCGTCTACCTACATGCCCCTGATTCCCGAGCGCGTCCGGCGCTGGCCCCGGCCCTGGCGCATGACGTTGTTTGTGCTGCTGACGCTGTACGCGTTGTATCTGCTGGCCGGCAACGTGTTCCTCAATACGCCGCTGTTCGACGCGGCCACCAACCGCAAACCCGAAAAATTCAGCATGCAGACCGGGGCGGCGCTGACCCTGCTGCCCGGTCACGCCATCGTCTGGCATCTGCGTCTGCGTGGGCAGGCCGGCCATACGGTGTATGTGTTCCGTGCCGACCAGGCCAGCGCGTGGATCGACCTTGTGGCCTTGTTCCGCCGCGAGGTGCGCATCCCGCGTATCGATGCCACGGGCGTGGAGGCGGAGATCGAACGCGTCGACAAAGGCATCCCGCCGCCGCCGCGCGGCGACCGTGGCTGGACCCTGCGCTTTGATGCGATCCACAGCGACAGCATTCGCAGCGGGCGCGTTGGCAAGCTGCTCATTGCCGGGCAGGGGCATGCCACGGTCGGGTTTCTCAAGCAGTTGAAGGGCGGGCCTTCGGAGTTGTTCGATTCCAACGCCGGGTTCGAACAGGCCAAGGTCATCATCAACGGGGTCACCATGCTGGACGACGCGCATCTGGCGGCCCGGTTCCATTTCCCCCGGCACTACCGGGACCAGGCACCGGGCCTGCGCAAACTCGAGATCACCTGGGCGCAGCTTGAGGTGGATGCGCGCAGCCAGGCGGTGGAGATCGACACCGCAGGCCCGCACGTGACGGTGGGCAGCGCCCCGTCCAACGCGCGCCTCACTGCCGATGTGGTGCTCGACCAGGGCGCGTTACAGCCGGGCAGCCGGGTGGTGTGGCAGGTACCGGTGCACGCCGGGATCCATGCCGATGACCGCGGGTTGCTGTCGCTGCAGCTGGACGTGGCCCGGGACATGCGTATCCAGGCCCGCCTGCCGCGTGATCCGGATACCGGCAGTGAGTTGCACGCCGACCTGCGGGTGACCGGGCGGAAGATTCCATTCCGCGCACCGGCCGAGCTGCTGCCGCGGCTGACCGGACAGGTGCAGGGGGCATGGAAGTTCGAGTCGCTGAACTGGATCGCCGATCTGTTCGTGCGCAAGCCGTGGTTCCACCTGGATGGCGGTGGCCTGCTCAAGGGTGACCTGCGGGTGGCCGATGGCCAGCTGGCACCGGGCAGCACGCTGGACATTCCGCATGTGGCCGCGGTGGCCGAGGTGGCCGGGGTGCGGCTGCTCGGGCAGGCCAATGCGCACGGCAGCATCGTGGCCGGGGAGCCGGCGCAGGCGCAGCTGGACGTCAGGATCCCGGCGTTCCGCGCCGCACCAACCGACGCGCCCAAGGCGCTGTTGTTCGACGGCCACGCCATGGCACTGACCCTGCGCGGCGACGCGCGCCTGCAGCAGCTGCGCGATGGCATGCGTGCCCACCTGCGCTTCAACGACGCGCGCGTGCCCGACCTCACCGCGTACAACCGCTACCTGGGCGATGGCAACGGCACGGTGCGCCTGTTGGGTGGTACCGGTCTGCTCAGTGGCGACGTCGAGCTGGATTCGGCCGGGCGGGTGGGCACCGGCCGGGCCGATCTGCGCGGGCGCGGCGCGCAGCTGCAGGTGGCCGGCATCGCGCTGCGCGGTGATGCGCAGCTGCAGGCGCGCGTAAAGCGTGCCGACTTCGATGCCAAGCAGTTCGACCTGGGTGGCACCACGGTGGCGCTGCGCAACATCCAGGTCGGCGACAGTGGCGGACAGGACAACTGGTGGGGCACCGTGGCGCTGCGCCAGGGTCACATCGATGCGGCCGCGCCATTTGAAGTCACCGCCCAGGCCGACCTGCGCCTGCGCGATGCGGGGCCGCTGCTGGGCGTATTCGCCGAGCGCAGCGCGTACCCGCGCTGGGTGCTGGGTCTGCTCGATTCCGGTGAGGTGCAGGCTGGCGGGCAGCTGCGGTGGCGCCGTGGCGAAATGTGGGTGGATGATCTGCAGGCCGAAAACGAGCGGTTGTCGCTGCGAGCGCGGCTGGATCTGGCCCATGCCCGGCGCCGCGGCAACCTGTACCTGCGCTGGGGCGTTCTGGGCGCGGGCATCGAATTGGATGGCCAGCAGCGCAAGTGGCACCTGGCCGGCGCACGCGAGTGGTACGACCAGCAGCCCCGCGTGCTGCCAGCCCCCAAGGTCGCGCCCTGACGCGCAGGGACCTGCGCCACGCCATGTGTGGCAACCGCATCCGCGCCCGCGCACTCAGGCATTGGCGCACGGGTCCTGCTGCCATGACGCGCCCGGCCGCGCTTGCTTGCCGGCCGCCGACGTACCGCCTGCTGTCTCCTGTTCATCCGGCAGGGGCGGCACCGCAGGCGCCGCCTCCACGCCCGTCAGTTGGCGCGCCAGGTCGATGTTGGTGATGTGCCCCTGCAGGAACAACAGCCCGCTGTAGATGTTCATGATCGACGCTCCACTTGAGTAGCGTTGAAGATAGGTGCACGATGCGGGACGGAAAAGCGACATTTCCGCAACCTGACCTTGAATTGGATTCAAGTCGATATGTCCCGCATGCCCTTGCAGGCGCTGCAGAATTTCGTCATCGCCGCCCGCCTGGGTAACCTGACCCGGGCTGCGGAAACGCTGAACCTGACCGTCAGTGCGCTCAGTCATCAGATGCGCCAGCTTGAACAGCGGCTGGGCTATCCGCTGCTGCTGCGGCAACCGCGCGGGGTGGGAGTAACGCCGGAGGGCCAGCGTCTGCTGGACCAGGTCGGGCCACACCTGGATGCGATCGGGCAGGTCTTCCAGCCATTCGCGGCGCGTCACGAACGGGTGCTCACGGTCAGCGCGCTGCCCTCGATGGCGTCCAATTGGCTGGTGCCGCGATTGGGTTCGTTCGTGGCTGCGCACCCGCAGATCGAGTTCAACCTGGAATCCAGCGAACGCCTCACCGATTTCGAGCGCAACGTGCAATGCGATGCCGCCCTGCGCGTGGGGGCCGGGCAGTGGCCGGGCCTGCACGCCGAGCCCTTGTTTGATGAGTGGTTGATGCCGATGGCCAGCCCGGTGCTGGTGGAGCGCATGGGCGGGGTGGACGCGCGGCCGTTGTCGCAATGGCCGTTGCTGGGCGATCCCGATGGCGAATGGCAGCGCTGGTTCGCGTTGCTTGGCCAGGACGCGCCGCGCCGCTTCGTGGCCATGCTCAACGATTCCGAATCGCACCATCGGGCCGCGCTGGACGGCATCGGCGTGGCGCTGGGGCGGGTAACGCGGGCGCGGCTGCTGCTGGACTCGGGGCAGTTGATCGCACTGTCCCCGCACCGGCTCAAGACCCGCTGGTCCCACTGGCTGGTATACCCGCCGCGCTCGGCCAGCCACCCGGGGTTTCTTGCCTTTCGCCAATGGCTGCATGCGCAGGCCCGCGAACATGCGCAGCATACGCAGACGACCCCACAGCGGCAGACCTGATCAGCCCGCCGGTGCTGCAGCCCTCAGGGCGCGGGGATGTCCTGGTAAACCGCTTGGCTGCCCAGCACCTTCAGCCCCTGCGGCCCGCTGCTCAACAGCCGCTGTTCACCGATGGCCTGTTGCCACTGCAGCGCAAAACCCTCGGTGGCGGGCAGCCGCGCGGCAAGCTGCTGCAGATGCTGGCGCGCCTGCGGGCCGGTGCTGTCCAGATGGCCCAACAGGGTGCCGTGCTGAAGGATGACCAGACGGTAGCCGCTCATGCGCGCGCCGCCTCGGCTGCCGCGGTGGGCAGCGGCAGTGCGTCCAGCCAGTGGCCGAAAAGATCGCGGGCGGCCGCTGCCAGCGGCGCGGCGTAGCGGCTGGCCTGTTCGCGCAGCGTGCAGGGATCGATACCATCGCGGTGCAGCGCGTCGGCGTGGCCGATCAGCCAGCTTTCGATGCCGGTGGCATCCACTTCGGCATGGCATTGCAAGGCCAGTACATGCGTACCGATGGCAAACGCCTGCTGCGCGCAGGCAGGGGTTGCGGCAAGCCGCTGCGCGCCCGTGGGCAGGCTGAAGGTGTCGCCATGCCAGTGCAGCACCGGAATACCGACCAGCGCGCGCAGGGGCGAGGCCAGCCCGGCGTCGGTCAGCGACAGCGGCGCAAAGCCGATTTCGCTGGCGCCCATCGCTACCACCCGGGCGCCCAGTGCGGCGGCGATCAGCTGGGCGCCCAGGCAGATGCCCAGGGTGGGCCGCTGCGCAGCCAGCCGTGAGCGCAACAGGGCATGCAGCCGGTGCAGATGCGGATAATGGGGGGTGTCGTTGGCGCTGATCGGCCCACCGAGCACGATCAGCAGCGCGGCGTCTTCGGCGGCATCCAGCGCATCAATGCCGGCCTGCAGCGTCTGCAGTTGCCAGCCACGCTCGGCCAGCAGCGGGGCGAGCGTGCCGCAATCTTCAAAGCCCACGTGCTGGATGGCCACGGCGCAGCGGCGGGGCGTGCTCATGGCGAGGGCTCCGGTGCAGGCGTGGGCCAGTAGACGCTGTCCGGGGTGGAGCGCGCACCGAAAATCGCCTGCCCCACGCGGACCACGGTGGCGCCTTCCTCGATGGCGATCTCGAAATCGCCGGACATGCCCATCGACAATTCCTCCAGGCTGATCCCGGCCGGCAGCGTGGGGCGCAGCCGCTCGCGCAGTTCGCGCAGCCGCACGAAGCACGGGCGCACCTGCTCGGGGTTGGAAGACAACAGTGCCAGGGTCATCAGCCCGCGCACGCGCAGTTGGGGGAAGGCCGGCAACTGCTGCACGAAGTCGGCGACCTCGATCGGGTCCAGGCCATATTTGCTGGCCTCACCGGAGGTATTGACCTGCACGAACACCTCCAGCGTGCGTTGCTCCAGCGCCAGCCGCTGGTCCAGCGCCTGGGCCACGCGCAGGCTGTCCAGTGCCTGGAATTCGCTGGCGAAACGTGCGACATGGCGCGCTTTGTTGGTCTGCAGGTGGCCAATCAGCGACCAGCGCACCGGCAGGTCGGCCATCGCTTCGGCCTTGCCTTGGGCTTCCTGCACCTTGTTTTCGCCCAGTTCCAGGCAACCGGCCTGCCAAGCCAGGCGCAGCCGTGCTTCTTCGACGGTTTTGCTGACCGGCAGCAGGCGCACGCTGGCTGGATCGCGGCCGGCCCGTGCGCAGGCCCGCGCGATGCGTTGGCGCACCACGTCCAGGTTGTGGCGAATCTCGTCAACGGTGGTGGCCTGTGGCCAGTCGGGGCGTGCGATGGGCATGGGGGCTCCAGAAGCGTGGGCGGCTGCACCTGCGGTCCGGCACGTGCAACACTGTCCCGGGACGATCCATATATTGGCATAGGACAAAATGAAAATCACCGGCCAAACCGCCAGCACGGTGTTCGACAGCATCCGCCAGCAGATCCTCAGCGGAGCACTGGCGCCGGGCCAGCTGCTGCCACCGGTGCGTGAACTGGCGCTGCAGCTGCAGATCAACCGCAATACGGTGGCTGCCGCCTACAAGCGCCTTGATGCGGCCGGGCTGGCGCAGACCCAGGGCCGACGCGGCACCGTGGTGACCGCACCGCCCACCGCCGGCGCCCAGGAGGGCAGTGCGGGCGGTTCGGCATTGCACGACCTGTCCAGCGGCAACCCCGACCCGCAGTGGCTGCCGGACCTGCGCGCGCTGTTGCCGGTGCGGGCACCGCGCCTGTACGGTGCGCCCACCATCGAGCCACCGCTGGAGCGCTTGGCGCGCGCGCAGCTGGACCGGGATTGCCCGCCCGGGTACGCGCTGGAACTCAGCCACGGCGCGGTCGATGCGATCGAACGGGTGCTGGGCAGCTGGCTGGTGCCCGGCGACCGCGTGGCTGTGGAGAATCCGTGCTTTCTGGGCAGCCTCAATACGCTGCGCGCGGGCGGTCACGCCACGCTGCCGGTGGCCATCGACGAGTACGGCATGCTGCCGTCGTCGCTGGCGGCGGCGCTGGAGGCCGGCGCAGGTGCGGTGCTGCTGACCCCGCGCGCGCACAACCCGACCGGTGCCAGCCTCAGCCAGCGCCGCGCGCGTGAACTGCGCCAGGTGCTGGAGCGGCATCGACAGGTGCTGGTGCTGGTGGACGATCATTTCGCATTGTTGTCGCAGCAGCCGTACCACTCGGTGATCGCCCCGGGCAGGCCGCGCTGGGCGCTGGTGCGTTCGCTGTCCAAGGCACTCGGGCCGGACCTGCGCCTGGCAGTGCTGGGCTGCGATGCCGACACCGCCGCGCGCCTGCGCCTGCGCATGGCCCCCGGCACCGGCTGGGTCAGCCACCTGTTGCAGGACGCGGCGGCAGCGGCGCTGGGCTCGGCGCGGGTGATGGCACGGGTTGCCAAGGCCGGACGTGACTATGCGCAGCGCTGCCGGGGGCTGCAGCAGGCACTGGGCGAGCAGGGCATCGCCACGCCGGCGGTGATGGATGGGCTGAACCTGTGGCTGCCGCTGGCCGGCGACAGCCAGCCGCTGGTGCTGGCCTTGGCGCAGCGTGGCTGGCAGCTGCGCGGCGGCGAGGTGTTTGCGGTGCAGCCGGGTGTGCACGGCCTGCGTATCACCACGGCGATGCTGGCTGCCGGCGATGCGCGGCGTCTTGCGTTGGATCTGCGCCAGGCGCTGGAGCGTCAGGGGGCGCTGGGGGTACTGGGGCGCACGTAGTGCGATTGGCCGTTGTCGCCGACGAAGATCAGTTCCGGCTTGCCCTGCCATGAGGTGAGCATGGCGCCGGTGCTGTTCTGGTGCTTGATCACCAGGGTGGCGCCGCGGTCGGGATTGGCGGTGACCTTGAATACTTCGGTGGTGCCGCTGGCATCGTCCAGGGTGAGCATGGCTTCATCGCCGACGTCGGCAGTGCCGTAGCCGCCGCGTTCGGACCCATCGGCGCCGAGCAGGATCAGGCCGGACAGTGGCGAGGCGCGCGGCCCCTGCGACACCCCCTTGCTGAGCGGATCGGGGACCGGTGCGCCAAGAATCACCCGGGCCTGCCCGTTGCTGTCCTGGATGACCAGGCCGCGGGCGGTGATGACCCGGTCGTGGGCCTGGGTCTGGTGCAGGCGCACGGCGGTCCAGGCGGAGACGACAAGCGCGAGGCTGGAGACAACCAGCGTGGTGACGGTGAGTGCGCGGGACACGGGCGGCTCCAGATCCTTGGAAGCTCGCGACAATACCGCAAGGTCTGATTGCGACACCAGTCGGGGAAGTCTGTATTTGCAGTGTTCGTGAAGTTGGTCACGTGTTGCTGCGCGGCATCAATGGAAATCGCGACTGTGCGTACGCACGCCTTCGATCAGTTCATCGATGTTGTGCATCTGCCGCACGATCAGGTGTTGCACGCCATCCACGCGTTCCAGCCGACCATCGATCTGCATCATCCGGGCTTCCACCAGCACGCGATGCTGGCGGTCGGCGATCTTGCGCCAGACCACGGCGTTGACCATGCCGCATTCGTCTTCCAGGGTCAAAAAGGTGACGCCGCTGGCGGTCTGCGGGCGCTGGCGCATGCGCACCAGCCCGGCGAACCGCACGTTGCGCCCATGCGGCACCGCAGTCAGTTCGTCCGAGCGCTGGCAGCGGCGCTGGCGCAGCTGCGCACGGATGAAGGCCACCATGTGCCGGCCCAGGGTGGTGCCGGTGCTGTTGTAATCGGCCTGCATGTCTTCCAACGCACTGGGCAGCGGCAAGGGCACGCTGGTTTCGACGGTGGCACGCACGCTGTCGAACAGCGGCAGCGGCTTCTCCACGCCGGACACCTCCCAGCGCGCGCGATGGCGATGCCCGCTCAAGCCCTTCAATGCGCCGGCATCGGCCAGCAGGCCCTGGTGGCGGCGGTCCAGCCGGGCGCGCTGGCTGAGGTCGGCCACGCTGTCAAAGGGCAGGCATGTGCGCGCCTGCACCAGCGCGCCGGCCACCGCTTTGCTGAAGCCGTCGATCAGGCGCAGTCCCAGGCGGATGCCGAACGGGCGGCCCGGCGCGGTGGGCGGCAGCAGCGTGCAGTCCCAGTCGCTGTGGCGCACGTCCACCGGCAACACCGGCACGCCGTGGCGGCGCGCGTCCTGCAGGATCTGGTCGGGGGTGTAGAAACCCAGCGGCTGGCTGTTGATCAGGCTGGCGGCAAACGCCGACGGATGGTGGCACTTGAGCCAGCAGCTGACATAGGTGATCAGCGCGAAGCTGGCCGCGTGGCTTTCCGGGAAACCGTAACTGCCAAAGCCCTTGATCTGCTCGAACAGCCGTTGGCCATACTCGCGGCTGTAGCCGTTGCGGGCCATGCCGGCGAGCAGCTTGTCGCGGTGTGGCTCCAGGCCGCCATGACGTTTCCACGCGGCCATCGAGCGGCGCAGCGCATCGGCCTGGCCCGGGCTGAAATCGGCGGCGGCCACGGCCAGCTGCATCACCTGTTCCTGGAACAGCGGCACGCCAAGGGTGCGCTTGAATACTTTTTCCAGCGCGGGCGGGTAGTCGATCTCCTCGATGCCTTCTTCCTTGAGTTTCTTTCGTCGATTCAGATAAGGGTGCACCATGTCGCCCTGGATCGGGCCGGGGCGCACGATCGCCACTTCGATCACCAGGTCGTAGAAATTGCGTGGTTGCATGCGCGGCAGCATCGCCATCTGCGCGCGCGATTCGATCTGGAACACGCCCAGGGTGTCGGCGCGGCAGATCATGTCGTAGGTGGGGCCATCGTCGGGTGGAATCTGCGCCATGCCCATCAACGGCGCGCCATGCGCGTGCAGCATCGCCAGGCATTTGCGCACGGCGGTGAGCATGCCCAGCGCCAGGCAGTCGACCTTCATCAGCCCGGTGGCGTCCAGGTCGTCCTTGTCCCACTGGATCACGGTGCGATCGGGCATGGCCGCGTTCTCCACCGGCACCAGGGTGGACAGGGGGTGTTCGGAAATCACGAAACCGCCCGGATGCTGGGACAGGTGGCGCGGGAAATCGACCAGCTCGGCGGTCAGTGCCACCACCCGCCGCATCAGCGGGGTGTCCGGGTCGAAGCCGCGCTCGCGCAGTGCCTCGGGCAGGGGTTCGTGGCTGCTCCAGCGGTCCAGGCAGGCGGCCAGTTCGTTGACCTGGTCCGGCGGCAGGCCCAGCACGCGGGCCACGTCGCGCACCGCGCTGCGCCCGCGGTAGCTGATCGCCACGGCGGTAAGCGCGGCACGTTCGCGGCCGTAGCGGTTGAACACGTACTGCAGCACTTCCTCGCGGCGTTCGTGTTCGAAATCGATGTCGATGTCCGGCGGCTCATCGCGCTCGGCGGAAATGAAGCGCTCGAACAGCAGTTCCATGTCGCTGGGGTCGATCTCGGTGACGCCCAGTACGTAGCACACCGACGAATTGGCCGCCGAACCGCGGCCCTGGCACAGGATCTGCTGGCTGCGCGCGAAGCGCACGATGTCGTGCACGGTGAGGAAGTAGGACTCGTACTGTTTTGTGTGGATCAACTTAAGCTCGTGTTCGATCTGCACGCGCTGCCTGGCGCTGGCCCCTTTCTTCCAGCGCCATTGCATGCCGTCCTCGACCAGTTTGCGCAGCCAGCTGGCCGGATCGTGCCCGGCCGGAATGAGCTCGCGCGGGTAGGTGTACTGCAGCTGCTTGAGGTCGAAGTGGCAGCGCGCGGCGATGTGCAGGGTTTCCTCCAGCAGCTCCGGCGGGTACAGCGCGGCCAGTGCCTGGCGGGTACGCAGGTGCCGCTCGCCATTGGGAAACAGGCGCCAGCCGGCCTCGGCGATGGTGCAGTGGTGGGCGATCGCGGTAAGGGTGTCCTGCAGGGCGCGGCGCCGGCGCAGGTGCATGTGCACATCACCGCTGGCCACCAACGGGATCCCGTGTTCGTGGCCGAAACGCTGCAGTGCGGCCAGCCGCGGCGCATCGTCGGCCTGGCGGTGCAGCTCCACCGCCAGCCACAGGCGTTGGGCGAAGCGTGCCTGCAGCCAGGCGGCATCGTCGGGGTTGGGGACAGGGTCCAGCCACAGGCACAGCAGGCTGTCGGGCAGCATCTCGAAATCGTCGCGCAGGCAGCGGTACTCGCCCTTGGGCGCGCGCCGGCGGCAGGTGGTGATCAGCTGGCACAGGCCGGCATAGGCGGCCAGGTCGGTACACAGCAGCACCAGTTTGGGGCCGTCCTCCAGCTGGAATTCGGCGCCGGTGATCAGCGCCAGCGCATGCTTCCTGGCGGCCTGCCAGGCGCGCACGATGCCGGCCAGCGAGCATTCGTCGGTGATGGCCAGGGCACGGTAGCCCTGGCCCTTGGCACGGGCGAACAACTCCTCGGCAATGGAAGCGCCGCGCTGGAAACTGAAGGCCGACAGGCAATGCAGTTCGGCGTAATCGGGCAGGGCGGCGCTCATGCAAACCAGCCGTGCAGCATCCACGGCCCGCCGCGCCCGTCGGCGCTGGTATAGGCCCAGCCACGCTGGCCCTGGCCGGTTTCCACCACGTAATAGTCGCGGCGGATATCGCCTTCGTCCCACCAGCCCGATTCGATCCGTTCCGGGCCGGACAGGATGCGCAGGTGCGGATCCAGCAGCGGCTGCGGGCGGGGCAGCAGCCAGCCCGGGCGCAGTGGCAGCGCCGGCGGCGGGCCGTTGGGTGCCGCATGGGCCGTGCCACTGGCGCGTTCGGGGCGGTGTTCGGCGCGCAGCCCCAGGCCCTGCACGGCGTCATCGCCGAGCCGCGCGCGCAGCCGTTCGCGCAGCTGTTCCCACGGCATCGCCTGCTGTGGGCGTGGGTCGAACAGGTCGCGCGCGGCCGGCACGAACGGAGGCAGGTGCTCGGCCTGCAGCCGCAGGCCACGGCTGCCGGCGGGCAGTGGCAGGTGGTCGATACGATTGCGCGCCAGCTCGAACAGCATCGCCGCATCGCGTTCGGGCGCGAGCAGGCCGATGCTCAGGCGGGTGTCCGGATGCTGGTCGTGTTCAAACCACAGATCGAAGCGCTGCACGCCGCCATCGCGCGAACACAGGAATGCAGCCAGGTCGCCGGTCAGCCGGCGCAGCGGGAACAACAGGGCCTGGGTGGATTCGATTTCGTAATCGAACTCGATGCGCGCCTCGAAGCGGTCCGGTGGCTGGTAATAACGCAGCAGGGGCGTGCTGATCCCGCGCAGTGCATCCAGGTGCGCCAGCACCGTCGGCGGGAAACGCCGCGCCAGGCTGTCGCGCGGTAACTGGAAGGCCGCGCCCAGCGTACGCAGGCCCGAACGCGCCAATACCGTGACCGCCTCGGCTGGCAGCCCGCTGCGCTCGATCGGCAACTGGGCCAGGGTGGCGTCCAGCTGGCTGGCCTCCACCCCCAGCCGCGCATGCACGCGGGTCAACGCCCAGGCCGCATGCGGGTTCGGCGCGGCCACCAGCCGGTGCCGGAAGCCCAGGTCCTGCAAGCCATCGCACAGGCGCTTTTCGATTGTCGGCCAATCGCCGAACAAGGCACGGCTGGCACCGATTTCCAGCACCAGCGCATGCGGGAAGGCCAGGCTGACCTGCGAACTGGTGCTGTACAGCCAACTGGCCAGCAATTCCCGGGTGGCCTGTTCGGCGCGCGGGTCATGTTCGACGGTGAGCATGTCGCGGGTGAGTACCTGCGCGGTCGACAGCAGCATGCCGCGGCGCAGCCCCAACTGCCGGGCCGAGGGGCTCACCGCATGCAGCACGCGGCGCTGGGCCGGGCCACTGAGCAGCACCAGCGGTGCGCCCGGATCGGGCTGCTGGCGCAGCGCCGCGTCCAGGGCGAGGTGTGGCAACAGCAGGCAGGCCCAGTGCATGGCGGGGCGCTCAATGCGCCAGCGCAAGTGGCAACGGCTGCGCCGGGGCCGTGCCACCGCGGCACTTGAGCACGCGTACCTGGCCGTTCTCCAACTGCAACCGCAGCGGTGCCGGCGAGGCATTGCGCGCCTGGCGCAGGTCGCGGAAGGCAAACCCGAGGCATTGGCCGGTTTCAGCGGCGACCTGCAGCCGGCGCAGGGCGCGGTCGTCGGCCTGTTGTGGCCAGCACAACACCGCCGCGCAGGCGGCCGAGCGCAGGCATTGTTCGGCTGCCCATAGGGCATCGCGCGGGTTGGCCCGGACCACCTGCAACTGGCTCAAGGCCAGCCCGGCCCCGGCCCAGGCCGGGGCATGCGGCAGGTAGGGCGGGGCGATCAGCACCACGGTCTGTTGCAGCTGGCTCAGTCGCGCCAGGGTCGGCCACACCAACGCCAGTTCGCCTTGGCCAGGCGCAGCCAGCAGCACCTCCGACAGCGCCGCCGGGGGCCAGCCGCCCCCGGGCAGGCGCGCGTCCAGGGCCGGGTGGCCGGTCGGGTGCCGGGCATTGGCCGGCAGGGTCGAGCGCGGGCTGCCGCGCCACACCTGGCGGGTTTCCAGCACCTGGTCCAAGGCCAGCACCGCGCCCATCAGCACACCTCCCGGAAGGGCAGGTGCAGGCAAAAACGGGCGGCAGGGCGGGGCATGGCGGCGAGTATCGGCAGCGCGGGTGTCAAAGGCTGAGACCGACAATCCTACCGCCAATTAGTAAAAATGCTAATGATCTGCGCGCGGCCATGTTGAACCCAGCCGGGGTGATGAACGCTTCATCCACCGGGACGGCAGCCACCGCTACGCTGGCCCTGCTGCCGGGACGGTTGAGCGGGGCGCATCAGCGCCCAGGCACCCAGTGCCAGCACCGACACCGTCGCCCCGGCCACGCATACCCCGAGCCACCCCTGCGTGGCATACAGCGCACTGCCCAGCACCGCGCCCAGGCCGCTGCCGGCGGCATAAAACAGCATGTAGGCGGCAATCACCTGCGCCTGCGCATCGGGTGCGGCGGCCAGGATCAGGCTCTGGTTGGTCACATGCAGCGCCTGCGCTGCCAGATCCAGCAGCAATACGCCCAGCACCAGCCAGCCCAGGTGCAACGGCAACGCCGCCAAGGGTGCCCAGCTCAACAGCAACACCAGCAGCGCGACCAGGCTGATCCGTTCGGCATGGCCGTGGTCGCTCCAATGCCCCGCGCGCGCCGCAGCCAACGCCCCCAGCAGCCCCACCAGCGCGAACGCGCCGATCGCGGTGTGGCTGAGTGCATAAGGCGGCGCGCCCAACGGCAGGGCCAGCGTGCTCCAGAACAACCCGAACGCGGTGAACAGCAGCAGCCCGAGCACCCCGCGCCGGCGCAGCACCGGCTGCTGACGCAGCAACGCCAGCAAGGACGCGCGCGGGGGTGCAACCGGCACTGGCAGCCGCGGCAGGCGCAGCCACAGCACCGCGCCACTGAGTACCATCAACCCGGCCGACACCCCATACACCGCGCGCCAGCCCCCCAGGTCGGCCACGCCACCGGCCACCACCCGCGCCAGCAGCAGCCCGATCACCACCCCGGCCTGGGCGGCACCGACCACGCGGCCGCGTTCGTGTGGATGGGCCGCGGCCGCGGCATAGGCGATCAACCCCTGGGTCATCGCGGTGCCAAGCAGGCCCACCACCAGCATGCCCAGCAGCAATGCAGTGGCGCTGCCGGCGCTGGCCACGCCCAGCAGCGCCAGCACCAGCGCCATGTTCTGCAACGCCATCAGACGCCGGCGTTCGTGCCGGTCGCCCAGCGGCACCAGCCACAACAGGGCGATCACCGAGCCGAGCTGGGTCGCGGCGATCACCGCGCCGATCCGCGCGGTGCCGATATGCAGGTCTGCGGCCAGGGCGTCCAGCAAGGGTTGGGCGTAATAGACGTTGGCCACGCTGAGTCCGGCGGCGCAGGCGAACAACAGCAGCAGGGGCGTGGTGGTACGGGGCAGGGCGGCGATCATCGACATCGAGTGGTCTCAAAATAGAACCAGTTGATTCTGGATGATCTGGTTCTAAAATAAAACCACTATGCGAGAGGCCTCCGTCATGACCGTTGATTCCAACCCCACCTGCCCGGTGGCGCGCGCGCTGGACGTGGTCGGTGACCGCTGGTCGCTGCTGCTGGTGCGTGACGCCTTCGATGGCGTGCGCCGCTTCAGCGATTTCCAGCGCAGCCTGGGCATGTCGCGCAGCATGCTCAGCCAGCGTCTGCAGGCGCTGCAGGATGCCGGCGTGCTTGTACAGCAGCCTGCCGCCGACGGCAGCCGTTACCACGACTATGTCCTGACCGCGCAGGGCCGGGCGCTGTTTGCGCTGGTGGTGGCGCTGCGCCAGTGGGGCGAGGGCTTCCTGTTCGGCGACGATGAACCGCGCTCGCAGTTGCTGACCCTGGCCGACGGCCAACCGCTGGCCCCGCTGTTGCCGCGTGATGGGCGCGGGCAGGTGCTGGACGCGGCGGCCACCCACGTGGTCAAGCCCGGCGCGCACTGATCGGGCCGGCGTTCTGCACGGTTGAAACTGAACACGCTGTTGACAGGGATGAACGGGGTGAACGACTCTTCACCGGATGGGCGCCGCCTGCGGCGCCCACCGGGCAGGGCAGCGGTATCGACGGGCGGAGGGGCCTGGTCGTAGCTGCATTGCCTGGGAATACCCGATACCGGCCTGCAAGACGCCGGCATCCGCCATCTTGGCGCTGCACCCTTCTGCGGCACGACTCCCTGGATTTTTTGCGCAAGCAAAGGTGTTTCGCCCGCTTATGAAAACGATTACAAAGCCACTGGCCCTGACGGCCGCCATCACGCTCTCGCTGGCTGCCTCGGCCTGGGCGGCGCCCACGGCCACGCCGGCCGGCACCGATGCCTTCACCGTGCTCAGCCTGGAACAGGCGCCGAACTGGCTGGATGCCAACGATGTTGCCGCGCAGTTGCAGGCGCTGAACGTGGACGCGCTGACCATCGGCAACGTGCACCGTGCGGCGGACAGCGCCGGCAGCAGCCGCGTGCCCGATCCGCTCGAAGCGCTGGCCGACCAGCTGGGCTACACCTACCGCTTCGTCAGTGCCGACCCGGCCTCGGCCGAGCGTCGCGGCAGCATCGTGATCTCGCGCCTGCCGGTGGAAGCCGCATCGGGCATCGAAGCGCCGGGCATGAACTACCTGCGGTTGAACGATGGCCGCCACGTGGTGGCGCTGTACACCCATACCGACGCTGCCAGCGGCACCGGCTTCAAGCAGCTGGTGGATGCCTCGCGGGTAGGCGCGCCGGCTGTCCTGCTGGGCGCTGCCAATACGCCGGTGGCCGGGTTCGAGGCCAACGCTGGGATTGCCCATTCCAACGGCTTCCAGTCTGCCTCCAGCAAGCCGGTCAAGCTGCGCATCGACGCCAACAGCCCGGCCATCGCCGGCACGCTGCTGACCCTGGGCTATGCCGCCCCGGCCGGTGGCGACACGCCGTGGATGGACACCGGGCTCAATGCCGATGCACGCGCCCGGTTGATCGTGGCGAAGATGACCGACGATGAGAAATTCCAGATGCTGCACAGCTACTTCGGGCTGGGCAAGGACGGTGGCCCGTTGCCGGAAGGCGCGGTTGGTTCGGCCGGTTTCGTACCCGGCGTGGCCCGCCTTGGCATTCCGGCGCAGCAGTCGGCCGATGCCGGGCTGGGCGTGACCAATCCCGGCGGCCTGCGCAAGGGCGACTACGCCACCGCGCTGCCGTCAGGCCCGTCCACCGCCTCCAGCTGGAACCCGGAAGTGGCCTTCGCCGGTGGCGCTACGATGGGCCGCGAAGCCTGGCAGCAGCGCTTCAACATCCTGCTGGCCGGCAGCGTCAACCTGCAGCGCGACCCGCGCAACGGGCGCAATTTCGAATACGCCGGCGAAGACCCGTTGCTGGCCGGTCGCCTGGTGGGCGAATCGATCCGTGGCGTCCAGAGCCAGCACGTCATCTCCACGATGAAGCACTTCGCGCTCAACGACATGGAAACCTCGCGCAATTTCCACAGCGCCGAGATCGGTGAGCAGGACATGCGTGAATCGGACCTGCTGGCGTTCGAGATCGCGCTGGACATCGGCAAGCCCGGTTCGGTGATGTGCTCCTACAACCGCATCAACGGCACCTACGGCTGCGAGCACGATTACCTGATGAACCAGGTGCTCAAGCAGGAATGGAAGTTCCCCGGTTTCGTGATGTCCGATTGGGGCGGCGTGCACAGCGGTTCCAAGGCGGCCCTGGCTGGCCTGGACCAGCAGTCGGCCGGTGAGGTGTTCGACAAGGCGGTGTACTTCGATGCACCGCTGCGCCTGGCCGTGAATGGCGGCGTGGTGCCGCGCGCACGCCTGGACGACATGGTCGCGCGGATCCTGCGTGCGATGTTTGCCAACGGCAACTTCGACCTGCCGCCGCAGCACCAGCGGATCGATGACGCCGCCGGTTTCGCCACCGCCCAGCGCACCGTGGAAGAAGGCAGCGTGCTGCTGCGCAACGCCAACAACGTGCTGCCGCTGGGCCAGGAGGTCAAGCGCATCGTGATCATCGGTGGGCATGCCGACAAGGGCGTGATCGGCGGCGGTGGTTCCTCGATGGTGGGCTGGACCGCCCGTGGCACCAATGCGGTGCCGGGCGTGCTGCCGACCACCTGGCCGGGCCCGGTGATCTTCCACCCGTCCTCGCCGCTGGAAGCGCTGCGTGCCGAGCGTCCGGATGCGCGCATCGACTACGTGGACGGCCGTGATGTGGCCGCCGCTGCCCGTGCCGCCGCCGCGGCCGACGTGGCGATCGTGTTTGCCACGCAGTGGTCGGCCGAGTCGGTCGACCTGCCGCACATGAAGCTGCCCGACAACCAGGACGCGCTGATTGCCGGCGTGGCCAAGGCCAACCCGAAGACCGTGGTGGTGCTGGAAACCAATGGGCCGGTCGAGCTGCCGTGGCTGCAGCAGGTGCCGGCAGTGCTGCAGGCGTGGTACCCGGGCATCCGTGGCGGCGAAGGCATCGCCGCGCTGCTCACCGGCAAGGTCAATCCATCCGGTCGCCTGCCGGTGACCTGGCCGGTGGATGCCAGCCAGCTGCCGCGCCCGGAAGTGAACGGCCTGGGCTTCAACCCCAAGCACAAGCCGGACGACACCATCGACTACCGCATCGAAGGCGCCAACGTTGGCTACAAGTGGTTCGCCGCCAAGGGCCTGACCCCGCAGTTCGCGTTTGGCCACGGCCTGTCGTACACGCAGTTCAGCTACGACAACCTGAGTGCCACCGCGATGGGCCAGCGCCTGGTTGCCACCGTGGATATCCGCAACACCGGCAAGGTGGCCGGTGCGGACGTGGCCCAGTTGTACCTGAAGATGCCCGATGGCAGCACCACGCCGATCCGCCTGATCGGTTTCCAGAAAGTGACGCTGCAGCCGGGCGAATCGCGCCGGATCCGCATCGAGGCCGAACCGAAGACGCTGGCCAGCTTCGACACCGCCGACAAGCAGTGGAAGATCGCCGAAGGCCGTTACGAACTGCAGCTGTCGCGCTCGGCCAACGAGCCGTTGCAGACCACCCCGTTGGTGTTGAGCGGCGGCGTGGTGCGTTGACCGAAGGCAGGTACCGGCCTTTGGTCGGTACCTGCCGGATGGACGCGGTGGTCCACGCCCGTAGGTCGTGCCTGCCCAGGATCACCCGGGCAGATGCTGGCGCAGGTGCGCCAGCAGCAACCGTACCCGGCGCGAGGGTTGGGTGGTGTTGGGAAACACCGCGTACACCCCCTGGCGCGGGAAGCGATGGCCGCGCAGGATCGGCAGCAGCCGGCCGGCACGCAGGTCATCGGCGATCAACCATTGCGGCAATACCGTAGCGCCGGCCCCGGCCAGCGCGAAGCCGCGCAACGTGGAGGCGTCATCCACGGTGACCACCGCATCGGCGGGGTTGCTGGCAAACACCTGGTCGCTGCCATCGGGCGCGATCAGCGGCAGGTCCGCCAGGCGCGGATAGCCCAGCCGTGGCAGCGTGCGCACCCAGTGCGGGTCATCGCGTGCGGCATCATCGGGCAGCATCGCCAACAGCGACGGCGCGGCGACCGCGCACAACGCGTGTTCGTCCAGCAGCGTTGCGCGCAGCTGCGAATCCTGCAGGCGCCCCAGCCGGATGGCCAGGTCGAATCGTTCGGGAATCAGGTCTGCCGGCGCCGGTGACGTCGACAGGTGCAGGCGCAGTGCCGGATGCAGGGCGCGGAAGGTTTCCAGCACCGGCACCACGCGGGCAATGGCATATTCGGCCGTGGTGGTCAGGCGCAGCGTGCCGCGCAGCTGCAACTGTTCGCTGCGGGCCTCTTCGATGGCCAGCTCGGCGGTGGCCAGCAGCGTGCTGCAATGCTGGTGGAAGCGCTCGCCGGCTTCGGTCAGGGCAAGGCTGCGGGTGTTTCGCACCAGCAGGGTCACGCCCAGTTCCTGTTCCAACCGCTTGAGGTTGAAACTCACCACCGCACGGCTCTGGCCCAGGCGTTGCGCGGCCGCGGTCAGGCTGCCGGCATCGACGATGGTTTTGAAGGTCTCGAAGCGGTCCAGGCTGACCATGCGTATTCAACTGTCAAAATTGGTTTGACAGTCTTGCATCGCATTGGCCGTATATCCAGGCACCAATGCCGCCCATGCTGCCGCCTCGCATTGCGGAGGGCGTCATGACATACCGGGCCAAGGTCGAAACGTTGTACCTGCTGGGATTTTCGCTGGACCTGGTGAACATGTTCATTGGCACGGTGGCCTATCCGGCCATCGCCGCCGACCTGCACGCCTCGGTGCCGCAGTTGGCCTGGATCGGCAACGCCTACATGCTCGGCTTGACGCTGGTCATCCCGCTCAGCAGCTGGCTGGCAGCGCGGCTGGGCGAGCGCGGAGTGCTGTGCCTGTCGCTGGGAGTGTTCGGGGTGGGCGCGTTGCTGGCTGGCACCGCGTCGAGCATCGAAGGGCTTATCGGCGCGCGCCTGCTGCAGGGGCTGGGCGGCGGGTTGCTGATTCCGGTCGGGCAGGCACTGGCCTATCGCCATTGCCCGCCGGCCGATCGTGGCCGCCTGACCGCCCGCATCATGGCCGTGGCACTGCTGGTGCCGGCGCTGTCGCCGACCCTGGGCGGTGTGCTGGTGGAGTACGGGTCCTGGCGGGGCGTGCTGCTGGTCAGCGTGCCGTTGGCGGCGTTGACGCTGGCGCTGGCGGCGTGCGGGCTGCGCCACGAGGTGCGTCCGGCCGTGCCGGCGCTGGACCGCTGGGGGGTGCTGCTGGGGTCGATGGGCCTGAGCATGGTGCTGGTGGCCTTGAGTCTGCTGGCCGAGCCTGGCCAGCGTGCGCACGGCGCCGGGCTGCTGGTTGCCGCCGTACTGGTGCTGCTGTGCTACGCCCGCCGCGCGCGCCGGACCGCGCACCCGGTGCTGCAATGGACACTGCTGCGGCACGCGTCGCTGCGGATGGCGATGCTGGTTTATCTGCTGGTCCCGGGCACGTTCATCGGCACCCAGCTGGTGGCAACGTTGTTGCTGCATCGGCTGGGCTACGGTGCGGCGGCTGTCGGCGGGTTCATGCTGCCCTGGGCCATCGCCTCGGCCTGCGCGATCGCCACGACCCGGCAGTGGCTGCCCCGTCTCGGTGCGCGCCCGCTGTTGAGCGTGGGCATGCTGTGTCAGGCCTTGGGCATCGTGCTGTTGATCGGTGCACAGGCTGGCCGGCCGTGGTTGCCGGTGCTGGCCTTCGCGCTGATGGGCCTGGGTGGCAGCCTGTGCAGCAGCAGCGCGCAGACCCTGGCCTTCCAGGGCCTGCAGGACGCGGAGCTGCTCCCGGGCAGCGCGCTATGGAACCTCAATCGCCAGCTCAGTTTCTGCCTGGCAGCAGCCATGCTGGCCTGCGTGCTGGCGGTGCTGTCGGCGATGCTGCCCGAACGGGCATTCGCGCTCACCCTGCTGCTGGCCGCCTGCATGAGCCTGCTGCCTCTGGTCCTGTTGTGGCGCCTGCCGGCGTCGTCCCTTTCCTTGAGAGCGTCCCGATGAAAGACACCCCTGCCTCCCACCAGATCCATGCGCTGCACGGGCTGATCGAAGACTGGTTCAATGCGCGCCTGCCGGTCAGTGAACTGGATACGCTGATGGCGCATTTCGCCGTGGATTTCAGCATGGTCGGCATCACCGGCCAGCGCCTGGATCGCGACGCGGTGCGGGCGCTGTTCCTGGGCGGCCACGGCGCGCGGCCCGGGTTGGCGATTGTCATCGACGCCGAATGCGCCACGGCACTGGACGACGCGTTGGTCATGGCGCGCTATCGCGAGGGCCACGCACGGGGCAACGGGGCGATGTGCTGGCGGGAATCGCTGGCGCTGCTGCGCCGCGAGGACGGGTGCTGGCGGTGGGTGGCCCTGCAGGAGACGCCGTGCGCCTGATGGCGGCCGGTGGCCTGCCAGCATCAGCCCACCCGGTAAAGGCAGATCTGGTCCTCATCCACTGTCACCACCTGCCCGGGCTGCGTGTCGAAGTGGGGGGCGATGAGCAGGGGGCGAAGGTCACCGGCCTGGGCGGCACCGCGCAGGAACGCCATCACCTCGACCGCAGTGGCACGGTAGGTGCGCCCGCTGAAGATCACGGTGCGCCCCTTGCGGGTGACCCGATGGGGCGCGATATAGCAGGTGTGCTCGGCCAGCACGTCGGCCAAGGCATCGAGATCGGCAACGGGCAGGAAATCCGCGCTCGCCGTGGCGACGGCCTGCATCAGGAAAAAGATGCGCTGCTCCTCCGCCGTTGAGGACAGCTCCGAGCGCACCAGCGCCTGCAGGGTGTAGTGGTTCTTCATCATGCGACGGCCGGCCAGGGGGCAGACCACGGTTGCGGTCCGATGCCTGCATTCTGCGCGGCGGGAGGAGGCGTGCAAAGCGCGGCACGCACCACTGCACCCCGCGCGGCTTTGCATCACGCGGCCGTTCAAAGCTGAATGCGTGCGATGCGGACGTTTGGCACCTACCCGAGCGCGCAGTGCGGCGCTAGGCTGCGCAGATTGTTCGTCACCACTTGCCGGGAGAGAGCCCATGCGTGTCCGTGTCGTACCTGCCGTGCTGTTGAGCTTCGCGGTTGCTGCCGGCGTGTCGGCGCAGACCTCGCCGATGACCCCGGACATTCCCGCCAAGGGCTTTGTCACGCCCACTGCCGGCTTCGACTACGACAAGCGCGTGGTCATGGTGCCGATGCGCGACGGCACCAGGCTCTACACGGTGATCGTGGTGCCCAAGGGCGCCAGGCACGCGCCGATCCTGCTGACCCGCACGCCCTACGACGCAGCCAACCGCGCCAAGCGCATGGATTCGCCGCACATGCGCGACATCCTGCCGCAGGGCGATGAGGTTTTCGTGGACGGCGGCTACATCCGCGTCTTCCAGGATATCCGTGGCAAATACGGTTCCGAAGGCGATTACGTGATGACCCGGCCGTTGCGCGGGCCGCTCAACAGCACCAAGGTCGACCACGCCACCGACGCGTGGGACACCATCGACTGGCTGGTCAAGCACGTGCCGGAAAGCAACGGCAAGGTTGGCATGCTCGGCTCGTCCTATGAAGGTTTCACCGTGGTGATGGCGCTGACCAACCCGCACCCGGCCTTGAAGGTGGCCGCGCCGCAGAGCCCGATGATCGACGGCTGGATGGGCGATGACTGGCTCAACTACGGCGCTTTCCGCCAGGTCAATTTCGGTTACTTCACCGGCCAGCTGGCCAAGCGCGGCAAGGGCCCGTCCATCCCCAGCGTGGGCTACGACGACTACACCACCTTTCTGCGTGCCGGTTCGGCCGGCGATTACGCCCGTGCCAACGGGCTGGACCAGCTGCCGTGGTGGCACAAGCTGATCGAACACCCCGCCTACGATGCGTTCTGGCAGGCGCAGGCGCAGGCGCTGGATGCGCAGATGGCCAAGACCCCTTTGAAGGTGCCCACCCTGTGGCTGCAGGGCCTGTGGGACCAGGAAGACATGTGGGGCGCGGTGCACAGCTATGCGGCGATGGAGCCGCGCGACAGCAGCAACACGCTCAATTACCTGGTGATGGGGCCGTGGCGGCACAGCCAGGTGAACTACGACGGCAGCAGCCTGGGCGCGCTGAAGTTCGACGGCGACACCGCACTGCAGTTCCGCCGCGACGTGCTCAAGCCGTTCTTCGACCAGTATCTGGTGGAGGGTGCAGCCAAGGCCGATACGCCACCGGTGCTGATCTACAACACCGGGCAGAATCACTGGGACCGCCTGCAGCAGTGGCCACGCACGGCCGTGCAGAGCAAGCCGCTGTACCTGCGCGCCGGCGGCAAGCTGTCCTTCGAGGCACCGCAGCCGGGTGAGGCCACCTACGAGGCCTACGTGTCCGACCCGGCCAAGCCGGTGCCGTTCGTACCGCGCCCGGTACGCTTTGCCGACCGCGACATGTGGACCAGCTGGCTGGTCAAGGACCAGCGTTTCGTGGACGGGCGGCCGGACGTGCTGACCTTCGTCAGTGAGCCGCTGACCGCACCACTGCGCATCGGCGGCGCACCGCAGGTGAACCTGGCCGCGGCCACCACCGGCAGCGACGCCGATTGGGTGGTGAAGCTGATCGACGTCTACCCTGACCAGACTCCGTCCACGCCGGAAATGGGCGGCTACGAGCTGGCGGTGTCGATGGCGATCTTCCGTGGGCGTTACCGTGAAAGCTTCAGCGACCCCAAGGCGATCACGGCCAACCAGGTGCTCGATTACAAATTTGGCCTGCCCACCGCCAACCACGTGTTCCAGCCTGGGCACCGGGTGATGGTGCAGGTGCAGTCCAGCCTGTTCCCGCTGTACGACCGCAACCCGCAGACCTTCGTGCCCAACATCTACCTGGCCAGGCCGGGGGATTACCAGAAGGCGACCCAGCAGGTCTGGCACGCCCCGCAGCAGGCCAGTTTCATTTCGTTGCCGGTGTACTGAGCGCAGGTGCCTGGGCGGCTGTGCATGCCGCCGCCCAGGGCCGGCGCTACGCGGCAGGTGCCAGATTGACCTGCAGCCAGGCAGGCTGGCCGTCTTCGAAGGATTGTGCCGTGGGTGCCAGGGCGGGATGGTGGGGCACATCGAACACGCCGGTCAGCAATGCGATCACCGGCGCATCATCCATTGCGCCCAGCGAGCTGCCGCACCGTGGGCAGAACGCACGGGTGGAATGGGCGGATGAACGGTAACGCGAAGGGGCACCGCCTGCGCCGGTCCAGTGCACCTGCCCGGCGGGAAACTCCACCCACGCCACGGTCATGCTGCCGCTGTGGCGGCGGCAGTCATCGCAGGCACAGGTGTGCGCATTGTCGGGGGTGCCGTGGGCGTGGAAACGGATCGCACCGCACAGGCAGCCGCCGGTCCAGACCGGAACATCCATTTGGCACTTCCCTAAGCAGCGTGGCCCGCAGTGTAGCGGGCCACGCGCGCGTCGTTCAGCCCGACACGCTCGGGTAATCGGTATACCCCTTCGAGCCGCCGCCATACAGCGTGGCCGGATCCAGCTCGGACAGGGCCACGCCCAGGCGCAACCGTTCGACCAGATCCGGATTGGCGATGAACGGCCGGCCGAATGCGATGACGTCGGCGTAGCCGGAGGCGATGGCCGCTTCGGCGCTGGCCTTGTCATACCCGTTGTTGGCAATCCACGCGCCGCTGAACTTCGCCCGCAGTGCCGGGTAGTCAAACGCGATGTTGTCACGCGGGCCACCGGTGGCGCCTTCGATGACATGGATGAAGGCCAGTGGCCCGATCGCATCCAGGCGCTCGACAGCCCGCTCGAACAACGGCTGCGGCTGCGAGTCGTAGGCGTCGTTGGCCGGGGTCACCGGTGACAGCCGCACGCCGGTGCGCTCCGGCCCGATCTCCGAGGCAATCGCACGCACTACTTCATCCAGCAGGCGGGTCCGGTTCTCGATGCTGCCACCGTACTCGTCGGTTCGCTGGTTGCTGCCGTCGCGCAGGAACTGGTCGATCAGGTAGCCGTTGGCGGCATGCACCTCCACGCCGTCGAAGCCGGCGGTGATCGCGTTGCGCGCGGCCTGGCGGTAGTCCTGGATCAACGCCGGAATCTCGGACAGTTCCAGCGCACGCGGTACCGACACGTCTTCAAATCCCTTGCTGGTGAAGGTCTTGGCCTTGGCCGCAAGCGCGCTCGGGGCCACCGGCACTTCACCGTCGGGCAGCAGGCTGGTGTGCGAAATGCGGCCCACATGCCACAACTGAAGCACGATCCTGCCGCCGCGTGCGTGCACCGCCGCCGTCACTTTTTTCCAGGCATCGATCTGGGCCTGGCTGTAGATGCCCGGCGTGTCCAGATAGCCCTGGCCGAGCGGGCTGATCTGGGTGGCTTCGGCAATCAGCAGCCCGGCGCTGGCGCGCTGCTCGTAATACTGGATGGCCAGCGGATTGGGCACGCGGCCCTCGATGGCGCGGTTGCGGGTGAGCGGTGCCATCGCAATGCGGTTGGCCACCGCGATCGCGCCCAGGCGGGTTGGGGTGAACAGCGGGCCATCACTGGAAGAAGTCATGTGCATACCTTGGGGGAGGGCGCTGCGATCAGGCAGCGTGGACAGAACAGATGTGGACGTACGACCGCCAGCATAGGGGGGCGTGCGTTGCACCGATGGGAAGCATTGTTGCGGGTGCCTGTGTGCACGCGCTGTAACGCCGCGCGGGCGTACGGTAAGGGCATGGGCAGGTGCTGCCTGCCGGCTTGTTCCAACCAGAGGTACAACGCGATGATTGATTATCAGCTCAAGGGCAGGGTGGCGATCGTGACCGGTGGCGTATCGGGCATCGGCCTGGCCACCGCCGAACGGCTCGCCGCCTCCGGTGCGGCGGTGGCGGTGTGGGACCTGAAAGAGGAGGCCGTGCAGAAGACTGCCGAGGCGCTGCGTGGCAAGGGGGTCAAGGCGATCGGCATCGCAGTGGACGTCACCGACCAGAACGCGGTGGAAGCGGCGGTGCAGCGTACCGTGCAGGAACTGGGCGGGCTGGACATCGCCGTCAACAACGCCGGCATCGGTGGGCCATCGGCCACCAGCGGCGACTATCCGGTGGATGGGTGGAGGCGGGTGATCGACATCAACCTGACCAGCGTGTTCCTGTGCCAGCGTGCGCAGATCCAGGCGATGCGCCGCAGCGGCAAAGGCGGCAGCATCATCAACATGGCATCGATCCTTGGCCAGGTCGGCTTCAACCATTCTGCCGCTTGCGTGGCAGCCAAGCACGGCGTGGTGGGGCTGACCCAGACCGCGGCCTGGGAACACGCCAGCGACAACATCCGGGTCAATGCGGTTGGTCCGGGCTTCATTGCCACGCCGTTGCTGGAAAAGATGGACCCCACGGTCAAGAAGGCGCTGGAAGGCAAACATGCGTTGGGGCGCCTGGGCCAGCCCGGTGAAGTGGCCGCGCTGGTGGCCTGGCTGGCCAGCGAGGATGCTTCCTTCGCCACCGGCACGTATTACGCCATTGATGGCGGCTACCTCGCGCACTGAGCCCCGTGCACATCCGCCTCACGCGCCTCTTCACGGCATTGCCACGACCACCACGCAAGGCTGTGGCGAACAGGTGAGGAACTGCGGATGGGACTGGAACAGGATCTGTCGATTCTGCTGCGTATTGCCGCAGCAATGGTGTTCGGCGGGCTGATCGGCATCGAGCGTGAGATGGGCAGGCATGCGGCAGGCCTGCGCACGCACATGCTGATTGCCGGTGCGGCCGCCTTGATTGTGGGGCTCGGCGACAGCATCGCCGAACACTTCCAGCAGGAGCGTTATCGCGACCTGCTGCAGGTCGATCCGGTGCGCCTGATCGAGGCGGTGGTGGCATGCGTGGGTTTTGTCGCTGCCGGCACCATCCTGCGTGGCACCCGCGATGACCAGGTGAGTGGCCTGACGACGGCCAGCTCGCTGATCATGTCGGCTTCGATCGGCATTGCGGTGGGAATCGGCGAATACGTGATCGCCATCGGGGTCTGCATTCTGTGCCTGATTGTGCTGGCGGTGTTCAGCCGGATTGCGAAGAAGATCGAGCCGCACGATTGACGCGGTACGACCACGCAAGCGGCGTGCAGGCCCCTGCACGCAAGCGGGGCCGGCAGCTGCCGGCCCCGCGCGTTTCCTGCCGTGCCGCGATCAGAAGCGCTGCTGGTACTTCATGTACACCGTCCGGCCAATGTCGAAACCGGCGTAGTAGGGAAACGCACCGCCCGGGGAGGTAAACATGATGGGGCCCTGATGGTTGAACACATTGTTGGCACCCACCGAAACAGTGGCATCCCAAGGCGCCTGCCAACGCACCTGCACATCATGGAAGGTGTTGCTGCCCACCCGGCGGATGGCGTCCGGCTCGCCATTGGCATACCGGTCCGGATGGGTGCAGGGGCGGTTGGGAACACACGACTCCTTCATCGCCGAATAATAGCGCAGGCCATAGCGGACACCCCAGTCGCCCTTTTCCCAGTCCAGCCCAACCGTGGAGCGGACCCGGAACACGCTCTGGTCGCCCACCTGGCCCACCTGGCCCACCATGATCTTGTCACCCTTCGCATTGTTGCCTTCTTCGTCGTACTGGCTGACATAGCTGGCCTGCCAATCCAGCTTGATCTGGCCGATGGCCAGTTCCGGCAGACGGTAGCGGATGCCGAGGTCGTAGCCCTGGGTTTCCATCCGGCCCAGGTTGGCCACCCCGTAGGTGAGCGCGCTGATATGGCCATCGGGGGCGCGCACCACGCCCGCGCAGCGCTTGGCATCGCCAAGCACATAGCAGTCGCGCAGGATGCGGTCCACGCTGTCGGCGATGATCATGTCCTTGACCGAGTACTGGTACCAGTCCAGCGAGATATCCAGGCCCTGCACCCATTGCGGGCTCCAGACCATGCCCACGGTGCGGCTGGTTGAGGTTTCCGGCTTGAGATTCAAGTTGGACTGATTGATGAACTCATCCGGCGTCTGGCATGGATAGCCGGTGCAGGGCACGCTGTTCTGCCCCAGCTGGACGTAGCCCAGCGGAACACCTGCCGCGTTGCAGGCGGCGTTGCCGTTGACGCTGTTGGTGGCACCCACGCCACACGGGTCGACGTAATGCTCGAAGCTTGAGCCGACGCCACCGTACAGGTTGGAAATGGTGGGGGCGCGGAAGCCGGTGGCCACCGTGCCACGGACCAGCAACTGCGCCACAGGGCGCCAGCTCAGGCCGAACTTGCTGTTGAGCGTGTTGCCGAAGTTGCTGTAGTTCGAATAGCGGCCGGCCATGCTCAGGGTGAGCTCGCGGGCGAACGGCAGGTCTTTGAGGATCGGTACGCTCAGTTCGGTATAGACCTCATCCAGGGCGTAATCGCCCTCGGTGGTGGTTGCGGCCAGGCCGGTGCTTTCGTTGGACTGCCGGAAGGCATCAGGAACGAAGCGGCCGTGTTCGCGCCGATGTTCATACCCCACCGCGATACCGAGCTCACCGGCCGGCAGGTCCAACAGCGAACCGGCCAGGTTGGCGCTGTAGAGGGTGGTGGTGGTGGTGCCGGTATCGGTGAAGTAGGGGAACAGGAACTTCTGCAGTTCCGGGTCGGACAGCGCCCCCGGACCGGCCACGCCATAGGGCAGGAAGGGGTTCCACGGCGTGCACTTGGCGTCCTTGGCCGTGCCACAGTCCGGGCTCAGCGAACGGTTGAGGGCCAGCTTGCTGGCATCACCATGACCGGTCTTGGACAGGTTGTTGCGGTTGTACAGGCCGCCGATGTCCCACTCGACATCGCGCCCGGCGAGCTGGAACTCGCCCTTCAGTGCGCCGCTGACGCGGAATGTCTGCAGGTCGCTGCGGGTGGTTCGGGGTGTCTCCCACAGGCGGCGGTTGATCTCGGTGTCCACCCCGCGCGGATTGAACGGGTTGTTGGCCGGCACGTCGTAGGACAGCGGATACCCGGCGATCTGCTGGTCGGTGATGCGCTGGTTGTACAGCGCGTCGCCCTCCAGGCGCAGGTTGCCGGTGAGTTGGTACCATGCGGTGGCAAACAGCGAGCGGCGCTCGATACCGGTCTGCAGCAGCATCTGCTCGTTGGCGTTGACCCGGTCGCGGGCATCGGTGATGCGGTAGTGGTTGGGGTTGCCCGGATCGCCACCGTCCCTGAGGGTCCACCAGCGCGCATCGCCGGGCTTGATGTCTTCGCCATTGGCGCAGGGGTTGCAGTGCGAGCCATTCCTGCCGACCCCGCTCCAGCCCGAACCGGGATAGTCCGGCCCGGCATTGCCATCGCGGCTGAACGGCCGATCCTTGGCCCAGACCGGGTCTTCCTTGCTGTAGTCCAGCGCGCCGGTCACGCCGCCGCGCTCGCCCTGCGCGCCCACCCGCAGCGAGAGCTGCTGGTTGCGGCCATCGCCCTGGCTGAACTGGCCCAGCGAGGCATTCAGCTGGGCACCGTCGAAGGTGTTGTCGGTGATGATGTTGACCACCGCAGCGATGGCGTCGGAGCCGTAGATGGCCGATGCGCCGTCCTTGAGCACTTCGATCCGCTGGACCGCGCTCAACGGGACCTGCCCCAGGTCCTGCCGACCACTGGTGGTGGCGCCCAGGCGCCGCCCATTGAGCAGTACCAGAGTGCGCGCGGCCCCCAGATTGCGGATATCGACGTAGTAGCCACCGACATTTTCGCCGGAGGCCAGGGCATCGGACCGCGCCGCCGGCGGTGAGCCGGCCGAGCTCAGGTTCTGCAGGATATCGGCGACGCTGGTGAAGCCTTGGCGGGCAATGTCATCGCGGGTCACGACCTGGACCGGCTGGCGCGTTTCAGCATCGGCCGCACGGATGCGCGAACCGGTGACTTCGATCCTGTCCAGCGTGGTGGGTGCGTCGGCCGATGCGGCCGCAGGTGCAAGGGCCACGCTGATGGCGACAGACAACATCTTCGCCGGCAACATGCCCGGCAACTTCTGGTTCTGCATCAATCTCTCCAATTGACTGGTTGTGCGAAGTACGCCCAGCAAAAGTTACTGTTTCGTTGTCACCCAGCCTGTACGCGAGATGCGTTGGGCCTGTGCCGAATTAGCTTTAGTGCGCAACGCGTGCGCGCGGTAAGCCGAAGCGCTCACCCCGAAGTGGGCGCGGAAGGCGCGCGCGAAGCTGCAACCGCTCTCGAAGCCACACGCGGCGCCGACTTCGCCGATGATCAGGTCGCTGCGGGCCAGCAGGTCGCCGGCATGCTCCAGGCGAAGACGTGCGCCGGCCGCTTGCGGGTTCTCGCCGAACAGGCCGAGAAAAGCCTTGGAAAAATACCAGTACGACAGGTTGGACAGCTCGGCCAGCTCGGCTACCCGGACCACCCGGTCGACATTGCCCTGCAACAGCAGATGGGCCCGGCACAGACGGCCAAGGACATGGCGTTTGCGATACACCGATCGCCCCGGGCAGCGCTGCTCCTGCACGCCGAGCGCCTGTTGAAGATGCGCGACATGGCGCAGCAGCGGCTGCAGTGCCGCCGGGTGCGCGACGGCAGGGTGCTCCAGGTATGCGCCGAGCTGCCGCCACAGGCGCACGGCGATCTGCAGTTCCGCAAGCGGTACCTGGCCGCGGCCGGGATAGAGCCGGCAGTCATCGTCATCCAGGAGGTCCAACGCAGGCCCGCACAGTGCCACGCCAATGCAGACACCGTGGCGATCGGCCTGCAGGCGCGGGCGCGAGTCGCGGTCAAGCACGATCCAACCCCCGCGGCGAAGCAGGAAGCGGCCCTCCCGGGCGTGCAGCCAGGTACTGCCACGCAGTTGCATCCATACCGTAAAGGCCCCACCGGGCAACTGTACCGATGACATCCGCGACACGCCGATGCAGGTGCCGGCGCCTAGTTCATTTGGTTCGAGACTCAACGTCCGACCGCGATCCACCCAATTCATTGATTGCACATCGTCCACGCCGACAATCCAGCCGACGCACCATGCGCAGGGGCGGTGTGCTGTTCAACGACCTGCGTCAATGTTCGGTATGTGCATACGGTTCGCGTCAGTGTCTGGCGCGGTCGCCATCCATGCTGATGCAAGTGCGCTATCGCATCTGCCTGTGCTCATGGCGGTGGCGATCAGATGGCCCTCACGGCACACCCGGCATGCTGCCCGTTGCCATCTGGCCCCGGAGTGACGGTATGCGACCTTTCGAGATCCAGCGCATCGACCATGTGGTGCTGCGCGTGCAGGACCTGCGGCGCGCAGTCGACTTTTACCGCGATGTGCTGGGCTGCACCGTGGCCCGCGAACGGCCCTCGCTGGGCATGGTGCACCTGCACGCGGGCGCATCGATGATCGACCTGATCAGTATTGATGGAAAACTGGGCAAGCCGGGTGGGCCGGCCGCGGGCGGGCAGGGGCGCAACCTGGAGCATGTGTGCCTGCGGGTGGAGCCCTTCGACGTGGCGCAGCTGCGCGAGCACCTGGAGCGGCACGGGGTGGCGCTGCGCGGTAAACCGGAGAGCAACTTCGGTGCCGAAGGCGATGGCGTGTCGGTGTACCTGCGTGATCCGGACGGCAACGGCGTGGAGCTGAAAGGACCGTCCGCAGAATGCGGTTGCCTTTAATGGTAATACCAATAATCGGACTATAAACCTATGGTCTAATAGGTAAGTCCTGCGATTGGCTGTTCAATGCGGACACATCCCGGATCTGACGTTTAAATGGTACGACCAATAAACGGATGTTCCAGGGGGTCGACGACCCGCATCTGTGCATGCGCGGTCTCCCGTCCGTTTCCGTCGAGATCCGCCGATGCAGCCCTGGCAACAACTCTATGACCCCGCTGGCAACCTGTGGCTGTCCAGCCTGATCGCGCTGTTGCCGATCGCCTTCTTTTTCGTGGCGTTGGCCGTGCTGCGCATGAAGGGCTGGCTGGCGGGCACGCTGACCGTGGCCATCGCCCTGGCGGTGGCGCTGCTGTTCTACCGCATGCCGGTGCAGCAGGCGTTTGCCGCCGGCGCATATGGGTTCATTTACGGGCTGTGGCCGATCGCCTGGATCATCCTGGGCGCGGTGTTCCTGTACAAGGTCTCGGTCAAGACCGGCCAGTTCGACATCATTCGTGCCTCGATCCTGTCGGTCACCGAAGACCAGCGCCTGCAGATGCTGATGGTGGGCTTTGCCTTCGGCGCGTTCCTGGAAGGGGCCGCCGGGTTTGGTGCACCGGTGGCGATCACCGCCGCGCTGTTGGTCGGGTTGGGCTTCAAGCCGCTGTATGCGGCCGGGCTGTGCCTGATCGTCAACACCGCCCCGGTGGCCTTCGGCGCGATGGGCATTCCGATCATCGTCGCCGGGCAGGTGACCGGGCTGGATCCGTTCGAGATCGGGCAGATGGCCGGCCGCCAGTTGCCGTTCCTGACCATCATCGTGCTGTTCTGGATCATGGCCATCATGGATGGCTGGCGCGGGGTCAAGGAAACCTGGCCGGCGGTGCTGGTGGCCGGCGGCTCGTTTGCAATCGCGCAGTACCTGACCTCCAACTTCATCGGTCCGGAACTACCGGACATCACCGCCTCGTTGGCCTCGCTGGTGTGCCTGACCCTGTTCCTGCGCAAATGGAAGCCGGTGCGGATCTTCCGCTTCGATACCCAGACCAGTGCCGAGGCGGCCGCGCAGGCGCTGGACGCACCGCACTACCGCACCGCGCAGATCATCAAGGCATGGTCGCCGTTCCTGATCCTGACCGCGATGGTCACGGTGTGGAGCATCAAGCCGTTCAAGGCGTTGTTCGCCAGCGGCGGCGCATTGGCGCATTGGGTGCTCGCGCTGCCGGTGCCGTCGCTGGACCAGCTGGTGCAGAAGATGCCGCCCATCGTGGCCTCACCCACCGCGTATGAGGCGGTGTACAGGTTCGATGCGGTGTCCGCTACCGGTACGGCAATCATGCTGGGCGCGGTGCTGGCCATCGTACTGTTGAAGATGCGTCCGGCCGCGGCGCTGCGCACCTTCGCCGAAACCGCCAACGAGCTGAAGGTGCCGATCTACTCGATCGGCATGGTGTTGGCATTTGCCTTCATCGCCAACTATTCGGGGCTGTCGGCAACGCTGGCACTGGCGCTGGCGCATACCGGCAAAGCTTTCACCTTCTTCTCCCCGTTCCTGGGCTGGTTGGGCGTGTTCCTGACCGGTTCGGATACCTCGTCCAACGCCTTGTTCTCGGCGCTGCAGGCCACGACCGCCCAGCAGATCGGGGTGTCCGAAGTGCTGCTGGTGGCGGCCAACACCACCGGCGGGGTGACCGGCAAGATGATCTCGCCGCAGTCGATCGCCATCGCCTGTGCGGCGGTGGGCCTGGCCGGCAAGGAGTCGGACCTGTTCCGCTTCACGGTCAAGCACAGCCTGATTTTCACCGTGATGGTGGGCATCATCACCACGCTGCAGGCCTATTGGCTGACCTGGATGATTCCCTGAGCCATGCGCGGCACCACGGCCACCGGCATTGACCCGATCGTCCGCGGCGCGGGCGACAATGGCGGCATGAAGAACGAACGCCTGTCTGACAAGGTGGCCGCGCAGTTGCGTGGCCTGGTGACCACGCAGAACCTGCAGCCCGGCGACCGGCTGCCTGCCGAACGCACCCTGGCCGTGCAACTGGGGGTTTCGCGCACCGCGCTGCGCGAGGCGATCGCGCAGCTGTCCAGCCAGGGCCTGCTGACGGCGCGGGTAGGCGGGGGCACCTTCGTGAGCGAGCCGGCCGCCCGGGCGCGCCAGGCCATCGACGAGCCGCTGACGCCGTACCTGCCGCTGTTCCAGGGTGATCCGGAGTACCGCTTCGACGTGCTGGAGATCCGCCACGCGCTGGAAGGCGCCACCGCCTGGCACGCCGCGCTGCGCGCCACCGATGTCGACCGCGCGAAGATCCGGGATGCCTTCGACACCATGATGGCGGCACACGGCAAGGGTGATCCGGCCGGCGAGGCGCGCGCCGACGCGGCGTTCCACCTGGCCATTGCCGAGGCCTCGCACAACCTGGTGCTGCTGCAGGTGATGCGGGGCCTGTTCGAGCTGTTGCAGACCAATATCTCCCAGAGCTGCGAAAAGCTCTATACCTCGCCGCGCACCTTCGAGCCGTTGTCGGTGCAGCATCGCGAAATGATGGAGGGGGTGCTGTCCGGCGACCCCGAACGCGCGCGTGCCGCCGCACACGCGCACCTGGAATTCGTGCACACCTCCCTGCGCACGCACGATGACAACGAAGCCCGGCGCACACGTGCTTCGCGGCTTCCCTCTGCCCACGGTTGACCTGCCATGATCATCTCCGCCTCCACCGATTACCGCGCGGCCGCCCAGCGGCGGCTGCCGCCGTTCCTGTTCCATTACATCGATGGCGGCGCGTACGCCGAGCACACCCTCGCGCGCAACGTGTCCGATCTGGCCGACATCGCATTGCGTCAACGGGTGCTGCGCAACATGGCCGAACTGAGCCTGGAAACCGAGCTGTTCGGCGAACGCCTGGCGATGCCGGTGGCGCTGGGCCCGGTCGGGCTGACCGGCATGTATGCCCGGCGCGGTGAAGTGCAGGCGGCCCGGGCGGCCGCCAGCCGCGGCATCCCCTTCACCCTGTCCACGGTGTCGGTGTGCCCGATTGAAGAAGTCGCACCGGCCATCGACCGGCCGATGTGGTTCCAGCTGTATGTGCTCAAGGACCGCGGTTTCATGCGCAACGCGCTGGAGCGGGCCAAGGCGGCCGGCGTCACCACGCTGGTGTTCACCGTGGACATGCCCACCCCGGGCGCGCGCTACCGCGATGCGCATTCGGGCATGAGCGGCCCCCACGCGCCGCTGCGGCGCATGCTGCAGGCGGCCACCCATCCGCGCTGGGCCTGGGACGTTGGCCTGCGCGGGCGTCCGCATGACCTGGGCAACATTTCCACCTACCGTGGCAGCCCCACCGGGTTGGCCGATTACATCGGTTGGCTGGGCAGCAATTTCGATCCGTCCATTTCCTGGAAGGATCTGGAGTGGATCCGTGAGTTCTGGACCGGGCCGATGGTGATCAAGGGCATCCTGGATCCCGACGATGCACGGGATGCGGTGCGTTTCGGTGCCGATGGCATCGTGGTGTCCAATCATGGCGGTCGCCAGCTCGACGGCGTGCTGTCCACCGCACGTGCGCTGCCGGCCATTGCCGATGCGGTCAAGGGTGAGCTGAAGATCCTGGTCGATTCGGGCATCCGCAACGGGCTGGACGTGGTGCGCATGCTGGCGCTGGGGGCCGACAGCGTGCTGCTCGGCCGCGCGTTCGTGTACGCACTGGCCGCGCAGGGTGGGGCCGGTGTAGCCAACCTGCTGGACCTGATCGCCAAGGAAATGCGCGTGGCCATGACCCTCACCGGGGCGCGCAGCATCGCCGACATCGACCGCAGCCTGCTGGCCGAGGTCGTCCGGCAGGCGCAGGAGACCCGATGACCCCCGCCGCCAGTCCCGACGCCCTGCTGCGGCAGTTGCGCGACATCGTCGGGCATGCCCACGTGCTCAGCGGCGACAAGCCCACGCGGCGCTTCCGCAAAGGCTACCGCTTTGGCGACGGCCCGGTGCTGGCAGTGGTGCGCCCGGGCACGCTGCTGGCGCAATGGCGCGTACTGCAGGCGGTGGTGGCCGCCGATGCCATCGTCATCATGCAGGCCGCCAACACCGGCCTGACCGGCGGCTCCACGCCCGACGGGGCCGACTACGACCGCCCGGTGGTGATCGTCAACACGCTGCGCCTGACCGGCATCCAGTTGTTGAACGACGGGCATCAGGTCGTGTGCCTGCCCGGCGCCACCCTGGACCGCCTGGAGCAGCTGTTGGCCCCGCTGGACCGCGAGCCGCATTCGGTGATTGGCTCCTCGTGCATCGGCGCATCGGTGCTGGGCGGGGTGTGCAACAACTCCGGCGGCGCGCTGGTGCGGCGCGGCCCTGCCTACACCGAGCTGGCGTTGTTCGCCCAGGTCGATGCGCAGGGCCGGTTGCAGCTGGTGAACCATCTGGGCATCGCGCTCGGCGACGATCCCGAGCAGATCCTGGACCGCCTGCAGCGTGGCGACTACCGTGCGGCCGACATCGACAACGACAGTGGCCGCGCCGCCACCGACCCGCGTTACGCCGAGCAGGTGCGCCAGGTGGATGCCGCAACGCCGGCCCGTTTCAACGCCGATCCTGCGCGCCACTACGAAGCGGCCGGTTCGGCCGGCAAACTGGCCGTGTTCGCGGTGCGCCTGGATACGTTCGCCCGCGAGCCGGCCGAGGTGTTCTATATCGGCAGCAATGGCATGGACGATCTCACCGCGATCCGCCGGCACCTGCTCACCGCTTTCGAGCGCCTGCCCATTTCCGGTGAATACCTGCACCGCGAGGCGTTCGACATCGGCGAGCGCTACGGCAAGGACACCTTCCTGCTGATCGACCGCTTCGGCACCGCGCGCGTGCCGGCGGCCTTTGCGCTGAAAAGCCGCATCGACGGCATGCTTGAATCACTGGGCCTGCGCGGGGTGAGCGACCGCATCATCCAGGTCCTCATGCGGCTGCTGCCCGGGCATCTGCCGCCACGCATGAAGCAGTTCCGTGATCGTTATGAGCACCATCTACTGCTGAAGGTGTCGGCCGCCGATGCAGCCGCCACCGAGAGCTTCCTGCGCACGCACTTCGCCGGCGGCGAGGGTGACTTCTTCCACTGCACCGCCGAGGAAGGGCGCAAGGCGTTCCTGCATCGTTTCGCCGTGGCCGGGGCTGCGGTGCGTTACCGGGACGTCCATCGCGACACGGTGCAGGACATCGTCGCGCTCGATGTCGCGCTGCGCCGGGATGACCGCCAATGGGTGGAGCAGCTGCCGGCCGAGATCGACGCCAGGCTGGCCGGCAAGCTCTATTACGGGCATTTTTTCTGCCACGTGTTCCACCAGGACTACCTCGTGCGCAAGGGCGAAGACCCGTTGGCGATCGAGCATGCGATGTGGGCCGTGCTGGACGCGCGCGGTGCCGAGTATCCAGCCGAGCACAACGTGGGCCACCTGTACCCGGCCAAGCCGGCGCTGGCCGCGTTCTATCGGCAGCTGGATCCAAGCAACACGTTCAACCCGGGCATCGGCCAGACCGCAAAGACGCGGGGATGGAACCACGGCGACTGCACCCACGCCCGGTAGCCACCCCCGGGGTGGCTGCTTCCGGTCACGGTGTCTTGCGCGCCCACGGGGTGGTCCTGGCGCGACGGGTTACTCGCAGCGTACCGCGGTGATCACGTTGTGCTTGTCGATGAACACGCGCAGGCGATCCTGGCGCAGGTCACGGGTGGTGATGGTTTCCGGGCCGATCGGATTGACCAGGCCGGCACCGCTCTGTGCCGACAGCTTGCGCATGTTGGCTTCATCGGCCGGTTGTCCCACCGCCCACTCCAGCCCATCGGCCTTGCACAGGCCAGGGCCCTTTACCTGCGGTCCGGGGGTGCTGACGCAGGCGCTGAGGGCCAGGCTGGTGCCGATGGCCAGCGCGGTGGCCAGGCGGCCTGAGGTGATGCTGCGCGAAAGGGAAATCATGGGGTCGCTCCTGCGGATTCAGGCGCTGACGATACCACTGTGGCTGCGGCTGCCGCGTGGTGGCAACGCTACACTGCACGCCGTTGCCGGAAGCCGGGAGAGAGCAGTGCTGCACGTGTTCATGCTGGGCGGGCGCCATGCGCGGGCGCGCATTGAAGTGCATGACGTGGCGTTTGCCAATGTCGAGCGGGCCGAGGACGCCTACCCGCAGCTGCGCCAGGCGTGGTTCGGTGAAGCCAAGGGCCTGCACGTGGACGGCTGGCTGGCCGTGGACGGGGTGGACGGCCATCAGGTCCGTTTCGGCGATGTCGCCCCGGGGCCCGCTGCCCCGCGTCTGTTCTTCGTCAACCTGGGCGGCTATGTGCCGCGTGCGTTGGGTGAGGCGCACGACTACCTGCTGTTGGTCGCTGGCGACGTGGCGGAGGCCAGGCAGAAGGCCAAGGACCTGCGCGACGCCAGTTGGATCAAGCCGCACACCGACGCGGTGCTGGACGTGGACGACTGCATCGCCATCGACCAGGTGGGCGGCCGGTACGTGCAGCTGCGGCCGGGCGCGCATGCGGAGATTGTACTGGTCAGCGATTACATCGTGATCGGTTGAGCGCCCCCCGGAGGGGCCCGCGCGTAACTCAGCCGGTGGGCGCCGGCTGGCCGTCGATGGAGGGGCAGGCTTCGGCCTGCTCGGCTGCGGCTGTCGTGACCGTTTCGCGTTCGCCATCGCGCTGGCGCAGGACGATGTCATCCACCCGCACCCACTGGCCGTCCGCGCTGAAGGCGGTCTCATAGGGCCCGTGCACGAGGGAGAAACGGGCCAGCACCTGCGCCTTTACCAGGTCCAGCAGGAACACGTTGGCGTAGTGGCTGGAGCCGGGTTCCAACTGGTCCCACGGGACGCCCCAGGCGAGCGCGCGGGTGTCGGCGCAGTTCACCCGCCAGCCATCCACCGGCGATCCCAGCGGTACCCGGATCGCGCGGTTGTTCCGCTCGAAAACCACGTCATTGCCGCGGCCGGCGAAGTCGGTGACCGGGGCCGGATGGCGGGGGGAGGGGAGCGGCAGTTCTGTACCGGCGGCCGCCACACCACTTCCGGCCAGGAACAGCAGGCAGGGACCGGCAAGCCGGCCACCCCGGCACAGTAGGAGGCGTGGGTGCGCGCAACTACGGCGTCGCTTCATCCTGTCCACCACGCCGGGCGTAGACGGCCTTCCAGACCGCATCCATGTGCTTCTGGAACAGTGGCGGGGCCTCCTTGTAGGAGGCGCTGTCCTGGCGTTCGCCACCGAAGGGCGCATCGCCCTCGATGGTGACCAGCGATTCGCCGTCGATGCGGTAGATATCGTTGTCGCGGCGCAGTTCGATCACGATCTGCTGCGGGTCCACGCCGCCGCCGCAAAAGCTGTGGCTCGCCAGGGTGAGCTCGGCCACGCCGTCACCGTCCAGGTCGCTGGCGCCCACCTGGTCGAGGAAGTAACCCGCGTCCAGGTCCAGGCCTGCGCATTCGGTCGGGTTTTCGCTCTGCCAGCGCTGCACGAACGGCGCGCCGGGCGTGGCGCGGCCGTACAGGGTGGCGGTCAAGGTGGCCACCTCCATGTTTTCGTCGCTGTCGGCGTCGTGCCTGCGCGAATCGGTGCGTGCCAGCACCAGCAGGCCTTCGCCGGCGGTGTCGCGGTAGTGCACCAGCTTCAGCGGCTCATGGATACCCAGGCCCTCGGTTTCGGTGCTGGGCAGGGCAGGCAGCACGGCAAAGCCGCCGGCAGCCGGCGGCGCGGGCGCCGTGGCAGTGGCCGCTACCATCGGGGCGGCATCGGTGCCCGTCGCCTTGCCCGGGCCGCCGCATGCGGCCAGTGCCAGCGTGCAGGCCAGGGCCAGCCAACCCCGGGGGTCAACGCTCATTGCCGCTGGCCTTGACGACGACGACGATGCCCAGGGCGTCATTGAGGGTTTTGGCGTGGGTTGCATCGAGTTTCGGGTCCTTCAGTTCTTTGTTGGCAAAGGCCAGATAGGCCTTGGGCACGTAGTAGCGCAGCGACGCAGGATTGTATTTGCCGAAGTTGATCTGGTCGCTCTGGTTGCCGCCCAGCAGGATCGGGCTGCTGCCATCCAGTGCGTATACAAAGCCCACGTGGCTGGTCTTGACCAGCGCGATCGCGCCAAACACCGGTGCATCGATCTGCACGTAGTTGGTGGTGTCGGCGGCGAACGAGCGGGCGCGGTAGGGGTGTGGGCTGGAAATGGCGTAGCCGGCCTTGCGCATGCAGTAGTTCACGAAGGAGGCGCACCACGCGTTGTCGCCCCCGGCCATGGTCGTGAACTGCTTGCCGTAGCCGATCTCATCGTGGAAGTTGATCGTCTTGGTGATCACTCCTTCCTTCTTGCCCGACCACTTCTTGGCCTGCGCATAGGCATGTTCGATCCACGGTGCACGCTGCTGCGAATACGGCACCAACGCGATCGGGTGTGCCTGGTTTTCGGCGCTGCGCACCGGCCGGGTGTCCACGGCGGCCGGCGGCTTGACCGCGGGCTGCCGGGGCGGGGTGACCGGCGCCGGCGGCTTGACCAGGCTGGGCGCGGGCCCACCGGGCTTGCTGGTTGCAGGCGGCTGGGTGGTCTTGGGCTGGGTCACCGCAGTGGATGCCGGCTCTGCCTTCTTCGCGCCAGCCGGCAGGGTGATCGACTGCCCCGGGCTGATCTTGTTGCGGTCCTTGATCGCCGGGTTGGCGGCCATGACCTGGTCCACCGAAACGCCGTGGCGGTCGGCAATACCCGATAGCGTGTCACCGCGCTTGATCGTGTAGCCGGATTTGTTGGCCGGCGGCGCGGCATCGCTGGCCGTCGCGCCGGACCCGCTGCCCTGCGGCGCCGGCCCGTAGATCCAGATCACTTCGCCGGGAAAGACCTTGTTGCGGTCCCGGATACGGTTGTTGTTGACCAGTTCGTCGACGTTGGTCTTGAACTTGCTGGCGACCGTGCCGAGCGTGTCCTTGGGCTGGATCACATAGCGGATCGGTGCGCGCTTGGCATCGCGCGGACTGCTGTCCGGGTTATGCGGCTGCGAGCCGGCCAGCGCGGTCACCAGCGGGCGCGCGAACAGCAGCGACGTCGAGGCCTGGTCAAGCACGAACTCGCCGATCTTGGTGCCCAGCTTGCCCGCCTCATCGGCGAACAGCTGCACCATCTCACCCGGCTTGCTGGTGATGAAGGCCGGCAGCACGCCATAGGCATTGGTGGTGAGCTTTTTTTCCTTGCCGGCGCTGGTCTTGGCCACCACGGGGAAGGACGGCAGCGGCTTGGCGCCATCGGACAGCGACACCTGGGTGGCGTGCACGATCTTTTCCTTGCGCGTGTCCGCATTGGCGTTGAAGCCTTCGTACTGCTCCATCGCCGCGACCATGCCGTTGAACTGCTCGTCGGTCATGTCCTTGATGACGGTCTGGTCGGTGGCGCCGGATTTCCTGCGCACGAATGCCAGGTACTTGGCCGTGTCATTTTCACCTTCCGGCGCGTAGGTATGCATCGCGTTGTACAACGTCATGTCGTTGTACTTGCGCCGCAGCAGGGCGCGCTTCTCCTTGCGGCCTTCCTCGGCGCTTGGAAAAATGGCGAACTTGCCGCTGGCGGTGTCGGCCTGGCCGATCATGCTGACGTACTTGCCGCCCGGCCTCAGGTTGCCCGGATTGTTGAGCAGCCACGCCAACGTACCGCCGGTGCGCAACATCTTGTCGCCGTTCGCAGCGGTGAATTCCACCGTGCGGATGTCCTTGTGAAATACCGCGCTGATGTACGTGGTCATGGGCTCGACGCTCAGGGTGACGGCGGCGCTGCTAGCGCCTGGGTGACGGTTTTCTTGCCAACGTTGCGGGTGCTGCGCAGCACGAAGACCCAACGGTCTTCGTCGGGCTGGCGTACCAGCTCATAACGTTTCAGCTCCACGCTGGTGTTGTCGTCGTAGGGAGTGTCTTCGTACTTGAGCTGGGCGGTGGACAGCCAGGTCTTGCCGCCGGCCTGCACCACGCGCGCGTCGCTCAACGGGAAATCCGCGGTAGCGCTGGTCTTGAACACGAACTCACTGGGCGCGGCGTCCGGCTTGGCCAGCAGCGGCACCTGGTTCCACACGGCATCCTTGCCCTGCGGCTGCCATTGGAAGCTGTACACATAGAAGCTGTGCGCGTTGAAATGGTTGACCAGTCCCGAGTTCACCCGCAGCGTGCCCTGCGCGCTGGCGAGGGTGGCGGTGCCGGGTTTGTACTGCTGGGCATGCGCCGGAGAGGCGGCGATCGCGGCGGCCAGCAGCAGATACGACAGGGTTTTCATGCGTGATCGTCCTGGTTGCCAAGCAGTTCGAGGATCTGCTCGGGAGTCAGTGCGCCCATCTGCGCAGCGGCATCAAGCTCGCCACGGTAGCGGTCGCCATCGGGGTCGTCGTCGTTGTCACCGTCTTCTTCCGGCGGCTTGCCGGTGGCGGCGGTGATCTTTTCCCACTTGTCCTCGCCCACCTGCAGGGTGAGCGTTCTGCCCAGCCCGTCGGACATCACGCGCGGCAGGCGGCCATCTTCGCCAACGGTACCGGCGGCCACCTCCTGGTTGTCCTGGTCGAAGATCTTGAAGGGCAGGTTGGTCCAGCCCAGGTCGCCGGCCAGCATGTCTGCCCCTTCCACCGCAAAACGCAGGCTGTCGGTGAAGGCGAAGGTCTGGTCGGGCAGGGCGGGCACTGCGGCGGCGTCGCTGGCCCCCCCCAGGAACGGATGCTGCCCGGCCTTGACGGTGAACGTACCGGGGCAGCTGAAGGTGATATCCCCACCTTCCAGCGTGATCGCGCTGTTGCCGGCCTGCAGCACCACTTTCTGCTGGGCCAGCACATCGATGCGGTCATCGGTGGCGGTGATGGTGATGGCCTGGTCGGCCAACAGTTCCAGCTCGCCGGTGTGCGCCTGCAGGCTCACCGGGCCGTTGGCCGCGATCACCTTGATCGGACCTTCCTGGGCAAACAGCGCGGTGTGCTCGCCGGACACGGTGGACACCGTTTCACCGGCGCTGATATGCAGGTCCTGCTGCACGGTCATCTGCAGGTTCTGCCCGGCATAGGCCACCGCACTGGCCGGGGTGGTCCACACGATCTGCTCGGGTGATTCGGCCAGCAGCAAGGCGCTGGCAAAGCGCTCCACCGGCTGGCTGCCCGGGGTGCGCCCGTCATCGGGCTTCATCGCCGACTGGCCGTTGACCTGGCCGCTGTACTTGCCCTCCACCTGCGGGTCGATCTTCTCGCGCAGCTGGGTGGTGCTTTTCAGCGCGGCCAGCGCCGGGACGTTCTGCTGCTGCAGGGTCTGCTGCATGCCTTCCAGGCTGCGTTCGGCGCCCTTGAGCTGGGCCACCGCCTCGTTGCTGTCCAGCACCGTGGAGGCGCCGTTGCTGCGCGTGGTGGTGGAGAGCAGCAGGCCCTGGGCGGCGTGCACGTTGCCCCAGCCCTGGGTGGCCAGCTCGAAGCCCTGGCCACGCAGTGCACCGCGCCGGGTGTCGCCGTGCTCGATCAGGTAGCCCAGCTCCAGGCGGCTGTCGGCCAGCGAGGTCTGCAGGCGCGTGCGCAGCTGCCCGGGGGTGTCGTCGATCACCCACTGCTGGGTGCCGCCGCCATCGTGGGACTGGGTATGCAGGCCGCTGAGCACGCCGGGGTGCTGGGCCTTCTCGTCGATGCCCCCGCCAAAGGGCGGGGCCACTTCGCCGTTGTAGAGCTGGCCGGTGATGCGCGGCTGGTCGATGTCCCCGTGCAGGAATTCCACCAGTACCTCACTGCCGATGCGCGGCAGGAAATGCGTGCCCCAGTTGGGGCCGGCCACCCACTCGGCCACCGGCACCCAGCTGCCGCTGGTCTGGTCGCCGGGGGCATGCCCGGTGAGCGTGCTGCCGGTGTCGGTCAGCCCGCCCGGGTTGGGCGCGGTGCCGCGCTGCCAGCCGAACTGGATGCGCACCTGGTGCTCGCGGTTGGGGGTGACCACGCCATCGGCCACGCCCACCACGCGGGCGGTCTGCGGCCCGTGCAGGGTGGGGCGGTCCTGCGGCAGGGCGCGGATCGGGGCATCACCGGGCGCGGCCAGGAAGCGGTTGCGGTAGCTGCCGTTGTCCAGCGCGGACTCACCCAGCAGCTCCACGATGCCGTGGCCGAGGTTGTTGACCGCCACATGGGCCACGGCCAGCAACTGGAAGGTCTGGCCTTGATGCTGCGGATGCTGGGTCAGGGTGAAGCGGCTGCCGGCGGCCAACTCGCGCACACTGCCGCTGCCCTGGAACAAGGTCATCGGCACGCGCAGCGCATCCAGGCGGGCCTGGGCTCCATCGTCGGCCGAGGCGCCCTTGCCGAAGCGGCCGGCGCGCGGCTGCACGTAGACCTCCAGCCCCGGCAGCTCGCCGGCCTCGGCCTGGCTCTGGCCGCTCACCGCCTGCAGCTGCTCGCTGTGCCAGCTGGCCACGCTGCTGGCGTTGGGTACCAGCTGGCGCTGCTCGGCAAAGGCGGTGATGCCATCGAGCGCTTCGGACATGTCGGCGCGGTGGAAACGGTGCGTGCCCAGGTCGGGCAACTCGGCGGCCGGGTCGAACACCACCAGCGTATGAGCGGCCTCTTCCCCCTGGGCCTGTTCGATGCGCCAGGCCAGGCCGGCCTCGGCCAACAGGCGGGTCACAAAGTCCCAGTCGCTCTCGCGGTACTGGGTGGTGATGGCGCGTGCCGGCAGGCTGGCCTGCACGTCGAAGCGGAACAGCGCCTGCGGGTAGTCGCCGAAGATCTGCTCACAGATGGTGCGGGTGTCCAGTTCCTGGAAAATCACCGCGTTGCGGCGTAGTTCCAGCAGCGCCGTCCACGGTTCCAGGGTAAGTCGGTAGCGGGCCAGGCCACCGTCGCTGCCGAGCTGGGCAACCTCGGTGCACAGGCCGTGCCACTGGCGGAAGGCACCATCGGCCTGGCGCAGCTGCAGGGTCAGCGGCTGCTCCAGCCACGGGTCCATGTCCAGGAACGCATCGGTGGACAGGCAGTCGATGTCGAAGCGGGCAATGCCGCAGACGGCTTCGTGGCCGTCGAAGCGTTCGACGACCAGGCCGGGGGCGGGCCCCTGCAACTGGATCAGGCGTGCCTGCTGCGAGGGCGAGGCGAGGGCGGCGAGCGCCGCCGCTCCGGAGATAACCATATCGTCGACGTCCTTGGTCCAGGAGATTTCAGCCTACGGACGGGTCTCCTTCACAACCATCGGGGAACTCCTACGCGGCCACCCCAGCCGAGGGTTAAAGATAAAAAGTGCGTTTGTAATCAGTGACCTGAGGGGCATGCACCGCCCTGCATTTCAGAATGGTTGCATCGCCTTCATAGCCGCGCCCCGGCAGCGTCGTCGAGTGGTCGCATTCCGGTGCAACGGCAAGCGCGGCCCCGGACGCATGGCCGAGGCAGGGCAGGAACTACGTTCTGCAGGGGGATGAGCCGGGCCGGTCGGGTTTTTCGGCGCCCGTGTTCGGAAATGGGATAAGGCGCACACTTTTTAGGGGTGCTATTCTCTACTGCTCACCGGGGGAACGCTGGGAAGCGGGTGCACGGGATGACCGGCAAGGTTGCGGCGATTATGTGCGAACAGGAACCAGGCATCGCCGAGACCGCGATGGCCGAGATCGTGCACGCCATCCTGAGCAGTGCCGAGTTCGCGCTGTTCGCCGAGTTCGGCCAGCAAAAGCGCCTGGCCAAGGGTGAGCACCTGTTCCAGCGCGGTCAAGCCGGCGACACCATGTATGTGATCGTCAGCGGCGGCATCGAGCTGGATTTCGGCGATGACCTGGTGGTCAAGTCGTTGGGGGCAAATGAGTTCTTCGGCGAACTGGGCCTGTTGATCGGCGACCATCCGCGCAGCGCCGATGCGCGCGCGATCACCGACAGCGAGGTGCTGGAACTGGGCAATGCCGATTTCCAGCGCCTGGTCGACCGCGATCCGGGCCTGGTGGCCTACTTCCTGCGCCGCACCATCATGCGGGTGGTCAGCAACGAACAGGTCCTGATCCGCCAGCTGCGGCGGCGCAACCATGATCTGGAAACCGCGCTGGACAACCTGTACGTCACCACCCACCAGCTCACCCACACCCGTGAGCTGGTGCGGACCGATGAGCTCACCGGCCTGCACAACCGGCGCGGCCTGGCGCTGTACCTGCAGGACTGCCGCAACCACGCCGACGGCCCACCGCAGGGCCTGTTGCTGATTGATTGCGACCACTTCAAGCAGGTCAACGACGAACACGGCCACCAGGCCGGCGACCGGGTGCTGCAGAGCGTGGCCAACATCCTGCGCTCGGTGGCCACCGAAACCGACCTGGCCTGCCGCCTGGGCGGTGACGAATTCTGCCTGCTGTTGCGCAGCGCCAGCGCCGGCAGCCTGCAGCATGCGGCCGAATTCATCCTCAGCGCCGTGCACGGCCTGATGGACCGCGGGCACGGGGTACCCCATGTCTGCCCGGTCAGCATCGGGGTGCGCCTGCTGGAACCCCACGCCGACTGGAGCGAGTGGTACGCTCGCGCCGACAACGCGCTGTACCAGGCCAAGCGCCTGGGCGGCAACCGGCTGCACTGGTCGCGTGCCGCGACCGCCTCACCCTGAGCGGGGACGATCGGCATGAATGGCGACAACGGAACGTCGACCCAGGCGCCCCAGATGCGGGCGCTGTTGTTTACCGACCTGTGCGATTCGCTGATTCTGGTCGAGCGCATCGGCGATGCGGCCGCTGCCGAGCTGTTCCAGCAACATGACCGGCTGGTGCTGGTGCTGCAGCAACGCTGGAAAGGCCAGCTGATCGACCGCTCCGACGGGTTGTTCCTGTTGTTCGAGCGTGCCATCGATGCGCTGGGTTTCGCCCTGGATTACCAACGCGGCCTGCAGGCGCTGGGCAAGGAGCGCGCGATTGTGCTGCGCGCGCGCGCCGGCCTGCATGTGGGTGAGGTGCTGACCTGGGAAAACAGTGCCGAGGCGGTCAAGGTGGGGGCCAAGTCGGTCGAAGTGGAAGGCCTGGCCAAGCCGATGGCGGCCCGGCTGATGACCCTGGCCCGGCCGGGTCAGATTCTGTTGTCGGCGGTGGCCGAGTCGTTGACCCATCGGGCAACCTCCGAACTGGGCGAGCGGGGCGCGCAGCTGCTGTGGAAATCGCATGGGCGCTGGCGGTTCAAGGGCATCCCGACCACCCAGGAAGTTTACGAGGTTGGAGAAATCGGCTCTGCCCCACTGCGCATGCCGCGCGGCAGTGCGAAGGCACGTCGCGACGTTCCGCTGTGGCGGCAGCCGATCGCGCTGACCGCCGAGGTGCTGCTGGTGGTGGCCGTGAGCGTGGGGGTGTGGGCTTTCCTGCGGCCGACCCCGGCCATCGCGTTCGGCGAGCGCGATTGGATCGTGCTCGCCGACATGCGCAACCTGACCGGCAACGCGTTGCTGGACGACAGCATGGAGCAGGCGTTCCGGATCAGCCTGGAGCAGTCGCGGTACGTCAATGTACTCAGTGACCTGAAAGTCAGCGACACGCTGCAGCGCATGAAGCGCCCGGAAGAAAGCCGCATCGACCGTGCCACCGCCATCGAAGTGGCCGTGCGTGACGGCGCACGGGCGGTGGTGCTTCCCTCGGTGATGGAAGTGCATGGCAAGCTGCGCGTGGCCGTGGAAGTGGTAGACCCGGCCAGTGGCAACACGGTGTACTCCGAATTTGCCGACGGGCGTGGCCTGGAGTCGGTGCTGGCATCCACCGACCAGGTGGTGGCACAGCTGCGCACGCGGCTGGGCGAAGCGCTGCAGGACGTCAGCCGCAATTCGTCGCCGCTGCCGCAGGTGGCCACGGCCAACATGGACGCGCTGCATGCCTATGCCAATGGCGAAACCGCCTATGGCCGTGCCCGCTACAACGATGCGATGGGCTACTTCCAGCAGGCCAGCCGCTTTGATCCAGACTTCGCGTTTGCCTACATCGGCCAGCTGCGGGTGTTCTTCACCCGGGGCGACGTGGACCGGGCGCGCGCCATGCTGGCCCGGGCGTCCAAGCTGAAATCACGCATGGCAGCGCGCGATGCGCTGTACCTGGATGCCTGGGATGCCGAGCTCAACGGTGCCGGGCTGGAGGCGGCTGCCGAGAAGTGGAAACTGCTGGGCGACCTCTATCCGGACTACCACGGCGCGCACGCCAACTACGCGGCGGCCTTGTTCACCCTGGGCGACTACGCCGGGGCCGAGCGTGCGGCTACCAAGGCGGCGGTATCGCAGAATCCGCTGCAGATGCTGGCGATCCAGCACGTGGCCCGCGCCCAGCTGGCGCAGAACCACATGCCGCAGGCCATTGAAACGTTCCGTCGCGCCGGTGAGATCGGCCGCTGGAAGGGCAACCGCCAGATGGCCGCCGCGCTGGCGGCGGCCGGCGACGCCAAAGGCGCGCAGGCGATGCTGGACGTGCTCCCGCGCAACCAGGCCGCCATGTGGCTTGAGCGGACCGCATTGCGGGTGGACCAGGGCGATCTGCCCGGTGCCCTGCTCGCCAACGACGAAGCCCTGCGGGTATGTGGCGACAGCCCGATGGTATGCAGCATCTTCCAGGCGCAGCGGGTGACGGTGGCGGCGTTGTCGGCACGTGGAATGCCCAACGGCGACTACAACAAGGCCATCGGCAGCACCCTGGCGACGATTGCCGGGCAGGGTGCCGAGGATCGCGGCGAGTGGCTGTTCCACGCCATGGCCATGGCCTACTCGGCCCAACGCGCGAACGCACAGGGCGTGGTCAAGCGCTGGCTGCCCGATCTGCAGCAGGCCGCAGCTGAAATCAACGACCCCCGGGCATCGCAGCTGCTGCAGATCATCCTCGCCGGCCAGGCGCGGATCGGCGGTGATCCGGACAAGGCCGTCGCGATACTCGAAGGGCTCCTGGATGGCCACGAGTTGTTCCAGGCCCATGTCGCCCTGCGCGACAGCCTGGCCGCTGCCGGCAAGGACGCCGATGCGCAGCGCCAGGTGCGCTGGCTGGCCGCCAACCGCGGCCTTGCCTATGCCGAGGCGGCCGGCAGCTACACCCTGCAGGCGATGAACGTGTACGACAGCCGCAACGCCCGGCTGGGATGTGCCGAGCGCCGTTGCAACGGCTGACCCCAACGCCCGCTCAGGGCTTGGGCGTGCGATCCGGTGCCGTGCCGGTCTGGTCGGCGACGAAGCAGTGCGGCGGGTGGAAGACCGCGTTCTGCGACAGATGCTCCAGCAGCTGGGCGCGCGCGGCGGTGAAGGACGCCTTGCTGGCCAGCGGGCCGGCGGCCGCGCATTCGACCGCCAGCGCGCCGGCGTGCGCGCTGATGCTGCCCAGGGCCTGGGCAGGGTCCTTCTCGAACAGGGCGCGGTAGGTGTCGTCCGAGCTCAACAGGTCGAGCAGCCGGATGGCATCTTCGGAGGTCAAAGTGGAAGGCAGCATGTCGGAGATTCCTGGTATGAGAACGAGAGAGTGGTGCTAAAGCGTGACGGAATTCAAATATTCTGATCCGATAGCGGCACGTTGGCCGTGGGCTTGAACATCGGAAGGCCTGTTGTGCGTCCAGTTCCATCGCTGCTACCGCCCCCCATCGTCGGATACGTCGCCGTACCCCGTACGCCCCCAGTGAGCCTGATCGCATGACCCCACCGCGTTTGATCCGTCGTTGTCGCCTGCTTCTGCTGGAGCCGCACCACCACCTGGACTTCCAGCTGGAGGCGCTGATTGCAGGCGGCAATGGGCTGCACGCCAGCCACGCCTGGCGCGCGCTGGCCCCCCATCTGGACGCGCCGGTGGAGGTAGCACCGGCGCTGGTCGCCGTGCTCGGCCAGATCCAGCCCGAGGGCTGGCAAGCGCCCCCGTGCGCCGACGATGACGTGCACCTGCAGCAGTTGATCGACCTGCATCTGGTGTTCGTGGAGGGTGCACACAGTGCGCCGTCCCAGCGCGATGCGGCGCTGCGCGAGGTGAAGTGGTGGCAACCGGCCGCGGTGATGCACTGGATGTCCCGCTGGCAGGGGCGTGACAGCGTATCGGCGCTGTATGCGGCAGGCCTGCAGAATGCCGATGGCCTGCGTCGGCAGTTGGGCCCGCCGCCCGTGGCGGTGCAGCGTCTGGACGGCCCCAGGACGTCGCTGCCACGCCCGCCCGGCAGCGCAATGGATACGTTGCTGCAGGCCCGCAGCACCTGCCGCAATTTCGATCCGGGCCGTGCGCTCACCCTGGCGTGCTTCGCCCAGGTGATGCAACGGACCTTTGCAGCCACCGGGACTTACCAATCGGCCCCGGACAGCGTGTTTCTGAAGAAGAACGCACCCTCTGCCGGTGGCCTGCATCCCACCGAGGTATACGTGCTCGTGCAACGCGTATCGGGGCTGGAGCCGGGGCTGTACCACTACGATCCACAGCAGCATGACCTGACCCGGCTGCCTGACCCGCCGGGCAGCGGCAGTGACTGGGCCCGCACCATCACCGCCGGCCAGCACTGGTTCGCCGATGCGCAGGTGTTGCTGATCCTGGCCCCACGCTATGCACGCAGCTTCTGGAAGTACCGCGACCATCCCAAGGCCTACCGCGCCATCACCCTGGACGTGGGCCACCTGTCACAACTGCTGCTGCTCTGCGCAACCGAGCAGGGCCTGGGCGCGTTCGTCACCGCCGCCATCAATGAGCAGGACATCGAGCAGGCACTCGGCATGGACGCGATGCAGCAGAGCCCCTTGGCGGTGTGCGGGTTTGGCTGGCGCGGTGCGCAGATGCACACCGCCGAGTTTGATCCGGCGCACCGGGTCTGGCCTGCCGATTGAGCGGGCCGCCGCAGGGCCGCCCCCGGCCTGCCTAGACCGCCTCGAAATCCACCAGCACCGCCCCATCGCCCACCTGGTCCCCGGCCTTGACCCGGTAGCCCTGCACCACGCCGTCGGCCGGCGCCTGCAGGGTGTGCTCCATCTTCATCGCTTCCAGCACCAGCAGTGGCGCGCCGCGCTTGACCGCCGTGCCCGGGGCCACCACGGTAGCCACGATCCGGCCCGGCATCGGCGCGAGCAGGCTGCCGGCATCGGCCACGCCCTGGTCGGCTTCGCTGACCGGATCATGCAGGGTGAAACGCTGCGCGCCGTCATTGCCGAACAGGTAGACCTCGTTGCCATCGCGGAGTACCCGGGCACGGTGCAGGGCATCGCCCAGCTGCACACGCAGCACGTTGCCCTCCACGCCGCCGTGGGCGGTCAGCGGGGTATCGCCCACCGCGATCTGCCACGCGCCCTGGTGATGCTGCACGCTCACCGCCTGCTGCGCGCCGCGATGCTCCAGCAACAGCGACTGCGGGGCACGCGCGCCGATGCGCCAGCTGTCCTGCTGCTGCCACGGCGAATACCGGTCGCGCGCATCCACGTGCGCGGCAGCCTGGCTGCCAATCGCGGCCAGCGCGGCCAGCGCCCAGGGCGCAGGATCGCCGCCGGCCTCGCGCGGGGCCAATGCGGCCTGCTCGCGCTCGATCAGCGCAGTATCCAGGTTGGCCTGCGTGAAGGAATCGGTCATCACCAGCCGGCGCAGGAACGCGGCATTGGTCGTCACCCCGACCACTTCGCATTCGGCCAGGGCCTGCTGCATGCGGCGCAGCGCGGCGTCGCGGTCCACATCCCACACGATCAGCTTGGCAATCATCGGGTCGTAGAACGGGGTGATCGCATCGCCTTGCTCGACACCGGCATCCACCCGCACGTGCGCGCTGCCCGCCGGCAGGCGCAGGTGACGCAGCGTGCCGGTGGAAGGCAGGAAGCCGCGGTCGGCGTCTTCGGCGTACAGGCGCGCTTCCAGTGCATGGCCGCGGATCTGCAACTGGTCCTGCTGCAGCGGCAGCGGCTGCCCGCTGGCCACGCGCAGCTGCCACTCCACCAGGTCGGTGCCGGTGATGCACTCGGTGACCGGGTGTTCCACCTGCAGCCGGGTGTTCATTTCCATGAAGAAGAAATCGCCATTCGGTGCAGCAATGAACTCCACCGTGCCGGCGCCCACGTAGTTCACCGCGCGCGCGGCATCCACTGCGGCCTTGCCCATCGCCGCGCGGCGCTCGGGGGTCATGCCGGGCGCGGGCGCTTCTTCGAGCACCTTCTGGTGGCGGCGCTGCACCGAGCAGTCGCGCTCGAACAGGTACACCACGTTGCCGTGGCTGTCGCCGAACACCTGGATCTCGATGTGGCGCGGGCGCTCGACGTACTTTTCCACCAGCACGTGCGCATTGCCGAACGCCGACTGTGCCTCGCGCTGGCAGCTGGCCAACGCCTCGATGAAGTCGGCACTGGCGTCCACGCGGCGCATGCCCTTGCCACCGCCGCCGGCGCTGGCCTTGATCAGCACCGGGTAGGTGATCGCATCGGCTTGGGCGCGCAGGAAGTCCGGCGCCTGGTCGTCGCCGTGGTAGCCGGGGGTGAGCGGCACGCCGGCCTGTTGCATCAGCGCCTTGGCTGCGCTCTTGTCACCCATTGCGCGGATCGCCGCAGCCGAGGGACCGATGAAGACGATGCCGGCCTCGGCACAGGCGTGGGCGAAGTCGGCGTTCTCCGACAGGAAGCCGTAGCCGGGATGGATCGCCTGTGCGCCGGTGCGGCGCGCGGCCTCCAGGATGGCGTCGGCGCGCAGGTAGCTCTCACGCGCCGGCGCCGGGCCGATCGCGATGGCCTCGTCGGCCAGGCGCACGTGGCGCGCGTTGCGGTCGGCATCGGAGTACACCGCTACCGTGGCAATGCCCAGGCGTTGGCAGGTAGCGATGACACGGCAGGCGATTTCGCCGCGGTTGGCAATCAGGATCTTGGTGAACATGGTGGTCTCGTTGCGCGGGCCAATGGCGAAGAAGGGGCGGCACCAGGCGGTGCCGCGCGTGCCTTACATGCGGAACACGCCGAACTCGGTTTTCCGTGCCGGTGCGTTGAGGCTGGCCGACAACGCCAGGCCCAGCACGCGGCGCGTATCGGCCGGATCGATCACGCCGTCGTCCCACAGCCGCGCACTGGCGTAGTAGGGGTGACCCTGCTGCTCGAACTGGTCGCGGATGGGCGATTTGAACCCGTCTTCCTCTTCGGCCGACCACTGCCCGCCCTTGGCCTCGATGCCGTCGCGCTTGACCGTGGCCAGCACGCTGGCGGCCTGCTCGCCGCCCATCACCCCGATGCGCGCGTTCGGCCACATCCACAGGAAGTTGGGCGAGTAGGCACGGCCGCACATGCCGTAGTTGCCGGCGCCGAACGAACCGCCGATCACCACGGTGAACTTGGGCACCTTGGCGCAGGCCACGGCCATCACCAGCTTGGCTCCGTCCTTGGCGATGCCGCCGTGTTCGTACTTGCGGCCCACCATGAAGCCGGTGATGTTCTGCAGGAACACCAGCGGAATGCCGCGCTGGGTGCACAGCTCGATGAAGTGCGCGCCCTTGAGCGCCGACTCGGAGAACAGGATGCCGTTGTTGGCGATGATCCCCACCGGGTAGCCATGCAGGTGCGCGAAGCCGGTGACCAGGGTGTTGCCGTAGCGCGGCTTGAACTCGTCGAACCGCGAATCATCGACCAGGCGCATGATCACTTCGCGCACGTCGTAGGGCTTGCGGGTGTCGGCGGGAATCACGCCATACAGCTCCGTGGCCGGGTAGCGCGGTTCCACCGGGGCCTGCACGGCCAGCGCCGGCTCGGGCTTGCGCCAGTTGAGCTGGGCGATGATCGCCCGCACCCGCGCCAGTGCCTGCAGGTCGTTGTCGGCCATGTGGTCGGCCACGCCGGAAATGCGCGTGTGCACATCGGCGCCACCGAGTTCTTCGGCCGTCACCACTTCGCCGGTGGCCGCCTTCACCAGCGGCGGACCGCCGAGGAAGATGGTGCCCTGCTCGCGCACGATCACCGTTTCATCGCTCATCGCCGGCACATACGCGCCGCCGGCGGTGCAGCTGCCCATCACGCAGGCGATCTGCGGGATGCCCTGCGCCGACAGGTTGGCCTGGTTGTAGAAGATCCGGCCGAAATGGTCGCGGTCGGGGAACACCTCGTCCTGCAGCGGCAGGAACGCACCGCCGGAATCGACCAGGTAGATGCACGGCAGGCGGTTCTGTTCGGCCACTTCCTGCGCGCGCAGGTGTTTTTTGACCGTCATCGGGTAATAAGTGCCGCCCTTGACGGTGGCATCGTTGGCCACGATCACGCATTCCACGCCCGAGACCCGGCCGATGCCGGCCACCACGCCGGCGCTGGGAATCGGGTCGCCATACATGCCGTGAGCGGCCAGCGGCGCGATCTCCAGGAACGCGCTGCCGGGGTCGAGCAGGGCATCGATGCGATCACGCACCAGCAGCTTGCCGCGTGCGGTGTGCTTGGCCCGCGCCGCCTCGCTGCCACCCAGCGCGGTGCGCGCCAGGGTGCTGCGCAGGTCATCGACCACCGCCTGCAGCGCAGTGCGGTTGGCTTCAAAAAGATCACTGCCCGGTTGCAGCTGGGTGCTCAATACGCTCATGGCCTTCCCTTACTTGGTGCGCTGGAACAGTTCGCGGCCGATCAGCATGCGGCGGATTTCCGAGGTGCCCGCGCCGATCTCGTACAGCTTGGCATCGCGCCACAAGCGCCCGGTCGGGTACTCGTTGATGTAGCCATTGCCGCCCAGCACCTGGATCGCCTGGCCGGTCAGCCAGGTGGCCTTCTCGGCCGAATACAGGATCGCACCGGCGGCGTCCTGGCGGGTGGTGTGGCCCAGGTCGCAGGCGCGTGCCACGGCGTACACATAGGCGCGGCAGGCATTGAGGCCCACGTACATGTCGGCCAGCTTGGCCTGCATCAGCTGGAAGGTGCCGATGGCCTGGCCGAACTGCTTGCGCTCGTGCACGTAGGGCATCACCACGTCCATGGCCGCGGCCATCAGGCCCAGCGGGCCGCCGGACAGCACCACGCGCTCGAAATCCAGGCCGGACATCAGCACGTTGACGCCACCGCCGACCGCACCCAGCACGTTCTCTTCGGGTACCTCGCAGTCCTCGAACACCAGCTCGCAGGTGTTGGAGCCGCGCATGCCCAGCTTGTCCAGCTTCTGCGCGGTGGAGAAGCCCTTCATGCCCTTTTCCACCAGGAACGCGGTGATGCCCTTGGCACCGGCCTCCACGTCGGTCTTGGCGTACACCACCAGCACGTCGGCGTCGGGACCATTGGTGATCCACATCTTGTTGCCGTTGAGCACGTAGCGGTCGCCACGCTTGTCGGCACGCAGCTTCATCGACACCACATCCGAACCGGCACCGGGCTCGCTCATCGCCAGCGCGCCCACCTTTTCGCCGCTGCACAGGCCGGGCAGGAAGCGCTGCTTCTGCGCTTCGGTACCGTTCTTGCGCAGCTGGTTCACGCACAGGTTGGAGTGCGCGCCGTAGGACAGCGCGATGCCGCCGGAGGCACGCGAGATTTCCTCCATCGCCACCACATGGGCCAGGTAGCCCATGCCGCTGCCGCCGTACTGTTCTTCCACGGTCAGGCCGAGCAGGCCCTGTTCGCCAAGCTTGCGCCACAGCGCATGCGGGAACAGGTTCTCTTCATCGGCCTGGGCAGCCAACGGCGCGATCTCGACCGAGGCAAAATGGGCCACGCTCTGGCGCAGCAGGTCGATCTCTTCGCCGAGATCGAAATTCATGGTGGGGACGTGCATGGGCGACTCCGCAACTGCTGGGTGGGACGCGCCGGTTGGGGTGGACGGGAAAGACCGTCCCGCGGGCGATTTGGCCCAGCGTAGCGGGGTTCGCGGAAGAAGTGAACACAAATTCAAAAATTGAACATAGAATCAACAAATGGCCTACAAACGCTCTGCTCTGATGGAAGAACGCCTTGCCGGCGCCCGTGAACGGATCCTGCTGGCCACCCGCGCGCTGGTGGCCGCCGGTGGGTACCGCAACGCCCCGGTGACGGCCGTGGCGGCCGAGGCCGGGGTATCCACCGGGCTGATCTACCGCCACTTCCCGTCCAAGGCCGAGCTGTTCGTGGAAGTGCTGACCGCCGCGGTCGAGCACGAGCTGCGCATCTTCGAGGCGATCGCCGCCGAGCCGCTGCCCGCCCCCGAGCGCCTGCGCCGGGCGATCACCGCCTTCGTAAGGCGTGCGCTGGCCGGCCCCGGGCTGGCCTATGCCTTCATCGCCGAACCGGTCGATCCGGAGGTGGAAGCCGAGCGCATCCGCTGCCGTCGCCTGTTCGGCGAGGTGTTCCGGCGCATCGTGGCCGACGGCATTGAAGCCGGCACCTTCCCGCCGCAGGACACCCACGTGGCAGCGGCGTGCATCGTGGGTGCTTTCACCGAAGCACTGGTCGGGCCGACCGCGCCCAGCCGCGACGCACACGGCGATGAAGACCAGCTGGTTGAGTCGATCTGCCTTTTCTGCCTGCGGGCAGCCGGCGCCTGAGCACCGCCCATGCTGCATTGCGATAGACGCAGGCCGCTTGCAGAGCCCCGCTGACGCTGGTCATACTCGGCCGACAAGCCGTGGTCCAACGACTACCAGCCAGGGGTAAAGAGAGTGCGGAATTACGATCTCGAGTTCCTGAAACGCTTCTCCATGGTCATTGCCTTACTGGTGGCCATCACGCTCGGCCTGATCGTCTTCGCCGCGTACCTGCACACCAGCATTCCGGCGGAAGTCTCGCCCCAGGCGGCCAAGCGCACCGAACAGCGCATCGCTCCGGCTGGCGCGGTCTATGCCGGCAGTACCGGGGTTGCCGCACAGGCGGCCGCCAAGGCGTCGGCGCTGGCCAAGGCGGCCTCGCAGGTCGCTTACGGTGGCACCACCGACGGCAAGGTGGTCTTCGACAACCTGTGCACGGCCTGCCATACCAATGGCGTTGGCAACGCCCCCACCCTGGACCACCGCCACTGGGATGCGCGCATCGCCCAGGGCAAGGACACCCTCTACAAGCACGCGGTGGAGGGCTACACCGGCCCGGACGGCGGCATCATGCCCCCCAAGGGTGGCAACCCGGCGCTCACCGAAGCGCAGATCCATGCCACCGTCGACTGGATGCTCGCCAACCTGAAGTAGATCCACGCCCTGCGTGGATGCGCCGGGTACCGGCCTCCTGAACCCCCGGCCCAGGCCCCCTGGGGGTTCCATCCCAGGGTCGGATCGATCCGTGGGGCATGCGACGTCGGCCCCATTGCCGCGCTGCACGCGGTCTCCACGCACGACGTGGCGCTACGGCGGCCGCGTCCTGCTTTGCAGCATCTGCTGACCGGCTGCCACCACAAGGCGGTGTGGCCGTGGCATTGCTACCATCGGCGGCGGGTCGCTGGCCGTGCCATTGCCGGTCACCTTTCGTCTGCAGGCTTGCCGTACCTTCCCGGAGTCGTTTCCCCATGCGTCGTTCCCCGCTCGTGTTCGCCCTTGCGCTGGCTTTGTCCGGCGCCGTCCATGCCGCCCAGCCGCAGCGCACCGCCGCCCCGCAGGCACGTCCTGCCTCGACCACCGCAGCGGCCAGCGTCACCCTGACCGCGCCGCCTACCGATTGGCGCGCCCTGGACGGCCAGAAGGTGCGCATCGCCGCCCCGCTGACCCTGGCCGGCACCGACGGACTCACCCGCTTCGGCGAGCTCACCGTGGCCTTCAACGGACGCCTGTGGCAGCCCAGCGAAGTGGCCGCCCCGCGCAGCGCCGGGCATTCGCAGGTGGCCGCCGACAACGCGCATCGCCGCCTGCTGCTCGATGACGGCAGCAGCGCGCGCGACCCCGGCCCGGTGGCTTACCTGCCGGCCGGTGCCAACCTGCGCACCGGCATGATCCTGCGCAACGTCGAAGGCATCGTGCGCGTGGACGCCAACGGCACCCCGCGGCTGCAGGTGACCCGCCCGCTGGTGCTGCCCGCGCTCGACCGCCCGGCGGTGCCGGTGGTCCCCGGCGCACTGCATGTGGCCGCGTTCAACCTGGAGAATTTCTTCAATGGCGACGGCCAGGGTGGTGGCTTCCCGACCCTGCGTGGCGCCCGCACCCTGGCCGAACACCAGGCGCAGAAGGCCAAGCTGGTGACCACCATCAATGCCCTCGGTGCCGACGTGGCGGCATTGATGGAACTGGAAAATGACGGCTACGGGCCGCAGTCGGCCATCGCCCAGCTGGTGGACGCGCTCAACGCCGACCGCGGTGCCGGCGCCGACTGGCGCTTCATCGACGCCGGCAAGGGGCCGGGCGAAAACCCGATCCGGGTCGGCATCATCTATCGCGCGTCGCGGGTGACCCCGGTCGGCGCGCCGGCCACCCTGGAGCAGGGGCCGTTCGGTCCGCACAGCCGGGTGCCGCTGGCGCAGGCCTTCCGCGCCGGCAAGGGTGCCCCGTTCGTGGTGGTGGCCAACCACTTCAAGTCCAAGGGCTGCTCTGAGGCCAGTGGCGCCGATGCCGACCAGAAGGACGACCAGGCCTGTTGGAATGCCACCCGCGTCGAATCGGCCAAGCGGCTCGACCAGTGGCTGCGCACCGACCCCACCGGCATCGGCAGCAGCGACGCGGTACTGCTGGGCGATTTCAACGCCTACGGCATGGAAGACCCCATCCGCAGCCTGCACGACGCCGGTTGGCGCGACGCGTTCGCCGTGGCCAAGGTCGAGCGCCCTTACAGCTACGTCTACAACGGCATGAGCGGCCGCCTGGACCACGCCCTGCTCAGCCCGGGCATGGCCGCGCGCCTGCGCGGCGCGGCCGAATGGCACACCAATGCCGACGAAGCCGACGATGTGGGCTACCGCGATCGCAATGAAGCTGGTCCGTGGCGCAGCTCGGACCACGACCCGCTGCTGTTGGGCTTCGATCGCTGAGGCAGCTCACCTGATCGGCATGACCTCCCGGTCACGCACGCCGCGCCGGGCGCCGCCCGGCCGCGCGTCATCCCCCGAACGCGATCAACCCGATCGCCACCACCGCCAACGCCAACCCCGCCCGGTTCCACGCGCTGGTGCGCTCGCCGAAGGCGAACACCCCGACCAGCGCGCCCAGCACCACCACGCCGATGTTCATCCCGGCAAACACCGTGGCCGGGCTGTGCGGGAACGCCTGGTGGGCGAGCACGTAGAACAGGATGTTGGCGCCGTTGAGCAGGCCCAGCAGCGCGCCGCCGGCGAGGTTGCGCCACGCCAGCCGGCTGCGCCCACTGACATGCCGCCACAGCTGCAGGGCCAGCATCAGCACGAAGGCGATGCTGAAGCAGGCCAGCAGCGCGGCCATCGCCGGGGTGCCCGACAGCGCCACCTGCTTGAGCAGGATGTCCACCACCGCAAACCCCAGCCACACCCGCAGCAGCCAGTGCCAACTGCCTTGCCCGGCCTCCACCGGCACACCACGCGGGCGCAGGCTGATGGCCACCATCGCCACCAGCCCCAGGCCCAGTCCTGCCAGTTTCCAGGGCGTGGCGGTCTGCCCGAAGAAGACGAATGCAGCCAGCAGTGACAGCAGCAGCGACAGCCGCTGCGCCACGTCGCTGCGCACGATGCCGGCCACCGCCACCGCGCGGCCCAGCACCAGGAAGATCAATGGCAGTACCACCGCCAGCGCCACCAGTGCCGGCCACGGCGCGTGCGGCGCGCGCAGGCTGTCCAGCGGTGGCTGCAGCACGGCAGCGGTGAGGGTGGCGGCCACCAGGTAATTCCAGGTGACCATCTGCGCCACGTCCAGGCGCTGGCGCACGGCCAGCTTGAGCAGCACCGACACCAGCACGCTGCACAGCACGGCCAAAGAGAGATAGAGCATGGGCGGAAACAGGCCAGCGGCGGGGGACGCTATCATGGTGCCATGCAAAATCCCCACGCCCCTACCTTTCCTGCCGCGTCCGGCACCCTCACCCTGGCCGGTCCGGTCGGCCCGCTGGAGGTCGCCGTCGACCTGCCCGGCGACGATGTGCCGGCGCAGCCGGTCGTGGCGGTGATCTGCCATCCGCTGTCCACCGAGGGCGGCACCCTGCACAACAAGGTAGTGACCATGATGGCCACCACCCTGCGTGCGTTGGGCATCACCACGGTGCGCTTCAACTTCCGCAGCGTGGGCGCGTCGGCCGGCGCGTTCGACCACGGCAACGGCGAGCAGGATGACCTGGCCGCCGTGGTGGCCTGGGTACGCCAACAGCGCCCGGACCTGCGCCTGTGGCTGGCCGGTTTCAGCTTCGGTGCGTTCGTGTCGCTCAAGGCCAGTGCCGCGCTGCAGCCGGAGGCGCTGCTGTCGATCGCCCCGCCAGCCGGGCGCTGGGACTTCAGCGGCATCCAGCCGCCGGCACAGTGGCTGGTGATCCAGGGCGAGCAGGACGAAATCGTCGACCCGCAGGCGGTGTTCGACTGGCTGGAGGGTCTGGGCCTGCCGCACGCGCTGGTGCGGATGCCCGATACCAGCCACTTCTTCCACCGCAAGCTGATCGACCTGCGCGGCGCAATCACGCACGGCGTCAAGCATTGGCTGCCCCACCCGGACAGCAGCGCGGCATGAGTGCACAGGCAATGACCCCGTCGCAGCGCTACGCCGATGGCGTAACCCGGGGCGAATGGCAGAACGACCCGGCCCAGCACGCCGCCCTGGCCGAGCTGGACCGTATCCACCTGGCGCTGGTGGACAGCGCCCAGGACGGCTGGCTGGACCGGCTCTCGGCGTTCTGGAAGAAGCCCGACCCGGTCAAGGGTCTGTATTTCTGGGGTGGGGTGGGGCGCGGCAAGACCTTCCTGGTGGACTTGTTCTACGACGGCCTGCCGATCGAGCAGAAGTACCGCACCCACTTCCACCGCTTCATGCGTGGCATCCACGAACGCCTGCGCGAACACCAGGGGCAGAGCGATCCGCTGGCCCGGATTGCCCAGGAATGGCGCGCCAAGCTGCGCGTGCTGGTGCTGGATGAATTCTTCGTCACCGACATCGGCGATGCCATGCTGCTGGCGCGGCTGCTCGAGCGCCTGTTCGCCGAGGGCGTGACCCTGGTCACCACCTCCAATACCGCGGTGGAAAACCTGTACCTCAATGGCCTGCAACGCGACAGCTTCCTGCCGGCGATCGGCCTGCTGCAGACCTATTGCGTGGCGCTGTATGCCGAAGGCACCGAGGATTACCGGATGCGCGCGCTGACCCGTTCACCGGTCTACCAGGCCCCGCGCGATGCCAACAGCGATGCGTGGCTGGGCAAGCGCTGGGCCGACCTCAGCGGTGGCCAGCCGGCCAAGCCGGGCAACATCGAAATCGAGGGCCGCAAGATTCCGGTGCGCGCGCGCGGCAAGAGCATCGCCTGGTTCGATTTCAAGGCGCTGTGCGAAGGCCCGCGCGGCCCGTCGGATTACATCGAGATCGCGCACGAGTTCAACACCGTGCTGCTGGGGGACATCCCGCACTTCGACAAACTCAACGAAGATGCCGCGCGCCGCTTCGTCAACCTGATCGACGAACTCTACGACCGCCACGTCAACCTGGTCTGTACCGCCACCGATACCCCCATCGGCCTGTATTCGGGCACGCGCCTGCAGGGTGCCTTCGAACGCACCGCCTCGCGCCTGATCGAAATGCAGAGCGCCGAGTACCTGGGCACCCCGCACAAGGCGTAGCCCCACGCCCTGCGTGGTGCCTCGGTCGCCCGTCAGGGCCGGGGCAATGCCACCGCATCGCTGCGCGGTTGTTCACGCGGTGCCGGCGCGTCCTCGTTGCGGTCCATCATCATCATCGCCAACGGCCGGCCCTGGTAGCGCACCTCCAGCGCCTGCTGCAACTGGTCCAGCGCCAGCACCTGGGTGCACAGCGCCTGCGCCTGCGCTTCCAGTGCCCGGGCGCGGGTTTCCATGGTCCGCTCCAGTTGCGCTTCCACCTTGTTGGCACGCGCCTCCATGCGCTGCGCCCCGCCGGTGAACATCGACCACATCACCCCCCGGGCCAGCGAATCGGCCATGGATTCGGCTGCCTGCTCCACCCGCTGTTCGAAGCCATCGCCGAAATCGGCCTGCTCCCAGATGCCGCGCCCCAGGGTGCGGTCCACGTAGTCCTGGGCATCCACCCGCAGCTTGGCCACCTGCCGGGCCTTGCCCTTGCTGCCACTGAGGATTTCCACCGTGGCACTGAACGCGTCGAAGGTGATGTCCACCACCTGCCCGGCCAGCCCGGCCACGGCCGGTACCAGTTGCCGGGTGCCCCATTCCAGCTGGCGCAGGCGCTGGGCGTCGGCCGCGCTCACCGGCACCGGGGTGCGGTCGATGTTGAGCTCGCCATCATGGAAGAAAATTTCCGCCGGCACCTGGCCGGGCTGGCGCAGCCAGATGCCGCCACTGTCCACCAGCACGTTGTAGGGCGTGCTCACCCCGCACTGGCGCGACGACAGGTCCGCTACGCCTTCCTTCTCCGCAGCGTGCACCGGGGGGGCCACGGCCAGGCCCAGCAGCAGACATCCAGTCAGGGGCAGGCGCATGCGGCAGGCTCGTCAAAGGGGGAGGCTTGCAGGCTCGCACCCCCGGCACGTGCCGGCACGGGTCGGAAGTCACCCTGACCGGCGGCAACGCGGTCGGTTCGTTACGTTCAGGTGAGCACCGGTGTTCTGTTTATCGCGTTCCTGTTTCTCACCCGACATGGCCGTTCCGGCCTTGACTGCGCACTCGCTTTCGACAGGTCGGAACCGTTCGTCGGACGCCCTCCAAGGCGGATCGTTGCGCCGCAAGGGATTGCCCATTTTCACTACATTTGGCGTTGACGATCCCCGGTACCCCCACTATCTTGTGGCCGTCGGTCCCGCCGACCACAAGTCGACGGGTGAATCGCCTTCACGCCGATGGCCTGAAAACCTACTGACAACCGCTCCACGTACAGCGTTAGAGGTATCGGTCGCACCACTCTCAGGGGGAGAGGACCGGTGACGCAGGGGAACCGCCCGCAGGCTTGCCTGCGCTGTCGCGGCCCATGCGACGCCCCAGGTCCACTCTGAGAGTCCAAGCGCCGGTCCGGCGCCTGCCATGCAGGCGACGCTGTGCCACCCCAAATCACGCCAAGAGGAAAACGCCGTGAGCACCGAAACCAGCGCAGCCACCGAGCAGGAAAGCGAGTTCCTTCTGACCTCGCCGCCCACGGCCAACGCCATGAGCGTCACCAAGCGCAACGGCACTACCGAACTGGTGGATCTGAACAAGATCGTGCGCGCGGTGCAGCGTTGCTGCGAGGGCCTGCATGCGGTGGACCCGATGCGCGTGGCCACCCGCACCATCTCCGGCCTGTACAACGGCGCCACCACCCAGGAGCTGGACGAGCTTTCCATCCGCACCGCCGCCCTGCTGATCGGTGAAGAACCCGAGTACGGCCGCCTGGCTGCGCGCCTGCTGGCCAACTTCATCGCCAAGGAAGTGTCCGGCCAGGAAATCCATGCGTTCTCGCAGTCGGTCGGTCGTGGCCACGAAGTGGGCCTGATCAACGCGCGTCTGCTCGATTTTGTGCAGATCAACGCACGCAAGCTCAACGACGCGATCGATCCGTCGCTGGACCTGCATTTCGACTACTTCGGCCTGCGTACCCTGTACGACCGCTACCTGCTGCGTCATCCGCACACCCGCAAGGTGATCGAGACCCCGCAGCAGTTCTTCCTGCGCATCGCCAGCGCGCTGAGCGAAGACGTGCCGGAAACCCTGGCGCTGTACAAGCGCATGGGCAACCTGGATTACCTGCCGTCCAGCCCGACCCTGTTCAACTCCGGCACCACCCACGAGCAGCTGTCCTCGTGCTTCCTGCTGGACTCCCCGCAGGACTCGCTGGAGTCGATCTACGCCAAGTACGGCGACATCGCCCAGCTGTCCAAGTTCAGCGGCGGTATCGGCGTCAGCTACTCGCGCGTGCGTTCGCGGGGTTCGCTGATCAAGTCCACCAACGGCCATTCCAACGGCATCGTGCCGTGGCTGAAGACCATGGATTCGTCGGTGGCCGCGGTCAACCAGGGTGGCAAGCGCAAGGGCGCGGCCTGCGTGTATCTGGAAACCTGGCACGCCGACATCGAGGATTTCCTCGAACTGCGTGACAACACCGGTGACGAATCGCGCCGCGCGCATAACCTGAACCTGGCCAACTGGATCCCCGACCTGTTCATGCAGCGCGTGGAGACCGACCAGGAATGGTCGCTGTTCGATCCCAGCGTGGTGCCCGAGTTCACCGACCTGTTCGGTGAAGCCTTCGAACAGGCGTACCTGCAGGCCGAAGCCCAGGGCAAGGCCCAGCGCACCATCCCCGCGCGCAAGCTGTACTCGCGCATGATGCGTACCCTGGCCGAGACCGGCAACGGCTGGATGACCTTCAAGGACAAGTGCAACCGCGCCAGCAACCAGACCCTGCGTCCGGGCAACGTGATCCACCTGTCCAACCTGTGCACCGAAATCCTGGAAATCACCTCGGCCGAAGAAACCGCGGTGTGCAACCTGGGCTCGATCAACCTGGGCAACCATTTCGATGCCCACGGCGAGTTCGATTTCGACAAGCTGGCCAACACCGTGCGCCTGGCCGTGCGCCAGCTCGACCGCGTGATCGACCTGAACTTCTACCCGATCGAAACCGCGCGTCGCGGCAACCTGCGCTGGCGCCCGGTGGGCCTGGGCTGCATGGGCCTGCAGGACGTGTTCTTCCGCAAGCGCCTGGCCTTTGACAGTGCCGAAGCCCGCGCGCTGTCGAAGAAGATCGCCGAAGCGATCTACTTCCACGCCCTGGAAACCTCGTGCGAACTGGCCCAGGAACGCGGCAAGCACCCGTCGTTTGCCGACACCCGCGCAGCCAGTGGCGAACTGCAGTTCGACGCCTGGAACGTGATGCCCGAAGACACCGCCCGTTGGGACGCCCTGCGTGAGCGCATCCAGGAACATGGCCTGCGCAATTCGCTGCTGATCGCCATCGCCCCGACCGCCACCATCGCCTCCATCGCCGGTTGCTACGAGTGCGTCGAGCCGCAGGTGTCCAACCTGTTCAAGCGCGAAACCCTGTCCGGCGACTTCCTGCAGGTCAACCGTTACCTGGTGAACGAGCTGAAGAAGCTGGGCCACTGGACGCCGGAAATGCGCGATGCGATCAAGCTGGCCGAAGGCTCCATCCAGGGCATCGCCCAGATCCCGGAAACCCTGCGCCACATCTACCGCACCGCCTGGGAACTGCCGATGCGTTCGCTGATCGACATGGCCGCCGACCGCGGCGCGTTCATCGACCAGTCCGCCTCGCTCAACCTGTTCATGGAAAGCCCGAACATCGGCGCGATGTCCTCCATGTACATGTACGCCTGGAAGCAGGGCATCAAGACCACCTACTACCTGCGCTCGCGCCCGGCCACCAAGATCGCCAAGACCACGATCAGCCAGGGCTCGCATGCCGCGCCGGAAAAGGTGTTCAGCCCGGACGAAGCCGTGGCCTGCTCGCTGGAAAACCCGGAAAGCTGCGAGGCGTGCCAATAAAAGGCGTGCCGGCCCACGGGCCGGCACCCCGGTAGGTACCCACCGTTGGTGGGTACGGAAAATGATCGACACCGCGTGAACTCCGGGCCCTGTCCGGCCGCTGTACCCCAAACACCGCTGACACGGCAGGCGTGCACAACGCCCCCGTGCCGGAAGCCCGCCGCGCACACGCGCGGGTCTTTCGACGCTTCCCCACCGGGAAGCTGCCAACTGAATCAAGGAACCCCCATGGCCGACACGCCACGCCAGATGCTGCTCGATCCCGGTTTTGAACTGACCCTGCGCCCGATGCGCTACCCGCAGTTCTATGACATGTATCGCAACGCGATCAAGAACACCTGGACCGTCGAGGAAATCAATTTCCAGATCGACATCAGCGACCTGCACAGCAAGATGTCGCCGGGCGAGCGCCACCTGATCCACCGCCTGGTTGCGTTCTTCGCCACCGGCGATTCGATCGTGTCCAACAACCTGGTGCTGAACCTGTACCAGCACTTGAACGCGCCCGAAGCGCGCATGTATCTGTCGCGCCAGTTGTACGAAGAGGCGCTGCACGTGCAGTTCTACCTGACCCTGCTCGACAACTACCTGCCCGATCCGGACGAGCGCGTCAAAGCGTTCGCGGCGGTGGAGAACATCGACTCGATCAAGAAGAAGGCCGATTTCTGCTTCAAGTGGATCGACTCGATCCAGGACCTGCGCCGCATCGAAACCCGCGACGAGCGCCGCCAGTTCCTGCTCAACCAGATCTGCTTTGCCGCCTGCATCGAAGGCCTGTTCTTCTTTGCCGCCTTCGCCTACGTGTACTACTTCCGTTCGCGCGGCCTGCTCAACGGCCTGGCCTCGGGCACCAACTGGGTGTTCCGCGACGAGAGCGCGCACATGGAGTTCGCCTTCGAATGCGTGGACGTGATCCGCGAGGAAGAGCCGGACCTGTTCGACGATGCGATGAAGCAGCAGGTGTATGACATGCTGGCCGAAGCGATCGAATGCGAAGTGCAGTTCGCCGAGGACGTGCTGTCTGGTGGCGTGGCCGGCATCTCCACCCGCGACATGCGCCAGTACCTGCAGCACTGCGCCGACAACCATTTCCACCGCCTGGGCATGGAGCGCAAGTACAACGTGCGCAACCCGCTGAGCTTCATGGAACTGCAGGACGTGCAGGAACTGACCAACTTCTTCGAACGCCGCTCCTCGGCCTACCAGGTGGGCGTGAAGGGCGAAGTGTCGTTTGATATGAGCTTCTGATTGCTGATGCATCGCGCTTCAATAAAAACCCGGCGGTCGCCGGGTTTTTTGTGGTCAACGCACCTCCTCATAGGTGGCGATGGGCCACTTGCATGCGTTGGCCGCACCGGGTGCTGATGGCATGAATGAATTGTTCCATGTCATGACCGGTTCCGCCCTCGAACTGGATGAAATGCCAGCCGATGCCCATGCCCGCGTGCCAGTCCAAGTCAAGAATGCGGTAGCTTGCCACGGCGCCGGGCGGGGTCCACTGCACGTGGATGTCTTCGTAAGCCGCGCCGATGAAATCGACATAACTGCCAAACGGTGGGAAGTCTTCACGGTCGTCTAGCTCTCCCGGTACACGGGGCGGCACTGTGCCTTCTCCCGCCACGACAAACGGCGGGCAGCCACTGCGTACCTGGAACAAACGGATGCTCAGCTGTTCAAGGTCGTCAAGGCAGCCGTCTGGATAAAGTACTCGCATGCCGGGGCCCGCCCGGTAAAGCGGACTGTACCAAGTGCACTCCTCGTGCTTGTCGAACAGTGCCGCAGGGTCCAGCACGATGCCGTGGTCCCTCAGATGCTCCACGCACGCTTCAACGCTTCCGCTTCGGTCCATCTGCAATGACGCTGGCAGGTTACCTGCGATGATGTGGCCGGCCACTACATCGGCCGCGCACTGCCACGTCGGGCAGTGGATCCAGCCGTTGGCACCTGGATGCCGGGAAATCGCATGGCTGAGGATGTGCAACGCATGGAGCGGCACCGCTTCCCCCACCGGCGGAAGCAGGATGCGTGCATGCAGCATCCATTGTTCCAGCGCACGCAGGTCCGGTCCCGGCAGATGCGGTGCAGCGGGAAAGACGAAACAATCGTGTTCGGACATGGAAAGCGGTCGAGGCAACGTAGGCCCGGCAGTGTTGGCGCCGTGCATGGCAGACGTCAATGACCCACGTCACAGGACGAATCGGTGTCCGCAATCACGCCGCGTTTGGACGAGTGCCTTCGAATCTCCATAGCCGTGTACCAGCCGCATATCCATCACGGCTGGTAATCAGGCTGTTATCGCAACGCAGTGGAGCGGCTTCAGAACTGGACCAGGTCAGCGCCTGCTCAAAGGCGAACGATGGCGTGCTGGACGGTTCGCGACAGGTACCAGCCGATCGGTGTGAGTGGTACGGGCAAACATGCACGCTGACGGCTTGGAGCTGGATGCGACGCTTCGTCGTATGTGTAGAG
>JAHREJ010000007.1 GCA_021733645.1 Bacillus subtilis subsp. subtilis | reverse complement strand
GCAATATTGCAAAGATCAATATGCCCCGCCGGGCGCTTGTAGAAATCATCCACCCGGTTGCGTCGCGCCTCCACCACCTCGGCAAACGTCTTCGACTCGGTGCGCAGCACCTCCAGCTTCGGCCGCTGCGCCGCCGGCACATCGCTGGCGCGCTGGATCGAACGGATCGGCAAGCGCTGTCCCGCATCGGCATAGAAGCCCATCGGCGCCGGTCCGCGCGGCAGCGCGCTCAACAGCTCCATGCCTTCCAGCACCCGGCCCACCACGGTGATGTTGCGATCCAGCTGGCGCGGCGACTGCCCGGTCACCACGTACAGCTCTGCGCCGATGCTGCTGTCTTCTTCGTTGCTGCGCCCCGCCCCCAGCGTGCCGTAGCAATGCGCCAGCCAGGTCTTGCCGTCCTGCCGGTCCTGGCCCACGGCGAACCCGTCGACAAACCCGGTCTGGTCGGCCCAGCCATCGCGGTCGGGCAGCACGCTCACCTTCAGCCCGTTGCTGTCGCGCTGGAACTCGGCGGGCAGTGCGCGCTTGGCCGATCCCAATGGCTTGGCCTTGGCCGCGTCGTCGGCATCGATATCGCCGAACTGCACCACGAAATTGTCCTGCACCCGGTAGATCGTCTCTCCGTCCCAGAAGTGCTCGTGCGCCAGCGTCTGGATGTTGGCCACGTGCTGCGGCGCGAACGCCGGTGCCAGTTCAATGGTGACCCGGCCGGCAGGCAGGTTCATGTACAGCACGTTGGCCGGATCGGGCGTGCGCCAATCGCTGGCCGGCGAGGCATCCAGAATCTGCTGCGGGCTGCGGTAGGGCGTGGCGGCGCTGGCCAGCGCGGGCAGGGCGCAGGCCAGGGCAAGGGCGAGCAGGGCAGGACGACGTGGCGACATGGCAGACCCTCGATGCGGAAGCCTCGATTCTGCAATAGTCTCTGCGCTCGGACCAGCGCGCTGCATCGCGCGTCGCACCCCATGGCCCGCACAGGATCGGTATCGTCAGGAGCGACATGAGCATGTTGAGCACGGCTTCTTCTCCCTCGGCATCCACGCGCGATGCCGCCACCGCGCACGCGCGGCGATTGATCCAGCTGGCCCTGCAGGGCTGTGGCTGGGCCAACGCCCCGCACGACGCCCCCGAGACGCTGCTGACCGACGTGGCGGCCGTCCACCTGTTCGAGCTGGACCAGCGACTGCGCTACTGGGATTCCACCAGTTTCCAGCAGTGGCCGCAGAACGAGGTGCCGGCGACCGACGTGGCAGTGCTGGGTACCCCGTTGGTGCAGGCGCTGTTGTGGCTGTCCTGCGCACAGCGCAATGGCCATCTGCGCGCCGTGGCGGTGCAACGCCTTGTCCACGCGCCGGGGCGCCTGTCGTTGTGTGCCGCGCTCATCCGCAGCGTGGATTGGTCGCCGCACGTCTGCGCGCATGCCAAGGCGGCGGTGCCGGTGTTGCTCGACACCTGCACGGTTGATGAGGTGGTGGCCAGCTGGTCGCTGGTGCTGCGCCTGCAGGCACGCGGGCGGCTCGATGTGGCCTGGTTCGAGGCCACCGTGTACGGCTGGTTGAAGCAGCCCGCGCAACAGGCGGTGCTGCAGGCGCTGCTGTGCAGCGATGACAATGCAGTGCGCGTATGGGCGCATCGCTGGGTGCTGGAAGCCGCGCTGCCGTGGGCCGACGGATTGGCCTTCAGCGCCATCGCCGACCGCCATCCGGAGATCGCCCTGCACGCGATCCGCCACGCGTTGCGCACCGGGCCGGACGCTGCGTGCGAGACGATCGCCCGGCGCGGCTTGCAGTCGCCGCATGCGCCGGTGCGGCGCGAAGCACTGCGCGCCTGCGTTGCTGCACAGGGAGAGGGCTGGATCCAGACCGTGCACGCGCACCTGTTGGACCGCTCGGCCGCGGTGCGATCGGTGGCGGCGTTCGTGCTCGGCGAGCGGCTGGCGACCTCGCCGTTGCCGTATTGGCGACAGGCGCTGGATGCGGCCATCGACCGGCCCCCGATCGCGGCGCTGGCCGCGCTGGCAGATCGCGCCGAAGCGGAGGATGCCCCACGGTTCCTGCGTTGGATGCCCGAGGCCATCGGTACGGTGCGCTGGCACGCCGTACGCGGCCTGGTACGCGCCGGCGGCATCGAGGCGCCTGCGGTGCTGGCCATGGCGCTGGCGGGCGGCAACGGTCGGATCATGCGGGTCCTGCGTGAGGCGGTGGTGCAGGGCCAGATCCTGCTGGACGTGCCCACGGTCCAGGCGCTGTGGGCGACCGGCACGCTGGACGCCGGCCGCCAGGCCACCCTGGCACGGCTGCTTGCCGAGCTGTCGCACTGGCGGCGCCTGCAGCTCGTGCTGGCCTTGTTGCCGCAGGCGACCCTGCCCGAGGCCTGGCGCGGGCAGCTCGTGGCCGACTGGGTCGACGACAGCGGGCGTTATGCACCCCTGGGTGCCCTCCAGCGCGAGGCGTTGCTGACGCAGGTCGCTGCGTGCGCGCCCTGGCTGGGCCCGGCATCCAGCGCGGTGATGACGGCGGCACTCCGCCGCCACTGACCGGCTGCTGTCCCAACCGGCACGGTGACTAAGGGCACATTCGCTATACCGGACTTCACACTAGTGTTGACTCCACGCTAGTTGGAGAACGCCATGAGCGACCACGAGGCACACCTCAAGAAGTTCCAGAAAGAACTCAGCGCCGGCACCGTATCGCTGGCACTGCTGGCCGTACTGGCCAAGGCCGGTGAGCCGCTGTACGGGTATCTGATCGCCAAGGAGCTGGAGCGGGTCGGCGAGGGCGTGCTGAGCGGCAAGCAAAGCGCGCTGTACCCGGTGCTGCGCAACCTGGAAGGGGCCGGGTTGCTGGAAAGCCATGTCGAACCGTCGATGGCCGGACCGCCGCGACGCTACTACCGCATCAACGAACACGGCCGCCAGGTGCTGGAGCAGTGGACCCAGGCCTGGCGCGCCACCCGAGATTCCGTCGATTCCGTGTTGGAGGGGGTACTGCAATGAACGACCAGACCATGACGGGCAGCGCCCTGCCCACCACCATCCCGCACTACCTGGCGCAGCTGCGTGCGGCCCTGCACGACGCCGACCCGGCAATGGTGCAGGACGCCCTGTACGACGCCGAGGAATACCTGCGGTCGGAACTGGCCGCACAGCCCGGTCGCAGCGAGGCGGAGGTGATCGCCGACGTTGCCGGCAGCTACGGTGCGCCGGAAGAGGTGGCCGAGATCTACCGCGAAACCGAAATCACCGTGAACCGCGCGCTGCGCACGCCCAGTGCCGGTGCCGCGCCCGTGCGGCGAGCGGTGGTGGCCGGTGGCGTGGCAGGCGCGGCGGCCGCTGCAACTGTCGGCACGCCGCCACCGGCCACGGCCAAGCCACGTTCGGTGCTGGCCCGCTTCTTCGGCGTGGCGCTGGAAGCACGCACCTACGGCGCGCTGTTCTACATGCTGTTGTCGCTGGCTACCGGTACGTTCTTCTTTACGTGGGTGGTGACCGGGCTGTCGCTGTCGCTGGGTCTGCTGGTGCTTATCATCGGCATTCCGATCACCGTGCTGTTCTTCGGCTCGGTGCGCGGTTTGGCGTTGCTGGAAGGGCGGCTGGTGGAAGCGCTGCTGGGCGAACGCATGCCGCGCCGCCCGACCTACTCCGACCGCAGCCGCAGCTGGCTGCAGCGCATCGGCGACATGTTCACCGATGGCCGGACCTGGCTGACCCTGCTGTACTTCGTGCTGATGCTGCCGCTGGGCATCGTGTACTTCACCATCGCGGTGACGTTGCTGTCGATCTCGTTGAGCTTCATCTGGGCACCGGTTGCCGCGTTGTTCACCGGTGAAAGACCGGGCATCTACATCGATGGCGAGCAGATGCTGTCGCTGTGGGCGACGCCGCTGCTGGCGGTGGCCGGGGTGCTGCTGCTGTTTGTCACCCTGCACCTGGCACGTGGCATCGGCCACCTGCACGCCATGATGGCCAAGCACCTGCTGGTGCGGCTGTAGATCCGGTTACCCGGTGAACGCAGCCCGGTAATGCCGGCCGCTGGCCGGCTCCAGGCAATGCAGAACGAGACCCGGTATCGCCGGCCGCTGGCCGGCTCCAGGCAATGCAGAACGAAACCCGGTAGTGCCGGCCGCTGGCCGGCTCCAGGCAACACAGAACGAAACCCGGTAGTGCCGGCCGCTGGCCGGCTCCAGGCAATGCAGGATGGACGAGGAGCCGGCCAGCGGCCGGCACTACCGGATGCGATGCGGCTGCGCCGCACGCAATGGCAAGGCGGTCTTAGCCCGCCTTGCGCCGCAACGGGGTGACGTTGCTGGCGATCTTGGCGGCTTTTTTCACTTTCGCATTGGCCGGCTGCGCATGGGCGGCGAAGAAGTCACGCACCTTCGGGTACACCGTTTCGCGCCAGCGGCGGCCGCTGAAGATGCCGTAGTGGCCGGCGCCCTCGACGATGAAATGCTCGCGGTGCTCGGCCGGAATACCGCTGCACAGCGCCTGCGCCGCTTCGGTCTGGCCCAGCCCGGCGATGTCGTCCAGCTCGCCTTCGATGCTCAGCAGCGCGGTGCCGGTGATCGCGGCCGGGTCCACCCGTTCGCCATTGACCACCCACTCGCCGCGCGGCAGCAGGAACTGCTGGAACACCACCTCGATGGTGTCCAGGTAGTACTTGGCCGGCATGTCCAGCACCGCGTTGTACTCGTCGTAGAAACGACGGTGCGCGTCGGCATCTTCCATGTCGCCCTTGACCAGGTCGGCATAGAAATCCCAGTGCGAACTGAAGTGCCGGCTCGGGTTCATCGACAGGAAACCGGCATGTTGCAGGAAGCCCGGATACACCCGGCGACCCGCGCCCGGGTAGGTGCCCGGCACGGTGTGGATCACGTTGTTCTCAAACCACGACAGCGGGTTCTGGGTGGCCAGGTTGTTCACGGCGGTGGGGCTGCAGCGCGCATCGATCGGCCCGCCCATCATCACCAGCGTGCGCGGCGTGGGTTCACCGCGGCTGGCCATCAGCGACACCGCGGCCAACACCGGGACGGTGGGCTGGCACACGCTGACCACGTGCAGCTTTTCAGCGCCCAGGTGGCGGATGAATTCCTGCACGTAGGCAATGTAGTCATCCAGCCCGAAGTCGCCTTCGCTGCCGGGCACCATGCGTGCATCCACCCAGTCGGTGACGTACACGCGATGGTCGCGCAGCAGGGTGCGCACGGTATCGCGCAGCAGCGTGGCATGGTGGCCCGACAACGGTGCCACCACCAGCACGAACGGCTGGTTGAGCATGGTGTGCAGTTGCTCGGCTTCGTTGCTGTGGCGCTTGAAGCGCAACAGCTTGCAGAACGGCTTGCTCACTTCCTCGTGCACCACGATCGGCACGCGCTCGCCATCGACGTCGATTTCGTTGATGCCCCACTCGGGCTTCTCGTAATCCTTGCCGATGCGATGGAACAGTTCGTTGACCGCCGACAGGCGATCGGCGCCCGGCATCTGCGACCACCAGTGACCTTGATTGGCGAAGAACTTCGCGTTGGCCTGGGCCTGGTGCACCCACGGGGCGAGCAGGTTGCGGGTCAACTCATGCAGCTGATATAGCATGACGTCCGAATATGTATGGTCTTATGTTGCCGCGCAGCATAGCCTACCGACGGGATCGGCGCGTTAATACGCAGGCTGTCTCATTTGTTATCGAGATTCAGCGGTCACCGCGTTCCAGTGCGGCCGCGTGTCCGGCCAGCGCCGGGGCCAGCCAGCAGTGCGAGCCCAGCGCGGTAAAACCGGCCTGCTTCAGGTTGCTGCGGTACCAGCGCGCCGATCGGGCCTGGAATCCCTGGTGGTCACCATCGAATTCGTCCTCGGCGCTGAAGGCTTCCAGGAAGGCGACCCCGCCGGTCAATTCGGCCAGACCGGCCAGCGCCGGGCGCAGCTCGCGGCTGGGCACGTAGTGCATCACGTCCGAGCACACCAGCAGGTCGACCGGGGCGCACGGGCGCAGCCACGCGAAGTCGCCGACCTTGGCCAGGTGCAGGTTGCGGCTGCGGCCGTAGCGGTGAATGGCGTATTCACTGCTGTCAAAGCCCAGGTACTGCACGCGCGGGCGCAGCTTGAGCAGCGGCGCACGCCAGGCGCCTTCGCCACAGCCGATGTCCAGCACACTGCGGATCGGGCGTTCCAGGTAGTACTCGGCCGCGGCAACGGCCAGGGCGACCTTGCGTGCCAGGCGCGCGGCGCCACCGGCCTGGTCGGCCTGGTACCAGCGCTGGAAGTAGGCGGCGTCGTAGGTCTTGTCCATAGTGGTATGCACGTGGGTGAAAACGGCGCTTATCGTACGGCGTAGCACGCGTCGATGCGTGGTTGCGGTGTGGCGATTGGTCGCGCCAGCCGCCGGGGGAGCTCTACCGGGGCGTGCGAGAATGGCGGCCAACCTACGCCAGCCGCCGGAGCGAGCGCATGCAGAGCTATTACTGGGTCAAGACCTTCCACCTGCTGTTCGTGGTGGCCTGGATGGCGGCGGTGTTCTACCTGCCGCGGATCCTGGTCAACCTCAGCGAGACCGCCGGGCAGTTGCCGGTGACCGAGCGCCTTCAGTTGATGGGCCTGCGGTTGTACAGGTTCGGCCACATGATGTTCGGCCTGGCGCTGGTCCTGGGCCTGGTGCTGTGGCTGGGGTACAAGGTGATCCCCGATTTCCCGACGATGGTGGCGCCCGGGGCCGCCGGCTGGCTGCATGCCAAGCTGGGCCTGGTGGTGCTGCTGCTGGTGTACTACACCTGGACCGGGCGGTTGTTGAAGGGCAATGTGCACGGCAAGCTGCTGCCGTCCTCGCGCGCGCTGCGCTGGTTCAATGAACTGCCGCTGGTGCTGTTCATCGTGGTGGTATGGCTGGTGCTGGCCAAGCCGTTCTGAGCCACGGCAGCCGACCCGCGGTCGGCGCTACGTCGGGCAGCCGAGCAACGTTGGGTCCACGCGGGTCTGCGAGGATCGCCGCATGCAAAAAAGCCGGGCGCTTTCGCGTCCGGCTTTTTTTCGTCTGATCGACCGGGTAGCCGGGTCAGACCGTCTCGTAGGTGCCGTAGCTGCGCAGGCGCGTGTAGCGCTTGGCCAGCAGTTCATCCACCGACAGCTTCTGCAGTTCGTCCAGCTCATTGAGCAGCACGGCCTTCAGGCGCTTGCCCATCTGGTTGGGATTGCGGTGCGCGCCGCCGGTCGGCTCGCGCACCATCTTGTCGATCAGGCCAAGGCTCTTCAGGCGCGGGGCGGTCATGCCCAGCTGCTCGGCTGCATCCTTGGCCTTGCCGGCGTCCTTCCACAGGATCGAGGCGCAGCCTTCCGGGGTGATGGTGGAATACACGCTGTATTCCAGCATGACGGTGCGGTCGCCCACGCCCAGCGCCAGTGCGCCGCCGGAGCCGCCTTCACCGATCACCGTGCAGATCACCGGCACCTTCAGTTCGGCCATTTCCAGCAGGTTGCGCGCGATCGCTTCGGACTGCCCGCGCGATTCGGCATCGATGCCCGGCCATGCGCCGGCCGTGTCGATCAGGGTCAGCACCGGCAGGCCGAAACGCTCGGCCATCTTCATCAGGCGCAGCGCCTTGCGATAGCCTTCCGGCTTGGGCATGCCGAAGTTGCGCTTGATCTTTTCCTTGGTGTCGCGGCCTTTCTGATGGCCGATCAGCATCACCGAACGGCCACCGATGCGGGCCAGGCCGCCCATGATGGCCTTGTCGTCGGCAAACGCGCGGTCGCCCGCCAGCTCCTGGAACTCATCGCAGAAGATGCGGATGTAGTCGGCGGTGTAGGGGCGCGAGGGATGCCGGGCCAGCTGCAGCACCTGCCACGAGGACAGGTTGCGGAAGATCTGCGCAGTGCGCACCCGCAGTTTGTCCTGCAGGGCGTGCACCTCGGCCTCGACATTGACCGCAGGACCGGCGCTGGCGCTGCGCAGTTCCTGGATCTTCGCCTCCAGATCAGCGATGGGTTGCTCGAAGTCGAGGTAGTTCGGATTCATCGGAAGCCGTTGTGAGGTAAAGAGGGAAAGTGTAGCCGAATGCGCCGAAAAGCCCCGTACGCCGTCGTCTGGAAACCGACGGTAGCGCAGCGGGGCGGGGCGCGCCAGTCAACTCAGGGCACGACCAGGGCGGCGCTGCCCATCACGCTGCTGCGGGTCTGGACGAAGGCGTTGTAGGCCTCGTTGGCCTCCACCGGCAGGCTGGCACCGAGCGCGGCGGTGGCCGCCGTGAAGGCCATCTGCGCCTGGAAGGTCTCCTGCTGGAGTTGCAGCTGGGCGTCGGCGGTGGTGGCTGTCAGGTAGCGCCCATACAGTTCGCGCAGCGGCGCGGCATGCCGTTCGAAGGCGGGGTCCAGCGCGTGCAGGGCGGCCGGGGCGGGCTCCAGTGTGTAGGCCGGCGCCTGGTAGCCGGCCGGCTGCTGCCGCCGGTAGGCGCCGGGCTGGCCGCTGCTGGTTTCCACGTAATCGATGAAATCGGCAGCGGTGAAGATCTTGCGGCTGATCCTGCCGCCGCTCTGGTCCACGTGGGCCACGGTCTGTTCGTCGGGGAACGGCTCGCGCACGCCGAAGGTCCAGGCCTGGTCGATGAACAGCGCGTGGGTCTTGAGGTACGGGCCGTCGAAACCAACCCCGCCCAGTTCGATGTGGTTGTCCACGGTGCCAAAGTGCTTGAGCTTGTCTGCGTCGGTGACGTAGATCTCGTTGGCGATCACATACTCGCCCAGCGTCGGGTTGATCAGCCCGCCCTTGCCGCGCGCGTACACGATGAAACGTACCTGGCCCAGCGCCGGTGTCTGCAGGTGGTGCTCACCGGGCCGCAGCTTGACCGGGCGCGAGGCGTGCGCGGCGATCGGCAGTTCGTTGCCGTCGATGCGCAGGGTCAGCGGGGTGTCGCCCGGGTTGTCGATCTCGAAGGTCTGGGACGGACTGGAGCAGCCACTGAGGGCGAGGGCGGCCAGCAGCAGCCCGACGAAGCGATTGATCAAAACCTGTTACCTGTCGTGTAGCGGAAGAACGGTGCAGCGGTGCAACCGAATCAGTTTGCCCAGGGCGGGCTGTAACGCACCTTCACGGTGCGCACGGCGGGGTCGGCGCGCAAGGCGTCAACCAGCTGGCTGTCCACGCGCACGGCGATGTCGCCGCCCACGTCCAGCATGCCGGCCACCGGGCCGTGTTCGGAGCCCAGCAGCAGGTCCATGCGCAGCGGCGTGCGGCCGGGGCGGTGGCGGTCGAGCAGGGCGTTCACGCGCGCCCACACCGGGCCGTCCTGGCGCAGGTCCACGCGCAGCGACAGGCGCGTGGCGTAGTTGGCGCAGACCTCTTCGTAGTCCCAGCACTGGCGGATGCGCAGCGCGTAGCCGCCATTGAATTCGTCTTCGCGCAGGCCGCCCTTGACGATCAGGATGCGGTCCTTGGTCATCAGGTGGCCGAACTCGGCCAGGCCATCGGTGAACGCGCTGCACTCCACGCGGCCCTTGCTGTCTTCCAGCTGCATGAACACCTGGCTTTCGCCCTTGCGGCGCACGCCGACCACCTGGCCGGCCAGGATCACCGGGGTTTCCTGGCGCCATGCGCGTTTCTCGCCGTCCTTGCCGGGGCGGGCCGGCGGGATCAGCCGCTCCAGCATGCCCAGGTCGGTGCCGACCAGTTCCTTGACGTCGTCTGCGTAAGGATCGAACGGATGCCCGCTGAGGTAGAAGCCCAGCGTGTCGCGTTCACCATCGAGCAGCTGGCCCAGCGCCCATTCCTTGGCTTCGGGCAGGTCCAGCTGCTGCGCGGTGGCCTGTGGGCTGGGCGCGCCGAACAGCGAGTTCTGCCCGGCCGCTTTCTCGCGGGTGATCTGGTCGGTGGCTTTGAGGACTTCGGGCAACTGCAGCATCAACGAGGCGCGGTTCTTGCCCAGGCCGTCCATCGCGCCGCAGTTGATCATCGCCTCCAGGGTGCGCCGGTTGAGCTTGCCGGACTCGGCGCGCATGCAGAAATCCAGCAGCGATTCGTAACGCCCGCCGCGCTGGCGCTCGTCCACCACCGCTTCGCACGCGCCCTGGCCCACGCCCTTGATCGCGCCCAGGCCGTACACGATGGTGTCGGCACTGGCGGCTTCGAACATGTAGGCCGAATCGTTCACGCGCGGCGGCTGTACGGTCAAGCCCAGGTTGCGCACCTCGGCCAGGAAGCCGACCACCTTGTCGGTGTTGTCCATGTCCGAGGACAGCGTGGCCGCCATGAACTCGGCCGGGTAATGGCGCTTGAGCCAGGCGGTCTGGTAGCTGACCAGCGCGTAGGCGGCGGCGTGGGATTTGTTGAAGCCGTAGCCGGCAAACTTTTCCATCAGGTCGAAGATCGCGTCGGCCTTGGCCTCGCTGACCCCATCCTTGGCCGCACCTTCGCGGAAGATTTCGCGGTGCTTGGCCATTTCGGCCGGCACCTTTTTGCCCATCGCGCGGCGCAGCAGGTCGGCGCCGCCGAGCGAGTAACCGCCCACGATCTGCGCCATCTGCATCACCTGCTCCTGGTACACCATGATGCCGTAGGTGTCTTTCAGGATCGCTTCGGTGCGCGGATCGGGGTAGATGATTTCTTCCTGCCCGTGCTTACGCGCATTGAAGGAGGGAATCAGGTCCATCGGGCCGGGGCGGTACAGCGACACCAGCGCGATCAGATCTTCGAAACGGTCGGGGCGTGCGTCCTTGAGCAGGCGGCGCATGCCCGAGGATTCGAACTGGAACACCGCGCCGGTATTGCCGTTGGCGAAGATGTCCTTGTAGGTGGCCACGTCGTCCAGCGGCAGCGCGGTGATGTCCACCGGCGGAATGCCCGCGCGTTCGTGGCGCTTGTTGATCGCCTTGACCGCCCAGTCGATGATCGTCAGCGTGCGCAGGCCAAGGAAGTCGAACTTGACCAGGCCGATTTCTTCGACGTCGTTCTTGTCGAACTGGGTGACCGGGTTGCGGCCACGGCCGCCTTCGTCGTGTTCGGCAAACAGCGGGCAGAATTCGGCCAGCGGCTCGGGCGCGATCACCACGCCACCGGCGTGCTTGCCGGCGTTGCGGGTGAGGTCTTCGAGCTGGCGGGCCAGGTCGATCAGGTCGCGGACGTCGTCTTCGTTCTGGTAGCGCTGGATCAGCTCCGGCGAGGCCATTTCCGAATCCTTGCCTTCGCCCATCGCATCCTTGAGCGAGATGCCCAGGATGTTGGGGATCAGCTTGGAAACGCCGTCCACCAAACCATACGGGAAGCCGAGCACACGCCCGGAGTCGCGCACCACGGCCTTGGCGGCCATGGTGCCGTAGGTGATGATCTGACTGACGCGCTCGCGGCCGTACTTGCGTGCCACGTAGTCGATGACTTCGTCGCGGCGGTCCATGCAGAAGTCGATGTCGAAGTCGGGCATCGACACGCGTTCGGGGTTGAGGAACCGCTCGAACAGCAGGTTGTACGGAATCGGGTCCAGGTCGGTGATCTGCAGCGCCCAGGCCACCAGCGAGCCGGCACCGGAACCACGGCCAGGTCCGATCGGGATGCCCTGGTTCTTACCCCACTGGATGAAGTCGGCCACGATCAGGAAGTAGCCGGGGAAGCCCATCTTGATGATGGTGGCCAGCTCGAATTCCAGGCGCTCGAAATAGTCGGCGCGGGTCTTGCCTTCGGCCAGCGGGTTCTTTTCCAGGCGCGCTTCCAGGCCCTTGCGCGCTTCGCTGCAGATCCAGCTGTCCAGCGTTTCGTCTTCGGGCACCGGGTAGTTGGGCAGGAAGTAGGTGCCCAGGCGCATTTCGATGTTGCAGCGTTCGGCCAGCGCGAGCGTGTTGTCGATCGCGTCGGGAATGTCGGCGAACAGCGCGCACATGTCCTCGGCGGACTTGAGGTACTGCTGGTCGCTGTAGTCGCGCGGGCGCTTGGGGTCATCCAGCACGCGCCCGGAGGAAATGCACACGCGCGCCTCGTGGGCGGCGAAATCCTCCGGTTGCAGGAAGCGCACGTCGTTGCTGGCGATCACCGGCAGGCCGCGCTGGCCGGCGGCGAGCAGGGCGAACTGGTTGAAGGCTTCTTCGCCGTCGCGCCCGGTGCGGGTCAGTTCCAGGTGCAGGCCATCGCCGAACACGCGCTGCCAGTCGGCGAGCTGCTGCTCGGCCAGGTCGTGGCGGCCGTCGTTGGCCAGGCGCCCGGCCAGGCTGTCGCGGCCGGCCAACGCAAACAGGTTGTGGCAGCCGGCCTTGAGCCAGTCCGGATGCACGGCGACGCCGCCCTCGGGGCGGTGGCCTTCCATCCAGGCACGGGTCAGCAGCCGGGACAGGCTCAGGTACCCTTCGCGGTCGCGGCACAACAGGGTCATGCGCCACGGGGTCATGCCCTCCTCGGCGATCATGATGTCGGCGCCGGCGATGGGCTTGATGCCCACGGTTTCGGCCGCCTTGTAGAACTTGACCAGGGCGAACAGGTTGTTCAGGTCGGTCACTGCCAGCGCGGGCAGCTTCAGTTCGACGGCGCGACTGAGCAGGTTGGCCTGCTTTGCCTTCTTCGGGTCAGCCTGCTCCGGCTTCGCCGGGACACGGATGGTCGAATCCGCCAGCGAAAACTCGGTGTGGACGTGGAGATGTACGAAACGGGAAGTGGACATGCCGGGCCAATGTAATGCCCGGTCAGGGTAGCGGCGCGGGCCGGACCGAACAAGGCTTGACAGGGGTGTTACGGGGGGCGGGGTGGGTTGTGGGGTTCAGGTTGGTTTTTGTTTTTTTCGAGGCTTGAGGTCAAGTTCAACGTCAACGGCTACGTCAACGGCTACGAGCCCGGTGTGCGGGTGCCTTGGGGCTGGGGCGGGGGAGGCAGGGTCGCGGGACACGCCGCAAGTACGTCCGTGTAGGCTCCGCCACCGCATCCATGCGGTGGAGGGTCCCGCAACCCTGCCTCCCCCACCCCCCGATAGTGCACCTGGGCCCATGGGCGAGCAGGAGCCAAGGCGACAGCGAAGCCGGAGCCGGAGCCGGAGCCGGAGCAATAGCAAGGCGTTTGGGTGGGTCGAGTGGGGGGAGGGTAGTGCCGAGCAAGGCTCGGCACCTACGACAAAACCCCGATACCCCCACTACCGAATTACCGAATTACCCAATCTTCAAATCCGAGGCCGAAGTCCCGATCCCGAATCCACAGACAACGCCCTCGAAGAGGAAAAGCTGCTGTCCCCCAGGCCACCGGTGGTCTGTCGAGGGGCGGTACGGTTGGGTTGGCGGGACCCTCCACCGCATGGATGCGGTGGCGGAGCCTACACGGACGTACTTGCGGCGTGTCCCGCCAACCCAACCGTACCGCCCCAACAGTGAGCAACCGGCAATCGGCTGTGGCTGTGGCTGTGGCTGTGGCTGTGGCTGTGGCTGTGGCTGTGGCTGTGGCTGTGGCTGTGGCTCCCGCCCAGGCCATGTGCAGCATAAAAAAAACCTACACCACCTCAAAACACGCGCGAACCGGCGCAAAACTCCGCCGATGCTGTGGACAAGGCCCATGACTGCGCAACGCGGCCAGATGCGCCGGCGTCCCATACCCCTTGTGCTGATCGAACCCGTACTCGGGGTGCTGTGCGTGCAGATCCAGCATGAAACGATCGCGCGTCACCTTGGCCAGGATCGACGCCGCCATGATTGCCCGGTCCAGCCCGTCCCCACCCACCAGCGCCTGGGCGGGGCAAGGCAGCCCCTTGGGCACCACATTGCCGTCGATCCGCGCGAACTGCGCCACGTGTGCAACGCCCTCCACTGCGCGCCGCATCCCCAGCATCGTGGCCTGGTAGATGTTCAGCGCATCGATCTCGCCCACCTCCACCATCACCACGTGGAAGGCCAACGCGCGGTCCTGGATCTTGTCGAACAACGCATCGCGGCGTGCCGCGGTCAGCTGCTTGGAATCGTCCAGCCCGTTCAAACGCGGCCGGTCCGGGCAGAACACTACGGCCGCCACCGCGACCGGCCCGGCCAACGGACCGCGACCGGCTTCGTCCACCCCGGCCACGTAACGCGGTGCCACCGTGGCCATCGCGGCCCCGTCGAACAGCGCCAGCGAGGCCGCCGCCGCGTGGCGCCGGCTCACGCCGCGGCCTTGCGCGCCAGCAGCTCGGCCACCGCATCGGCCGCGCGGGCCGACGCGTCCTGGCGCAGCTGCAGGTGCAGCTGCTGGTAGGTGTCCTGCAGGTCGATCGCGCGCTGTGGATGATCGAACCACTGCAGGATCGCTGCGGCCAGCTTGTCGGGAATGCAGTCGTGCTGGATCAGCTCCGGTGCCAGGTCCTTGCCGGCCAGGATGTTGGGCAGCGCGAAACGGTCCACCTTGATCAGCCCCAGCGCCTTCACGATCCGGTAGGTCAACTCGGCCACGCGGTAGCCCACCACCATCGGGCGCTTCACCAGCATGGTCTCCAGTGTCGCCGTGCCCGAGGCCAGCACCACCACGTCGGCGGCGATCATCGCGTTGCGCGCATCGCCATCGAGCAGGTGCGAATAGGCCACCGGCAACGCCGAGCGCGACAACTGCTCGCTGATCAGCTGGCGGCACGCCGGGTTGGCCGCCGGCACCACCACATGCAACCCGGGGATGCGCTCGGAGACCTGCCAGGCCGCCTCGAAGAAAGCCTCGCCCAGCTTGCCGATCTCGCCCAGCCGGCTGCCCGGCAGCACGGCCAGCACCTTCGCGTTGGACGGCAGGCCCAGGGCCACGCGCGCCTGCTCGCGGTCGCTGTGCAGCGGAATATCGTCGGCCATCGGATGCCCGACAAACCGCGCATCGATGCCGTGCCTGGCATAGATCGGCGGCTCCATCGGGAACAGGCACAGCACCAGGTCGGCGCTGGCCCCGATCTTCTCGGCGCGTTTTTCGCGCCAGGCCCACACCGACGGGCTCACATAATGCACCGTGGTAATGCCGCGTTCCTTCAACCAGCGCTCCACGCCCAGGTTGAAATCCGGTGCGTCGATGCCGATGAAGACGTCCGGTTGCCATTCCAGCGCACGGCGGCGGAACTCGCCGCGCAGTTTCAGCAGCCGCGGCAGGTGGCGCAGGATTTCGGTCAGGCCCATTACCGCCAGCTCGCTGGCATCGAACCAGGTCTGGCAGCCGGCGCTGCGCATGGCGTCGCCACCGATGCCGGCAAACGAGGCGTTGGGGAACCGCGCCTTCAATTGGCGTATCAGGCCCGCACCGAGCAGGTCGCCGGAGGCTTCGCCGGCCACCAGGGCGATCCGCAGCGGGCGGTCGGAAACCTGTGCCAGCCCGGCGTTGTCCACAGCCTGCACGACCGTGGACAAGGCGATGATGTCCGCGGTCGCGCCGGCTGGGGTGTGGCCGCCTGGAACGGTCATCGCAGCAGCGGCCTCTCGGCGTGCTCGATGAAGTCCAGCAGGTCCTTCACATCGGCGCTGTGCAGGGCCTGTTCGGCCAACTGCACCTTGGCCTCGGCCAGCGGCAGGCCGGCCACGTACAGGGTGCGGTAGGCGCGCTTGATGCTGGCGATGCGCTCGGCATCGAAGCCACGGCGCTTGAGGCCCTCGCTGTTGATGCCACGCGGACGCCCCAGCGATTCGCTGCCCACCATCGTGAACGGCGGCACGTCACCGTTGGTCAACGCGCCCATGCCCAGGAACGCGTGCGCGCCGATCCGGCAGAACTGGTGCGCGCCAGCGAAGCCGCTGATGATCACGTAATCGCCCACGGTGACGTGGCCGGCCAACGTGGTGTTGTTGGAGAACACGCAGTGGTTGCCGACGTGGCAGTCGTGGGCCACGTGGGTGTAGGCCAGCATCCAGTTGTCGTCGCCGACCGTGGTGATGCCACCGCCGCCTTCGGTGCCGCGGTTGATGGTGACGAACTCGCGGATGACGTTGCCATCACCGATCACCAGTTCGGTGCGTTCGGCGTTGTACTTCTTGTCCTGCGGTTCGCCGCCGATCGCCGCATGCCCGATGAAACGGTTGTTGCGGCCGATCCGGGTGGGTCCGTGGATCGAGCAGTGCGGACCGATCACGCTGCCGGCGCCGATCTCCACATCTGCGCCGATCAGGGTAAAGGCGCCAACCTGGACGTCGTCGGCCAGGCGCGCGGCCGGGTCGATCACTGCGGTGGGATGGATCCGTGGTGCGTTGTCAGTCATTGCAGCCTCCGTGGTGGCTCAGCCCTTGGCGCCGGCGCACATGACTTCCGCGCTGGCCACGACTTCGCCGTTGACCTTGGCTTCGCCGTAGTACCAGCCCATGTTGCGGATCAGACGCTTCATCTGCACATCCAGCATGAGCACGTCGCCGGGAATGACCTGCTTGTTGAAGCGGGCGTTCTCGACCTTGACCATGTAGAACAGCTTGGACTGGGCATCACGGCCGAGCGTCAGCTGGGTCATCACGCCGCCGGCCTGGGCCAGCGCTTCGATGATCAGCACGCCAGGCATGATCGGGCGGCCGGGGAAGTGGCCCTGGAAATACGGTTCGTTGTAGCTCACATTCTTCTGGCACAGGATGCGCTTGGCCTCGACGTCGAGCTCGACGACCTTGTCCACCAGCAGGAACGGGTAGCGGTGGGGGATCAACTCCTGGATCTGGGTGATGTCGATCGGGAGCTGCAGCGTGTCGTTCATTCTTTCTCCTTGCCAGCGGCCAGGACGCGGCGTGCCAATGCGTCCAGCTGCTTGAAGCGCGCGGCGTTCTTGCGCCACGTGCGGTTGTCGGTCAGTGGGGTGCCGGAGGAATACTCACCCGGCTCATGGATGGAATTGCGCACCACCGACTTGCCGGTGATGACGACTTTGTCGCAGATTTCGAGGTGGCCGACCACGCCGACGTGCCCGCCCAGCAGGCAGTAACGGCCGATCTTGGCGCTGCCGGCAATGCCGGTGCAGCCGGCAATGGCCGAGTGCGCGCCAATCTGGACGTTGTGGGCAATCTGCACAAGGTTGTCCAGGCGCACGTCCTGCTCGAGGATGGTGTCTTCCAGGGCGCCGCGGTCCACGCAGGTGTTGGCGCCGATCTCGCAGTCGTCGCCGATGCGCACCCCGCCCAGCTGCGGCACCTTGATCCATTTGCCGGCATCCATGGCCAGGCCGAAGCCGTCGGCGCCAAGCACGGCACCGGGGTGGATGCGCACGCGCTTGCCCAGGGTGACACGGGTGACCAGGGTGACCCGGGCGATCAGTTCGCAGCCGCTGTCCAGCGTGCAGTTCTCGCCGATGATGCTGCCGGTGCCGATGATGCAGTTGTCGCCGACGATGCTGCCCGCGCCGATGCTGACGAACGGGCCGATGTGGGCGCTGGCGGCCACCTGGGCGCTGGGGTCGATGACGGCGCTGGGGTGGATGCCCGGCGGTCGCGCGGGCGCGATGTCGAACAGCGCACCGATCTTGGCGAAGGTGGTGTACGGGTCCTTGGCGATCAGGGCAGTGCCGGGGGCGGCCTCGGCATCCTCGGCGCGCAGCACGACGATGCCCGCCTGGCTGTCGGCCAGCTGGCCGCGATAGCGCGGGTTGGCAAGGAAAGTGAGCTGGCCGGGGCCGGCATGGGCAAGGGTGGCCACGCCATGGATGGCGGTGCCGCCATCGCCATGGACCTGCAGGCCAAACTGCTCGGCGAGTTGCTGGGCGGTGTAGGTAGGAGTATTCACGGCGGAAGTTTACCGTGTGGCGCCGGTTCGGTCATGCGGGGCGGGGGCTTGCCTCCCGGTGGGCTATCGGCCTTTGCCCAGACAGCGGTCCACAAGCACAGCGGTCGTGACGGCCGCCGGCCGGCTCCACGCGGTGGTCTATGGGCCGTGCCACCTACCGCCAGCGGGGATCGTGTGTTGCGTGGAGCCGGCCAGCGGCCGGCACTACGCGTCTCCGAGCCACGCGACAGTAGGTGTCGACCGTTGGGCGGCACGGAATTCCCACCATCCCGCGCAACCGGCGAGTGGCCACTGCACCACAAACGAAAACGCCGGGCAAAGCCCGGCGTCTCGTAGCGCATCTGGTGGAAAGGCCCCCTTCTGTTAAGGGGGCCGCGCCGCTGGGAATCGCAGGAGCGATTGCCAACGTTGCTATGCAACGGCCCGAAGGGCGCATGCCACGGATGGCATGCGTAACGGCGCGGGGGATAGGAAGCATCGTGGGCCCCAAGGTTTGCAACGCAAACCTTGGGCAATTTAGCTTCGTCGGTCAGAACTGACCGCCGAAGGTAAATTGGAGGCGCTCGATCTCGTCGCCGTCTTCCTTCTTCAGCGGGAACGCGTAGCTGATCGAGATCGGGCCGACCGGGGCGCGCCACAGCAGGGCCACACCGGTGGAGACGCGCAGCTCGTTGGCCTTGAAGTTCTTGCTGCCGTTGTACACGTTACCGAAGTCGACGAAGGCCGAGATGCGGGCCGAGGGGCTGTCGAACAGGCGCGGGAAGTAGGCTTCGACCGAGCCAACGGTCTTCAGCGAGCCACCCAGCGGCTGGCCGTTCGGGTAGCCGGAGGTGACTTCACGCGGGCCCAGGGTGTTGTCCTCGAAGCCGCGCACCGAGTTGGTGCCGCCGGCGTAGAAGTTCTCGTAGAACGGCAGGCCGGTGGCGGTAACGGTCTTCACGTAATCGGCCGAGGCGGAGTTGCAGTTCACCGTCTGGGTCGGGTTCGGGTTGGCCGCGGTCGGGGCGGTGTAGCAGAGGTCGCGGACGATGTCCTTGCCATAGCTGTCGCCGTAGCCGATTTCGGCACGGGTATTGATGACCAGCGACGGGATGATCGGCCAGTACTTGGAGAACTGATAGTTCAGTTTGTAGTACTCGATCGTCGAACCCGGCAACGTGGTTTCCAGGCCGATACGCTGGTACGTACCACGGGTCGGCATGAAGTAGTCGTTGCGGGTGTCGCGGGCCCAGCCCAGTTCGCTGCGCCAGGAGTGGAACGTTTTGGTACCGATGGCGTCGATGTAGTCGATGATCGACTGCGGGGTCGAGCCCTGGTAGGTGTTGATCTGGTTGCTGTCGATACCCAGCATCAGCGAGACGGTGTCGTTCTCGGTGATCGGCACGCCGAACACCATCTGCGCCGAGCGGTTGGTGCTGTTGTACTGGGCAGTGTTGAAGTCGGAGTAATCCAGTTCGCGCCAGGACAGGTTGTAGCCCAGCGACACGCCGTCATCGGTGAAGTACGGGTTGGTGTAGCTGAAACCGTAACGCTGCAGGTAGCTGCTGCGCGAGGCTTCGACCGACACGCGGTTGCCGCCGCCGAGGAAGTTGTTCTGCGACAGCTGGACCGAGGTGGTCATGCCGTAGGACTGCGAATAGCCCAGGCCGAACACGAAGCTGCCCGAGGTGGTTTCCTTGACGTTGTAGACCACGTCGACCTGGTCGTTGCTGCCGGTGACCGGCGGCGTTTCGACGTCGACCGATTCGAAGTAGCCCAGGCGCTGCAGGCGGATCTTGGAACGATCGATCGCGGCCTGCGAGTACCAGCTGTTTTCGAACTGGCGCATTTCACGACGCAGCACTTCGTCGGAGGTGCGGGTGTTGCCCTTGAAGGTGATGCGACGCACCTGCACGCGCGGGCCCGGCACGACCTGCATGTTGATCGCCACGGTGCGGTCGGCGCGGTTGCTGGTCGGGATCGGGTTGACCTTGGCAAAGGCGTAACCGATGTTGGACAGCGAATTGGTGATGGCGTCCGAGCTGAATTCCAGCAGCGCACGCGAGAACGTGTCGCCGGACTTCTGGATCACCATGCGCTCGACATCTTCCTGCGGCAGGATGGTGTCGCCGGTGACCTTGATGTCGGAGATCTTGTACTGCTCACCCTCGGTCACGCCGGCGGTGATGAACATGTCGCGCTTGTCGGGGCTGATCGAGACCTGGGTGGAATCGATGCTGAAGTCCACGTAGCCGCGATCCAGGTACCAGGAATTGAGCTTCTCCAGGTCGCCGGACAGTTTTTCCTTGGAGTACTGGTCGTCGCGGCGGTACCACGAGGCCCAGTTGTGCTCCTTGGATTCCCAGATATCCAGGATGTCCTGGGAGGCGAACTTTTCGGTGCCCACCAGGTTCACGTGCTGGATCTTGGCCGCTTTGCCTTCCTTGATCGCGATGGTGATGTCCACGCGGTTGCGGTCCAGCGGGCTCACCGTCGGGGTGATGTCGACGTTGTATTTGCCGCGGTCGTTGTACTGGCGGCGAAGCTCCTGGGTCACGCGGTCCAGGCTCAGGCGGTCGAAGGTGCCGCCCTCGGTCAGGCCGATGTCGCTCAGGCCCTTGAGCAGCTGGTCGCTCTTGATGTCCTTGTTGCCGGTGACGGTCAACTTATTGATCGCCGGGCGCTCCTTGACCGTGACCACCAGGATGTTGCCCTGGCGATCCAGCTGCACGTCTTCGAAGAAGCCGGTCTTGTACAGCGCACGGATGCTCTCGCCGACCTTGTTGTCGGTCAGGGTTTCGCCACGTTCCACCGGCAGGTAGGTGAACACGGTACCGGAGGTGATGCGCTGCAGACCATCGACACGGATGTCGCTGACGGTGAAGGGCTCGGCTGCCTGGGCCAGGGCGGGCGCGCCGAAACCGGCGGCGAGTGCAAGGGCAAGCAGGCGGCGATTGGGGAGTCGCGTCATGTCACGTCCGGTTGGAGTCGAATGCAATGTTGCGGGATGCCGGCGCATAAGACGACGACAAAAGGAAAAAAGTTCATCGCCCGGCCAGGCCGAGGATGTCGTTGTAGAACGCCAGGCCCATCAGCCCGGCCAGCAGCGCCAGCCCGACGTACTGGCCGGCAGCCATGGCGCGCTCGCTCAGCGGGCTGCCCTTGACCAACTCAATAAGGTAATACAGCAGGTGCCCGCCGTCCAAGATGGGGATGGGCAACAGGTTGATGATGCACAGGCTCAGCGACAGCAGGGCCAGGAAGAACAGGAACCAGTCCAGCCCGCGCTGGGCCGAGACATTGGCCACCCGGGCGATGGTGACCGGGCCGGAAATGTTCTGCAGCGAGGCATTGCCGGTGACGATGCGGCGCATCATGCCCAGCGAATCACCGGCCATCCGCGCGGTTTCGCGCAGGGCCACCGGCAGTGCCGCCAAGGGGCCGTATTTGAGCTGGGCATCGTAGGCCGGGGCGCTGGCCTGGGCAAAGCCGATCCCGATCTGCCAGGTGGGCTGGCCCCGCCCGTCCTTGCCCTGGCGGGGGGTGATTTCCAGCGCCAGGCGTTCGCCACCGCGCAGCACTTCGATCATGCCCGGCCCGCCGCGCTTGCCCAGCGTGTGGATTTCAGTGAAGACCTGGTCGATGGCATCGATACGCTGGCCGTCCACCGCCACGATCAGGTCGCCCGGCAGCAGCACGCCCTGGGCGGCCGAGTCGGGGACCACCTTTTCAACCAGGGCCGGCTGCAGCCAGAACTGCCAGGTGAGCCCGGCCAGCACCGGCACGCGGCGCTCGTCGAAACCCTGCGGCAGTTGCGACAGCGGCAGCACGCGGGTCTGCACCCGGTCCTGGGCGTCGAGCACTTCCAGCCGGGCGTCGTGGCGGTCCATAGCCGCGGTGGTCAGGGCCATGCTGGCCTGGCCGGCGGTCACCACGCTGCGCGCGTCCACGCTGATCAGGCGGTCGCCGGACTGCAGCCCGGCAGCCTGGGCCATGCCGCTTGTGCGGCCGATGGTGGGGGAATAGTCCTGCTTGCCCAGCACGAACATCGCCCAGAGCAGGGCGATGCACAGCAGCAGGTTGGCCGCCGGGCCGGCGGCCACGATCGCGATGCGCTGCCACACGGTCTTGTGGTTGAACGCCTGGTGGCGTTCGTGCGGATGCACCTCCACTTCGCGCTCGTCGAGCATCTTCACGTAGCCGCCGAGCGGGATGGCGGCAATGGCGAATTCGGTGCCTTCGCGGTTGCGGCGCATCCACAGGGGGCGGCCAAAGCCGACCGAGAAGCGCAGGACCTTCACCCCGCAGCGGCGTGCCACCCAGTAGTGGCCGAATTCATGGAAGGTCACCAGCACGCCAAGGCTGACGATCATCCACCAGACGGATCCGAGGAATTCACCCATGATGGACAGTGCTGGAGAAGGGCGGGAAGGGCATTCAGGCGTGGTCGATGGCGGCTTGGGTGATCAGGCGGGCGCGCTGGTCGGCGGCCAGCAGGACCTCCAGTGTATCGGCGGACTCGACTGACAGTGTTGACAGAGCGTTAGCCACCAGTGCCGGAATGGCAAGGAAAGCGACTTTATCCTGAAGAAATGCTGAAACAGCGACTTCATTGGCGGCGTTGAGGATCGCCGGCGCAGTACCGCCGGCGGCCATCGCCTGCCAGGCCAGGCCCAGGCAGGGGAACGCGTCGTTGTCAGGGGCCTCGAAATCCAGCCGGCCCTGGGCCAGCAGGTCCAGCCCGCCTACCCCCGATTCGATCCGCTGCGGCCAACCCAGGCCCACGGCCAGGGTGGTGCGCATGTCCGGCAGGCCGAGCTGGGCCAGGGTGGAGCCGTCCACGAACTCCACCAGCGAATGCACCAGGCTCTGCGGGTGTACCAGCACCTCGATGCGTTGGCCGGGCACGTTGAACAGGTGGTGGGCCTCGATGACTTCCAGCCCCTTGTTCATCAACGTCGCCGAATCGACCGAGATCTTCGGGCCCATCGACCATTTCGGGTGGGCCACTGCCTGGGCGGGCGTGACCTGGGCCAGCTCGGCACGGCGGCGGCCGCGGAACGGGCCACCGGAGGCGGTCAGCAGGATCCGGCGCACGCCGGCGCCCTCCAGGCTGGCATCGCGCGAACGCAGGCACTGGAAGATGGCGCTGTGCTCGCTGTCGATCGGGATGATCTCGGCACCGGCAGCTGCTGCCTGACGCATCAGCAATTCGCCGGCCAGCACCAGCGATTCCTTGTTGGCCAGCAGGATGCGCTTGCCGGCCCGGGCCGCGGCCAGGGTGGAGGACAACCCGGCAGCACCGACGATGGCGGCGACCACGGTGTCGCATCCGGCACTGGCAGCCAGTTGGTCCAGTGCGTCAGCACCGGCATGGGCCTGGGTGGCCAGGCCGGCGGCACGCAGGCCATCGCGAAGCGCGCCAAACAGGGTTTCGTCGGCGATCACCGCGTGCGCGGGCCGGTGCGTCACGCACAAGGCAACCAGCGCCTGCACTTGCCGGCCGGCGGCCAGCGCGTAGGCGCGGTAGCGGTCCGGGTGGCGGGCGATCACATCCAGCGCCGAGGCGCCGATCGAGCCGGTCGCGCCAAACACGGCCACCTGGCGGGGGGCGTTCACAGCATCCATGTTCAGAATCCGAAGATTTCCTTGCCCAGCGCGAACACCGGCAGGGCGGCAAGCACGCCGTCGATGCGATCCAGCACGCCACCGTGGCCGGGAATGATGTGGCCCGAGTCCTTGGCACCGGCGTGGCGCTTGATCAGGCTTTCGTACAGATCGCCCAGCACCGAGGCGAACACGGTGACCACGGCGGTGATGACCAGGCCGAGCACGTGGGCGTTGTCGACCCCGGCCATGTAGCCAAAGCCCAGTGCGACGGCCAACCCGGCGACCATGCCGCCGGCCAGGCCTTCCCAGGTCTTGTTCGGGCTGATGCGCGGCGCCAGCTTGGTGCGGCCGAAGGTGCGGCCGGCGAAGTAGGCGCCCGAATCGGCCGCCCACACCACGGCCAGCGCGGTGAGCAGCCACAAGTGGCCGTTGCTGCCGCTGGTATGGATCAACACCAGCGAGGCCCAGGCCGGAACAATGGCCAGGGTGCCGGCCAACAGCTTCAGCGCGCGCGCCGGGCTGCTGGGGCTGGCGCCGAAGGTGAAGAAGCGCAGCCAGAGCAGTGCCATCAGCCACCAGGCGATGCCCACCAGCGCGGCGATCTGGTACAGCACCAGCGAGCCGTCGCCGGCCCACACCATCAGCACCATCAGCAGCAGGTTCAGCACCAGCAGCACGGTGCGGGCGAGGGTGTCGTCGACGTCGGCCAGCTTCAGCCATTCCCACAGGCCGATCAGGAACACGGCGGCAGCGGCGGCAGCCAGCCACTGGGTGGGCAGCAGCAGGATGGCCGCGATGGCGACCGGCGCCATGATCAGCGCGGCGATGACTCGGGTTTTGGTCATGGGGTTGACGTCTCGGTGGCCAGGGCGGCGATCTGGGCGCTGGTCAGGCCGAAGCGGCGTTCACGGGCAGCATAGGCGTCCAGCGCCTGCTGCAGGACGGTGGCATCGAACTCGGGCCACAGCACGTCGGTGAACCACAGTTCGGTATAGGCCAGCTGCCACAGCAGGAAGTTGCTGATGCGGGTGTCACCGCCGGTACGGATGAACAGATCCGGCGGCGGCAGGTCGGCCAGCGCGACCCGGCTGGACAGCATCGCTTCGTCGATCTGTTCGGGCAGCAGGCGGCCCGCGGCCACTTCGGCGGCAAGCTCGCGCGCGGCACGCGCGATGTCCTGACGACCGCCGTAGCTGGCCGCGATGTTCAGGGTCATGGCGCGGTTGTCGGCGGTGCGTTGTTCGGCCAGCTGCATGCGGCTGACCAGCCCGGCGCCGAAGCGCTCGCGTTCGCCGATGAAGCGCACGCGCACGCCACGCCGATGCAGCTCGTCCACTTCGCGGTCGAGTGCATTGAGGAACAGCTTCATCAGCGCGTCGACTTCATCGCTCGGCCGGCCCCAGTTTTCACTGGAGAAGGCGAACAGGGTCAACGCGGCGATGCCGCGTTCCAGGCAGAAATCGATGGTGCGGTTGACCGCGCGCGCACCGGCCCGATGGCCGATCAGGCGCGGGCGGCGTCGCTTCTGTGCCCAGCGCCCGTTGCCATCCATGATGATGGCAACGTGGCGCGGCACCGGCGCAGGCATGCTGGAGGTCGGGGCCTGGGACATGGGGCTCAGACCGACATCAGTTCCTTTTCTTTTTCGGCGACAACACTTTCGACGTCCTTGATGGACTTGTCGGTCAGCTTCTGGATGTCGTCTTCGCCGCGCTTCTTGTCGTCTTCGCTGATCGCCTTGTCCTTGATCAGGGTGGCGATGGCCTTGTTGGCGTCCTGGCGGATGTTGCGGATGGCGATCTTGGCGCCTTCGCCTTCCTTCTGCACCTGCTTGCCCAGCTCCTTGCGGCGCTCTTCGGTCGGCGGCGGCAGGTTGAGGCGGATCACGGTGCCGGCCACGTTGGGGGTCAGGCCCAGGTCGGAGGCATAGATGGCCTTCTCGACGTCCTTGATCATGCCCTTGTCGAACAGGGTGATCACCAGCGAATGGCCTTCGGACACGCTGATCGACGCCACCTGGTTCAGGGGGGTATCGGTGCCGTAGGCCTTGACGGTGATGCGGTCCAGCAGCGCCGGCGAGGCGCGGCCGGTGCGGATGGAGGTAAGGGTGTGCTTCAGAGCATCGATGCTCTTGGCCATGCGCGTCTGCGCGTCCTGCTTGATATCGTTGAGCATCGCCCGAATCCTGGATGTAACTGGTAATCGGGCGATTATAGGCGAATAAGGGGGTAGGCCGCCTTATCGGGGGCGGCCGTTGGCCGACGCCCCGCATCCCCCGCATGCCCGATGGTGCCGACCGCTGGCCGGCTCCCGGGATGACTGCTTCGTTCAGGCAGCCTGGTCGCGACCGCGCACCAGCGTGCCGATGTTGTCGCCGTGCAGGATCTTCAGCAGTTCACCCGGCTGGCCCATGTCGAAGACGCGCAGCGGCAGGTCGCTGTCGCGCGCCAGCGCGAAGGCGGCGGTGTCCATCACTTCCAGGCCACGGCGGATCACTTCGTCGTAGGTCAGGCTGTCAAAGCGGACCGCATCGCTGTACTTGTTGGGGTCCTTGTCGTACACGCCGTCCACCTTGGTGGCCTTCAGCAGCAGGTCCGCGCCGATCTCGATCGCGCGCAGGGCCGCGCCGGAGTCGGTGGTGAAGAACGGGCTGCCGACGCCGGCGGCGAAGATCACCAGGCGGCCCTTTTCAAGGTGGCGGATGGCGCGGCGGCGGATGTAGTCCTCGCACACGTCGTTGATCTTGATGGCGCTCATCACACGCGCCTTGGCGCCGAGCTTCTCCAGCGCGTCCTGCATGGCCAGCGCGTTGATCACGGTGGCCAGCATGCCCATCTGGTCGCCGGTGACGCGGTCCATGCCGCCAGCGGCCAGGCCGGCACCGCGGAAGATGTTGCCGCCGCCGATGACCAGGGCCACTTCCGCGCCGGCCTGCTGGGCTTCGATCACTTCACGGGCCAGGCGGTTGATGACCTTGGGGTCGATGCCGTAGTCCTCGTCTCCCATCAGCGCCTCCCCGGAAACTTTCAGCAGGATGCGGCGATAGGAAAGACTGGACATGGTGACCTCTGGATGCGTGGAAAACGCGGGAATTCTACTGGAAGCCGGGTCTGACCGTGGGTTTATTTTGCTGCGCTGCGGCGCGGGCCCGGCGATGTTGCCGGGGCTGCGCCGGGGGCCGTGTCAGGCCGGGGTGGTGCCCGGCGAACGCGCGATGACGCGGTTGCGGCCCAGGTTCTTGGAGCGGTAAAGCACGTCGTCGGCGGCCTTCAACAAGTCCTGAACGTCGGCAAAACGCTCATAGCCCCCTTGGGTGGCAACGCCCGCCGAGAAGGTGACGAACAGCTGTCCGTCGGCCACTTCGGCCATTGGCGTGTTGACGATGTTGGCCAGCACCCGGCGCACCACTTCCAGGGCGACCGGCTCGGTGGTGTTGGGCAGCAGCGCGATGAACTCCTCGCCCCCGAAACGGGCCACGGTGTCGCTGTTGCGCAGCTGTTCCTGCAGCTTGCCGGCAAACGCGCGCAACACCTGGTCGCCCATCAGGTGGCCGTGGGCATCGTTGATCTTCTTGAAGTCGTCCAGGTCGATGAAGGCCACCGACAGTGGCCAGCCGTGGCGGGTGGCGCGCAGGAATTCCTGCTCCAGCACCGCTTCCAGCTGGCGCCGGTTGAGCACGCCGGTGAGGGCGTCGCGGTGGGCCTGTTCGGCCAGGCGGTTGGCGCGCGCTTCGAACTCGTCGGCACGCTGGCGGGCCTGGGCGGCATCCTGCATTTCGCGCAGGTTGCGCAGGGTGGCCAGTTCCTGGGCGTGGTCGATCAGCTGCTGCACGCGCGAGGGCGACAGCAGGGGCGTTTCGAACAGGGCGCTGATGTCGGGCAGGGCCTCGCTGATGCGTGCCAGCACCTGGTCGAACTGGGCGCTGTCCAGCTGCAGCGTTTCATTGACCAGGGCCAGGGCGTGTTCGCGCGCGGCATCGGCGTCGGGGTTGAGCCAGATGTCGGCGACGGCGCCGGACAGGGCAACGCAGGCCTGGAAGTTGTCTTCGGTGGCCGACGGCGATTCGCTGCGCGCGATGCTGTCCACCAGGTAGCGCGGCAGGTCCCACTGTTCGGCCATCCAGGCACCCACATCGGCGTGGGTGCACTGCAGGTGCTCGCGTTCGAGCGCGACCAGCGCATCGTTGTGCGCGGCCTGGCGCAGCAGCGGCAGGTAGGTGTCCGGTTGCGACTGGGCCAGCACCAGAATGCCAAGATCCTGCAGCAGGCCGGCCAGCATCAGTTCTTCGGCCTTGCGCAGGCCGCGGGCCTGGCCGAGCAGGCTGGCGGCCAGGGCGCTGAGAATGCTGCGGCGCCAGGCGCGCTCGCGCAGGTCCTGGCCGTCGCCAGCGGCGGTGAGGCCCTGGGTGACGGTGAATCCGAGGGCGAGGCTGACGGTGGCATTCAGGCCAAGCATGGTCAGCGCCTGGCCGAGATTCTCGATCCGGCGGCGGCTGGCATACAGGGGGGAATTGGCAATGCGCAGCATGCGCGCGCTCAACGCCATGTCGATGGCGATGATGTCGGCGGCGGTGGTGATGTCCGCTTCCGGGTCCTGGGCCAGTTCGATGATGCGCAGGGCAATACCGGGCGGCGAGGGCAGGTTGCGGCAGAGCGTCAGGGCGGCTGTCAGCTCGGGAGGCATGGCGGGGCTATTGGTGTGTTGGGGCAAGAATACATGGAGTGCGTCACAGATTTGAGCATTGATTCTTGCATTGGATTTTCAGATGGCGTTCGCGTGGATGCGTCGACGCGCCACCCCGGGCAAAACCAACGGGCTGATCGCGACGGGCGCAGCGGTCTTGCCCTTGGTAACACATTCGCCGGCGCAGCGGGAGGGGCGCTACCATTTGCGTCCACTTGCAAGGATGACCCAACCGATGGCCGTGAAGTCGCTGCAGGAGTTTCTGTCCACCACCCAGGAGAAGGATGTCAGCGCCGATGCGTTCGAGCTGGAAAGCCTGCACCTGCTGGAGGTGCGGGTGGATGGGATGGTATGGGCCAAGGCAGGCTCGATGGTGGCGCGCAAGGGGGCGGTCAAGTTCACCCGGCAGGGCATTCTGGAGCAGGGGCTGGGGACGCTGCTGAAGAAGATGGTGACCGGCGAGGGCCTGCAGTTGATGAAGGTCGAGGGCCAGGGGCGCGTGTACCTGGCCGATGCGGGCAAGCAGGTGACATTGTTGCGGTTGGCGGGGGAATCGATTTTCGTCAACGGCAACGACGTGCTGGCATTTGAAACCGGGATCGATTCGAAGATCACGATGATGAAGAAGGTGGCGGGGATGCTGTCCGGCGGCCTGTTCAACATCAAGCTGAGTGGCCACGGGATCGTGGCGATGACCTCGCACTACGAGCCGATGACGCTGGCGGTGACGGCACAGGGCGGGCCGGTGTTTACCGATCCGAATGCGACGGTGGCCTGGTCGGGGTCGCTGGTGCCGGAGATCGTGGCGGACATTTCGCTGGGCACGCTGGTGGGGCGCGGGTCGGGCGAGAGTCTGCAGATGCGCTTTGCCGGGGAGGGGTGGGTGGTGGTGCAGCCTTACGAGGAAGTTTCTTTCCAGTCTAAGGGGTGAGGGTGGGGGTGATGTGCGCTGGCGCGCGGCTTTTTTACGGCCACCGCCAGTGCTACTGCCACTGCAAGAGCAACTGCAACTGCAACTGCAACTGCGGCGCCGTGGGGCTGCGGGTTGGGTCGGTGCGGGTGGGTTGGCGGGACACGCCGCAAGTACGTCCGTGTAGGCTCGTGGGCGCCATCCTTGGCGCCCAACGGTCCCGCCAACCCACCCGCACCAACCCCCGACAGACTGCGGGTGATTTGGGGTGGGCAACGGCAACGGCAACCGCAACTGCAGGGGCGGGTGGCTGGTGCTTTGGGGCTTGCCGGCCGTTGATGGGGGGCGAGCTGCTGAGTTGGAAAGTGGATAAAAGGGGATGTGTTGGGTTGGGGGGGGGTAGAGCCGACCGTTGGTCGGCTGCTCCGACGCCCCCCCCCATATCCACCCTCCATATCCAACCAACCAACCGAAGCCAGCCCCCCGTCAACCGCCATCAACCAACAGAATCCCGTCTCCGCCGTTGCCTACCCATCCGCCCACGGCATCTGTCGGGGCTGGCAGGCTTACCCCCTGCCGGGACCGTTGGGCGCCAGGGATGGCGCCCACGAGCCCCCAGGGATGGGTTCACGGCGTGTCCCGGCAGGGGGTAAGCCTGCCAGCGCGCAGGAATCACCCGCCAGCCATGAATCTGCTCCGGCTCCGGCTCCGGCTCCGGCTCCGGCTCTGCGCTCTGCTTCACGCCTTGCACTTCCGCTTCAAAAAAAACAAACACCCACAAAAAAACCCGACCGAAGCCGGGTTTTTTCGTAGAAGCGAATCACCCAACCGCCATCGCCAAGGCGACAGCCGACGGGATCAGGCCAGGCCGGCCTGCTTCATCACTTCGGCGGCGTAGTCTTCCACCACCTTCTCGATGCCTTCGCCAACGGCCAGGCGCTTGAAGCCCACCACGTCGGCGCCGGCGGCCTTCAGGACCTGCTCGACCGACTGGTTGGTGTCCAGCACGTACGGCTGGCCGTACAGGGTCACTTCGTTGACGATCTTGGCGATCTTGCCGCTGATGATCTTTTCCAGGATGTCGGCCGGCTTGGACTTGTCCTTGTCGGTCATCTTGGCCAGCTCGATTTCCTTTTCCTTCGCCACGAACTCGGCCGGCACATCGGCGGCCTTGTTGTGCGGCGGGTTCATCGCAGCCACATGCATGGCCAGGCCACGGGCCAGCTCAGCGTCGCCGCCGGCCAGTTCCACCAGCACGCCAATGCGGCCGCCGTGCACGTAGGCAGCGACGTTGTTGGTCGATTCCAGGCGCACGATGCGACGCACGTCGACCTTCTCGCCGACCTTGGCGATGACCGCGGCACGGGTTTCTTCGATCGTCTCACCGGTCGGCAGCTTGGCGGCCTTCAGTGCGTCGATGTCGGCAGCGCCCGAGCTCAGTGCCACGGCGCCAACGGCCTTGGTGAAGTCCAGGAAGTTGCTGTCCTTGGCGACGAAGTCGGTTTCCGAATTGACTTCCACCAGCACGGCGTTGTTGCCGTCCTGTGCGGCCACGATGATGCCTTCGGCAGCCACGCGGTCAGCCTTCTTGTCAGCCTTGGCCAGGCCGGACTTGCGCAGCCATTCGGCCGAGGCGTCGATGTTGCCGCCGTTTTCGACGAGTGCCTTCTTGCACTCCATCATGCCGGCGCCAGTGCGCTCGCGCAGTTCCTTGACCAGGGAAGCAGTGATTTCCACGGGATTTCCTCACGAAAGAATGGGGTTGGGCCGGCATGGTGGCCGGCCCGTGTGACAGTGTCCGGTCGGCGCGCCAAAGGCGGCGCGGCAGACCGGAGCGGCGGGCGCGTGGCGCCCGCCGTGGGCCTGGATCAGGCCTGGGCTTCGCCAGCAGCCGGAGCGTCGGCAGCCGGTGCTTCAGCAGCCGGAGCGGCGGCAGCCTTCTTGGCCGGAGCGCGGCGGGCCGGCTTGGCTTCTTCGCCAGCAGCGGCTTCGCTGAACTCTTCTTCGCGCACGGTGGCAGCGTGCGGCGCGGCAGCCTTGCCTTCCAGCACGGCGTCAGCGGCAGCGCGGGCATACAGCTGCACGGCGCGGATGGCATCGTCGTTGCCCGGGATCGCGTAATCGACCAGTTCCGGGTTGTAGTTGGTATCAACCACGGCGATCACCGGGATGCCGAGCTTCTTGGCTTCCTTGATGGCGATGTCTTCGTGGCCGATATCGATGACGAAGATCGCGTCGGGCAGGCGGTTCATGTCCTTGATGCCGCCCAGCGAGGCTTCCAGCTTGTCGCGCTCGCGACGCAGGCCCAGCACTTCGTGCTTGACCAGCTTCTCGAAGCTGCCGTCGGTTTCGCCGGCTTCCAGTTCCTTCAGGCGGGCAACCGACTGCTTCACGGTACGGAAGTTGGTCAGGGTGCCGCCCAGCCAACGCTGGTTCATGAAGGGCATGCCGCAACGCTCGGCTTCTTCACGGATCGACTCGCGGGCGCTGCGCTTGGTGCCCAGGAACAGGATGGTGCCGCGCTTCTGGGCAACGCTGGAAATGAAGTTCATCGCGTCATTGAAGAGCGGAACGGTCTTTTCCAGGTTGATGATGTGGATCTTGCCGCGGGCGCCGAAGATGTACTGGCCCATCTTGGGGTTCCAGTAACGGGTCTGGTGGCCGAAATGGACGCCGGCTTCCAGCATCTGACGCATGGTGACCTGGGGCATTGCAGTAACTCCTGATAGGGAACCGGCCGCCACGGATAATAGAGGGCGGTCCGCCGCAAGGCGGGTGGTTCCGGGGTTTGGCTTCCCTGTCGCTTCCGTGACCGAACTCCTTGCGGAGCACCCCGGCACGGATATGGGCGGCAGGTGTGGATTCACCGGTGACGTCCGGTGTTGACGGGTTCCTGCATCAGGTGACGCGGGAGATCCGGTCGATTATAGCCCGCCGTGGGCTTGCGGTGCAATTGGCGCGGGCGGCGGGGTCAATATCGCCTCGGCGGCGTGGTCCAGGCGGGCCTGGAACCGTCCCCCGGCGTAGCCGTCGGCACGGGGCGGCAAGGGCCAGGCGCGCTGCCGGCCGGGCAGGACATAGCCGGCCAGGCCCGCGATCAGCATCTGGCGCTGGCCGGTGGCATCCACGAATACCAGGTCGGCCAGGTGCGCGTGACGATGGCCGCCATTGTAAAGCTGCAGCTGCAGGGGTGCACCGGGCGCTACCCAGGCCTGCAGGGGCGGGTTGGCGGTGGGCGCGGCAAGCGGGTCCAGGAAAACCGGCAGCGAGTAACGCGGTGTCCGTGCGGGCAGGCGGGGGTCGGGGCTGATCACCAGCCGGTAGGCCTGCTGGGTATGTTCAGGCGGGGCGGCCAGGCGTACCACCCGCAGGCGCTGGCGCTGGCCGGCACCGATCTCCATCACGGCCGGGCTCAGGACCAGCTCATCGGCCGGCCGCAGGTGCTCGTCGTGCTCGTGCTGCTCCCATCGGTACAGCCGTGCCTGGCCGATCCAGGGCGCGGGGCCGGGATTGTCCAGCCACAGTTCGGTATCGGTCTGGGTGGCGCCCAGCACGATGCCGTGGGCAGACAGCTCCAGCGCGTGGAGCGGCGCGGCGGCCAGCACCACGGCCAGCGCGACCAGGGCGCGCGCACGCATCAGAAGGTGACCGTCACGCGGTCCGCGCGGGCGTCGGGGGCGGGGTCGGGCGGGGTCAGCGCCTGCACCTGCGGGGGTGCCCGATCGCGCGGGTCGCTGCGTTGCTGCGCGGGCTGGCACGGCGGCTGGGCCGCAGGGGCGGCCGCAGCGCCGCAGTCGTTCACGATGCGCACCGCGATGCGCAGGTTGCCCTGCGACTGTGCGCTGGCCGGCCATGCAACAACGGCAAGGGTAAGCAGGGCCGGAGCGGCCAGGGCGGGAAGGTGCCGTCGCAGGGTCATCGCACATCGCAGGCAGGGGACGGGGCCTGTATCGGCCGGCGGCCGGCCGGCTTGAGCGCCGGCGCTGGCTGGCCTAGTAGGTGATCGTCACGGTCACCACGTCCTTGTAGGCGCCCTCGGCCGGCAAGCTGCCGCTGGTGGGTGGGGCGCGACCGTAGACGGTAAGGGTCTGGGCGGCCCCGGTACCGGTGCCGGCGACGGTGTCCACGTTGATCGTGTTGCCCCAGCGCAGGCTGCGTGCGCTGTCGCGGTAGAGCTCGTAGGGAATGAAGTAGCCGCTGCCGCCGGTGGCGGTGTTCTGCATGCGCCGGGTGAGGGTGCCCAGCAGGTGCTGGCCGTTGTCCAGCCCAACGGTGTAGGGCGTGCGGTTGATGCAGGTCAGGCCGATGGCGGCGGTGCGGTCGATGTTGGTGGTGATCGCCCCGGCGTTGCTCCCGAAGTCCATATCGGTAGTGACGTAGGTACTGCATTGCGGCAGGACGTTGGCGCTGACAGTGAACGGGAACCCCATCGTGGCCGTCTTGTTGCCGGTGGCGCCTGCGCCGGCGGCGGTGGTGCAGGCGGGCGGTGGGTTGGCGGTGCCGAGCAGGACTTCGTTGTAGGCATAGCGCACGGTGGTGTCGGCTATCGCAAAGGTGCTGCCGAAGGTGCCAGCCGACAAGGTCTGTCCGGCGGGCACCTGGCCATAGAGCGTCACCGTTACCGCGCCGCTGCCCCCGGTGATCAGTGGCACGCTGTAACTGATGTCCACCCCCAGGGCACCAGGGGTGCTGCCGGGCGTCAGGCCCCAGACCGTGCTGCGTGTGGCGTTGGTATACAGCTGGTAAGCCATCACATCGCCGCTGCTGTTGGTCATGCTGCGGGTGGGCAGGGTGGCACTGCCGCCGCTGCCGTTGCCAATGCCCAGGCAGGCCCGCACCGAGGCGCTGCCCAGCAGGCTGAGCGCGGCGGTGCTGCAGGTGATGGTGAAGGTGGTCATCGTGTTGGTGACACTGGCCGCGCCATTGGTGATGGTGCCAAAGGCCAGCGTGGACGGTGCGGTGGTGACACAGGTGGTGTCGGCCCGCGCGGTGGCGCAGCCCAGCATGGCCAGCGCGACAAGCAGCAGGCGGATCATGGGGGCGGCCCGGCAAGGCAGCGCAGCGGGCCGATCCGTTGCGTGGGTGCGATGGGGTCGGCGGCGGGCGACTGCAGCACGACCCGGCAGTGGCCGTGCTCGGTGGTGACCTCCAGCAACGCTGGCAACGGCACGTCTTCCAGGTAGGTCTGCCCGTCGTAACCCACCGTGGCGGTGCGTGCGTCGGGCAAGCGCACCTGGCTGCCGGCGGGCAATGGCTGGCCGGCGGCGTCATGCAGGATCACGTTGAGCGCGCGGGTGCGTCGCAGGCCGAAATCCACGCCCATGCCGGCGCGGTGCCGCGGGGTGACCCACTGGTCCACCGCGGCCGCGCGGACATCGGCAGGCAGGTCCAGCGTATCGATCGACAGCCGGTTGCGCTGCCATGACAGCAGCGGGGTGACCAGCAGCAGGCCGTTGCTGTCGGTGCTGCCGATCAGGCGGTTTTCCAGCCGCACCGGGATGTTGCCAAAGCTGCCGGTGGATACCACCGCAAACGCATCGGGGACTTCGCGCGCAGCAAAGGCGTGGCCGCCCATCCAGACCAGGCTGCCGCTGGCGCTGGCATAGCCGTAGTCCAGCCCGCCCTGGCGCGAGTAGCCGGCCGCGTAGCGGCCCACGCCGTTGAGCCAGCCCACTTCGGCCAGGCCGCCGCCGCCATCGTCGCCCCCGCGCGCCTGTACCCGCCAGCCCATGCCACCCTGGCTGCCATCGCCGGGAACCGGCTGCGACAGATCGGCCACATGGGTGGTGCTGTCGCCGTTGCGCTGGGTGGACAGGCTGGCCTGGCGGTTGCGCCCCAGCGTGGCCGACAACGACAGATACAGGCTGCGGTCGTCGCTGTTGGACAGGTTCTGGTTGACCGACAGGTAGGCCGACCAGCGCTGGGCAAAGCTGCGCGACCAGAACAGGCTGGCATAGCGGTTGTCCTCGCCACCGCGATAGCGCAGCCGCAGGTAGCTGGCACTGATCGACCCGGCCTGGTCCAGGCTCATGCCAAGCGTGGCCTGTTCGCTGATCTGCGCAGGCAGGCTGTCCTGCAGGGCACCAAGGTCGCGGTAGTCGCCGTGGGTGCGGCGGCTGGACAGGTTGATGTTGAAGCGACGGTTGTTCCAGCTGTAGCCCAGCGCGTACTGCCCGCCGTCAAGGCCATCCAGACGGCTGCGCACGTAAGCCGCGTTGACCACCCCGGCGCTGCCCAGCAGCCACCAGCCGCCAGCACCGGCATTGGCCAGGCCGCCCCCGGTTTCTGCGTGCAGTTCGGCGGTGAAACGGTCGCTGGCCCCATAGCGCCAGGTACCGCTGGCAAGGGTGCGGGTGTCGTAGGCGAACGAGCGCTCGCCGTAATCGCGACGCATCCGGCCCACGCCCAGCGACCAGTCCGACAGGCCCTGGGCCAGCAACTGTTGGGTGCCGTAGAAGGCGAAATCCAGCGTCTGCATGCGCCCGAACGCATCGGTCAGCACCACCTGTGCATTGCCGGTGCCGTTGATGCCCGGCTGCGCGGCCAACTGGAACGGCCCTACCGGCACCTGGCCGTTGTATTGGCGCAGGCCATCCACGTAGAGCTCCACGTTGGAAGGCACCACGGCCTGGCCCAGGAAGGTGGGCGTGGGGGTCAGCAGGCGATAGGGCTGCAGGCTGTAGTTGCGGCCGATCTGGATGCCGCCCATGCGCACCGGTCGGCTCCAGTCGACAAAGCCGCTGTAGAAGTCGCCCACGGTCAGGGACAGGGCGGCATCGGGGAAATCCAGTTGCCAGTGGCTGTCCAGGCGCACGCTGTCGCCCCGCCAACGCCGCTGCGCATCCTGGTAGGTGCGCTGCAGGGCCGTCGTCTCCAACACCCCGCTGCCCAGCCCGAACACCCGCACTTCGGTGGTCAGTGCCAGGTTGCCGCCGGCGTCATTGTGGCTGCCATAGAGGTCGTAGTTGAGCAGCACGCCGGGCGAGGCCGACGCCGGCAGCGTGGTCTCGGTGGCGCGCTGCAGGCGTGTGGTGGGCAGGTCCAGCTGGTCCAGGGGAACATCCAGCGCCAGCGTCTGCAACGTGGCGTCATAACGCAGCACCACGCCGGCCAGGCGGTCCAGCGGTACCGGTGCGTCGCCGCGTGCGGAAAAGCCGAGCTGGCGCAGAACCCCCGGTGCGGCGTACAGCCGGCCCAGTGCCTGGGTGAACGGAAACAGCCCGCGCGGGGTGCGGTTGAGGGTGACGTCCAGGTACAGCGTCTGTGCGGCGGTGAGCGGCGTGGGCGGCGGCAACATGGCCTCGCCAGAGGCCCCCGTCGCCCCGCCGGCGACCTCCAGCGCGTCGGCCGCGCAGGGGGCTGCAGGCAGCAGGCTGGCGCCGAGCAGCATGCGCACGCAGGCCTCAGCGAGCCGGTGGCGCAACGGGCAGTGGCGTCTGGGCCGACTCGCCATTGATCCTGGCCATGAAGGTAGCGCCCGTCAGGCGGGCCGGTGGCACGTCCAGCGGCCAGTGCATGGTCTGGCCGCCCAGCACGTAGCCCAGCAATCCGGGGTGTACCGTCTGCGGGCGCTCGGCGCTGCCGATGGCCAGGTCGGCCAACTGCGCATAGGCGCGACCGGAGTTGCGCACTTCCAGCGCCGGGCGGCCATCGGCGAGCAGGATCTGCCGCGCCTGCAGCTGTGCCGTGCCCGTATCGCCCGGCTGCACGAACACCGGCAGCGAATAACGCAGCACGAACTGCATGCCGGTGCGATGGGGGTCCAGGGCGGGCAGTTCATCCACGATCACCCGGTAGGCCAGCTGGGCGGCAGGCGGCTGTGGATCGCTGCGCACCACCCGCACCAGTTGCTGCTGGCCGGCGGCCAGCGACTGCATCGGCGGGCTGACCTGCAGGTCGTCGGTGGGTTCCAGCCGGTCCTGCCCATCGCTCTGGCTCCAGCGATACACCCGCACCTGCACCTGCACCGGTGCGGTGCCGCTGTTGCTGATCCACAAGGCATCGGCGTTCTGGCGCGCGCTCAACTGCAGCGACGTCGGGGCAACCTGGAGGCTGGCGGCATGGGCGACGGCGCTGGCAACACTGATCAACGTGCAGGCCAGCACCCGGCGCCGCCAGCGGCGGGCCCGTGCGGTCATCGGCATGGGCGGGCCTCAGTAGGAAATGGTGGCGGTGACCGTGTCCTGGTAGTTGCCCGTGGCAGCGTTGTTGACGCTCGGGTTGGCAATCTGCCCGTACACCGGGTAGGGCACGGCCAGGCCGGTGCCGATGCCGGCCACGGTGTTGGTCCCGGTGGTCGCACCCCAGACGTTGGCGTGGCCGGCGTCCTGGTAAAGCTGGTAGCCCACGAAATTGTTGGTGGTCACCGCTGCGTTGGTGTTCTTCATGCGCCGGGTGGTCACATCGTTGGCGGTGCCGGCGTTGGAGCCGGCGTTCAGTGCGATCGTGTACGGCGTCAGCGCCGAGCACTGGGCGGTAATGGTGCCCTGGGCATTGGAGGGGGTGGTGGCGGTGGAGAGCGCCGTGCCGAAGTCGACGTCGGTGGCGGCGGCAGCGGTGATCGTGCACGCCTTGGTGATGATGATCTTGACGTTGAACGTCGTGGTATCGGCCGCCAGGGCCGGGGCGGCGAGGCTGGCCAAGGCCAGGCTGAGAAGGGAGGTACGGAGGAATCGCATGGGCATGCTCCTTGGACGTGGTCCTGGCTGAACAAAACGATGCTGCCGTCGGGGTGTTGCATGCCTCGGTTATAGGATCGCCCCTGTGGGCAATCCGTGAGATTTGGTCGGGCCGAGGGTCGTTTTCGGCACAATCTTGCATTTTGTGATCTGTTTCACATTCATTCATCCACCTGTCTGGCGCGCGCCCCAACCCCGGCTGTCAGCGTTCCACCCGATCCCGTTCAGATTGGCCCCGGATCGGCGATAATGGGCGCCATGAGCGTGAATCTGAAAACCCCCGAGGAAATCGAACTGATGCGCATCGCCGGCCGCCTGGCCAGCGAGGTGCTCGACATCGTCACCCCCTACGTCAAGCCCGGCGTGACGACCGAAGAGCTGGACCGCATCTGCCACGACCACATCATCAACGTGCAGAAGGCCACGCCGGCCAACGTCGGCTACCGTGGCTTCCCCAAGACGGTCTGCACGTCGGTCAACAACGTGATCTGCCACGGCATTCCCAGCGAAGCCAAGGTTCTGAAGGACGGCGACATCGTCAACATCGATGTCACCGTGATCAAGGATGGCTGGCACGGCGACACCAGCCGCATGTACTACGCCGGCACCCCGTCAACGATGGCCAAGCGCCTGGTCGATACCACCTACCAGGCCATGTGGGCCGGCATCCGTGCGGTCAAGCCGGGCGCGACGCTGGGCGACATTGGCCATGCCATCCAGAGCCTGGCCGAAGGCGAGCGTTTCAGCGTGGTGCGCGAGTATTGCGGCCACGGCATCGGCAAGGTCTACCACGATGAGCCGCAGGTGGTGCATTACGGCCGCCCGGGCCAGGGCCTGGTCCTGCAGCCGGGCATGACCTTCACCATTGAGCCGATGATCAACGAGGGCACCCGTTACAACAAGGTGCTCCCCGATGGCTGGACCGTGGTGACCAAGGACCGCAAGTTGTCGGCGCAGTGGGAGCACATGATCGCAGTCACCGAGACCGGCGTGGACGTGCTGACCCTCTCGCCCGGCGAATCGCAGGTCTGAACATGCTGCCGGCGAGCCCGATGCTGGACGCGCCGGCAGCCTCCGTCGCCGACCCGGACTGGGCGGCACTGGCGCGGCAATCGCTGCAACAGACCGATGCGCGCCTGTACCGGCGTTTCGACCAGGGCGACAACATCGAACGCCTGCTGGCGTTGCGCGCGCGCGCGGCCGACCATCTGATCCGGCTGGCCTGGCAGCGTTGCCTGCCCGCCGGCAGCGGGCTGGCCATGTTTGCCGTGGGCGGCTACGGGCGCGGTGAACTGTTCCCGCGTTCGGACATCGACCTGCTGGTGTTTGGCCCACCGGCGCAACAACGCGAGCACGAAGCCAGCCTGGCGCGGCTGTTCGCGCTGCTCTGGGATTGCGGGCTGCCGGTCAGCCACGCCGTGCGATCGGCCGCCGAATGCGTCCAGGCCAGCGCCGACCAGACGGTGATGACCGCCCTGATCGAATCGCGGCCGCTGCTCGCCGATGAGGGCGCACGACTGGCGTTGAAGGCCGCGGTGAGCACCGAGGGCCTGTGGCCGCCGCGCGAATTCTTCCTGGCCAAGCGCGAGGAACTGCTGGCCCGCCACCAACGGTTCGGCGACACCGCCGACAACCTGGAGCCGGACATCAAGGACGGCCCGGGCGGGCTGCGCGATCTCAATACGCTGGGCTGGATGGCGCTGCGCGCGTTCGGCGTGCGCGACCTGGAGGCACTGGTCGGGCTGGGCCACCTGGGGGCAGACGAGGCGGCAGCACTGCACCGCGAACGCTGCGCGCTGGCGCGGCTGCGCTTCGGCCTGCACCTGGTGGCCAACCGGCCTGAAGAACGCCTGCGCTTTGACTACCAGAAAACGCTGGCCGCACGGCTTGGCTTCGAGGACGACCCCGAAAGCCTGGGCGTGGAAAAGATGATGCAGGGCTTCTACCGCAGCGCCAGCGTGGTGCGCCGGATCAGCGACCGGTTGCTGCAGCGCTTCGAGGAACAGTTCGACGGCGAAGCCGTGCCCGAACCGGTCAGCGTGGGCTTCTCGCTGCGCCGTGGCTACCTGGCCGCCAACGACGCGCGCTGGCCGCAGGGCGACATCGAGCAGGTGTTTGCGCTGTTTTCCAGCTGGGCCTACAACCCGGACGTGCGCGGCCTGCATTCGCTGACCGCCCGCGCGCTGGCCGAGGCGTTGCCGGAGCTGCCGGCCTACACCGATGCCGGCAGTGCCGCGCGCGAACAGTTCATGGCGCTGCTGCGCAGCCCGCGCGCGGTGGATACGCTGGCGCGGATGGCGCGGCTGGGCGTGCTTGGCCAGTGGGTGCCGGCGTTCGCGCAGGTGTCCGGGCGCATGCAGTTCGACCTGTTCCATGTGTATACCGTGGACCAGCACACGCTGATGGTGCTGCGGAACATCGGTCTGTTCGCCAGCAGCCGCGCCGACGACCGCTTCTCGATCGCCCACGAAGTGTGGCCGCGCCTGCGCAAGCCCGAACTGCTGCTGCTGGCCGGCCTGTTCCACGACATCGCCAAGGGCCGCGGCGGCGATCATTCCGAACTGGGCGCGGTGGACGCGCGCGCCTTCTGCCAGGCGCATGCGCTGAGCAGTTCGGACACCGAGCTGGTGGCCTGGCTGGTGGAGCAGCACCTGCGCATGTCGGTGACCGCGCAGAAGCAGGATATTTCCGATGCGGAGGTGATCCATCGCTTCGCTACCCTGGTGGCCAGCCGCGACCGCCTGGACTACCTGTACCTGCTGACCTGCGCCGATATCGCCGGCACCAGCCCCAAGCTGTGGAACGCCTGGAAGGACCGGTTGCTGGCCGACCTGTATTTCGCCGCCCGCCGCGCGCTGCGCGAGGGCCTTGAAAATCAGATGCCAGCGGCCGAACGGGTTGCCGAGGCCCGCGAATCGGTGCGCGCGCTGGTCCGCGAGCGCGGCTACGACGATGCCACCATCGACCGCCAGTTCGCGGTGATGCCCGACGAGAGTTTCATCCGCCTGCGCCCGGAGCAGCTGGCCTGGCAGGCCGCCGCGCTGGTGCCGGTGAAGCCGGGGCAGACCCTGGTCAAGGTGCGCCGGATCACCCCCGACGACCACGCGCTGGAAGTGTTCGTGCAGTCGCCGGACCGTGACGGCCTGTTTGCCGCGATCGTGATGACCCTGGACCGCAAGGGCTACGGCATCCACCGCGCACGCGTGCTGGACGGCCCGTCCGACACCATCTTCGATACCTTCGAGGTGACTCCGGCCGACAGCTTCGCCGACGGCGACGCGCTGCGCCTGGAAGCGGCGCTGCGCGAGGCGCTGGCCGGTGATCTCACCCGGTTGCGGCCGTCGCGCCGGGTGATTCCGCGCCAGCTGCGGCATTTCCGTTTCGCGCCACGCATTGAATTCCGCGATGCCAGCGATGGCAGCCACGGCACCCGGTTCAGCCTGATCGCCCCCGACCGCCCCGGCCTGCTGGCCGACGTCGCCTTCGTGCTGCGCAACCAGCGGCTGCGCGTGCATGATGCGCGCATTGCCACCTTCGGCGAGCGCGCCGAAGACATGTTCGTGATCAGCGATGAGCACGACCACCCCCTTACTGAATCCGCCAGGCAGCAGTTGCACGACGCAATGCTGGCCTGCCTGGACCCTGATCGAAACGCCGGAGACCCCCACTGATGGCCACCAAGCCTGCCAAGAAGACTGCCGCCAAGACTGCGGCGGCCACCAAGACTGCTGCCGCTGCGGCGACGCCGAAGAAGCCTGCGGTTGCCACCAAGGCACCGGTTGCCAAGAAGGCTGCCGCGAAGAAGGCTGCGACGACCAAGGTTGCTGCCACCCCGGCCGAAACCGCCGCCAGGCGCAGTGCCAGCCGCGATGCCACCATCGCCCGCAAGTCGCTGCGCAGGCCGGCCACGCCGGGTGTGGAAGAGCTGAAGTTCGGCATCGAGAGCGCCTTCGAGCGCCGCGCCACGCTGACCCTGCACGAATTGGAAGGCTCGACCAAGCCGTTGGTGGGCCGCGTCATCGACGGCCTGGAAACCGGTGAGTTCCGTGTTGCCGAGCCCGATGGCCACGGTGGCTGGAAGGTCAACGAGTGGCTGAAGAAGGCTGTGCTGCTGTACTTCCGGGTCAACGACATGGCCGTGGTGGATGCACGGCCGGCGCCGTTCTGGGACAAGGTGGAATCGCGCTTCGCCGGTTTCGATGAAGCCAAGTTCCGCCGCGCCGGCGTGCGCGTGGTGCCGGGTGCGATCGCGCGCCGCGGCAGCTACTTCGGCAAGGACGTGGTGCTGATGCCCAGCTTCACCAACATCGGTGCCTACGTTGGCGAAGGCACCATGGTGGACACCTGGGCCACGGTCGGTTCGTGTGCGCAGATCGGCAAGCACTGCCACCTGTCCGGTGGTGCCGGCATCGGCGGCGTGCTCGAACCGCTGCAGGCCAGCCCGACCATCATCGAAGACCATTGCTTCATCGGCGCGCGTTCGGAAGTGGTGGAAGGCTTCGTGGTGGGCCACCACAGCGTGATCGGCATGGGCGTGTTCCTGGGCCAGAGCACCCGCGTGTACAACCGCGCCACCGGCGAGATCAGCTACGGCTCGGTGCCGCCTTACAGCGTGGTGGTGTCCGGCCAGCTGCCGTCCAAGGATGGGTCGCACTCGCTGTACTGCGCGGTGATCGTCAAGCAGGTCGACGCCAAGACCCGCAGCAAGACCAGCGTCAATGACCTGCTGCGCGGCCTGGCCGACTGAGCGCTGCCATGACCACGACCGTTTACGGACTGAAGAACTGCGATACCTGCAGGAAGGCCAGCAAGTGGCTGGATCGTTTCCAGGTGCCGTACGTCTTCGTCGATTACCGTGAGGCCAAGCCGTCGCCGGAAACGCTGGTGGATTGGGCCGGCCAGGCAGGTGGTTTCGCCGCGCTGGTCAACAAGTCCTCCACCACCTGGCGGCAACTGCCCGACAACCGCAAGGCTGCCGCGTCCGACGCCGAATGGAAGCTGCTGCTGCGCGAGCATCCGCAGCTGATCAAACGCCCGGTGGTGGTCACCGCCGACGGCGTGATGACCCAGGGATTCTCTGACAACGGTTTCAAGCAGCGTTTCGGAGTCGGCGCGTGACCGATGTGGTGGCACTCACCTGCAACCTGATCGCACGCGCGTCGGTGACGCCCGACGATGCCGGCTGCCAGGCCATGCTCGCCGAGCGGCTGGGCCGCGCCGGGTTCCAGTGCGAACACCTGCGCCTGGGCGCGGTCGACAACCTGTGGGCCACGCACGGGCAGGGCGCGCCGGTGCTGGTGCTGCTGGGCCATACCGACGTGGTGCCGACCGGACCGGTGCAGGCGTGGAGCAGCGATCCGTTCGCCCCGGAAATCCGCGATGGCGTGCTGTACGGGCGCGGCGCAGCGGACATGAAAGGCAGCGTGGCCGCCTTCGTGGTGGCCGCCGAGCAGTTCGTGGCCGACCACCCCGACCATCCCGGCACGCTGGCGGTGCTGCTCACCAGCGACGAGGAAGGCGATGCCATCGACGGCGTACGCCGCGTGGCCGATCTCTTCCGCGAACGCGGGCAGGGTATTGACTGGTGCATCACCGGTGAGCCGTCGTCCACCGCGGTGCTGGGCGACCTGCTGCGGGTCGGCCGCCGTGGCAGCCTGTCGGCCACGCTGACGGTGAAGGGCGTGCAGGGCCATGTAGCGTACCCGGACAAGGCGCGCAACCCGATCCACCTGGCCGCGGCGGCATTGGTCGCGTTGACGTCGCGGCACTGGGACGACGGCTTCGAAAGCTTCCCGCCCACCAGCCTGCAGGTGTCCAACATCCATGCCGGTACCGGGGCCAACAACGTGATCCCGGGCGAGCTGCAGGTGCAGTTCAACCTGCGCTACAACCCGCATTGGAACGCGCCGGCGCTGGAGCAGGCGATCGGCGCGCTGCTGGATGCACATGGGCTGGAGTACACGCTGACGTGGCATCGCAGTGGTGAGCCGTTCTACACCCCCGAAGGCACGCTGCGCAGCGTGGCCCGCGCGGTGCTGGGCGAGTTTTCCGGTGCGCCGCCGGAAGAAAGCACCGGCGGCGGTACGTCCGATGCGCGCTTCATCGCCCCGCTGGGCGCACAGTGCATCGAAGTGGGGCCGGTCAATGCGAGCATCCACCAGGTGGACGAGAACGTGCGCGTGGCCGATCTGGAACAGTTGCCGGCGCTGTACCAGCGGTTGATCGAGCGCCTGCTGGGTGGTGCTGCGCTGTAGAGCACGCGTAGAGCCGACCAACGGTGGGCTCTACGTGTTGCGGCTCTGCACGTCGCGCGCATGGGCGATCACATCACGCCATGTCCCCGGTCACCCCTACGCCACGATCAAGCCGAACGCGGCCAGCGCAGCGGCCGCCTGGCGCTGGGAAATCACCGCCTTCTTGAACAGCTTGGCGTCCATCACGTTGAGCCCGCTGATGTCGGTGCCGCGCAGGTCGGCGCCCTCGAACCGGGTGAGCCGGGTCTGTGCGTTGCGCAGGCTGCCACCGGTGAATACCGCATCGCGGAAATCGCAGCCGGACAACTCCGCATCGGAAAAGTCCATGCCGTGCAGCGCCGCCTTGCGGAACGACAGCCCGCGCAGGTCGGCACTGACCAGCAGGCAATCGCGGAATTCCAGTGCCCAGCCGGTCACTTCCTGCAGGTGCGCGCCGGTGAGTTTGCAGTCCTGGAACTGCACCGAAGACAGCGTGGCGCGGCGCCAGTGACTGTTGTTGAGGTCGCAATGCGAAAAGCGCGCATCGCTCAGCAGCGCAGAGCTGAAATCGCACTGGCCGCCGCGGCATTTGATCCACTGGCTTTCTTCCAGCGACCCGGCCAGCCAGTTCGAGCCGGCCAGCGAGCACTGGTTGAACTGGAAGCCGTCCATGTCCAGGCGCGAATAATCGCCGTGGTCGAAGATGCAGCTCTCGAAGACGGCCGCGCGCGGGTACGCGGCGATGATCGTCTGCATGCGCGCGCGGGAGATGGTTTCGTCGCGAAAAATGGCGGTCGTCATGCGGCTATTCTGGGTGATGTGTGGCGTGGGTGGGAGTATTGCGCGATCGAAGGTAGAGCCGGCCGTTGGTCGGCTGCCGTTGATGCGGGCACGCACAGCCCACCAACGGCCGGCGTTACCGGGCAGCGTCAATCGAAGGTCCAGAACGGCGGCTTGATCCGTTCGCGCCAGTACGCTTCACCGGCCAGGTAGAACTGCTGCGCCTCGGCCTTGGCGAACCACCCGGTGGCGGCGTCCAGGTCGCGGGTCACGCCTGCGCGGCCGCGGCCGAGCAGCAGTCCGCTGAAGTACTGCCCGTAGACATTGCCCTGGTCGCCCGCCTGCCGATACCAGCGCAGGGCCTGGTGGCCATCACGGGGCAGACCGCCCATGCCGGTTTCATACAGCGTGCCGAGGTCCACCTGGGCGTCGGCATCGCCGCGCCGCGCGCGCCGCTGGATGTCGACCACCTGCGGGTGCAGTGCGCCGTCCTGCGGTGCGATGGCCAGCGGCAGCCGCGACGATTCGGAGGACATGTGGTTGTAGATCGTCGCGCGCAGGTCCCAGCGCAACGCGCTGGCCGCTTGCCCGCGCTCGCGGTGGAACCGGGCCAGCATCAACATGGCCATCGGGTTGCCGTGCTCGGCTGCCGCGCGGTACCAGCGTTCGGCCCGGCGTGGGGAAGCGCGCAGCGCAGTCCCTTGAACGATGTTCGGGCCGGTGCCGTGCAGCAGCTCGCCGGTGGTCCAGATCCGGCCCAGCGCTTCTTCGGCACGGGTGTTCTGGAAGGTCCACGGGGTCACGGCGGCGGCACGCTCGTACCAGGCCACGGCGCGCGGGTCGTTGAAGGTTTCGTAGGTCTTGGCCGCGTCCCAGGCACTGTCGAAGCGGCCGTCCGAGGCCTTCACCTGCAGCGACTGCACCAGGCTGGCGGGGGTGGGCGAGGGCGCGCTGCGGCAGGCGGCCAGAACCAGGGCCAGGGCGATGCCGCCGATCCGTGAAGCAATGCGTCCGATGCGAGGGGTCATGCCGGCCGGGTCTACAGAAGGGGCGTGATTATCGCCCGGCCCCGGCGCGCCGGGTTGCCCGAGGGTGTCGGTATGGTTGCCATCGCAACAGTTGCACGGGCGCCAAAACCCGGTTACGGTCGATCCATGACCTCGTTCCTGGCCACCGCCGTCACCAATACCAACCGCAGCAATCTGCGCGCGAATAATCGTGCGCGGCCGATGCGGGACTGCGACCAGGGCTAGCACCAGCAACACGCCCGGATTCCAGAAAACCCGCATCGGCCGATGCGGGTTTTTTTATGGCCGCTCGAACGCATGCACCCCGTGTAATCCCCCATCATCAGGAGCTGTTCCCATGTGTTCGATCTTCGGAATTTTCGGCCTGCAGGCCGGTGACGACCTCCCGGCGCTGCGCCGACACGCGCTGGACCTGTCCCAGCGCCAGCGCCATCGTGGCCCGGACTGGAGCGGGGTGTATGTCGACGCTGGCGCCATCCTGGTGCACGAGCGGCTGGCCATCGTCGACCCGGCCGGCGGCTCGCAGCCGCTGCTGTCCGAAGATGGCCAGCTGGCGCTGGCGGTCAACGGTGAAATCTACAACCACGCCGAACTGAAGGCCGAGCTGGCCCAGCCCTACGCCTTCCAGACCGGCTCGGACTGCGAGGTGATCAACGCGCTGTACCGTCAAGACAGCCCGGCCTCGTTCCTCAACCGCCTCAACGGCATCTTCGCCTTTGCCCTGTGGGACCGCGACCAGCAGCGGGTGCTGATCGCGCGCGACCCGATCGGGGTGGTGCCGCTGTATTGGGGCCATGACAAGGATGGCCGCCTGGTGGTGGCCTCGGAGCTGAAGTCACTGGTGGATATCTGCGCCGATGCCGCGCAGTTTCCGCCGGGCCACTGGTACGACAGCGCCACCGATACGCTCACCCGCTACTACCAGCGCCCCTGGCGCGATTACGACGCGGTGGAAGGCGTGGAGGCCGACCGGGTGGAACTGCGCGACGCCTTCGAGCGCGCGGTGCACCGCCAGCTGATGACCGACGTGCCCTACGGCGTGCTGCTGTCTGGTGGCCTGGATTCGTCGCTGGTGGCGGCGGTGGCGGCGCGCTACGCCCGCCATCGCATCGAGGATGGGGACCAGAGCGAAGCCTGGTGGCCGCGCCTGCATTCGTTCGCGATCGGCTTGAAGGGGTCGCCCGATCTGGCCGCCGCTGCCATCGCCGGCGAGGCGCTGGGCACCGTGCACCACGGCTTCGAGTACACCTTCGAGGAGGGCCTGGATGCGCTGCCGGAGGTGATCCGCCACGTGGAAACCTACGATGTGACCACCATCCGCGCCTCCACCCCGATGTTCCTGCTGGCGCGGCGGATCAAGGCGATGGGAGTGAAGATGGTGCTGTCCGGCGAGGGCAGCGATGAGATCTTCGGCGGCTATCTGTATTTCCACAAGGCGCCCAACGCGCGCGAATTCCACGAAGAACTGGTGCGCAAGCTCGACGCACTGAACAACTACGATTGCCTGCGGGCCAACAAGTCGATGATGGCCTGGGGCGTGGAGCCGCGCGTGCCGTTCCTGGACCGTGAGTTCCTCGACGTGGCCATGCGCATCGACGCCAGGCACAAGATGGTCGGACAGGGACCGCAGGGCGCGCGCCGGATCGAGAAGGCGCTGCTGCGCGAGGCCTTCGAGGGCTACCTGCCCGAGTCGATCCTGTGGCGGCAGAAAGAGCAGTTCAGCGATGGCGTCGGCTACGGCTGGATCGATGGTCTCAAGGCGCATGCCGAGGCGCAGATCAGTGACCGGGTGATGGCGGCGGCCGACAAGCGCTTCGTGCACAACCCGCCGCAGACCAAGGAAGCGTATTACTACCGGCACGTGTTCGAGCAGTACTTCCCGACCCAGGCCGCGGCGGAAACCGTGCCGGGCGGCAAGTCGATCGCCTGCTCTTCGCCGGCGGCGATCGCCTGGGATGCCAGCTTTGCCAGCATGGCCGACCCGTCCGGGCGTGCCGTGGCGGGCGTGCACGAACAGGCGCTGGCCTGAGTAAGCTGGGCAGGGCTGGCGGGCGCACCGCCAGCCCGTAGAATCGCTCCCTCAGTCGATGGGGATCGGGAATGGAAACAGACACCACCGGCGGCATGCGCCGCAGCGGGCTGGTATGGCGTTACCTGGGATGGGTAGCGTTGCCGCTGCTGGTTGGCCTGGGCCTGGCGCGCTATGCCGGCCCCGGCGTGGCCGCACAGGTCCAGCGCGCGGAGTCGTCGCTGGGTACCGACTGGGCCGCGCACCTGCATGCACCGCTGGGCCTGTTCCTGATGCAACTGCTGGTGCTGCTGCTGGTGGCCAAGGGTGCCGGCTGGTTGTTCCGGCGTTTCGGCCAGCCGGGCGTGATCGGTGAAATGGCCGCGGGCCTGATGATGGGGCCGCTGGTCCTGGGCGCGGTGCTGCCGCAGGTGCATGGCGTGCTGTTCCCGGCGGCATCGCTGGGCTCGCTCGGGTTACTCAGCCAGCTGGGCGTGCTGATGTTCCTGCTGGTGGCCGGGGCCGAACTGGATCTGGGGGGCTTGCGGGGGCGGCGGCGGTTCGCGTTCGTGGTCAGCCATGCCGGCATCGCGGTGCCGTTCGTGCTGGGCGTGGCACTGGCGATCTGGCTGTACGGCGCGCATGCGCCCGCCGGCATCGGCTTTACCGGTTTTGCCTTGTTCGTGGGCATTTCGCTGAGCATCACCGCGTTCCCCGTGCTGCTGCGCATTCTCGCCGACCGTGGCATCACGCGCACGCCGCTGGGGCAGACCGCGATTGCCTGCGCTGCGCTTGGCGATGCCACCGCCTGGTGCCTGCTGGCACTGATCGTTGCGGCCGCCCAGGCACAGGGCTGGGTGCCGGCAGCGATCAACCTGCTTTGCGTGGTGGTGTTTGTTGCCTTCATGCTGGGCGTGGTGCGCCCGTGGTTCTCCCGCCAGGTGATTGCCGCAGGCCAGGAAGGGCGCTGGCTGCTGGTGATGCTGATGATGGCGCTGGGCTGCGCGCTGGTAACCGAGATGCTGGGTATCCACGCGCTGTTTGGTGCCTTCGCGGCGGGCGTGGCGGTGTCGGGCAATGCCACGCTGCGGCACACCGTGGCAAGCAAGGTCGAGCCGTTCGCGGTAACCCTGCTGCTGCCACTGTTCTTCGCCATGACCGGGCTGCGCATGCGCGCCGATGCCCTGCAGGCCAGCGATGCGCTGCTGTGCGTGGTGGTGATCGCAGTGGCCACGCTGGGCAAGCTGTTCGGCACGTGGAGCGCAGCGCGCAGTGCCGGCATGGGCAACCATGAGGCATGGAAACTGGGCGCATTGATGAACACGCGTGGGTTGATGGAGCTGATCGTGCTGAACCTGGGCTACGAGCTGGGGTTCCTGGGCGATCGCCTGTTCGCGGTGCTGGTGATCATGGCGCTGGTGACCACGGCGATGACCGGGCCGTTGCTGGGTTGGATGGAGCGGTGGAAACGCTGATCGATGGCGGAGCTGCACCCATCACATGGATCCACGCCATGCGTGGATGCGGTTGGCGCGCTGGCGCGCCAGTCACGCCGGGCGTGGCGCTATCTGGGTACCAGCGTCAAGGTGTAGACCGTCTTGCCCGGCAGGAACGGGGTGGGCGTGCCTTTCACCCAGTCTTCGTGGCCTGCGCCCCAGAACGGTGACAGCGGATGGCCGCTCTGGCCGCTGGGCATGTGGATCAGGCCCTGGTCTTCATGCCCGGGCGACACCACCATGCGCTGGGAGGCGCCAAATGCCGGGCCCTGCACACGCGGCATGTCGCGGTCGCCGGGCAGGCGGTCGGCGGGCATGCACAGCCACGGCTTGGCCAGGCCAGGCAGCGCGCGGCTGATCGGGTGACAGAGGGCGGCGGTATTGCGCTCGCCCCAGGTGCGCTCGGACAGCGCCGGACCCTGCGCGGCCAGGTCCTTCTCCAGGCGCTGCGCCGCCTCGATCAGCAAGGCGTCCCAGCTGGCGTAGGGCGGTGGCAACAGGTGCGCGGGGCGCTCGCTGACCAGCGGCCACAGCACGCCTTCGAACTGCGCCAGGCGCGGTTCCAGGTAATCATCGCCCAGGCGCTCCCTGGCGGGCGCAAGCAGTCCGGCCGATACGCTGTCCAGCACCATGCCGCGGAAGCCCCGGGTCATGCGGTAGCTGACCGAGTCGGCCGAGGCGCGGCCCTCCCAGTGCCGGCTGGCGGCTTCCAGGCGCTTCAGGGCCGGGTCGTCACTGTTCTCCAGCACTTGCCGCATCAGCGCCCACCAGCGTTGCAGGAACACGGCGCGGTCATCCAGCTGGATGGCCAGCAGGTCTTTTTCGTCAAAGCGCTCGCGTGCCATCAAGCCGTCGCGGATCTGCTGGCCGCGCGCGCCAAGGTCGTAACCGCCGTTTCCGGCCACTGCCAGCGCCGGTCCGTCGAGCACGCGTCCGTTGGCCGTCCACAACCGGTGGTTGGCCGGGTCGACCCGCGCAGGCGATTGGTCGCTGCGGATCGGCCACGGTGCACAGTGCGCGGCCACGTCCGCCGCGCCACCGGCCGGGGGGCAGGTGGCGACACGGTCCGGGCGCGCGCCGATCAGCCGCCAGGCAATCCGGCCCTGGCGGTCGGCCAGCAGCAGGTTCTGGGTGGGAATGCCGGCGCGGTCGGCGATGTGCAGGGCATCGTCGAGGTCGCCGGCGCGGGCCATGTCGGCGAAATCCAGGCGCACGGCGCCGGGCAGCTGCGCGGTCCAGCGCAGGGCATCGCCACTGCCGTCGGCGCGTTCGTGCAGGATCGGCCCCCACGGGGTTTCGCGCACGCGCAGCACGGTATCGGCCTGGCCGGCCACGCCGATGCGTTCGTCATGGGTGGTGATGCCGTCCATCGTGCCGGGCGCATGGGCCGGCACATGGACGAAATCGGCGTTGTCGATATAGCTGTTGGTGAAGCCCCAGGCCACATGGCCATTGCTGCCCACCACGATGGCCGGCAGCCCGGGCAGTGAAAAGCCGCTGACATCGACCTGGCCGCCCGGTGCGTGGACGTCGGCATAGCGCAGCCGCACCCGGAACCAGAGATTGGGCGCGCGCAGGCCCAGGTGCATGTCATCGGCGAGGATCGCGCGCCCATCGGCGGTGAGCGCGCCGGCCACGGCGAAGTTGTTGCTGCCCAGTACGTCCGGGTCGGCGTGTCCGGCCGCGTTGGCCGACCCGGAGCCGTGCGCGCGCAGGTCCAGTGCGTCCGGTCCCGGCAGCACCGCATTGCCGCGCGCCGCACCGAACAACGGCGCATCCCATTGGCTGCCATCGTGGCTGAGCAGGGCATACAGCGCTGGCGGCACCACCGCGCGGATCCGGGCCAAGGCCAGCTCGGTCTGGTTGGATGGGTCCTGCAGGTCGGCGTACATGGCCAGCCCGGTCAGCACGCTGTCCTCGGCCACCCACGGGGCAGGGGCCTGGCGCAGCAGCAGGTACGGCCACGGCCGCACGCGCAGGTCCTGCACGCCCTGGTTGACGCCGGCCACGTAAGCCTTGAGCAACTGCGGATCGGTGCCGGCAGCCTGGGCAAGGTGGGCGTGGGTGCGGGCACGCAGGCGATGCACGCGCATGCGCTGGTCCACCGCGATCGCGGCCGGGCCAAACAGCTCGGCCAGCTCGCCGGCCGCGCTGCGGCGCATCAGGTCCATCTCGAAGTAGCGTTCCTGCGCATGCACCAGGCCCAGTGCGCGCATTGCATCGGCCTGGCTGGCCGCCTCGATGGTCACCACCCCGAGCGCATCGCGGTGCACGCTGACCGGGGCCTGCAGGCCGCCCACGCGTTGCTCGCCCTCCAGCGGGGCGAGGCTGCCGCGCAGCAGCCAGACGCCTGCCAGGATGAGAAGGACAACCAGCACCAGCAACAGCCACAGCACCCGCGTGAGCCAGCGACGCATGCAGCGCCTCCCGATGACGGTGTGCTCGGGATTGTAGGGTGTGTGAGGGCCGCGTGCAGGTCCAGCGAAGCGCAACTGCAACTGATTCCGATTAGATCATTGGATTTGCGGATGCGGCACCATGACGCCCATCGAGTCACCAGGAACCCCCCACATGAAAGGCAATCCGGACGTCATCGCGTGTTTGAAGGAACTGCTGCGCGGCGAACTGGCCGCGCGCGACCAGTACTTCATCCATTCGCGTCGCTACGAAGACCAGGGCCTGCTCGCGCTGTATGAGCGCCTCAACCACGAGATGGAAGAAGAGACCCAGCACGCCGATGCGCTGCTGCGCCGGATCCTGTTCCTGGGCGGCACGCCGGACATGCGCCCGCACGGCTTCGAGCCGGGTGTGACCGTGGAAGAAATGCTGCAGAAGGACCTGGACACCGAATACAGCGTGCGCAACAACCTGGCCGCCGGCATGAAGCTGTGCGAGCAGCACCAGGATTATGTGAGCCGGGACATGCTGCTGGTGCAGTTGAAGGACACCGAAGAAGACCATGCCTGGTGGCTGGAACAGCAGCTGGGCCTGATCAAGCGGATCGGGCTGGCGTTGTACCAGACCAGCAAGATGGACGCGAAGGGTACGGCGGCGCACTGACGCGCATACGCGCATCAGCCCCACGATGTGCTGCGCACATCGCGGGCCCCGGCGTATCACCTTCCGCATCCCCTCGCCTGTCGGCGCGCCCCCTTGGACGCCAAGGGGGCTGTTTCTCCAGAGGGTGTTTCGGATGCGTCGCGATCCACCACTCCGTCATCGGGTTCTGCGCGCCAGCCAGCCTTCGCCAGCACGCCGCATCAAACCTTCGTCCGCCCGCCAGCATCTGCCAGCCAGCCGACGTTGCACCAAGCAGAAAGGCCGGGGAAACCCGGCCTTTCTGTGTGTGCGTGATCGGTAGTGCCGGCCGCTGGCCGCGGTCACTCCACCGCCAGCCCTTCCACCTTCTGCCAGCCGCGCGGCAGCAGGTGGCCACGGGTGGCACGGGAGCCCAGGTAGGTTTCCAGGTCCTTGAACGACAGGTTCATGGTGCGCGTACCGCTGCGTACCAGCAGCGTGTTGCCCGGGCCGACCGCGACCACCGCCACCACCCGCTCGGTGGCCAGCTTGGCCTTGGGGATGTCGATGATCTTGTTGCCCTTGCCCTTGTCCAGTTCCGGCAGGTCGCTGGCGGCAATCGCCAGCAGGTTGCCCGAACTGGTTACCGCCACGATCCGGTCGGTGTCCGGGTTGGCCACTACCGCCGGGGTCAGCACCTTCGAACCGGAGGTCAGGTTGAGCATCGCCTTGCCGGCCTTGTTGCGGCCGGTGAGGTTCTCGAAGCGGGTCACAAAGCCGTAGCCGTGGGTGGAGGCCAGCACGAAGCGGGTGTTGTTCTCGCCACTGGCCAGGGTCATGAACTGGCTGCCCGGGGCCGGCGAGAAGCGGCCGGTGAGCGGCTCGCCATTGCCACGCGCCGAGGGCAGGGTGTGGATCAGCGTGGAATAGGCGCGGCCTTCGCTGTCCAGGAACGCCACCTGCTGGGTGCTGCGAGCACGCACCGCGCCCAGTAGCGCATCGCCGTCGCGGTAGGACAGCGTGGACGGGTCCATGTCGTGGCCCTTGGCCGCGCGGATCCAGCCTTTCTCCGACAGCACCACGGTCATCGGCTCGCTCGGCACCAGCTCGGTCTCGTCGATGGCCTGCGCGGCGCCACGCTGCACCAGCGGCGAGCGGCGGTCATCACCGAACTTCTTCGCATCGGCGGTGAGCTCGTCGCGGATCAGTTTCTTCAGCTTGGCCTTGCTGTCCAGGATCGACAGGATCTTGTCGCGTTCCTTGGCCAGCTCGTCCTGCTCGCCACGGATCTTCATTTCTTCCAGGCGCGCCAACTGCTTCAGGCGGGTATCGAGGATGTACTCGGCCTGCTCTTCACTCAACGCGAACCGCGCGATCAGCGCCGGCTTGGCTTCGTCCTCGGTACGGATGATGCGGATCACTTCATCCAGGTTGAGGAAGGCCACCAGCAGGCCATCCAACAGGTGCAGGCGGCGCTCGACCTTCTGCAGGCGGTGGGTGAGCCGGCGGGTAACGGTGGTGGCGCGGAACTGCAGCCACTCGCTGAGCAGCATCTTCAGGTTCTTCACCTGCGGACGCCCGTCCAGCCCGATCACGTTGAGGTTGACCCGGTAGCTGCGCTCCAGGTCGGTGGTGGCAAACAGGTGGCCCATCAGCTGGTCGGCATCCACGCGGTTGGAGCGCGGCACCAGCACCACCCGCACCGGGTTGGCGTGGTCGGATTCGTCGCGGATGTCTTCCAGCCACGGCAGCTTCTTGGCGCGCATCTGCGCGGCGATCTGCTCGATCACCTTCGACGGCGACACCTGGAAGGGCAGCGCGTTGATGACGATGTTGGTCGATTCCTTGAAGTACGTCGCGCGCGCACGCACGCTGCCGTAGCCGGTTTCATACATGGTGCGCAGGTCGGCCGGCGCCGTGATGATTTCGGCGAGGCTCGGGTAGTCCGGGCCCTTCACGTGTTCGCACAGGTCGGCGATGGTCGCGTCCGGATCATCGAGCAGGTGCAGCAGCGCGCTGACGATCTCGTTGAGGTTGTGCGGCGGCACGTCGGTGGCCATGCCCACCGCGATGCCGGTGGTGCCGTTGAGCAGCAGGTGCGGCAGGCGTGCCGGCATCCAGGTCGGCTCTTCCAGGGTGCCGTCGAAGTTGGGGGTCCAGTCGGTGGTGCCCTGGTTGATTTCGCCCAGCAGCACTTCGGCGATCGGGGTCAGCTTGGATTCGGTGTAACGCATCGCCGCGAACGACTTGGGGTCGTCGGTGGAACCGAAGTTGCCCTGGCCTTCGATCAGCGGGTAGCGGTAGGAGAACGGCTGGGCCATCAGCACCAGCGCCTCGTAGCACGCACTGTCGCCGTGCGGATGGTATTTGCCGATCACATCACCCACGGTACGCGCGGACTTCTTCGGCTTGGAAGCGGCATTCAGGCCCAGCTCGCTCATCGAATAGATGATGCGGCGCTGCACCGGCTTCAGACCGTCGCCGATGAACGGCAGCGCACGGTCGAGCACCACGTACATCGAGTAGTCCAGGTACGCCCGTTCGGCATACTCGCGCAGGGGCAGCTGTTCAAAGCCGTGGAAGGCGGGGCGGGCAAGATCGGTCATGCGGGATTGTTACCTGTGGCAAGGGACGGCGACGGCTGTCGCCCTCGCAGGCGGTCGATTATCCGGATGCGGCCGGGGATGCCAAGCCGCGCGTTGGATTGAGGGGTTGGCCGGTCCGCGCCAGGTAGCGTCCGGGGGGGCAGCCGAAGTGGCGGCGGAACACAGTGACGAACGCGCTGGGGCTGCTGAAGCCCAGTTCGTAGGCGATGTCGGACACGCTGTGGCCGTCCGACAGCCGGCGCAGGCCGTCGGCCAGGCGGGCCTGCTGGCGCCATTGGGCGAAGCTGAGTGTGGTTTCGTCGCGGAAGTGGCGGGTGAGGGTGCGCGGCGACAGCCCGGCCCACTGCGCCCATTGTTCCAGGCTGCGGCCATCGGCGGGGTCGCCGATCAACTGCGAGGCAATCCGCAGCAGGCGCCGGTCCTGCGGCATCGGCAGATGCATGCGCTGGCGCGGCGCGTTGCGGAGTTCATCCAGCAGCACCTCGATCATGTGTTGCTGGCGCAGGTCGGCCGCCGCGGTCGGTACCCAGCGGGTAACCCGCAATGCCAGGGCCTGCAGCAGGTCGGAGATGGCCACCACGCACGGCGCATCGGGCAGGTCGTGGGCCAGCGCCGGGCTGATGATCAGGCCCCAGCCACGCAGCGGGCCGGAAATGTCCACCGTGTGTGGCTCGCCCGGTGGCATCCAGCCTGCGCAGCCCGGTGGCAACGACCAGTTGCCGTGGCGGGTGCGGGTGTTGAGCAGCCCCGATTCGACGCAGATCAGCTGGGCGCGCAGGTGCTGGTGCCAGTCGATCTCGCGCTCCAGCCCGCGCGCGCTCTCGATCTGGAAGCCCAGCACGGGCACGCCATCGGCGCGTTCAAGCCAGTCCAGCACGTCGTGGCGCACCAGCGGCGGCGTGAGGACCGCTTCCTCTGGCCTGAAAATGTTATTCATTGTCCAGATTGTAATACCGGGCCATCGGGGATGGCTATTAAGGTGACCACCCCGCATTGTTCTGTTTGCTGCAACACAGCATTTGGTTCCAGATTGAATATTTCCATTGAGAAATATATTTTCTGGAAGTAAAGTGCCGCTCCATGATGATCTGCCCTGAAGCCACGCCTCCCAGCTTCGGCCTGCTGTTGCGCCAGGTGCGCGACGGTCTGGTCCGTCAGCTCGACACGTCGATGGCCGAGGAAAACCTCGGCATTGGCTTCACCCACTACCTCGGTTTGAAGGTGCTCTCGGTCAAGGCCCCGTGCACCGCCAACGAGTTGGCCCAGGCCCTGGACCAGGTGCCCAGCGCGGTGACCCGCCTGCTGGACAAGCTGGAAGCGATGGGCTGCGTGCGGCGTGAGCCGCATGCCCAGGACCGGCGGGCGTTGCAGATCGTGCTGACCGAGGACGGCCGCCAGCTGTGGGCCCGGCTGAAGCAGCGCGGCGACCAGACGATGAACGACGCGATGCGCGACCTGTCCACCGACGAGCGCGCGCACCTGCTTTCCCTCATGACCCGTGTACGTGACTCCCTCAATACGCCATGACTTCCTTCCCTGATCGCACCTCTTCACTTCGCCCGCTGCGGCCGGTGCTGCTGTCCGTGCTGGCGCTGGCGCTGGCCGCCTGTGCCAGCACCGGTGGCCTTGAGCCCAAGGCCCGGTTGCTCGATGCCGACCAGCTGCAGACCCAGCGCTCCCTGGCGGCCGGCGGCCTGAGCCAACCCGGCTGGCCGGCCTCGGATTGGTGGCGCGCGCTGGGGGATCCCCAGCTGGACGCCCTGATCGCCGAAGGCCTGCAGCGCAACCCCAGCCTGGATGCGGCCGATGCGCGCCTGCGCCAGGCGCGCGCGCAGATCGGCACCGCCCATGCCGAGCGCCTGCCCAGCGTGTCCGCCTCGGGCGGTTACACCGGGCTGCGCCTGCCCGAATCGATGGTCGGCGACGAGCTCGGCGGCCGCTATGCCGGCAGCGGCCAGGCCTACCTCAGCTTCAGCTATGGCATCGACCTGTGGGGCGGCAAGCGCGCCGCCTGGGAGGCGGCCGTGGACAGCGGCCACGCCGCCGAGGTGGACGCCCAGGCCGCGCGCCTGAACCTGTCGGCTGCCATCGCCGAGGCTTACGCCCAGCTGGGCTACGCCTACACGCTGCACGACGTGGCCAGCGAAGAGCTGGCGCGTTCGCAGAAGACCCTGGACCTGACCACCCAGCGTCGCCGTGCCGGCATCGACAGCGACCTGCAGACCCGCCAGGCCGAAGCGCGCATTCCCGCCGCACAGCAGCAGCAACAGGCCGCCCAACAGCAGATCGACGAGGCCCGCACCGCGTTGGCCGCACTGGTTGGCCAGGGCCCGGACCGTGGCCTGCAGATCCAGCGCCCGCAGGGGCTCAATCCGCTGGCATTGCAGCTGCCCGGCGTTCTGCCCAGCGCGCTGCTGGGCCGGCGCCCGGACATCGTGGCTGCGCGCTGGCGGGTGGAAGCGGCCGGCCGTGAGATCCATGCGGCCAAGGCGCAGTTCTATCCCAGCCTCAACCTGACCGCGCTGGGCGGGGTGGTGTCCAGTGAAGTGGACCAGCTGCTCAAGAGTGGCTCCACCTTCGCCTTCCTGGGCCCGGCACTGAGCCTGCCGATCTTCGATGGCGGACGCCTGCGCGCCAACCTGGACAAAACCGACGCGCAGTACGACCTGGCCGTGGCCGATTACAACCAGTCGGTGCTCAACGCGCTGCGCGATGTGGCCGACCAGGTCAACGCGGTGCGCTCGCTGGCCAGCCAGGCGGCGGCGCAGCAGCAGGCGGTGAGCACCGCGCGCGCGGCCCACGACCTGGCCGAGCAGCGCTACCGCGCCGGCATCGGCAGCTACCTGGACGTGCTGGTGGTCGAAGAGCAGTTGCTGGTGTCCCAGCAACGGCTGGCCGAACTGCAGTCCCGCCAGATCCTTGTTTCGGTGCGGCTGAGCCAGTCCCTGGGCGGTGGTTTCACCCCGTCCAGCGACGCCGCCACGCTCGCCACCCCCTCCGATTCCACGCATTCCTGAGACACATTCCATGAGCCAGACATCCGCTCCCGCTGCCGCCCCGGCAGCTCCGTCCCGTCGCGGCAAGCTGCTGCGCGGCCTGTTGGTCATCGTGGTGCTGCTGCTGGCCGCCCTGGCGCTGTGGTACTTCATGTTCGGCCGCTGGTTCGAAGAAACCGACGATGCCTACGTGCAGGGCAACCAGGTCCAGATCACCCCGCTGGTGAGCGGCACCGTGGTGTCGATCAACGCCGATGACGGCATGCGCGTGGAGCGCGGCCAGCTGCTGGTGCAGCTGGACCCGGCCGACACCGAAGTGGCGCTGCAGCAGGCCGAAGCCAACCTGGCCAAGACCGTGCGCCAGACGCGCGGCCTGTATCGCAGCGTGGAAGGTGCGCAGGCGGACTTGAACGCCCGCCAGGTGACGCTGAAGCGCGTGCGCGAGGACTTCAACCGCCGCAAGGACCTGGCCGCCACCGGCGCCATTTCCAACGAAGAACTGGCGCATGCCCGTGACGAACTGGCCGGTGCCGAAGCGGCCGTGGCCGGGTCGCGCGAAACCTTCGAGCGCAGCAATGCACTGGTGGACGACACCGTGATCGCCACCCAGCCGGACGTGCAGGCCGCTGCCGCGCAGCTGCGCCAGGCCTACCTCAACAACGCCCGTGCGGGCATCGTGGCGCCGGTGTCAGGCTATGTTGCGCGTCGTTCGGTGCAGGTGGGCCAGCGCGTGCAGCCGGGCAATGCGCTGATGGCCGTGGTGCCGACCGAACAGATGTGGGTGGAGGCCAACTTCAAGGAAACCCAGCTGCGCCACATGCGCCTGGGTCAGGAAGTGGAGCTGCGTTCGGACCTGTACGGCGGTGATGTCACCTATAAGGGCCGCATCGACAGCCTGGGCCTGGGCACCGGTTCGGCGTTCTCGCTGCTGCCGGCGCAGAACGCCAGCGGCAACTGGATCAAGATCGTGCAGCGCGTGCCGGTGCGCATCGCCATCGACGCCAAGCAACTGGCCGAACATCCGTTGCGCATCGGTCTGTCGATCAAGGCCGAAGTGAGCCTGCGCGACCAGAAGGGCACGGTGCTGCCGACCGAGGCTGCCAAGGGCCAGGTGTTTGATACCGATGTCTACGCCAAGCAGCTGCATAGCGCCGATGATGTGATCCACCAGATCATCCAGCGCAACCTGCCGCAGCAGGCCAAGGCGAGCTGAGGCCAACCATGTCCGCACAAGCTTCCGCCGCGCCCGCCACACCGGGCGCGCCTGGGGCGGCAACCGGCTTCAAGCCGGCCAATGTCGCCCTGTGCACCGCTGGCCTGGCGATGGCCTCGTTCATGCAGGTGCTCGACACGACCATCGCCAACGTGTCGCTGCCCACCATCGCCGGCAACCTCGGCGCCAGTTCGCAGCAGGCCACCTGGGTGATTACCTCGTTCGCGGTAAGTACCGCGATCGCGCTGCCGCTGACCGGCTACCTCAGCCGTCGTTTTGGTGAAACCAAGTTGTTCGTGTGGGCCACGCTGGCCTTCACCGTGGCCTCGCTGCTGTGCGGCCTTGCGCAGAGCATGGGCATGCTGGTGGTGTCGCGTGCGATCCAGGGCTTCGTGGCCGGGCCGATGTATCCGATCACCCAGAGCCTGCTGGTGTCTTTGTATCCCCGTGAGAAACGCGGGCAGGCGCTGGCGCTGCTGGCGATGATCACGGTGGTGGCACCGATCGCCGGGCCGATCCTGGGCGGGTGGATCACCGACAACTACAGTTGGGAATGGATCTTCCTGATCAACGTGCCGCTGGGCATTTTCGCCGCGCTGGTGGTGGGCAACCAGCTCAAGGGGCGTCCGGAGCAGATCGAAAAGCCGAAGATGGATTACGTTGGCCTGATCACGCTGGTGATCGGCGTGGGCGCGCTGCAGCTGGTGCTGGACCTGGGCAACGACGAAGACTGGTTCAGTTCGGCCAAGATCGTGGTGCTGGCCTGCGTATCGGTGGTGGCGCTGGCGGTGTTCCTGATCTGGGAGCTGACCGACAAGGATCCGATCGTGGACCTGCGCCTGTTCCGGCACCGCAATTTCCGCGCCGGTACGCTGGCGATGGTGGTGGCGTATGCGGCGTTCTTCAGCGTGGCGCTGTTGATTCCGCAGTGGCTGCAGCGTGACATGGGCTACACGGCGATCTGGGCGGGGTTGGCCACCGCACCCATCGGGGTGCTGCCGGTGATCATGACCCCGTTCGTGGGCAAGTACGCGTCGCGGTTCGACATGCGGATGCTGGCCACGATTGCGTTCGTGTTCCTGTCCTTCACCAGTTTCCTGCGGTCCGGTTTCAACCTGCAGGTGAATTTCGGCCACGTGGCCGGCATCCAGCTGATCATGGGCATCGGCGTTGCGCTGTTCTTCATGCCGGTGCTGCAGATCCTGCTGTCGGACCTGGATGGGCGCGAGATCGCGGCGGGGTCGGGTCTGGCGACGTTCCTGCGCACGTTGGGCGGCAGTTTCGCGGCGTCCTTGACCACCTGGCTGTGGGCGCGACGCACCCAGGAGCACCATGCGCACCTGACCGAGCATGTGTCCACTTATACGCCGGGCATGCAGGAGCAGGTGACGGCGATGGGGCAGGGCGACCTGCAACATGGCGCCGCTGCACTCAACAACATGATCAACCACCAGGCATCGCAGATGGGCTTCAACGACATCTTCTTCCTGCTGGGCTGGATCTTCCTGGCGATCATCGCGTTCCTGTGGCTGGCCAAGCCGCCGTTCGGTGCAGGGGCGGGTGCGGCCTCGGCCGGCGGGCATTGAGGCCGATAGTTTCGCAATGCCGGGCGCTGCCCGGCGGCAGCTGAAACCCAAAAACCCGCCGGAAGGCGGGTTTTTTTTGGGGCGGGGAGCAGCGACAGCAGAGCAGCCGCAGCGCAACTGCCTTCATTCGCGCTTCCCCGGACCCGCCCTTGAAAGGGAGGCGGTGCGCGACGAAGAGTTCACAGCCGAACACCCGAAAACCCGAAAACCCGAAAACCCGAAAACCCGAAAACCCGAAAACCCGAAAACCCGAAAACCCGAAAACCCGAACACCCGAACACCCGAACACACAAACAGCCGAACAGCCGAACAGCCGAACAGCCGAACACCCAAACAGCCGTATGCCCGAATACCCGATTACCCGAATAGCGAAGCAGCCGACCAACGGTTGGCTCTACCGCGTTGCATTGCTGTTCGATGGGCACCGGTCCACTGTCAGGGGTGGGGGTGTGTGGGTTCGCGGGGCCGTTGCGCCGCATGGATGCGGCGCACGAGCCTACAGGGACGTACTTGCGGCGTGCCCCGCGAACCCGCACACCCCCGCCCAACCCGGCGCAGGCACAGCCCCAACGCTCCGGCTCCGGCTCCGGCTCTGGCTCTGGCTCTGGCTCTGGCTCTGGCTCCGGCTCCGGCTCTGGCTTCTAAAAAAAAGAAAATCCCAAACCCCAAACCCCAGACATGAAAAAACCCGCTTGCGCGGGTTTGATCATTTGCTGAGTCATGGTGCCCAGAAGAGGACTCGAACCTCCACGAAGTTGCCCCCGCTAGCACCTGAAGCTAGTGCGTCTACCAATTCCGCCATCTGGGCGACTCAGGAGGCGAATTATGCGGAAGCATTGGAGGGCTGTCAATGCATGGTGAAGCAATATCCGCGCAGGTTGCGCTGGCCGGTGAGGGCGTGGCTTGACCGGGGCGACAAACACTGAAAATACTCGACCTACCCCGCAGCAAGGCGTTCCCATGACGAGCCCGATCCTGCATTTCCATCCGCTGTCTTCGTGCTGCCAGAAGGTGCTGATTGCCGCCGGCGTGCTGGGCGTGTCGCTGGACGCGCGCCGGTTGAACCTGGGCGACCCGGCCGAGCGCGAGGCGTTCCGGGCGCTGTGGCCGCTGGGCAAGATGCCGCTGCTGGTCGACCGCGGCCGGACGATCGGCGAAACCAGCATCATCATCGAGTACCTGCAGCTGCATCATGCCGCCCAAGGGGTGGAGTTGATTCCGACCGATCCGGCGCAGGCGCTGGCGGTGCGCTTCTGGGACCGGGTCTGCGATCTGTATGTGATGACGCCGATGCAGACGCTGACCGCCGCCTTGCTGCAGCCGGGCAGTGACGGTGGTGGCGGCGCAACCGAGGCCGCCCGCGCCACGCTGCTCAACAGCTACGGGGTGCTGGACCGGCAGTTGGACGGGCGTCAGTGGTTGGCGGGCGAGGCGTTCACCCTGGCCGATTGCGCGGCGGCACCGGCGCTGTTCTATGCGGTGGCCTACGTGCCGCTGCCGGACGCGCATGCGTCACTGTCTGCCTACGTGGAGCGGCTGATGGCACATGCGGCGGTGGCGGCGGTGATCGACGCGGCCCGGCCCTGGTTCAAGCACTTCCCGGGGCGGGCGGGCCTGGCGCGCCGCTATTACGCCCCGGACGCCTGAACGCCCTTGCGGCGGTAGGCCGATGCCGGAAACGAAAAAACCCGCTTGCGCGGGTTTGATCATTTTCTGAGTCATGGTGCCCAGGAGAGGACTCGAACCTCCACGAAGTTGCCCCCGCTAGCACCTGAAGCTAGTGCGTCTACCAATTCCGCCACCTGGGCGACTCAGGAGGCGAATTGTGAAGATGCCGCCCGGGCTTGTCAACGCTTTTTCGATATTTCTTCACAAACCTGCATGTGGATACGCCTCGACCGGTTCTGCACACCGCCAGCGGTTACCATGGAGGCCAATGAAACCAAAGAAACCGACCCAGGGCGCGAAAGCCCCCAAGTCCCCGGCGCCCAAGCAGGCAGCCGGTCCGTCGGGCAAGCCCCGCGCTGCCGCCAAGAAGGCCGGCAAGCTGCCACCGTGGATGCCCGAATCCCTGACTGCCCCGGCAGGCGCGAGCGCGCCGCCGCGTGCCGGCAAGCGCGGCGGTGCCAAACCGGCGCAGGCCGGCCCGATTCCGACCCGCCGCCGCCCGCACCCCTCGCCGGCAGAACTCAACGTGGTAGACCCCCACGCGGCACGCGAGGCCGAACGCTACGCGCAGCCCATCGCCAGTCGCGAAGCCATCCTGCAGCTGCTGGACCGCTGCGATGGTCCCCAGACCGGTGAGGAAATCGGCATTCACCTGGGCCTGACCGAGCCCGACCGTGCCGATGCGCTGGGCAAGCGCCTGGGCGCGATGGTGCGCGACGGCCAGCTGGTGCAGAACCGTCGCGGCGGCTTCGCCCCGGTGCAGGCCACCAACCTGATCACCGGCGTGGTCATCGCCAACCCGGAAGGCTTCGGCTTCCTGCGTCCGGTGGAGGGCGGGGACGACCTGTTCCTGCCGCCGTATGAAATGCGCAAGGTCATGCACGGCGACCGCGTGCTGGCCAACGTGACCGGCATCGACCGGCGCGGCCGCCGCGAAGGCAGCATCGCCCGCGTGCTCGAGCGCGGCATGACCCGCCTGATCGGCCGCTTCAGCGTCGAGTTCGGCATCAATTACGTGGTGCCCGACGACAAACGCGTGCAGCGCAACGTACAGATTCCGCCGGACCAGACCGGGGACGCGCGCGACGGCCAGCTGGTGGTCTGCGAGCTGACCCAGGCGCCGGATACGCGGCGTCCGCCGATCGGCCGCATCATCGCGGTGCTCGGCGACAAGCTGACCGCGTCGCTGATCGTGGAAACCGCCATCCACGGCCACGAGCTGCCGTTCGAGTTCCCGCAGGAAGTGCTCAACGAAGCGGCCTCGGTGCCGCTGGTGGTGGAGCCGGGCATGCTGGGCAATCGGGTGGACCTGCGCACTACGCCGCTGGTCACCATCGATGGCGAAGATGCCAAGGACTTCGACGACGCGGTGTTCTGCGAACCCAACGCCGAAGGCTTCCGCCTGGTGGTGGCCATCGCCGACGTGTCCAATTACGTCCGCCCCGGCACGCCGCTGGATGACGAAGCACAGAAGCGCGCCACCTCGGTGTACTTCCCGGGCTTCGTGGTGCCGATGCTGCCGGAAACGCTGTCCAACGGCATCTGCTCGCTGATGCCCAAGGTGGACCGCATGTGCTTTGTCTGCGACATGCAGGTGAACCGCGACGGTGAGGTGATCCATTCGCGCTTCTACGAAGCGGTGATGAACTCCCACGCGCGCCTGACCTACAACCAGGTCTGGCAGGCCGTGGGCGAGAACGACGCGGCGGTGCGCAACGAAATCGCGGCGGTGCTGCCGCAGGTCGAGCGCCTGCACCAGTTGTACAAGGTGCTGGCCAAGGCGCGCACCAAGCGCGGCGCGATCGAGTTCGAGTCCTCCGAAGTGCGTTTCGTGCTGGACAACACCGGTGAGGTCACCCAGGCCGGCATGCTGGTGCGCAACGACGCGCACAAGCTCATCGAAGAATGCATGATCGCCGCCAACGTGCAGGCCGCACGCTACCTGCTGCACAAGCAGGTGCCGGCGCCGTTCCGCGACCACGCCAAGCCGCCGGAAGCCAAGTACGACGACCTGCTGGAGTTCCTCAAGGAATTCAAGCTGAGCCTGCCGCCGTGGTCGAAAGTGCAGCCGGGCGATTACACCAAGCTGCTCAAGAAGGTGCGCGAGCGCCCCGACGCGGCGCTGCTGGAATCGGTGCTGCTGCGCAGCCAGAGCCTGGCGGTCTATTCGCCGGACAACCAGGGTCATTTCGGTCTGTCGCTGGATGCCTACGCGCACTTCACCTCGCCGATCCGCCGTTACCCCGACCTGCTGGTCCACCGCGCGATCAAGCATGCGCTCAGTGGCGCGCCGGCCGAGAAGTACCTCTATTCGCCGCGCGAGATGGCCGCGCTGGCGCTGCAGTGCTCCGAGCGTGAGCGCCGTGCCGACGAGGCCGAGCGCGAAGTGGACGAGCGCTACCGCGCCGCGTGGATGGAAAAGCACGTGGGCGGGCAGTTCGATGGCGTGATCAGCGGCGTGACCAGCTTCGGCCTGTTCGTGGAACTGGACGAATCCAAGGTCAACGGCCTGGTCCACGTCACCCAGCTGCCGCACGACTATTACCAGTTCGATGCCACCCGCAAGACCCTCAGCGGCGAACGCCGTGGCAAGGCCTACCGGTTGGGCGATCGGGTACGCATCCTGGTGCTCAAGGCCAGCATGGAAGAGCGCAAGATCGACTTCCGCCTGGTTGAGGAACAGGACGACGAGGTGGCCGAACTGCCGCCGCGCGGCCAGCCGGCCAAGCGCAAGAAGCAGAAATACTGAACGACGGGCGTACCGGCCACCGGCCGGTACGCGCCCTGCCACCGCGGCACCCCTCCGGTAGCGGCCGATCGTTGATCGGCACGTTGCAACCGGCCTGCCGTATCCCCGGAACGGAGCAGCCCATGCCCGACATCCCCCAATACAGCGGCGGCTGCCAATGCGGCGCGGTCCGTTTCCACGTGCGCGGCGACCTCACCGACTGCTCGATCTGCCATTGCCGGATGTGCCAGAAGGCCTTCGGCGCCTATTACGCCCCGCTGGTGTCGGTGCGCAACGTCCAATTCCGCTGGACCCGTGGCGAGCCGCGCCGGTTCCACTCCTCCAACCGCGTCCAGCGGGGCTTCTGCGCCGACTGCGGCACCCCGCTGACCTATGAGGCGCCCAATGGCATGGCCGTGGCCGCCGGGGCCTTCGACGAACCGGCGCGCCTGCCGCCGACCGTCCAGTACGGCACCGACGCCAAGCTGCCGTTCGTGGATACGCTGGGCTCGCTACGGGTGATCCTGGACGAGGACGACCCGGAAATGGCCCTGCTGCACGGCCTGGTGAGCCATCAGCATCCCGACCACGACACCCCGTAGCGCCGGGCCCGTGAACGCCCGGCAGGGCAGGGCGGGCCTTGATGCTCTACCATTACCACCCCCTGTACCGGTCGTGCCCCCGCAATGAGCAAGCAAAGCCAGTGGATCGTCGGCGTCAACGCTGTCGCCTCTTCGATCGAGAACGATGCCGAGAACGTCCGCGAGGTGCTGATCGAGGCCAGCGCGAAGAATCCGCGGCTGGTGGAGATCGAGGAAAACGCACGGCGCAAGGGTATCGATGTGCGCAAGGTCAACACCCAGGCGCTGGATGGCGTGGGCGGCTCGGTGCGCCACCAGGGCGTGGCCGCGCGTTACCAGGCTGCGCGCACCTACGGTGAGAACGAACTGGAAGGCCTGATCGAAGCGGCCGACGGCAAGGCGCTGGTGCTGGTGCTGGACGAGGTGCAGGACCCGCACAATCTGGGCGCCTGCCTGCGCAGCGCGGCGGCCGCCGGGGCGACTGCGGTGATCATTCCCAAGGACAAGTCGGCCACGGTCAATGCCACCGTGCGCAAGACCTCGGCCGGTGCCGCCGACCGCATCCCGGTGGTGGCGGTGACCAACCTGTCACGCTGCCTGAAGGACCTGCAGAAGCAGGGCGTGTGGATCTACGGCCTGGCCGGCGAAGCCACCGCATCGCTGTACTCGATCGACCTGCGCGGCAATGTGGCGCTGGTGCTCGGCGGCGAAGCCGACGGCATGCGCCGGCTGACCCGCGAGAACTGCGACAGCCTGGTCAAGATCCCGATGCCGGGCGATATTGAAAGCCTGAACGTCTCCGTCGCCGCCGGCGTCAGTCTGTTCGAAGCGGTGCGTCAGCGCGGGGTGTAATCCCGCGCCGCCGTAGAGCCGACCGTTGGTCGGCTGGTTTACGGCGGTCAGGTCAGCCGACCAACGGTCGGCTCTACGGCGGTCAGGTCAGCCGACCAACGGTCGGCTCTACGGGATCAGCCTGCGCTGCCTCCCAGTGCCTTGAACAAGGTCACATCGTTGATCAGCTGCCGCTGCTTCACCGAGGCCAGTGACACCTCCGCATCGCGTCGGGTCTGCTGCGCCTCCAGCCAGGTGCGCAGGTCGGCGGCGCCCACCCGGTAGCGCACTTCGTACATCCGCTCGATCTCCACCGCTTCGTCGTAGGACGCCTGCGAGGCGGCCACCTGGGTGGCGAACTGTTCGCGTGCCGACAACGCGTTGTCCACTTCGGACAGCGCCGCGTACAGGGTGCGCCGGAAATCGTTGGCCGCGATCTGGTAGGCGGTGCCGGCCAGGCGGGTGTTCAACTGCGCCTGGGCAATGTTGAGGAAGGGCAGCGACAGCCCTGCGCCCAGGGTGGCCACCGGATTGCGCAGCACATCGGACAAGGACGTCGCGCCGCTGCCGACGCCACCGTTCAGGCTCAACGCGGGGTAGTACTGGGTGGCGGTGACCTTGATGCTGGTCAGGCTGTTGCGCAACCGCAGTTCGGCTGCGCGCAGGTCCGGGCGACGGCCCAGCAGCTGCGCCGGCAAGCCTTCGGCCACTACCGGGCGACCACCACTGAGCAATTGCTGCGGCTCGTCGTCCAGGGGCCACGGCTGGCCGTCGAGCAGCACGGTCAGGGCGTTGCGGCTGGCCACGCGCTGCTGTTCCAGCGCGCTCTGCGTGGCCCGCTGCGCCTCCAGGCTCTGGGTGGCCTGGCGGACTTCCAGCCGCGATACCGCGCCGGCATCGAAGCGGGCCTGCACCAGCTGCTGGGTGCGTTGCAGCCGCGCCAGGTTGGCCTGGCCGGCGGCGATGGACTGGTTGAGGAAGGCCAGTGTCCAGTACTGCGTGGCCACATCGCCGATCACCAGCAATGCGGTGTTCTGCCGGTCTTCCTCGCTGGCCAGGGCCTCCCACTGCGCGATGTCGCGCTGGGCGCGCAGGCGCCCCCACAGATCCACTTCCCATTGCAGCGACACGCTGGCCGAGCTGTTGCGGTTCCAGTCGGCGCCCTGGTCGATGGGCCGATTGCCATTGCTGCTCACGCTGCCCGAGGGCTGCGGCCACAGCGCGTTGTCGGCCAGCCCGGCCTGCAGGCGGGCGCGCTGCACGGCCAGCCCGGCCGAGGCCAGGTCGGTGTTGGCGGCCAGGGCGCGGTCGATTACCCGGGCCAGGCGGGGGTCGCCGAACTGGGTCCACCAGGTGTCATCGCGCACATCGCCGCGGGCGGCCTGTGGACGGGTATCCACGGTTTCGGTGGGGGTGTTGCGCGCGGCATCGCCACGCCCGAACGTGGCCGGTACGGTGGGTGCCGGAGCGCGGTAGTGGCCGGTGCTGACGCAGGCCGTTGCCACCAGCACGGTGGCGCAGGCCACCACCAGTGGACGCAGGCGGGTCATCAGGAAAGAGGGAGTCATCATTCGCGCGCCAGCGCCTCCACGGGATCAAGTTGGGCGGCATTGCGCGCCGGAAGAAAACCAAACGCCACGCCGATCAGGCTGGAGCAGGCGAACGCGGCAACGATGGACGCGGTGGAGAACAGCATCTGGAAATCCGGGGCGAACTTGCCGAACAGCCAGCCCACCACCAGCGACAGGCCCACCCCCAGCAGGCCGCCGAGCAGGCATACCAGCACCGCCTCGATCAGGAACTGCTGGCGGATGTCGCTCTGCCGTGCTCCCACCGCCATGCGCACGCCGATTTCGCGGGTCCGTTCGGTGACCGACACCAGCATGATATTCATCACCCCGATGCCGCCCACCAGCAGTGCGATCGCTGCGATCGCGCTGATCAGCAGGGTCATGGTGCGGGTGGTCTGTTCGATGGTTTCGCGGATCTCGGCGCTGTTGCTGAGGAAGAAATCCTCGGTGCCGTGGCGCATGATCAGCAGCTTGGAAATCGCGGCCTGCGCGGCATCCATCGGCGTGCCGTCATCCACGCGCACGGTGATGCTGGATACGAAGGTCTGCCCAAGCATGCGCGACATCACCGTGGTGTAAGGCACCCACACGCCCAGGCTGGTGCTGCCGCCGAAGCCGAAGCTCTGCCGCTGCGCCACGCCGATCACCCGCACCGGCACGTTGCCCAGCAGGATCACCTGGCCGATCGGGTCGTCTCCGTTGGGGAAGAATTGGGTGCGGGTGTTCTCGTCGATCACCGCCACCTGGGCCAGGCCCCTGACCGCATCGCCATCGAAGAAACTGCCCTGGCTCAACGTCACGCCCTTGACCCGGAAGAACTGCTCGCCCACGCCGCTGACCTGCGCGGTGGCCGACTGGTTGCGGTAGCGTGCGGTCACCGACGAGGACACGCTCGGGGTCGAACTGTCGACATAGCTCTGCCGTGCCAGGGCATCGGCGTCGCTGGCCTTGAGGGTCTGCACCCGTCCGGAGCGCATGTCGCCGAAGCCACGCCCGGGGTATACATCGATGGTGTTGGTACCCAGCGCGCTGATGTTCTGCAGGATCTGCTGCTGCGAGCCGTTGCCCATCGCCACCACCGACACCACCGAGGCGATGCCGATGATGATCCCGAGCATGGTCAGGAAGGTGCGCAGGCGGTGCGCGTTCATGGCCAGCAGCGCCATCCGGAATGCTTCGGTGAAGCGGTCGCGCGCGGCCCGCCAGCTGTGGCCACGGCCGGCGGCCACGGTCGGCTGGCGTTGTGCGCGGTAGCGCGGCGCGTTGTCGTTGATACGGTCGGCGATGATCTCGCCGTCGCGGATCTCGATGATGCGCTGGGCGTGTTCGGCCACGCTCATGTCGTGGGTGACGATGATGATCGTATGGCCTTCGGCATGCAGCTCGCCGAGGATGCCCATCACTTCCTCGCCGGATCTGGTATCCAGGGCGCCGGTGGGTTCATCGGCCAGGATCACCTCGCCGCCGTTCATGAGGGCGCGCGCAATCGATACGCGCTGCTGCTGGCCGCCGGACAACTGGCCCGGCTTGTGCTGCATGCGGTCGCCCAGGCCCAGCCGTTGCAGCAGCTGCTCGGCACGCGCGGTGCGTACCGGCGCCGGGCTGCCGGCGTACACCGCCGGCACTTCCACGTTGCCGCGTGCGTCCAGGTCGCCGAGCAGGTGGTAGCGCTGGAAGATGAAACCGAAATGTTCGCGCCGCAGCTCGGCCAGTTCGTCGGGCAGCATGCTGCCGGTTTCGCGACCGGCTACCTGGTAGCTGCCGCGGGTAGGGCGGTCCAGGCAGCCCAGGATGTTCATCAGCGTGGACTTGCCCGAGCCGGACTGGCCAACGATGGCCACGATCTCGCCGGCGGCGATGTCCAGGTTGACGTCGCGCAGCACCGCGATGGTGTCCTCGCCCGCGGGAAACTCGCGGCGCAGATCGCGAAGGCGCAGCAGCGGCGTGCCGGTGGATGCCGGGGTCATCGACGCGGTCCGCCCATGCCCGGGCCGCCGATCCGCACCTGCGCGCCGCCACGGTTGCCACCGCCGGCACCAGCGGCGGCGCCGCCTTCGCCGACCACGACCTTGTCGCCTTCCTTCAGGCCGGACAGCACTTCAGCGTTGGCGCCGTTGTTGATGCCGATCTTGACCTTGCGCGGCGTGGGCATGCCATCGGCATCGGCCACGCGCACCATGTAGTGGCCGTCGCGGGTCTTCGGACCCAGGGCCACCGCCGGGATGGTCAGTACGCCCTTGGCCTGCCTGAGCATCACCGACACCTGCGCGGTCATGTCGATGCGCAGCGTGCCATCGGGGTTTTCCACGTCGAACAGGGCGTTGTAGTAGACCGCGCTGCTGGCGCTGGAGCTGGACGAACTGGAACTGGACGAACTCTCATTGGCGATCGACGACGGCGCCGGGTTCACCTGGCGCAGGGTGGCGTGGTACTTGCGGTCCGGCTCACCCAGGGTGGTGAAGTACACCGGCATGCCGGCCTTGATCTTGACCACGTCCGCTTCGGACACCTCCGCATTGACCGTGACCAGGTCCAGCCGCGCCAGCATCACGATGGTGGGGGCGGTCTGGTTGGCGTTGACGGTGCGGCCTTCCTCGGCCACCACCGCCACCACGGTGCCGTCCATCGGCGCGATGATGCGGGTGTAGGCCAGGTTGGCCCGCGCGGTGCCCAGCTCGGTTTCGCGGCCCTTGATCTGTGCATCGAAGGACTGGATCTGCGCGCGGGCGGTCTTCAGCTTGGCATCGGCCGCGTCGTATTCGGCGCGCGAGGTGGCCTCGGCCGCCAGCATCTGCTGCTGCCGGGCGAATTCCAGCTCGGCTTCGCGCAGGCTGGCCTGCTGCACCGAACGCTGGGCCTTGACCTGGTCCAGGGTGGCCTGCGCGTTGAGGACCTGGTTCTGCTGGGTGGTGGCGTCGATTTCGGCGATCAGGTCGCCTTCCTTCACCGTGTCGCCCAGCTGCACCTTCAGTGATTTGATCTGGCCGGAGGCCTGCGCACCGACGCTGACCAGCTTGTAGGCGTCGATCACCCCGGTGGCTTCCACGGTCTGTTCGATGTCGCCACGGCTGACCGGCGTAGTGGCCAGGGCCGGGGCGGCCGGCTTGCGCAGGGGCCATGCGACAATCGCGGCAACCGCGGCGAGCACGACGATCAACAGCAGCACACGGCCGCGACGGGTGGTGGGCAGGCGGGGCTTCACGATGATCGTCTACTCGGCAGGCCGGAGTGCGGCGTTGTCAGCATTGTGAAGACCACCGCGCGCACGCTCAACACTCGCGATGTGTCGTGGCGTAACCAGACCGGCGCCGCTGTGTATCGTTGTGTGTCTGCCGCTGCATTTGAAACACGCGTACGTAAACCACTGGATGCGGTTCAGCTCCCGACAGGGGATCATGGCCGCATGGAGATCCCCAACCCGATGCATCGACTGCTGATCGTCGACGACGACAATGACATCCGCCAGCTGCTGGCCGAACAGCTTGGCCGTGCCGGCTATCAAGTCAGCACCGCCAGCGATGGCCACGGCATGCGCCAGGTGCTCGAGCGCGAACACGTGGACCTGATCGTGCTCGACCTCAACCTGCCGCGCGAGGATGGCCTTACCCTGTGCCGCGACCTGCGTGCGCGCTCCAACACGCCGGTCATCATGCTCACCGCGCGCAGTGAGCCGATCGACCGCGTGCTGGGCCTGGAGATGGGCGCCGACGATTACCTGGGCAAGCCGTTCGAACCGCGCGAACTGCTGGCGCGGATCCGCAACGTGCTGCGCCGCACCGAAGCGCTGCCAGCCAACCTGGAGCCGCTGGCGATCCGCCGCGCGCGCTTCTCGCACTGGATCTTCGACCTGGAACACCGCCACCTGCTCGATCCCGATGGCCGCGTGGTGGTGCTGTCCGGTGCCGAGTTCCGCCTGCTGCGGGTATTCGTGGGGCATGCCAACAAGGTGTTGTCGCGCGAGCAGCTGGTGGCCCTGAGCAGTGGCCGCAGCTATGAATCGCAGGATCGCGCGATCGACCTGCAGGTCAGCCGGTTGCGCAACAAGCTGGCCGACGACGGTGGCAGCGACGGGTTGATCAAGACCGTGCGCAACGAAGGCTACGTGCTGGCCACGGCGGTCAGCCTGGAATGAACCGCCTGCGCCGCTTCTTCGCCTCGATGGTGGGGCGCCTGTTCGTGATCCTGCTGCTGGGCATGAGCGTGGCGGCGATCGGCGCGACCATGCTGGCCAGCGCCAAGCGCCAGCAGGAGTTCGAGCGGCAGAACCTCAACCGCATCGCCGACCGTCTGCAGGGGTATGTCAACCTGCTCGACGGCAACCCCGAGCTGCGCGACCGGCTGCTGGACAGCGGCGGTCCCAGCGTCCGCCGGTTGCCGCCCGGTGCGCGGGTAGGGCGCCCGGACAGCGCGTTGATGGAGGTGCTGGACGATCGCCCCGGTCCGGTGTCGAGCAGCCAGGTGGCTTTCACCTCGTTCCGTTCCTGCCTGCCACGTCTGCCCGAGCTGCCGCATCCGAAGAAGCCGCGCAATGGCCCGCCGCGCGAACGCGACCCGGCCTTCATCCCGCCCAAGTGCCGCATGGTGGCGCTGCGCCTGAGCGATGGCACGCCGCTGCAGCTGGCCTTGGACTCGCCGGCCGTGGCGCACAACGGCATCCTGGCGGTGGACCCGCTGTTCCTGACCCTGTTGGTGATGGCGATCGCCGTGCTGGCTTACATCGTGGCGCGCATTGCCAGCGCACCGCTGCAGCGTCTGGCGTCGGCCGCCGCGGCACTGGGCGATGACCTGCAGGGCGCGCCGATGCCCGTGACCGGGCCGCTGGAAGTGCGTCGTGCCGCCGAAGCGTTCAACGCGATGCAGAAACGCCTGCAGCGCCACCTGGGCGAGCGTACCCAGATGCTGGCGGCCATCACCCACGACCTGCAGACGCCGGTGACCCGGCTGCGCCTGCGCCTGGAGAACGTGGCCGACGAAACCCTGCGCGAGCGGTTGATCGGTGACCTGGCCGCGATGCAGGCCCTGGTCCGCGAAGGCCTGGAACTGGCGCGCAGTGCCGAAAGTGCCGAACAGCGCGCCGCACTGGACCTGGATTCGCTGTTGGAGAGCATCGTCGAAGATGCCGCCGAAGCCGGTGCCGACGTGCGCTTTGAGCAACCCAGTGGCGCGATCCTGATGCTGCGCCCCCTGGCGATGCACCGGCTGTTCTCCAACCTGGTCGACAACGCGGTCACCTACGGCCAGTCGGCGCGGGTCAGCGTGGAGCAGGATGCCGAGAAAGTGGTGGTGCGCATCCGCGACAGCGGCCCGGGCCTGGCCGAGGAGGAGCTGGAGGCGGTATTTGATCCATTCGTGCGGCTGGAAACCTCGCGGTCGCGCGAAACCGGCGGGGCAGGGCTGGGCTTGACCATTGCCCGCGCCCTGGCCGAGAAGGACGGCGCGCGGCTGCTGCTGCGCAACCACCCACAAGGTGGGCTGGAAGCGGTGGTGGAGTGGCCGGCGACATTGCGCGTGGGGAACGCGCGCCCGGGCTGAGGGCTCTAGACACAAACACGCGCGCTTTTGCCTACTATGGGCAACCCCACCCGCTTTTTTCCACATGAGCGCGTTCTTCCCCGTCGGTTGCCCTACCGATGCATCGCCGCCCGCCACGCGGCGTCCAGGCTGTATTCCGGCCGGTCCCCACGGATGAATCCAGGGGGGCGCGGTTACCGGTGGCGGCCGGTACAACTCCATGTATCCCAGCGCATCGGCGCCGCCCTGCTGTGGCTGTGCCTGCTGTGCGCGTTGCCGTGGCCGCTGTCGGCGCAGGAAGGTCCGCCCCCGTTGCGCGACTACGCCGTCGACGTCTGGACATCGCGCAACGGGCTGCCGCACAACTCGCTGCGCGATATCGCCCAGACCCCGGAAGGCCACCTGTGGTTTGCCACCTGGGAAGGGCTGGTGCGCTACAACGGGCTGGATTTCACCGTCTTCGACCGCAGCACCCGGCCGGGCCTGCGCGACAACGGCGTAGGCGGGCTGCTGGTCGATCGCAGCGGCGCGTTGTGGATCAGTGACTCACGCGGCAACGTCACCCGGCGCAGCGCCGACGGTCGCTGGCGGGTCTATGAGCATCAGCCTGGCACACCGCAGGTGCTGATCCAGGCCATGCAGATGGACAGCCACGGTCGGCTGTGGCTGCTCTATGAAGGCAAGGGCATCGCCAGTCTGGACCCGGCCGGCACCATCGAATACACGAAGCCACCGGCCGACGTGCCGATGGCAATGAGCTTCACCAAGCTGGTGGTGGATGCGCAGGACCGCGTATGGGTGGGCACCCTGGACGGGCTGGTGGTGCGCGACACCGATGGCGTGCTGCGCCGTGCGCCGGAGAGCTTCGGACTGGGCCGCGGCCTGGTGTGGCCGTATCGCGCGCCGGACGGGGTGATGTGGATCGTGGCCGGCGAGCGCATCTACCGCATGCAGGACGGCGTGCCGCAGCTGCAGCACCGGCTGGCCGGGGTGATGCACATCACCGCGATGCTGCAGGACCGCCACGGCGACCTGTGGCTGGGCACCGAGAACCAGGGGCTGCTGCGTCTGTCTCGGCACGGGCTGGAGCGCTTGCCGCCGGGCCTGTCGCTGCCGGGCGGGCGCGTAGTGAGCCTGCGCGAAGATGCCGAAGGCAGCATCTGGGTCGGTGCCAACGGCGGCCTGTATCGCCTGCGCGAAACGCTGTTCAGCAGTTTCACCGAACGCGACGGCTTGAGCGGCGATTACATCCGCACGGTGCTGGAAGATCCGCAACGCCAGCTGTGGATCGGCAGCGCCAGCGGGCTGGACCGGCGCGACACCCACGGCGTGTTTTCAGCAGTGGCGTTGCGCAACAGCGGAGGCAAGACCCCGTCGGTACTGAGTCTGGCCAACGACCCGCAGGGCGGGCTGTGGGTGGGCACGTTCGGCGATGGCGTGTTCCACCTGGATGCGCAGGGGCGCACCCTGCGCACCTACGGCACTGCCGAGGGGCTGCCGGGCGGCAACATCCGCGTGATCAGCGTGGACCGGGACGGCGCGGTGTGGGCCGGCACCCAGAAGGGCGTGGTGCGGATCGACCGCCATGGCGTTGACGTGCCTGACGTACCGGGCATGCCCGGCGGCCTGATCACCGCGCTGGCGCACGACGTCGATGGCGCGTTGTGGATCGGCACCATCGAAGGCATCCGCGTGCTGCGCGGCAACCGCGTGCAGAGTATCGACCTGGCCCCGCTGGGCGGCGGCCGCAGCGTGTTCGGCTTCCAGCAGATCGGCGATGCGATGTGGATCAGCAGCGATCGCGGGCTGTATCGCTGGGAGGATGGCCGGCTGGCACGGGTGGGGCTGGAGCAGGGCATGCCGGTGGACACCGTGTTCCAACTGGTGCCCGACCGCGTCGGCAACGTCTGGATCAGCAGCAACCGCGGCGTGCTGCGCACCGACATGGCCATGCTCAATGCAGTGGCCGACGGCCGCGCCAAGCGGATCGAGGTGGAGCATTACAACGAAATCGACGGCATGGCCAATTCCCAGGCCAACGGCAGCTCCGGCCCCTCGGCGATCCTGCGCCAGGACGGCACCTTCTGGGTGGTGACCGCTGGCGGCCTGAGCATGGTCGACCCGCTGCGCCTGCAGCGTTTCCGTGAGCGCCTGGCGCCACCGGCAGTGATCGAGAACGTGCAGGTGGAGGGCAAGCCGCTGCACTGGCAAGGCGCCGACCACAACAGCATTCCCGGCGGGCGCCGGCTCAGCGTGAGCTACGTGGGCCTGAGCTACCTGATGTCCGAGCGGATCCGCTACCGCACCCGGCTGGCCGGGCTGGACAGTGGCTGGATCGAGCGCGGCCAGCAGCGCAGCGTGGAGTTCATCGGCCTGCCGCCGGGCGAGTACACCCTGCATGTGTCGGCTGCCCACCCCGGTGGCACCTGGAGCGACAGCGAAGCGGTGTGGGACTTCACCGTGGAGCCGTTCCTGTGGCAGCGCCGTAGCGTGCAGGTGTCGGCCGCACTGCTGTTGCTGGCCGCGCTGGTGGGGCTCTACCTGTATCTGATCCACCGCTACAAGGACAGCAACATGCGCCTGGCGCGCAAGGTGGATGAAGCCACCCGCGACCTGCAGGCGCAGACGGTGAACCTGCAGGCCCTGAACCAGGAAAAGACCGAGCTGGCCGATCGGCTGGCCGTGCAGGCCGAGCAGTTCGGGCGCCAGGCGCGCGAGGATGCGTTGACCGGTCTGCCCAACCGGCGAGCCTTTGATGAAGCCCTGGCGCGCGATTTCGCCCGCTCCCAGCGCAGCGGCCATCCGCTGTGCCTGGTGGTGCTGGACATCGACCACTTCAAGGAGGTCAACGACCGCCACAGCCACAGCGTGGGCGATGTGGTGCTGGTGGAAGTGGCGCGGGTGATCGCCTCGGCCTGCCGCGATTCGGACATGCCCGCGCGCACCGGCGGCGAAGAGTTCACCCTGCTGCTCAACGACACCCGCCTGGCCGAAGCGGCGCAGGTGTGCGCGCGTCTGCGTGGGCTGTTCCATGACCACCCGGACTGGGCTGGCGTGCCTGGCCTGAAGGTGACCTTCAGCGCCGGCCTGGTTGAACTGGACGCCGCCGACCGCACCCCGATGCTGCTCTACCAGCGCGCCGACCGTGCGCTGTACCGGGCCAAGAGCGAAGGCCGCGACAGGACCGCGATCGGCTGAGTCGTCCGGTCACCGTGGATCCACGCCATGCGCGGATGGCGGGACCATCGTTGCGTGTCTTACGGGCGCGGCCAGGCGTTGGCGATGGTGCAGAACAGCTTGGCTGTCTGCTCGGTGTCGTACACCGCGCTGTGTGCTTCATCGGCGTCCCAGCCCAGGCCGGCGGCCGTGGCCGCGCGGGCCAGCACGGTCTGGCCGTAGGCGATGCCGGCCATGGTGACGGTGTCGAACACGCTGAAAGGATGGAACGGATTGCGCTTGTGGCCCACGCGGTTCACGGCAGCGTTGACGAATCCCAGGTCGAAATGCGCGTTGTGGCCCACCAGGATGGCGCGTTGGCACCCGTATTTTTTCACCGCCGCGCGTACCGGCGCGAAGATGTGGTCCAGCGCATCTTTCTCCGACTTGGCCAGGCGGAACGGGTGGTCCAGGATGATGCCGGTGATTTCCAGCGATTTCGGGTCGATCTCCAGGCCTTCGGCCGGCACCACGTGGGCGCTGGCGGTCTGGCCGGGGTAGAGCAGGCCGTTGTCATCCATTTCGATCGGCACGGCGGCAATTTCCAGCAGCGCATTGCGGTTGCAGTCGAAACCGCCGGTTTCCACGTCGATCACAACCGGGAGAAAACCGCGGAAGCGCTGGGCCATGGCCGGGTTCGCCGCAGGTACAACAGGGGCCGGGGCGGCGGCAGGGGGCAGGGCAGCATCATTCATGCGGGGATTCTAGCAGAGGGTACCTGCGGCCCCGGGTTACGCCGGGCGCAGCGCACGCCACCGCGTGGGTAACGGCAGCACCGCATCCAGGCTGAGGCGGCCGGCGCCGTGCAGGGCCAGGGGCAACAGCATCGCCATGAACAGCACGGGCAGCTTGAAGTTGCCAAAGCCCTGGTCGCTGATGGCATAGCCCATCGCCAGCTCGGACAGGCCATGCCACTGTGCCGGCCAATGCACCGCGGCGGTGGCCACCACCGTCAGCCCCAGCAGGCTGGCCGCCGCTGCACGCGTGGCCAGCCCAAGCAGCAGGCAGGCCGCGCCAACCAGTTCGAACCAGGTGGCCAGCTGCCAGTTGAGCGCGGCTGGCAACTGGTCGAACGGGAACGGGAATGCCTGCTGAAGGTCGCCGAACCAGTTGCTGCCGTGCAGCTTTTCGCGGCCGGATTCGAAGTATTCCCAGGCCAGCAGTACGCGCAGGCCGAGCGGGGCCAACCAATGGCCAAGCGTGTCCAGCCGGTCGCCGGTGGCGGCCAGAAGCGGTGTCTTCATCGGAGGGTGCCTTTACCGGGGTGTCAGGGGGAAGAATCGACCGGGCCGATCACGCCGGCGGCATGGAACTGCCGCAGCAGGCGCTGTCCGGGTTCAAGCAGGGCCGCCAGCGCCAGGCCGTGGGCCTGGGCCAGGTCCTGCAGGTGGGCGCTGCCGGTCCGGCCGGGGTGCTGGCCGATCTGCTCCAGCAGTTGGGCGGCCAGCGGGCTGATGGCCGCAAAGCGGACCTGGCCATCGGGATCACGGCGCACCAGCAGTCCGGTTGGCGCATCGCCGGGGTGCCGGGGGGCGTCATCGGTGCCCAGGCGGTGCACCGGCCAGTGGTATAGCAGCGGCCAGGCCAGTGGCGAGCGTTGCAGCGGGGCCTGCAGCGGATCCAACCCGGGCGATGCCGGGAGCGGCTGCGCATCAAACTGGTACAGCGCCGTTTCCACCCACTCGTAGTGGGCCAGCTCGGCCAGCGCCGGGTGCGGCAGGGTGGCCTGGGCCTGCAGCCATTGCACGAACTCGGCGGCCAGTTCGGTGAACAGCGGGGTCTGTGCCGGGTGGCCGGCATAGAAGCGCCGTACCAGCGTGGCCCACGCCGGATCCCCGAGCAGTTGCACGCATACCGGGAAGCCGTTGCCGAGCAGGCCGAGCAGGTTGTTGAACAGCAGCCGCCGGTAGATGGCCAGGCGTTGTTCGTCCAGCCCGGCCGGTGCGGCGACCCGTTGCGGATCGCGCAGGTGCGCGGTGAATGCCTGCTGCTGCGCGTGCAGGCGGGTGGGTGCGTCAGTCATGGTCCACGCTGCCGTGCGTGCTCATGAGCCGGCGGATGGTATGTAGCTCGCCCTGCAGTTCGGCATAGGGGGGGAAGTTGAAGTCGCGTTCCAGCAGCGTGGGGCGGCTGCCGATGCGCGCATAGGTACGCGCCAGCAACGCCCACACCGGATCAATCACCGCACTGCCGTGGGTATCGATCTTCAGGTCCTGCGCTTGGTCCAGATGGCCGGCCACGTGCAGGCACACGATGCGCTGCGCCGGCAGCCCGGCGATGAACCGATCGGCGTCGTAGCCGTGGTTGCAGGCGTTGACGTAGACGTTGTTGACGTCCAGCAGCAGGTCGCAGTCGGCCTCGGCCAGCACCGCGTTGGTGAAGGCCAGTTCGTCCATCGCCGGTGCCGGAGCCAGGTAGTAGGACACGTTCTCCACCGCGATGCGGCGCCCCAGCAGGTCCTGCACGCGGGCGATGCGTGATGCGGTGTGGCGCACCGCCTCTTCGGTGAACGGGATGGGCAACAGGTCGTACAGATGGCCCTGGTCACTGCAGTAGCTCAGGTGTTCGCTGTAGAGCGGCACGCGATGGCGATCCAGGAAGCGCCCGACCTGGGTGAGCAGGCCGGTGTCCAATGCTGCGGTGCTGCCCAGCGACAGCGACAGCCCGTGGCAGTTCAACGGGTGGCGGCTGGCCAGTTCGGCCAGTGCATCGCCCGCCGGTCCGCCTACGCCGATCCAGTTTTCCGGTGCGCATTCGAGGAAATCGAAGTCGCCGACCGGTGCCTGGCGCAGGGCCGGCAGCAGCGCACGGCGCAGACCAAGCCCGGTCGCCGCTGCGGGCAGCGGTGACCGGGCCGCGACGCTGGCGGGGGTGTCAGTGCTTGGCACCGCACTTGCCTTCGCCACACTTGCCTTCTGCGGCCTTCTTGTCGCCCGCGGTCTTGGCTTTCGCTTCGCCGGCCTTGCCCTTGTCGGCCCCACACTTGCCTTCCCCACATTTGCCTTCGGCCGCCTTGCCATCGGTGCCGGCGGTGGCTGCCTTGTCCCCGGCCTTGGCTGTGGCCTTGTCGCCGTGGGCGCCACACTTGCCTTCGCCACACTTGCCTTCGGCGGCCTTGGTAGCGGCCTGGCCGGCCACCAGATAGCCCTGGGCCAGGTCGGTCATGCTCAGCGCCGAAGCCGACGTGGTAGCGCCCAGGCCGGCAGCGAGCGCAGTCGCCGCCAGCAGGGTCAGCGAACGGGTGGATGTGCTCATCGATGTTGCTCCTTGGAATGGGCCGGGGCCCGGGATGGCTGCGGGTGGGGGCAGCAGGTGCGGCCATGATGGCCGGCCCCGGCTCAACGAATCCTCACACAGAATTCAATATTCCGTGAGATCTCCAGGCAGGGCGTCGCCCCTTGGCGGTTTGCGCAACGGGGCGAAGATTCCAAGAGGGTTCCTCCCACATCGGTGTGGCAAGCACGAAGCGCACTCCGAGCCCTTGCTGGCGCGGCGGCCGGCGCTCGATCCACCGTCTTCTACAGCTGCGTCCGGTTTTCCGCCTGCGTATCGCAAGCCGGGCCCCGAGGCGGCCGGTGGGTCCCTCGGCAAATGTCCCCCGGCCGCCGCCTGCGGCGACGGCCTCCTCCTTTACTTTGCCCAGGGACCCACCGGCCGCCTCGGGGCCCGGCTTGCGATACGCAGGCGGAAACCGCACGGAGAAATCACCCCCTCCACCATCCGCTGCCGCGGCCCTTGGCCTGGGGCGCTCCCCCTGCAGTGGAAGAAGGGCCAAAAAAAAGCCACCGCGCGGCAGCGCCGGCGGTGGCGTGGAGCGGGAATGGCGTTGGCTCAGACGTGATCGGTGCTGCTGGTCTCGTCGCGCTTCTCGCGCGGCGGCAGGACCTGCTCGCCATGCACCAGGAACCACACGTTCTCGGCGATGTTGGTGGCGTGGTCGCCCACCCGCTCCAGGTTCTTGGCCATGAACAGCAGGTGCGTGCACGGCGTGATGTTGCGCGGGTCTTCCATCATGTAGGTCAGCAGCTCGCGGAACAGCGCGGTGTACTGCGCGTCCAGCCGGGCGTCGTCGTCGCGCAGTGCCAGGGCGGCATCGGCGTCGTTGTCGCGGTAGGCCTCGATGGCGCGGCGCACCTGCTGGGCAGCCAGCCGCCCCAGCGAACGCAGCCCTTGGATCTGCGGCAGCGGCGGCACCTTGCTCAGGGCGATCGAACGCTTGGCCACGTTGGCCGCGTAATCGCCGATGCGCTCGATGTCGGCCGGAATGCGCAGGCCGGCCAGGATTTCGCGCAGGTCGCGTGCCATCGGGCCGCGCAGCGCCAGGCGCATCACATCGTGACTGATCTGCTGTTCCAGGCCGTCGATGGCTTCATCATTGGCGATGATGCGCTGGGCGGCGTTCTCATCGCGCTTCTCGATGACGTCCATCGACGCCTCCAGCTGGGCGACGGCCATCTCGCCCATGCGCACGATCTCGGCCACCAGCCGCTGCTGTTCGTCGTCGTAGCTCTTGACGATGTGGTCGTTGGGAATGTTCATGCTGTTTTATCCAGGGGTTCGTGGGCCGGCATCAACCGAAGCGACCGGTGATGTAGTCTTCGGTCTGCTGCTTGTTGGGCTGCGAGAAGATCACTTCGGTGCGGTCGTGTTCGATCAGGTCGCCCAGGTACATGAAGGCGGTGTAGTCGGACACGCGCGCGGCCTGCTGCATGTTGTGGGTCACGATGACGATGGTGTAATCGTGCTTGAGCTCTTCCACGAGCTGCTCGATGCGGCTGGTGGAGATCGGGTCCAGCGCCGAGGTCGGCTCGTCGAGCAACAGCACGTCCGGGCGCAGCGCCACCGCGCGGGCGATGCACAGCCGCTGCTGCTGGCCACCGGACAGGCCCAGTGCGCTCTGGTTGAGCTTGTCTTTCACCTCGTCCCACAGCGCACCCTGGCGCAGCGCCTGCTCCACGCGCACGGTCATGTCGGCCTTGGACAGCTTCTCGTGGTGGCGGATGCCGTAGGCCACGTTCTCGAAGATGGTCATCGGGAACGGCACCGGCTTCTGGAACACCATGCCCACCTTGCTGCGCAGGCGGTTCATCGGGTACTTGGGCGACAGGATGTTCTCGCCATCCAGCAACACTTCACCACGCGCTTCCAGCTTGGGGTACAGCGCGTAGATGCGGTTGAAGATGCGCAACAGGGTCGACTTGCCGCAGCCTGACGGACCAATCAGCGCGGTCACGCGCTTTTCGGGGATTTCCAGTTCGATGTTCTTCAGCGCATGGAACTTGTCGTAGTAGAAGTCCAGCCCGCGCGCAGCCAGCTTGATCGGCGCCGGGGTGTGCAGGTTTTCATGCGAGGCCGGGACGACGATGCGCTGCATCGGCACGGCGTTGGAAAGATCGTTCATGGCGATGTCCGCGGAAAGGTCAGTCATGGGAGATACGGTTGCGCAGCAGGATGCCGCGCGCAGAAAGGCTGACCAGCAGCACGAACACGGTCAGCACCAGTGCGCCGGCCCAGGCCAGCACCTGCCAGGATTCATACGGGCTGCCGGCGAACTGGTTCATCACCACCGGCACCGAGGCCATCGGCTGGAACACGTTGCTGTTCCAGTACTGGTTGCCGAAGGCGGTGAACAGCAACGGCGCGGTTTCACCGGAAATGCGGGCCAGCGCCAGCAGGATGCCGGTGACGATGCCGGCGGCGGCGCTGCGGTACAGCACCTGCACCGTCACCTTCCACTGCGGGATGCCCAGCGACAGCGCTGCTTCGCGCATCTGCGAGGGCACCAGGCGCAGCATTTCATCGGTGGTGCGCACCACTACCGGCAGCACGATGAAGGCCAGCGACAGTGCGCCTGCAAACGCGGAGAACTGGCCGCCGGTCTGCATCACGTACAGCGTGTAGACGAACAGGCCCAGCACGATCGACGGCGCCGACAGCAGGATGTCGTTGACGAAGCGGACCACCGTGCCGGCCTTGCGGGCGTTGCCGTACTCGGCCAGCCAGGTGCCAGCCAGCACGCCCAGCGGGGTGCCGATGGCAATGGCCAGGCCGCACATCACCGCGCTGCCGAAGAACGCGTTGGCCAGGCCGCCGGCCTGCATCGGCGGCGGGGTCATTTTGGTGAACAGGTCCAGGTTGATCCCGGCCAGGCCCCTGGACGCCAGCGTCCACAGGATCCAGCCCAGGAAGAACAGGCCGAACAGGGCGGTCAGGCAGGACATCAACAGCGCAACCACGTTGACGATGCGGCGGCGCAGGTACAGCGGTTGGGAGGAACTCGTAGCGACGGTGGACATCAGTTGCCCTCCTTGCGGGCCAGGCGCATCAGCATCAGGCGGGCAATCGCCAGTACCACGAAGGTCACGATGAACAGCACGAAGCCCAGCAGCAGCAGTGCCGAACGGTAGGTCTCGGTGGCCTCGCCGAAGTCATTGGCGATCAACGCAGCGATGGTGGTACCGGGTTCGAGCAGCGACGGCGACAGGCGCACGCTGTTGCCGATCACGAAGGCCACCGCCATGGTTTCGCCAAGCGCGCGGCCCAGACCCAGGAAGATGCCGCCGATCACCGCCGAGCGGGTGTAGGGCAGCACGATGTCCCAGCTGACTTCCCACTTGGTGGAACCCAGCGCGTACGCCGATTCCTTCAGGCGGGTCGGCACGGTCAGGAACACTTCGCGCATCACCGAGGAGATGAAGGGGATCACCATGATGGCCAGCACGAAGCCGGCGGTCAGCACGCCGATGCCCAGCGGCGGACCCTGGAACAGCGGGCCGATGATCGGCAGCGTGCCCAGGTGGTCGTTGAGGAACGGGGTGACGTACTCGGTCATCACCGGCACCAGCACGAACAGGCCCCACATGCCGTAGATGATCGAGGGGATGCCGGCCAGCAGTTCGATGGCCGTACCGACCGGGCCGCGCAGCCAGCGCGGGGCCACTTCGGTGAGGAAGAAGGCGATACCGAAGCTCACCGGCACGGCGATGACCATTGCGATCAACGCGGTGACCAAGGTGCCGTAGATCGGGGCCAGGGCGCCGAATTTGTTCTCGACCGGATTCCATTCGGACGAGTAGAAGAAGCTCAGGCCCTGTTCCTGCAGGGCATGGCGTCCACCCCACAGCATCGAGAGCGCGGCACAGGCCAGGGCGATGAGCACCAGGAATACGGTGGCGATCAGCACCCATCGGAACAGTTTGTCATTGCGGGCGTCACGCAGGTCGCGGGCGGACGGTGCGGGAACAGGCTGGGCGATGGCATTCATGGGAAAGGCAGGGGCCCGAGTGAGGGTGCAGCGGGGGGGTACAGCGGGTGAAGCGGGCCCGCGCGGTGCGCGGGCCCGTGGCAGTGCTTACTTGAACTCGGCGCCCCAGTAGGCTTCGATCTGGGTGACCAGTTCGGCCGGCAGCGGCACGTAGTGCAGTTCGTTGGCCTGCGTCTGGCCGTTCTCGAAGGCCCACTTGAAGAACGCCAGGGTTTCCTTGCTGCGCTTGGCATCCTTGGGCTGCTTGTGCATCAGCATGAAGTTGGTGGCGGTGATCGGCCACGCCTGGTCGCCCGGGGCGTTGGTGATGACCAGATTGAAGTCCTTGGCGCTGGCCCAGTCGGCGCTGGCGGCCGCGGCGGCGAAGGATTCCGCGCTCGGCTGCACCCAGTTGCCGGCAGCGTTCTGCATGGCGGCATACGGCATGCCGTTCTGCAGGGCGTAGGCCAGTTCGACGTAGCCGATGGAGCCCTTGATCTGCTTCACGTAGGAGGCCACGCCTTCATTGCCCTTGCCACCCACGCCGTCGGGCCACTGCACCGAGGTGCCTTCGCCGACCTTGCTCTTCCAGTCCGGGCTGACCTTGGACAGGTAGTTGGAGAAGTTGAAGGTGGTGCCCGAACCATCGGAGCGGTGGACCAGGGTGATCTTGCCGTCGGGCAGTTTGACGCCCGGGTTGGCGGCGACGATGGCCGGGTCGTTCCAGGTCTTGACCTTGCCCAGGAAGATATCGGCCAGCAGTGCGCCGCTGAGGCGCAGCTTGCCCGCTTCCAGGCCGTCAATGTTGACCACCGGCACCACGCCGCCGATGGCCGAGGGGAACTGGCCAAGGCCGGCCTGGGCCAGCTCTTCGCTGCTCAGCGGCTTGTCGGAGGAACCGAAATCAACGGTGCCGGCCTTGATCTGGGCGATGCCGCCACCGGAGCCGATGGACTGGTAGTTGATCTTGGCGCCGGTGGCGGTGTTGTAGTCGGCCGACCACTTGGACACCAGCGGGAAGATGAAGGAGGCGCCGGCGCCGGAGATTTCGGCGGTCAGGCGATCACCGGCAGCGGGCGCAGCAGCGGGCGCGTCGGTAGCCGGCGCAGCGGCCTGGCCTTCAGTGCCCGGCTTGCAGGCGGAAAGACCCAGCGCGATGGCCAGGGAAAGGGCGGTCAAGCCAGCCGTGTGCAGTTTCATCGGTCACTCCGTAGCGGGATAGGGGCCGGTCTCTCCGGCGACGCTGCTATGAAATGATGTTTTTGTTACAGCCGTATGACGGTGTGACCGGGTGCACGGGAAACGCCCGTGGGGCGGGGGTTTAGGGCGGTGTTGGAAGAGCGGAGGCGCACAGCCTGGGGGCCGCATGCGCTTCGGCTCGGGCGGGGGGCTGCGGGCTCGCGGGGCACGCTGCAAGTCCCGCTCCGCGGCCCGGCCCAGCCGCTGGCGGCTGTGCGTTCAGTCGCATGCGAGGCAGTGCCTCGCAAGCAATGCGCCTTCACCCTTGTAGGCTCGTGCACCGCTTGCTCGTGTACGCAATCCTGCGTACACGGCAAGACCTGGGTTGGGCGTCCTGCCCAACCCGCCCGACGCATGCGTCGGGCCCATGCGGTGCAACGGCCCCGCGAGCCCCCAGCTCCCCGCCCCAGACAGATGGCGGTGGCCTTAGGCGAGCGGAAATGCCAAGCGCCCAACCCAACCCTCTAAACCCTATTTCGATCACAGATTCCAGATTCCAGATTGCAGGTATCACGTTCGGAAAACAGATGGCGAACGGTTGGCTTTAGATGGATCTGGATCTTTTTGATCGAAGGGCCAGGAAACTGTCGGGGGCTGGTGGGGGTGGGTAGCCGGGGCTCTCAGCGCCATGGATGGCGCTGCGAAGCCTACACGGACGTACTTGCGGCGTGCCCCGGCTACCCACCCCCACCAGCCCGGCCCGTCACAACGGCCCCGCACGCAGCTCCGGCTCTGCTCCGGCTCCGGCTCCGGCTCTGGGCTTTTCAGCTTTTAAAAAAACAAACCCCACAAAAAAGAAAAGGCGCGGATCTTTCGATCCGCGCCCGGCGGCGGCAAGGGGAGAGAGGACCTGCCGACGCCATTGCCTCGTTGTTGCTCGATCAGTACTTCAGGTTCTGCGACCAGTAGGTTTCGATCTGCTTGACCAGCGCGTCCGGCAGCGGCACGTAATCCAGCTGCTTGGCCTGCGCGTCGCCACTCTTGTAGATCCAGCGGAAGAACTCCTGGGTGGCCTTCGCGTTGGCCACGTTCTTGGGCTGCTTGCGGACCAGGATGAAGTTGGTGGCGGTGATCGGCCAGGCTTCGGCGCCCGGGGCGTTGGTCATCACCAGGTAGAAGTCCTTCGAGCTGGCCCAATCGGCGCTGGCAGCAGCGGCGGCGAACGAGGTGTCGCTCGGCAGCACGACCTTGCCCGACGCGTTCTTCATCGCCGCGTAGGACATCTTGTTCTGCAGCGCATAGGACAACTCGACGTAGCCGATGCCGCCCTTGATCTGCTTCACGTAGGCGGCAACGCCTTCATTGCCCTTGCCGCCGATGCCCACCGGCCACTGCACCGAAGTGCCTTCGCCGACCTTGCTCTTCCACTCCGGGTTCACCTTGGACAGGTAGTTGACGAAGTTGAAGGTGGTGCCCGAACCGTCGGAGCGGTGCACCACGGTGATCTTGCCGTCGGACAGCTTCACGCCGGGGTTCAGCGCGGCAATGGCCGGGTCGTTCCAGGTCTTGATCTTGCCCAGGAAGATGTTGGCCAGGGTCGGGCCGTCCAGCTTCAGCGCGCCCGGGGCGATGCCGGCCACGTTGATCACCGGCACCACGCCGCCGATCACCGACGGGAACTGGGCCAGGCCAGCGGCCGCCAGTTCTTCGGGCTTCAGCGGGGCGTCGGAGGAACCGAAATCAACGGTCGCCGCCTTGATCTGCGCGATGCCGCCACCGGAACCGATCGACTGGTAGTTGACCTTCTTGCCGGTTGCGGTGTTGTAGTCGGCCGACCACTTGGACATGACCGGGTAGATGAACGAGGCGCCCGCGCCGGTCACATCGGCGGCATTGGCGGCGAACACGGACGACGCGGCGAGGACGGCAACAGCGGCGCGCGACTTGAAGGCGTGGATCACGGGGTGGCTCCTGGGATGGATGACGGTGCGGGGTGTCCCGCCCGGTGCTCATTCCATAACGGTTCGATGACAGCGCAGCGTCTGTCATATGACCGGGTTGTGACATGCGTCATGGTGAACATGAAAAGCGCGTCTGCAGCGGGCATGCCGTAGATCCACACCATGCGTGGAGGCCCGTGAACGTTCGTAGTGCCGCCGGTGAGCTGCCTCGGAACGGTGGCCAGCGTCCCCGGTGCGCCCGGTGGCGTATTGCCCAGGGGGCGTCAGCGTCGCGCGTGGCCGTGCATGGTCATCATGCAGGGCGCGGTGTCGTTAGCTCGTTGCATGCGCCGCAGGGCGTCACAACGGCCGCAGCGCGTCCGGCACCGCGTACTGCCGCCCGTCATGGCGTAGCACGTGGCGTTCGGTCTGCACCGGGGTGTCCTGGTCGCGGCACTGCGTGCCATCCATCCAGCTGCGGCTGGTCACCCGGCGCTCGCTGACGATCAGCTCGGCCAGGCCGTGCTGCGGTGGCCGGCCAACCGAGAGCGTGCGTGTCATGTCGGTGGACTCCCCCGCACAGCGCGTGTCCCATTCGGCCTGGTAGCGGCGCGTCACCAGCGGCGGGCTGAGTTCGCGCAGGCCGGTTCCCTGTATTGCCAGTAGCCGCAGTTGTTCCTCACTGAACGGGTTTGGCCCGGAGCCGTTACGCCGTTGCAGGCGCAGGCCGAACGCCAGGGTGTCCGGTGCCAGTAGATAGCGCGCGGTATCCAGGCGCATGCCGTCGAAGAAGATCGCGTCGCTGTCCAGCGCGTTGGCAAGTACCGTCCAGGCTCGCGGCGCAAGGGTATCGGTATCGATCACCAGCACCTCCACGTCGCCATCGCGGGAGTCGTTGTCACCGCCATTGCGCCACACCGGGGTGGCCAGCAGGGTCAGCCCGGGGCGTGCCGGCCAGCGCCGACAGACGCTGGCGCTGGTGTCGCGGGTGTAGCCGGCGCGGTCCGGCAGCACGCGGTCTGCGCGTTCCAGGTACGCCTGCCGTGCGGCATCCCCGGCGTCGTGGCAGTCCTGCGCGCGGGCAGGCAGTGCGGTGCTGCATACGGCAGCCAGCAGCATCAACGGCGCAGTACGCATCGGCACATCCACAGGCAGGGTCGCACAGCATACGCGGGGAGCCCAACCGCAGTGCCACCCCTTGGGGCGCTTCACCCACGGAAAAGGGCGCAGCCCAAGCTGCGCCCTTTGGGTTACGCGGTTGCCGCAACGCTTACCAGAAGAACTGCATGCGCGCTTCGAGGATGTTCGGGTCGTCGTTGACGAAGGCGCGCGCGGTCGAGTTGTACTTCTTGCTGTCCACCATCACGTAGTTCAGCGCGAACTTGGTGTTGGAGCGCCAGTAGTAGTTCACGCCGACGGTCCAGATGTCCATCTTGCCGCCCAGCACGCCGTCGACGATCGGCGGACGGCCGGCCACCGGGTTGGCGTTGACGTTGCCGTCGTTGAGGTCCATGTGGTCGTAACGCGCACCCAGCTGCCACATGCCACGGCCCGGCTCGTCCGGCAGGCCGGTGGTCGGGGTGCCGCCCTTGTAGCCCCAGCTTTCACCGGTGATGTTCCACAGACCGCTGACGTAGAAGCCGTCGCTGGTGTAGTTGTCGCGGGTGTAACGCTTGGCTTTGCTGGTGTAGTACTCGGCCTGGGCCTTGAACGGGCCACCGATGTACATCGCTTCGGCGCCGATCGTGCTCACCCGGTCGGTGTCCAGCAGGTTGCCGCTGTCGACCAGGCGCGCGGTCGCCAGGTCGGCGTTGGGACGGGCGCGCACGCGCAGGGTATCCGCGTCGGTGTCGTAGTCCACATAGCTCAGGCCGAAATGCAGCACTTGGCCCTTTTCATTGATCGGTGCCCAGGTGCCACGCGCGCCATAGCCGCTGCCGTGGGCCAGGTTGCGGGTCAGCTCGCGGCCGAAGGCGCTGGCGGTCACCGACCAGTTGTTGTCGCCGACGCTGTAGGCGGCGCCGAGGCGGCGGGCCACCGCGTAGGTGTTGGTGACCGTTGCCTTGGAGATGAAGTCGTTGTTCTTGGTGCTGGACAGTTCTTCCAGGCTGTTGGGCTGCTTGAACTGGCCGAACTGCACGAAGTGGTTGGCGTTGCCCGCCAGCTTGTACTTCAGGTTGGTGTCCAGGAACTTGTCGGCCTTGGCGTCATAACCGACCACCCACTCGATGTTGCCCGGGCCCTTGCCCTTGAGCACCAGCTCGGCGCGGCGCAGTTCGAACTCGCTGTTCTTGCCGTTGCCGGCATCACCACCGTTGAGGTCGGTCAGATCGTTGTCGAACCAGTTGCCATCGGCCTGGACCAGGCCCTCGAAGGTGATCTCCGAGCCGCCGATCACATCGATGGCCACTTCGGCGTGGGCGGCAGGTACGAACAGCGCAGCCGCAACGGCCGCGGTCAGAAGTTGGCGATGCAGTTTCATGGAGAGGCGCCTTGCAGGCAGGTGGGAAGTTGCTGCGAAGGCTAATTAGTGAAGATTGCGTAAATATGACAGTTTTGGGCAAACCGACGGCCGGGCCAAGGCAGGCCCCATCAGGGCTTGCCATTGATGCCCCACGCAGATGACCGCCGGGTTGCGTGCAGATGGCAATCCCGACGCCGCTTCAGGCGGCGGTTTTCTGCTTGAACCGGCACAGGTCGCGGATGACGCATTGCGCGCAGTCCGGCTTGCGCGCCTTGCACACGTAGCGCCCGTGCAGGATCAGCCAGTGGTGCGCGTCCAGCATGAATTCGGCGGGGATCACCTTGACCAACAGGTCCTCCACCGCACGCACGTCCTTGCCCGGGGCCAGCCCGGTCCGGTTGGAGACGCGGAAGATGTGCGTGTCCACCGCCATCACCGGTTCGCCAAAGGCGGTGTTGAGCACCACGTTGGCGGTCTTGCGCCCCACGCCAGGCAAGGCTTCCAGTGCGGCGCGGGCGCGCGGCACCTCCCCGCCATGCTGTTGGACCAGCATCGCGCAGGCGGCGATCACATTCTTCGCCTTGGCGTTGAACAGCCCGATGGTGGCGATGTATTTCTTCAACCCTTCTTCGCCCAGGGCGAGCATGGCCTGCGGGGTGTTGGCCACCGGAAACAACTTGCGGGTGGCCTTGTTGACGCCCACGTCGGTGGCTTGCGCCGACAGTGCCACCGCCACCAGCAGTTCGAACGGCGAGCTGTATTCCAGCTCGGTTTTCGGGTGCGGGTTGAGTTCGCGCAGCCGGGTGAACATTTCGATCACATCGGCCTTGGGCATGCGTGCGCTGCGCGGGGCAGTGGGGGTTTTGGGTGTCGAGGTGCGCATCAGATCGGTTTTCCGGCGGCCTTGGCCTTGGCGCGCGCCAGGATGGCCGCCGCCGCCGGCGGCAACGCGGGCTTCAATTCGGGGGTGGGTGCGGCCGGGGCCCGGCGCGCGTCGCGTTCGGCGGCGCGGCGGGCCAGCCGCTGCGCCCGCTGCTGGTAGCGGTCGCGCGCGGCCCACGCCCGCTGCAGCTGTTGCTGGGCCTGCAGCAGGCGCGCGGGCAGGTCGGCATGGCCCGGCAGCAGGGCGTCGTCGCCCGGGCCGGGCACGTAGTCCATCAACCCGGCCGCCACCGCCGCGTCCAGGTTGTCATCGAGCACCAGCAGCAGCAGGCGCGCGGGCAGGGCGGTATCGGGCGGCGGCATCGGTCAGCGGTTCTGGAAGACCGGCGGGCGGCGGGCGAGGAACGCCGCGGTGCCTTCGCGCATGTCGTCGGTGGCGAACAGCAGGCCGAACTGCGCGCTCTCGTATTCCAGGCCTTCACTCAACGGGCATTCGCCGCCCACGTGGATGGCATCCAGAAGGCCGCGCAGTGCCAGCGGCGCGGCGTTGGCCAGGTGCGACGCCCGTTCGGCTACCCGACCATCCAATGCCTCGGCACTGGCTACCTCGTTGACGATGCCCAACTGCAGGGCGCGTTCGGCGGTGATCGGGTTGCCCAGCAGGCAGAGTTCCAGCGCAGTGGCGCGGCCACACAGGCGCAACAGCCGCTGGCTGCCGCCGAAGCCGGGGATCAGGCCAAGGTGGATCTCCGGCTGCCCCACTTTGGCGGTGTCCACTGCGATGCGCAGGTGGCAGGCCATAGCCAGTTCCAGGCCGCCGCCCAGCGCAAAACCGTTGATCCGGGCGATCACCGGCTTGGGCATGCGCTCGATGCGGCGCATCAATTGCTGGCCCAGCAGTGAGAAGTCACGTCCCTGAACGGCGCTCAAGACGTTCATTTCCGCAATATCGGCCCCCGCCACGAAAGCCTTGGGACCGGCCCCGGTCAGCACCACCACGCGTACCGCCGGATCGGCGGCCGCAGCGGAAAAGGCCGTATCCAGGGCCTCCAGGGTGGCGCGGTTGAGGGCATTGAGCTTGTCCGGGCGGCTCACGGTGATGGTGCGGATGGCACCGTCGTCGCCAACCAGGACGGGGGCGGGGGTGAGCGGGGCGTCGGACACGGCGGGGCTCCTGAAAACGTTAAAAAAAAGTGATGTTGAACTCTTGAAACGAAGTCAGGTCAGAGCCTGCGTCGTTAGTGGCGGTTCAACGTTGCGGCGGCTATCCTAACCCGTCGCCTCAGGGCGGCCCAACGCGTCCTGAGTTACCACCCCTGGAGAAAAGTTTGATGAAGTTGCGTTCTATCGCGGTCGCCGTCGCGGCCCTGGCCCTGACGGGCAATGCCTTCGCCCAGGACACCTCGTCCGAAAAGGGCAAGCTGAGCTATTACTTCGGTTACGACTACGGTAACAACCTGGCTGAACTCACCGCACGCGGCGAGCAGTTGGACATCAACTCGGTGGTCAAGGGCCTGCAGGATGCCTACGCCAAGAAGCAGCCGTCGATCACGGCCGAGCAGTTGAAGCCGGCGGTCGAAGCCTTCCAGAAGCGCGAGCAGGGCCGTGCCCAGGCCGCCAAGGCCGAGTACGACAAGGCGGCTACCGACAACAAGACCAAGAGCACGCAGTTCCTGGCCGCCAACAAGGCCAAGGCCGGCGTCCAGTCGCTGCCGAGCGGCGTGCAGTACCGCGTGGTTGAAGCCGGCAAGGGCGCCAAGCCGACCCAGGCCAGCGTTGTGCAGCTGGAAGTGGCCGGCCCGTACCCGTACGGCACCCGTCCGGCCGAAGCGCGTCCGGCCCAGCAGATTCCGTCGATCAAGGTCAGCGAAGTCGAAATGAAGGCCATGCGCGAAGTGCTGCTGCAGATGCCGGCTGGCTCGAAGTGGGAAGTGACCCTGCCGCCGGAACAGGCGTACGGCGCCGACCCGCGCACCCCGTTCCCGCCGAACGTGGCCGTGCAGTTCGAGATCAAGCTGGTCAGCGTCAAGTAACTTGGCAACAACGCAACAACAACGACGCGCCGGTGTATTCACCGGCGCGTTTTTGTTTCCGGGGTCCGCGCAGGCAGCCCCCCTGACCGCATGCGCGGTGGGGTACCCGGCTCTGCCCGGCAACTGCGCAGGCACCGTGTTTTCGCGCTAATGTTGCCCGGTGCATTCCCTGAAAGATCCCACGCGTGCGATACCCACCCCCTGCATCGGCATCTGCGCGTTGGATCGCGCCGGCGTGTGCACGGGCTGCCTGCGCAACGTGGACGAAATCACCCGCTGGTCAACGATGACGCGACGCCAACAGACCCATGTCATGCAGCACACGCTGCCGCTGCGTGAGCAGTTGCGGCAATCGCTGCGCGGCTCACTGGCCGAACACGAACGCCTGCTGCGTGCGCTGCACCCGCTGGACCAGCCCCCCGCAGGCGATGGTTGGAACCGCAGCGAACTGATCGACCTGCTGCCGCCGGGTCCGCCGGTCGAGGCGGCGGTGCTGGCCGGGATCGTGCCGCGCCCGGAGGGCGCGCAGGTGATTCTGACGCGGCGTACCGAAACGCTGCGCCAGCACGGCGGCCAGGTGGGCTTTCCCGGCGGCCGCACCGAGCCGGACGACCGCGATGCGGTGGCCGCGGCCCTGCGCGAAAGCCAGGAGGAGATTGCGTTGCCCTCCGCGCAGGTGCAGGTGCTGGGCTACCTGGATCCGTTCGTGACCATCACCGGCTATCGGGTAACGCCGGTGGTGGCGGTGATCGACCCGGCGTTCGTGGCGGTGCCGCAACCGGCCGAAGTGGCCGAAGTCTTCGAAGTGCCGCTGGCCTACCTGATGGAACCGGCCAACCTGCACCAGGTGGAAATCGACCATCGCGGCCGTATCCGCCACGTGCTCGAGTATGGCTGGCCTGGCCAGCGCATCTGGGGCGCGACGGCCGCCATCCTCTACAACCTGCGACGTCGCCTGGAGCAAACCCCATGACTACCCTCATCCCCGGCGCCACGCCCCTGGTCGATGTTGCCGGGCTGGCGGCCGCGCTGGGAACGCACGGGCCGACCGTACTGGATGCACGCGCCACCGCCAGCACCACGCTGCGCGTGGTGGATGCGCGGTTTTCGCTGGCCGATCCGCACTCGGGCGCCCAGGCCTATGCGCACGCGCACCTGCCCGGTGCGCTGCATGCCGACCTCAACTGCGACCTGGCCGACCTGGCCAAGCAGGGCCACGGGCGCCACCCGTTGCCGGACAGCGACGCATTCGCCGCCACGTTGGGCCGCTGGGGCATCCGCGCAGACACGCAGGTGGTGGTGTACGACGCCGGCGACGGCAGCATGGCCGCCGCACGTCTGTGGTGGCTGCTGCGCCTGATCGGGCATACCCGGGTAGCGGTGCTGGATGGCGGGCTGGCCGCGTGGCAGGCCGCCGGGCTGCCGTTGACCGCCGAAGTGCCGGTGATCGAGCCTGCGCCGGCCTATCCGGGGCAGTTCGATCGCCGTGGCATTGCCACGGTGGATGAGGTCGCTTCGCGCCTGAAACATGCGCCGGGCTGGTTGCTGGACGCGCGCGCCGGCGAGCGTTTCCGGGGCGAAGTGGAGCCGCTGGACCCGGTGGCCGGGCACGTGCCCGGGGCGGTGAACCGACCGTTCGCGCTCAACGTGGCCGACGGTCGGCTGCGACCGGCCGCCGACCTGCGCGCGGCGCTGCAGCCCTTGATCGGCACCCATGCGCCCGACCAGGTGGTGGTGATGTGCGGCTCGGGCGTGACCGCCTGCCACCTGCTGCTGGCGATGGAAACCGCTGGCCTGCACGGCGCCAGGCTCTATGCCGATTCGTGGAGCGGGTGGGTCAGCGATGCATCGCGCCCGGTGGCCACCGGCTGACGCCGCCACGACCCTGCGCAGGCGGGTACCGACCGTGGGTCGGTACGGCCCGGTGCATCAGCCGCGCAGTTCCTGCAACGCCACCGCCGCCAACACCCGCGGCCACGGGAACAACGGGCCGGGATCGCGCTTGCGCGGCACGCGGCGCTCGGGATCGTCGCTGGCCACTTCCTGGCGGGTATCCAGCCACTCGTGGCCGGCGATGTACTGCAACGCCGGGAGCATGTCGCACAGGTGCTGCAGCAGGTCGATCAGCGCGGCAATCTGTGCGTCCGGGTAGGGTTCGTCCATGGCCTGGTGGCGCGAGTCCAGCCAGTGCGGGTAGCGGCCGCGGTTGACCAGCTCGATGCCGACCGAACGTGGGTTGTATCCGCTGACATGGTGGGCAACGCGATCCAGCGCCACGTACTGCACGATGCTGCCGTCGCGGTCGATATAGAAATGCCCGCTGTTGCCGCTGCCGCTGTCGTACAGCACGCGCTCACCGTAGGCGCGCGCCATCGCCAGGTCCGGCAGTTCGGTGCAGTGGATCACCACCAGATCGATCTGCCCGGGCAGGCGCGCCGTCAGGCTGTCCTGGTAGGACAGGGGCTGCAGATCAATCGGGGGCGGGGCGCGGCCGGGCATGGGGCGATGCTAGCATTCCGCCATGAACGCTCCCATCGATTCCCGCGCGGTGCATGCATGAGCCGCGGTCACTGCATCCTTTCCCACGGTTTTGAGAGCGGCCCGGACGCCACCAAGGTGGTCGCGCTGGCCGAGGTTGCCCAGCGCCTGGGCTGGACCCACGAACGCCCCGATTACACCGACCTGGACGCGATGCGCCAGGTAAGCAGCGTGGGTGACGTGCGCGCCCGCCTGCAACGCCTGCTGGACCTGGCCGCAGAGGCGGCCACGCGTGGCCCGGTGGTGCTGGCCGGCTCCAGCCTTGGCGCCTACATTTCGGCGATTGCCTCGTTGCAGGTACCCACCCGCGGCCTGTTCCTGATGGTGCCGCCCACCACGATGGGCCCGATGCCGGCCCTGGACGCGGCCAGGGTGCCCACCAGCGTGGTGCACGCCTGGCACGACGAGCTGATCCCGGCCGGCGCGGTAATCGCCTGGGCCCAGGCCCGCTCGGCCCGGCTGCTGCTGGTGGATGACGGCCACCGGCTGGGTAACCATGTGGCGGCCTCGGCCAAGGCGTTCGAGGAATTGCTGCAATCCCTGTAGCGCCGGGGTTTGCCGGGCTGCCGTTCGCCCCGGCCCGCCCGGGGCAGGGGCCCTGACCGCGCAGGCGGTTGGCCTGCGCGCATTGCCGGGCAGGGCCCGGCACTACCGTACAATGGCCGCCCCGGCCCCTGTGGCCCGCCGTTGCCGGCACTCCCCCTTCCGCTGACCTGCGATACCGATCCTGTGAAATTCTTTGTTTCCTGCGCCAAGGGCCTGGAGTACCTGCTTGCCGACGAACTGTTGGCGCTCGGCCTGGACAAGGCCACCGCCACCATCTCCGGCGTCAACGCCGAGGGCGAGCTGCCGCAGGCGCTGCGGGTGGTGTTGTGGTCGCGCCTGGCCAGTCGGGTGCTGTGGCCGCTGACCGAGTTCGACTGTCCCGATGAAGGCTCGCTCTACCAGGGCGTGTCGGCGATGGCCTGGGAACAGCACATCAGCCCGGAGCTGACCTTGTCGGTGGACGCGCATGTGTCGGGTACCGAAATCACCCACGCGCGCTTTGCCGCGCAGCGGGTCAAGGACGGCGTGGTCGACAGCCTGCGCTCGCAGGGGCTGGAGCGCCCGTCGGTGAACACCGAGTTCCCGGACGTGCGCATCAACCTGTCGCTGCGCAAGGGCCGGGCCACGATCTCCGTCGACCTGGGCGGTGGCCCGATGCACCGCCGTGGCTGGCGCATGGCGCAGAACGATGCGCCGCTGAAGGAAAACCTGGCGGCCGCCGTGCTGCTGCGCGCCAATTGGCCGAAGATCCACCGCGAAGGCGGCGGCCTGCTGGACCCGATGTGCGGCAGCGGCACGCTGTTGATCGAAGGCGCGCTGATGGCCGCCGACGTGGCCCCGGGCCTGCAGCGCCACGGCAGCATCCCGCCGAGCCGCTGGCTGGGCTTTGATCGTGACGCCTGGAACACCCTGATGGACGAAGCGCGCGCCCGCGAAACCGCCGGCCGCAGCGCGCTCAAGCAGGTGATCCACGGCAGCGACGTGGACCCGCACGCGATCCATGCGGCCAAGCAGAACGCCGAAACCGCCGGCGTCTCGCATGCGATCTGGTTCGGCGTGCGCGATATCACCGATGTGCAGGTGCCGCCGCAGGAAACCGGCTGCGTGGTCTGCAATCCACCTTATGACGAGCGCCTGGCGGCCGATGCGGTGCTGTACCGCCGGCTGGGCGATGCGCTCAAGCGCGCGGTGCCGCAGTGGCGCGCCAGCCTGTTGTGCGGCAGCGCCGACCTGGCCTTCGCCACCGGCCTGCGCGCCAACAAGAAGTACCAGTTGTTCAACGGCGCCATCGAGTGCGCGCTGATCGTGTGCGACCCGATCGCGGTGCCGCAGCGCGAGAACGCGGGGCAGCCGCGCGAACTCAGCGAAGGCGCGCAGATGGTGGCCAACCGCCTGCGCAAGAACATCAAGAAGTTCAAGAACTGGCGCACCCGCGAAGCCATTACCTGCTACCGCGTCTACGATGCGGACCTGCCCGAGTATGCTGCCGCCATCGACGTGTACGAGGAAGACGCCGGCGCCCGCCGCACCTTCCTGCACGTACAGGAATATGCCGCGCCGGCGACCATTCCGGACGTGGACGTACGCCGTCGCCGCAACGAGCTGTTGTCGGCCGCGCGCGAGGTGTTCCAGGTGCCGGCCGAGCAGGTGGCGCTGAAGTCGCGCGAGCGCGGCAAGGGCGGCAGCAAGTACGGCCGCTTCGAACAGCGTGGCGAATTCGTGCTGGTGCGCGAGAACGACGCGCTGCTGCGCGTGAACCTGTTTGATTACCTCGATACCGGCCTGTTCCTGGACCATCGCCCGCTGCGCTGGCACATGGCCCAGGAGGCGATCGGCAAGCGCTTCCTCAACCTGTTCTGTTACACCGGCGTGGCCACGGTGCAGGCGGCGGTGGCCGGTGCGGCCTCTACCACCAGCGTGGATCTGTCCGGTACCTACCTGCAGTGGTGCGCCGACAACCTGGCCTTGAACGGCAAGGGCGGCAGCGCGCACCAGTTGATCCAGGCCGATGCGCTGGCGTGGCTGGAAGCGGAGCGGCACCGATTCGATGTGATCTTCTGCGATCCGCCGACCTTCTCCAACTCCGCGCGCGCCGAAGACTTCGACGTGCAGCGCGAGCACGTGCGCCTGCTGCGTGCGGCCGTGGCGCGGTTGAGTCCGGAAGGCGTGCTGTACTTCTCCAACAACTTCCGCCGCTTCAAGCTGGATGAAGAAGCGATCAAGGAGTTTGCCGAGTGCAAGGAGATCTCCGCCGACACCATCGGCGAGGATTTTGAACGCAACCCGCGCATCCATCGCGCCTGGGAACTGCGCCGCTACGGCGCCTGAGGAGCACTGCCGACATGGACGTCCGCCCTATCCACGCCGACGGGTTGATGCTGCGTCCCTTCGCGGATTCCGATGCCGCCGGGTTCGCCGCCGCGGTGCGTGAGTCGGCCGCAGGCATGCGGCGCTGGATGCCGTGGTGCTCGGTCGACTACACCGTCGATCAGGCCCTGCAGTGGTTCCAGGCGTGCCGCAGCGGTTGGCAGGCGGGCACGGCGTACGAGTACGGCGTGTTCGACCCGCAGACGGCTGCGTTCGTCGGCGGGGCCGGGTTGAACGCGATCCGCCACGATCATCGCTTCTGCAACCTGGGGTACTGGGTACGGCAGTCACGGCAGGGCGAGGGCATTGCCACGCGCGTTGTGCAGGCGCTTGCAACCCAGGCATTCGGGCCGCTGCACCTGCAGCGGGTGGAAATTGTCGTGGCGGTGGGCAACGTGGCCAGCGAACGGGTGGCGGTGAAAGCCGGCGCGCTGCACGAATGCGTGGCCCGCAACCGCCTGGTCATCGACGAGGTTGCCGCGCCCGCGCATGTGTTCTCACTGGTTCCCTGACCGGCGACCGCGTAACGGCCGGGCGCTGCCCGGCGGCCCCCTCACCGTGCGAGCATCCCCACGGCCAACCCGAGCACCGGCAACGCCCAGGCCAGCGGTGCAATCCAGCGCGGCCGGAACGGGTACAGTCCGAAGGCGATCAGCATGCCGCTGATTGTCATCGCGCCCAGCCACAGCACCGGGCCGGCGGCCCAGCCGTGGTCCCACACGCACAGGCCGAACGACAGCGTCAGCAACGCCCAGCCGACCCAACGCCACACCCGCATGCGCGCTGGCGAGGCACCGTCCTTGCCGTGCAGGTCCAGCTGGTGCTTGTCCATGGCCAGCGACAGCGCGGCAAAGGCCGAGAAGCTCACGGTGAGGGCCAGCAGCATCATGCGTTGGCCTCCACGTTCGCGCTTTCCTGCGCCTTGGCCGCTGCCGCCGCGGCGACCTGCCGTTTCTTCTTCTCGGCCGCGCTCAGCGCCGGCTGCCAACGCTGCATGCGTAGTGCGCAATAGGCCAGCACCGCACCGAAGGCCAGCATCATCAGGTCAAACCCGGCCAGCACCCAGTCGCCGGTGCGCAGGGTCACCCCCAGGTGGGCGTGGGTGGTGAGTGCATTGATCACCGGGATCAACAGGAACATCGCCGCGCCCAGGTAGAGCTGCCAGGCCCACATCAGCCGCTTGGGCCAGAGGAAGGCGGCCAGCAGGGCCGCACCCCAGGCGTAGAAGAACACGTTCACTTCGGCATCGGCGCGTTCGGCCATCTGCACCGGAAGCAGCCGGTTGCCCCAGAAGTAGGCGGCAAAGGCGATGGGCAGGCCGGCGACCGCGCCGATGTTGAGCGCATCCACCAGGCGCAGGCCGAACCCGACCTTTCCGCTCTTGGCATGCTTGGGCCGTTCCTTGACCGCCCACAGCACCACGCCGCTGGCCACCATCAGGCAGCCGATCAAGCCGGACACGAAGAACAGTGCCCGAAGGCCCCAGTCGGCAAAGCGGGCCAGGTGCAGGCCGTACATCACCCCGCGGGTCTGGGTGGCCCCGCCCGAGCGCGGGCTCGCCTCGATCAGCGCGCCGGTCACTGCGTTGTAGCGTAGCGACGGCGTATCCACCGACAGGCGCTTGCCATCGCGCTGTTGGATATCGATCACCGCGTTGGCCGCACCCGGGTGGTACAGGGTGAAGCCGCCCACCTGCGCGCCGTTCCACTCGGCGCGCGCGGCGTCGAGCAACTGCTGGATCGGCAGGGCGGCGGCGCGTCCTTCCGAAGGCGTGTCGATGTCGGCCAGGCGCGCGAAGGCTTCGCTGAAGAACGCATCCTCGTCCTTGGGGTAGGCCACGCTCACGCCCCACGGCAGGTACATGAACATCAGGGTGACAATGCCGGTGTAGGTGATCATCGCGTGGTAGGGCAGGGCCATCACCGCGCTGACGTTATGGAAGTCCAGCCACGAACGCAGGCCCTTGTCCTTGCGGAAGGTGAAGAAGTCCTTGAAGATTTTCTTGTGGGTGATCACCCCGGTGATGATCGCCACCAGCATGAACATCGCGCAGAACCCCACCAGGTAGCGCGCCCACAGCACCGGGATGTAGTGCAGGTCGAAGTGCAGCCGGTAGAAGAAATCACCGCCGCGGGTTTCGCGTGCGGCCACTTCCTCGCCGGTGCCGGGGTCCACGGTGGCATCGCCAAAGCGGCCGCCGCCGCGACGGCGCTTCTGGCCTTCCACCGGCGGCTTGACCATCGACTCGGGGTTGCGCCAGAACATCCGCATGGCCGGGTTGCGCGGGTCGGGCAGGGTCACATTCCAGCTTTCGGCTTGCGGTGCCTTGTGCTGCAGGAAGGTCAGGGCGCGTTCGGCGGCCACCGCGCTGGACACCGTGCTGCGCGGCAGTTCCGGACGCATCCAGCGGCTGATCTCTTCGCGGTAGTAGCTGGCGGTGCCGGCCATGAAAATAAGCAGCAGCAGCCAACCCACCAGCAGCCCGGTCCAGGTGTGCAGCCACGCCATCGACTGGCGGAATCCGTTCTTCATGCGCCTGCCCTCAGCAATGCGGTGCCCACCCAGAACAGCGCAGTGGGAATCACGATGCCCACCCACGCACGTAGTGCGGTGCGGGTGGCAAAGGCCCACAAGGCTGCGCACGCGCACAGCACGATGGCCACCAGCATGCCGGTCAGCACCGCCTGGCCACGCGCGATGGGCAGGGCCACGGCGAAGAACATCGAGCAGGTGGCGGCCAGCGCGTACCCGCCAACGATGGCCGCCAGCGAGCGTGACAGCACGCCCAACCAGGGGCGGGTGAAGAAATTTCCGAAGCGGCTGAACCAGCTGGCGTCAGGCGTGCTGTCCACGGGGAACCTGCCATGTCATGTCAAACAACGGACATCACCGGCCGCGGCCGGTGATGCATGGAATAGTGGCCGTCCGTGGCCGTGTCGCTGCACCAGGCAACGTTCCCTTGGAGAGCGGTTACAGCGTCCAGCGCAGGTTCAACATCACGTTGCGCGGCTCGCCCCAGTAAACGCCGTTGTAGAAACCGACGTTGCTGTAGTACTTCTTGTCGAGCAGGTTGTTGATGTTGAGCTGGGCCGAGAAATTGTCATTGAAACGGTAGCCGGCGAACACGTTGACCAGGTAGAACGCGTCCTGGGTGATGCGTGCCGATTCGGTGCGGCCGCTGGTGAGGTAGTCGGCGCGCGGCTTGGTGCTGTTGCGGTAGATGCTGCTCTGCCAGCTCACGCCGCCGCCCAGCGAAAGCCGGTCCCAGGCACCGCTGGGACGCCAGCTGGTGTTGAGGCGGAAGGTGTCGATCGGGTTGGTGGTGTTCTGCAGCACGCCGGCCTGGTTGCGGATGGTGGTATGGGCAAAGCCGGCCGAGATGTTCCAGTTTTCGGTGATGCTGCCCTGGGTCTCCACTTCCCAGCCCCTGACCTTGTTGCCCTTGCCGGTGGAGCGGTAGGCATCGGTGCCATCGGGCAGGCTGCCTGGCTGCACCGCGTCGTCCAGTTCGGCCACGTTGTCCTTGACGCCCTTGAACACCGCTGCGGAAGCATTGAGGCGGCCGTTGAAGAATTCGCCCTTCAGGCCGGCTTCCCACATGTCACCGACCACCGGCTCCAGGTAGTTGTTGTTGCGGTCGCGGTAGGACTGCGGCTGGAAGATGTCGGTGTAGCTGGCGTAGGCGCTGAGCTGCTGGGTGAAATCGTAGATCAGGCCGAAATAGGGGGTCAGCGAGTCGTCCGGCTTGTAGCCGCCGCGGGTGGTGCCGTTGCGGTTGCCCGCCGCGTCATAGCGGTAGGCCCAGGTACGGGTTTCCCAGCTGCCGTAGCGCGCGCCCAGGACCGCCAGCAACGGATCGGCCAACTGCAGCTTGGCGGCTACGTAGGCGGCGCGCTGGCGCAGCTCGTTTTCCGAGGCAATGCGGCCCAGGCGGCGGATCGGCAGCTGTGCGACCTGTCCGGTCCAGTTGCGCCAGTCGGGCACCTGCGCATAGCTGGCCGGGTAGTTGGGAATCTCGATGCCGGGTGCTTCGCTGTCGCGCACCGACTGGCCGATGCCGGCCACCAGCTCGTGTTCCTGCCCGAACAGACGGAACGGGCCGCTGACATTGAGGTCGAACACGTTCATTTCGCTGCGTTCGGCGAAGTGGCTGGTGTAGGCGGTGACGCCGGTGCCGTCCGCACGCGGGTAGCCGGCCGCGCCGTACCAGACGCTGCCGTCGGTATCGCGCTTGGCCTGGGTAGCGGACGCCTTGATCGCCCAGCCGTTGCCCAGCTGCTGCTCCAGGCGGGCGAACGTGGTCTTCTCCACGATCGGCCAGCTGCTCCATTCGGCGGACATGTTGGTGGAACGCGGCAGGTTGGCCGGCGTGCCGTCGGCCCCCCAGTACGGCACCACGCCCCAGGTCACCCCGGTGGTCTTCGGCGACTGGTACTCATAGCCCACCTCGAACAGGGTGCTGGCGCTCAGGTCGGCCTGCACGATGCCGTAGAACACGTCCTTGTCGAGCGCATAGACATCGCGGAACGAATCGCTCTGCTGCTTGGCGGCCACGAACCGCGCGCGCACGCGGCCGTCCAGCGCGACCGGGCCGCCGATGTCCGCTTCCAGGCGCTGGTTGCCCCAGCGGCCCAGCGTGATCCCGGCGCTCATTGCCATCGTATCGGTCGGACGCTTGCGCACCATGTTGATGGTGCCCGACGGATCGCCGGCGCCGGTGGTCAGGCCGGTGGCACCGCGGACCACTTCGATGCGCTCGTAGATCGCGCTGTCGGTGTTGGTCTTGAGCGAGCCGCCGAAGGTGTTGAGCATGCCGTCGATCTGGAAGTTGTTGATGGCATAGCCGCGCGAGATGTAGCTGATGCGCTCGCTGTCGGTTACCGACACATGCACGCCGGTGACCTGGCCCATCACGTCGGACAGTGCGAACAGGCCCATGTCGTCCAGGCGCTGGCGGGTGAGCACGGTGACCGACTGCGGGGTGTGGCGCAGCGACAGGTCCAGCTTGGTCGCGGTGCGGGCCTGCTTGACGGTGTAGGAGGTCGGGATGTCGCCATCGGCGGTGACCTTGACTGTGTCCAGCGTGGTGGCATCGCCCGGATCGGTCTCGGCCAACGCCAGCGGTGCATGGCCGGCAAGCGCGGCAAGCAGGGCCAGGCGCAGCAGCGAAGGACGGATCAGCGGCGATGCAGTCGGAGCGGTCATGTGAGGGTTCCAGGGGGTAAACGGCGTTGCAATCCATTGCGGGCCGCGCTGGGCGGGGCGCCACATGACAACCGTGGTAGTGCAGGGGGGCCTGCGTCTCCGGCGGGATTGGTCTGGCGCACCGCTTCGCCACCATCGGCAGGTTGCGGGCATCAGAACGGATCTTGGGAGGTGTACACGGGGCGGGACCTGGGCGCGCAGTGCGCCGCCGGGGCGGGGTGGGCTAGGCGTACAGCCAATTCGTGAATGATAGTCATTATCATTTTGTTCGGCAAGCGCTATCCGCTCAATGCTGTCTATCGCCGCGCCGTGTACACGACGGCGCAGGGATACTGATGCCTGTCCAACCGATGCGGAGACGCGATGACCGACGTGCCTGGGCTGCCTGCACTGCACGGCTGCACGCCCGAGCAGCTGGCCACCGATGAGATCTGGTGGGCACAGGTGCGTGCGCTGTACGACCTGACCGATGCGGTGGTGATGCTCGACAACGGCTACTGGGGCGCGATGGCGCGCCCGGTGCTACAGGCTTACCAGCAGGCCACCGCCACGGTGAACGCCGACAACGCGTGGTTCGGGCGAGTGGCCTTCCCGCCGCTGTTCGAACAGGCGCGGGGGCAGCTGGCGCAGGTGCTGGGCGTGCACCGCGACGAGATCGCCCTGACCCGTGGCGCCACCGAAGCGATGCAGGCGCTGATCGGTGGCTACCACCGGCTCGCGCCCGGCGACACCGTGCTGTACGCCGACACCGACTACGACAGCATGATCAACGCCATGCACTGGCTGCAGACGCGCCGTGGGGTCGACGTACGGCGCATCGTGCTGCCCGAACCGTTCGACCACGACGCCATCATCGAGGTGTACCGGCAGGCGCTGACACGCCATCCGCGCACCCGCCTGCTGCTGCTTACCCAGGTGAATCATCGCAATGGCATGCTGCTGCCGGTGGCCGCCATCGCGGCCCTGGCACGCGCGGCCGGGGTGGAGGTGGTGCTGGATGCGGCGCACGGTGTTGGCCAGGTCGACACGCCCCTGCGCGAACTGGGCGTGGATTTTGTTGGCATCAACCTGCACAAGTGGATCGGCGCGCCGGTCGGCGTGGGGGCGATCTACGTGCGGCGTGGGCGCGTGCGTGATCTCGACCCGTACATGGGCGAGGCCGACCGCGACGACATCGACACCCGCATCCATACCGGCACCGTCAACTTCGCCGCCTACCTGGCGCTGCCGGTGGCGCTTGCGCTGCACCAGCGGATCGGCGTGGCCAACAAACGCGCGCGGTTGCTGTACCTGCGCAACCGGTGGCTGGATGCGCTGCGCGACGACCCCCGCGTGCAGCTGCTGGCCTCGGCCGACCCGCGCCTGTCCAGCGCCATCGCCGCCTTCCGCCTGTGCGGGCAGACCACGCTGGTCGACACCACCGCCACCGCCGAACGCATGGTGCGACAGTCAGGCGTATTCGTGGTGCCGCGCGAGGGGCTCGCCTCCGGCGCATGCCTGAGGGTAACGCCGGGTATTTTCAGCACCCCGGCGCAGATGGATGCGCTGGTGGGCGCGGTGCGTGCGGTTGCCGGATAGGCGTCAGGTTCGCCGGGGTTGGTCCAGCGGCGCGATGATCAAGCGCACACCCAGCGCGCCAAGCACGCGCTGGACGGTATCGAAACGCGGATGTGCACCCGGCTTGAGCGCCTTGTAAAGACTCTCGCGGCCCAGCCCGGTAGCCTCTGCAATCTGGGTCATGCCGCGCGCGCGCGCGACCACCTGCAGCGCATCCTGGAAATGCGCGGCATCATCAGCCGCCAGGGCCTCGGTGAGATAGACCGCAATGGCAGCATCGTCGGCGAGATGATCGGCGGGATCGAAGGCGGGGAGGGCGGGCTTGCGCATCGGAGATATCCAGGAAAAAGCAGCGTGGCAGCCAGCGTTGGAACTGGAGCGCAATCCGTTGTGCCCGCGGGATGTCCATGCCTTGGCTGTCCTTGTCGCCGGCGCATAACAGGATGACCAACTGGCCGCCACGGCGCGTGAAGTACACGCGGTATCCTGGACCGTGGTGGACGCGCAGTTCGCTTACGCCTGCGCCCGCCGGCTGATGTCACCCGGCAGCCCATTGGCCAGGCGCTGGATGCGTTCGGCGATGAGCGCGCGGGCACGGGTGTCGCGCAATCGGCGCAACCACCTGTCGAAATCTTCGGTTGCCTGCACCAAGAGCATGTGTGCAGAGATGTATCCATCTGGATACGAAATGCAGGCATCCAGTGGGGGCCGTGCGGGCGCTGCCTCCTAGCGCTTCGCGCACGCCCGCTTGATGTCGTCATCGATGCGCGGCGGAGCGCTACGTCCGAACGCTTCGCTGAGTTCACGCCGGAAGCGCAGGTCTTCGCACTTTTCCGGGTCCACGGAGCCGTCGATCACCGTGCCGCGCACCGCCGGCTGGCCACGGCCGGCATCGGCCTGCATGCGCCGGCGCGCGTCGTACAGCTCGCGCTGGGCGCGGCTGCGCTCTTCCCAACTCAGTTTGGGGTCCTTGGTGATCGGGCGGGTGACGCCGGTGTCCTGCTCGGGTGGGCAGGGCACGGTCTGGTAGATGGTCTGCCCGGCGGCGGCGCATTTGTACACGCGCCCGGCATGGGCGTTGCTGGCCAGCGCACACAGCGCCAGCGTGAGAAGCGTCCTTCGCATGATTCCCCCTGTGGGCCGTTCCCGCCCGGAATGCGCGGCAGAATACGCGAACCACTTCACAAATACACCCGGTCAACCCATCAACCGGCGGCACCGCCTACCAGTGCATCCACACCGTCAGTGCGTGCAGCAGCAATCCGATCAGGCCGCCCACCAGGGTGCCGTTGAAACGGATGAACTGCAGGTCGCGGCCCACGCTGAGTTCCAGCTGTTCCACCAGGTGGCGCTCGTCCCAGCCTTTCACTGTCTGGGCGATGTGCTGGGTAACGCCGTCACGCAGGCGGCTGGTGAGGCGCTCGGCGCCCTCCATCAGGTGCTGGTTGAGCGCTTCGCGCAATGAGGGATCGTCCTGCAGCGCCTGCCCCACCGAGGCCAGGCTGCGATGCAGGTGGCCGGCCAGCGCGGAGTCTTCGCGGGACAGGTCCGCGCGCAGGCTGGCGTGGATGCGTTCCCACAGGCCCTGCACGTAGTCCTGCACGGCCGGGTGGTCGATGATCTGCTGCTTGATCTGGTCGATCTTGTCGCCCAGTGCCGGGTCGGTGCGCAGGCGCTGGATGTAGTCGGCCAGCCAGGTTTCGTAATCGCGGCGCAGCGGATGCTCGGGCTGGGCCAGGATCTGCTGCAGTTCCGCCAGCACCGCATGCGCCATGCGCTCGGCCAGGCTGTCGCCGATCTCGTCGATCGGCTTGACCCAGTTCACCGTGCTGGCCAGCTTGGGCCATTCGCGCTGGATGTAGCGCACGATCAGTTCGGAGGCGCGTTGCTTGACCGCCTCGTTGTCCAGCCACTCGCTGACCCGGGTAAGGCCTTCGTCGAGCACGCGCTGGTGGCGGTTGTCGGCGGTCAGCAGCCCCATCAGCTCACCGGCGGTGGCGGCTGCATTCCATTGCCGCAGCTGCTGGATCACAAAGCCCTGGATGCTGCGCCGGACCGCCGCCTCGTCCAGGAAGTCCAGCGCCTGCAGCGCCCAGCCACGCGCCATGTCGGCCAGCAGCCGCGATCGTGCCGGGTCGGCCAGCCAACTGCCCAGCCGGCTGGCCGGGTCGAACACCTGCAGCCGCGTCAGCAACGCCTGCGGTTCCAGGAACTGGTCGCGTACGAATACCGCCAGGCTGTCGGCGATGCGGTCCTTGCTGCGCGGGATGATCGCGGTATGCGGGATGGGCAGTCCCAGCGGGCGACGGAACAGGGCTACCACCGCGAACCAGTCGGCCAGTGCGCCCACGGCGGCGGCCTCGCAGAATGCGGACACCCACGCCCAGATGCCGCGCTCGCCCTGCAGGTGGCTGATCACAAAGCCGGCCAGCATCGCCAGCAGCATGGCCAGCGCGATCAGTTTGAGCCGGCGCAGCTGCGCGCGGCGGGGGTCGGGGGAAGCAGTCGGCGTCATGCCACTAGTCTACCCACCCCGGGATGAGCATCCGGTAGTGCCGGGCGCTGCCCGGCAAGCACGCAGGCCCACCTTGACGCCCACGGACGTTGCCCGCGCGAGGAGCCGCCGGGCAGCGCGCGGCGCTACACGGCGTCCAACCTGGCTGAATCAGGCGTCGATATCCAGCAACTGCTTCCGCAGTGCCGCCAGCTGCTGGCGCAGGGTGTCGTTTTCCAGCGTCAGCGCAATTACCCGCTGGCGCAGTTCGGCCGGGCCTTCGCCCAGCGAGGTGAGTGCATCGGCGATCTCCGCTGCACGGCTCGGGTCCACCTCGATGTCGCCATCGGCGCTGTGCAGTACCTCCTGCACCGGCTTGCGCGGCTTGCGCTTGGCCTCGCGCACGCGCTTGGCGGCCTGTTTCAGCTCGTCCTTGCCGCCGACGGCGGCGGCGCGCTGTTCGTCCTCGGGCAGGTCGGCCACGGCAGCGGCGGCGCTGATCGAAATCACCCCGGTCTTGACCGCTTCCACCAGCTCCGGCGCGGCTTGTTTGTGGATGCGCTCGATCATGGTTACCTGGCTGCTGCTCAGGCGCGCTTCGCGGGCCATGTCGGCGCGGCTGACCTTGGGCGCGGCGGCCCACGGCGGGCTGTCCTCGTCGCTGACCGCGCCGGCATCGGCCATCTCACCGTCGCTTTCCTTCTGCAGCTGCGCCTGCTCGATCCGGCGGCGCTCGGCCAGGATGTCGCGCTTGCGCAGGGCCAGCACGCCGCGCTGGAAATCGGACACGCTGCGCCGCCCCAGGTGCTGCTCGATCATCCACAGGTGCACGTCGTCCATCGACTGGAAACGGGTGTTCTGCACGGTCTGGAACGGCAGGTCGTGCTTCTGGCAGATGCCGAAACGGTTATGCCCGTCCACCAGCACATCGCCCCACAGCACCAGCGCATCGCGGCAGCCTTCGGCCAGGATGCTGCGCTCCAGCGCGTCGTGCTCGTCGGCGGTCAGTGGATCGATGTAGGCCTTGAGTTCTTCTTTGACAACAATGTCCATGCAATCCGGTACGCGAGCCAACGTGACCGACCATTGTAATGGGGTGGGGTAGTGGCGTCCCGGTCGCCGGGTTCAGCCAGGCCCTCACCCGGTGGCATTGATCATGTCGCCCAGGATCTCCACGATGCGGTCGATCTGGGCCTTGTCGATGATCAGCGGCGGCGACAGTGCGATCACATCGCCGGTGCAGCGCACCAGCAGGCTGCCGTCGCGGAAACAGCGCTCGAACACTTCATGGCCGCGCGCGCCCGGGGCATCCTTGCGCGGCGCCAGTTCCACCGCGCCGATCAGCCCGAAATTGCGGATGTCGATCACGTGCGGCAGCCCGCGCAGGCTGTGCAGTGCCGATTGCCAGTAGTCGCCCAGCTCGATGGCGCGGTCGAACAGGTGCTCTTCGGCGTAGGTGTCCAGGGTGGCCAGCGCGGCGGCACACGCCAACGGATGGGCCGAATAGGTATAGCCGTGGAACAGCTCGATCGCCGCCGGCGGCCCCTGCATGTAGGCGGCATGGATCGCATCGGAGACCAGCGTGGCGCCCATCGGCACCGCGCCGTTGGTCAGCCCCTTGGCGAGGGTCATCAGGTCCGGGGTGACCCCGAAGCGCTGTGCGGCAAATGCATTGCCGACCCGGCCGAAGCCGGTGATGACCTCGTCGAACACCAGCAGGATGCCGTGCTGGTCGCAGATTTCGCGCAGCCGCTGCAGGTAGCCCGGTGCCGGCAGGATCACCCCGGCCGACCCCGCGATCGGCTCGACGAACACCGCGGCAATGGTGGATGCATCGTGCAGCGCGATCAGCCGCTCCAGGTCCTCGGCCAGCTCGGCGCCGTGGCGCGGCAGGCCGGGGCTGAACGCATTGCGCGGCAGGTCCAGGGTGTGGCGCAGGAAATCGCTGCCGGCCAGCAGCGGGCCGAACTGCTTGCGGTTGTTGGGCAGCCCGCCGATCGACAACCCGCCAAACCCCACCCCGTGGTAAGCCTTCTCGCGGCCGATGAAGCGCGTGCGCTGGGCCTGCCCCCGCAGGCGGTGGTAGCCCAGCACGATCTTCATCGCGGTATCCACTGCTTCGGAGCCGGAGTTGCTGAAGAACACATGGTTGAGCGTGGCCGGGGCCAGCGCGGCCAGCCGCTGGGCCAGCACGAACGGCAACGGCGAGGCCATCTGGAACGGCGGGCTGAAATCCAGCGTGGCCGCCTGCTGCTGGATGGCCTGCACGATGCGCGGCCGTGCATGGCCGGCATTGCAGCACCACAACCCGGCCGCCCCGTCCAGGATCGGGCGGTCGTCGACATCGTGGTAGTACATGCCCTCGGCGCGCACCAGCAGGCGCGGGGAGGCCTTGAACTGGCGGTTGGCGCTGAACGGCATCCAGTAGGCGTCCATCGACGCGGGGCGCTGCTGGGACAGGGACGACAACGGGCTTTCGGCACGGCGCATCGGCAACTCCGCAGGGAACCGGATGGTCACGACTCTATCGCAGATGCATCACGGCGTGCCGTGAGGACGGCGGGTATAAAGGGGGCCGAAATCCGTTGCTGGAGACCCGCATGACCGCCCCCCGTACCCGCGAAGAATGGCAACGCCAGGCCGACGCACTGGTCGTGCACGGCCAGGCCTTCATCGATGGGCGTTACGTGGATGCCGCCGATGGTGCGCGCTTTGCCTGCATCAGCCCCATCGATGGTGGCCTGCTGGCACAGGTGGCCGACTGCGGCGCGGCCGATGTCGAGCGCGCGGTGGCTGCGGCACGGCGCAGCTTCGAGGCCGGGCATTGGTCGCGTGCCGCGCCGAGCCATCGCAAGCGGGTGCTGCTGCGCCTGGCCGAGCTGGTTGAACAGCACGCCGACGAACTGGCCCTGCTGGAAAGCCTGGACATGGGCAAGCCGGTCCGTGACGCACGCCAGGGCGATCTTCCCGGGGCCGTGCGCTGCCTGCGCTGGACCGCCGAGGCGATCGACAAGGTGTACGGCGAGATCGCCCCCACCGCCCTGGATACACTGGGCCTGGTCAGCCGCGAGCCGGTAGGCGTGGTGGCGGCGATCGTGCCGTGGAACTTCCCGCTGCTGATGGCCTGCTGGAAGATCGCCCCGGCGCTGGCCGCCGGCAACTCGTTGATCCTCAAACCCTCCGAGCGCTCGCCATTGAGCGTGATCCGGCTGGCTGCGCTGGTCGCCGAAGCCGGTCTTCCCGATGGCGTGTTCAACGTGCTGCCCGGCCACGGCAAGACCGCCGGCGAGCCGCTGGCCCTGCACATGGATGTGGACGCGTTGGCGTTCACCGGCTCCACCGCGGTAGGCAAGCGCCTGTTGCAGTGCGCCGGGCTGTCCAACCTCAAGCGCACCTGGCTGGAGTGCGGTGGCAAGAGCCCCAACCTGGTGTTCGCCGACGCTCCGGACCTGGACAAGGCCGCCGAGGCCGCGGCCACCGGCATCTTCTACAACCAGGGTGAAGTGTGCACGGCCGCCTCGCGGCTGCTGGTGCAACGTTCGATCCAGGACGAGTTCGTCACCCGGGTACTGGCCCACGCGCGGCGCATGCAGCCCGGTCATCCGTTCGACCCGGACGCGGCGATGGGCGCGCTGGTGGATCACGCCCATGCCGAGCACGTGCTGGACCACATCAACCGCGGCCAGGCCGAAGGTGCACGGCTGCTGCTGGGCGGCAAGCGGGTGGAGGTGGTGGCCGGCGGCAGCTATGTGCAGCCCACCGTGTTCGACGAGGTGGATGCCGGGCACCGCATCGCACGCGAAGAAATCTTCGGACCGGTGCTGTCGGTGCTGGGTTTCGACCAGGAAGCCGATGCGCTGCGCCTGGCCAACGATTCCAGCTACGGCCTGGCCGCCGGACTGTGGACTGCCAATCTCGGTCGCGCCCACCGGGTGGCGCGTCAGCTGCGCGCTGGCAGCGTGTGGGTCAACCAATGGGATGGCGGCGACATGACCGCCCCGTTCGGCGGCTACAAGCAGTCCGGCATCGGCCGCGACAAATCGCTGCATGCGTTCGACAAATACACCGAGCTCAAGGCCACCTGGATCCATCTCGGCCCGTAAGCGCGTTCAACAGTCCTGGCGCCGGCGGACCAGCGCCTGGCGCAGCAGGTCGCGGTCGCGCTCGTCCACCGCATTCTGGAAATAGTCGACCTGGGCCGTGCTCAATCGGCACAGATCCACCACGTAGCCGGGCGGCCACATCTGCAATGCCTGGGCAATACCCTGCACCATCTGCTCGGGCGTGATGCCACGCTTCATGCGGAAGCGTTTTGCCGGCGGGGCGAAGGCCGCATGCACCGCGCGCTGGCCGATGATCGGCGCGGTGAAGGTGCGTGCGTCCAGCACGTCCCCGGCGGCGGCCCCGGGTGGCAGGCGCAGGTCCAGCGGTGCGCTGTCGATCGACGCCGACGGGAGGGCGACCGCCTCGACCGGCGGCGCAGAGGCAACCGGCGGTGGCATCGCGCGCGTGCGGCTGGCCGGCAGGGCAGCCGACACCGGCGCGGGCAGGGGATCTGCCGGCGGTAACAGGCGCGGCAACCAGCGCACCTCCAGGCCCGGGTCGCCGCCGCCGGCAAGCGGCCGCGGCGGGGTGAGCAGCAGCCAGCCAACCAGCGCGTGTACGGTCAGCACGGTGACCAGCGCGAACACCCGGGGCCGTACCCGGCCCACCTCCCTTGGCATGTGTGGCATCGGCGATCGTCCTTGTTCGAGCCTGCGGCATGGGACCGCCGCAGCGGCGCGAAGTTCCGCCCGTGGGCTGCCGCCGTGACTGTCACGTCTGCAACCATCGGCCGCACGTTGGCGCGCCCGTGGCAGAATCCGGCAGCTGCCTTCTTTCGTGTCCCTGATGCCGACTCCCGCCGTCTCTGCCGCCAACTCGCCCCGCCGCATCCTGCTGGCCAGCCTGATCGGCACCACCATCGAGTTCTTCGACTTCTACATCTACGCTACCGCGGCCGTGCTGGTGTTTCCGCACCTGTTCTTTCCCGACAGCAGTGACGGCGCGGCCCTGCTGCAGTCCCTGGCCACCTTCGCGGTAGCCTTCATCGCGCGCCCGGTCGGCTCGGCGGTGTTTGGCCACTACGGCGACCGGATCGGGCGCAAGGCCACGCTGGTGGCCGCCCTGTTGACCATGGGCGTGTCCACGGTGGCCATTGGCCTGCTCCCCACCCACGCCAGCATCGGCATCCTGGCCCCCGCGCTGCTGGCGCTGTGCCGGTTCGGCCAGGGGCTGGGCCTGGGCGGCGAGTGGGGCGGGGCGGTCCTGCTGGCCACCGAGAACGCCCCGCCGGGCAAGCGTGCCTGGTACGGCATGTTCCCCCAGTTGGGCGCGCCGCTGGGCTTCCTGCTCTCGGCCGGCATCTTCCTGCTGTTGGGGCGTGCGATGAGCGAGGCCGATTTCCTGCAATGGGGTTGGCGGGTTCCGTTCCTGGCCAGCTCGCTGCTGGTGGCCGTGGGCCTGTGGGTGCGCTTGAACATCCACGAAACCCCGCAGTTCCAGGCCGCGCTGGACCGCAACGAGCGGGTCAGGCTGCCGATGTGGACGGTACTGCGCGAACACGGCCTGACCTTGATGCTGGGCACGCTCGGCGCGTTTGCCACCTTCGTGCTGTTCTACCTGATGACGGTGTTCACCCTGGGCTACGGCACCACCGTGCTGCACTACAGCCGCGAGCAGTTCCTGCTGATGCAGATGGTCGGCATCCTGTTCTTCGCGGCCGGCATTCCGTTGTCGGCGCTGTACGGCGACCGCTGGGGCACGCGCCGCACCATGATCGTGGCCAGCGGCCTGATCCTCGCCTTTGGCGTGCTGTTCGCCCCGCTGTTCCAGGCGGGCAGCCCGTGGATGGTGCTGGGCTTCCTGTCGCTGGGGCTGTTCCTGATGGGGCTCACCTACGGCCCATGCGGCACCTTCCTGGCCGAAATCTACCCGGTGCAGGTGCGCTACACCGGCGCGTCGCTGTCGTTCAACCTGGCCGGCATTCTGGGCGCGGCGCCGGCGCCCTACGTGGCCACCTGGCTGGCCGAGCGTTTCGGGCTGCTGGCGGTCGGCCTTTACCTGTGCGTGACCGCATTGGTGACCATCCTGGCGCTGCTGGCGATGGGTCGCCGCGCCGCACGCACGGCCTGACCGGCGCCGGGGTCAGCGGAAGAAGCGCTTGAGCGTGCGCCCCAGCCAGCCGCCCTGCTGGTGCTCACGGGCGAACTGGTTCAGGTGCTGCTTCACCTGCGGCGCATAGGCCTTGTCGTCGCCGCGGATATGGTTGAACAGCCAGCGCGACAGCATCGTGCGCAGCTCGTCGCTGATGTCCTCACCGGCCTGGAAACGCAGCCGGTACTCGGCTACGCGCTTGATGAAGATTTCATGCACGCGCTTGTGTGCGGCGCAGAACGGGTAGCCGGCTTCCTCCATCAGCTCTTCTTCGAAGGCGAAATGCGACATGGTGTAGTCCACCAGTTCGTCGATCACCTCGGCCACGGCCAGCCGTTGCAGGCTGATCTGCGCCACATGCAGGTGGTTGAGCATCTCCACGATCCGCATGTGCTGGTGGTCGATGACGTCGATGCCGATGTTCAGGTCGTCCTGCCAGACCAGAAGTGCCATGGTGCGTTCCCTGTGGTGTTCAACTGGGAACGACTCTAGGTTGAATGCGACAGCTTCGCGTTGATCTCGATCAAGGCGCCAGGGCGGGTTCGCGGGCGGCACTGGCCACGCTGGTGCAGCTTACCCGGTTGCGTCCGCCGGCCTTGGCCAGGTACAGCTGGCGGTCGGCCTCGGAGATCAGCCGGTGCAGCGAATCGCGCTGCGGGCGCAGGCAGCACAGCCCGATGCTCACGGTCATGCGCAGGATCGTGCCGCCCAGGTTCACTTCCAGCGCCGCGATACGCTCGCGCAGCATCTCGAAGTAGCCGCGTGCCTCGTCCTCCTCCAGCCCCGGCACCAGCAGGCAGAATTCCTCGCCGCCGAAGCGGGCGATCAGGTCCTGGTCGCGCGCATGCCCGGCCACGGCGGCGGCGACCGCGCGGAGTGCGTCGTCGCCGGCCTCATGGCCGTGGGTATCGTTGATGTGCTTGAAGTGGTCGATGTCGATCATCGCCACTGCCACCAGGTCATCGTTATGGTGCAGCTGCGGCAGTTGGCGCTGGCTCTGTTCCAGGAAGCTGCGCCGGTTCGGCAGCCCGGTCAGGAAGTCGCGCGTGGCCAGGTCCTGCAGGGTGCCGATCAGCTCCAGCTGGTCCACGTTCTGCGAGACGCGGCAGAAGAACTCCTCGCGCGAAAACGGCTTGCGCAGGAAGTCATTCGCGCCGTTCTTGAGGAAGCGCGGAATCAGCGACGGGTCGGTGTTGCCGGAAATGCCGATCACCGCCACCTTGTCGCGCGAGCGCAGGGTACGCAGCCGACGGGTGAACTCCACCCCCTCCATGCCCGGCATTTCCTGGTCGACCACCGCCAACCGGATCGCCGGGTGCGCCTCGATCGCCTTGAGCCCTTCGGCACCGTCGGCGGCCTCGTACACCGTGTGGCCGTACATGCGCAGCAGCGAGGCGGCATACATCCGCGCCGACATCGAATCGTCCACCACCAACGCGGCGATGCGCCGATTGCGCTCCAGCCGCTGCACCAGCCACACCAGGTAGTCGATGCTGCCGGGCGTGTTCTTGAGGACGTAGTCGATGATCTGCTGTTGCAGCACGCGCTTGCGCAGGTCCTCGTCGTACACCCCGCTGACCACCACCGTGGGCAGCCCGCGCGACAGGAAGAACTCCACCACCTTGTCGCGGTCCCCATCGGCCAGCACCAGCCCGGTCAATACCAGGAACCAGCCCTGTTCCTCATCCAGCAACCGGCCGGCCTCGGCCAGGCTGGTGGCCACGAACACCGGCAGCTCCAGTCGCTGCTCGATCGCCTCGCGCAGCATGCTGGTGAACGTGCGCGAGTTTTCCACCAGCAGAATCCGCTGGGGTAAGGCATCACCGGGGTCGCTGTCGAAAGCGCCCTGCAACAGAGCCGGCATGTGGCGTACGCTCGATTTCGAGTGGGTCGGCAGGGGTAGCGGCCGTTTCGGGGGTAACTTTAGGGCCGTCGCGCGCAGATGAATCTTGCACTGGGGCTGATTGCCTGTGCCCGGCGGATGACCAGGGGCAAACGGGACAATTGCGGCTTCCGTGTTCGATGTCGAGTTGGCCTGGGGGTACTATCCCGAGAGATTCGCTCAATAGCCCCAATCAGGAGGTGGACGTGCATTTCTTACGTATCGGTAGTGGCGTGGCCAGCATGATTCTGGCTGCAGTTCCCACGCTGGCGATGGCGCAGTCCGATGGTCATGGCGGTCATCTGGCAAAGAATGGGCTGGGCCAGGCGCGGCCGCAGGCTGCCAATCTGAGTCAAGACCCCCACTGGCTTCTGTATGGATTCCAGCGCGACGGAATCTCGTATTTCCAGGTCAATGATCTTGCCGGGCGGGTGCAGCTTATTGTCGGGAATGCTGATGATGTGTTCTGGACCTTGCCCGCCGGCGAAAGCCCGGTGAGTGTGTCGTTGCCGTCGCAACGAATACAAGCCTCCGCGAACGCGTCGCGAGTCGAAGTTTATCGAGGGTCGCGCTTCTCACTGGTTCTTTACGGGCATGGCGCTGATGCCGTTTGGTCGGTCGAAGTCGCGGATCAGCAGCGTTGAAATCCTGAAGAACAGGTTGCGCTGAGACGCTGCCGCCGCCGAGGCGGCAGCGTCCAGTTTCAAGCGCATGGGTAAATGACAGAGGGGCGTCCTGCAGGTCACACATCATCTGCAGGGCAACCATTGGCCGGATACGCGGCGCTATCAGCCAACGGCTTGGCTGTTGTCCAGACCGGGCGCTCTCCCACGACCAGCGCTGCTTCGTGGCTTGGCTCTACTGGGCGAACGCGCCGCAGGTTCCGCCAGCAACAGCCTGAGCCGATTGCGGCGGCATTGCACGAGGCCTCCATAAGCGAGCGGCAGGCCGGCCAGGTGCTCATCGACCAGCGCTCTTGTGGTGCCGGACAACGGATGCGCCGAATCAAGTAGCGCCACGACAACGACAATCCCCCGCTGGTTCCCGAGAGTCCCACAGCGCGCACGGACCATTACCTGGCCGCACTCATGCTCCAAAAGCAGGGACACCGCTTCAGTAATTGCCCGATAGGCAGCCAGCTGCAGCCCTATGCTCAACATGCATGGGTCACCTTCCAGTCGAGGTCGGGTGACCCGGTTGCTGAGCTCCCAGGCTTCACGCACGCCGCCGGTTTGCAGGGCCACGTACAGGCCGAGTTGATCCAATGTGGTGGGATACACCATGCTGGCCTGCGCGCGGAACAAGCGTGAATGCACGGTCGCAGTGTTCAGCAACCCGCTGGCTATCTCGTGGTGGCCCTGCAGTTTCAACCAGTTGACCACTTCCTTGAGGGAAACGTCGATGCCGTCTCCCAGTTTCCTCAGATGAAGCGCGCGTTCGCGAAGGCCGTTCTCACTGGCGATATGTGAATTCCGGGCCAGTTTTATGGCGTTTCGCTCGCCATCGTCGCGGATCCGGTAGCGATGGTAGTAGTGTGTGATGCGCGCGCCGAACAAGAGCAGCGCGACACCTGCAATTGCCATTACCATCTGCGTGGTGAATGTTGTTGCAT
>JAHREJ010000006.1 GCA_021733645.1 Bacillus subtilis subsp. subtilis | reverse complement strand
CGCTGGCGGCGAGTAACCCCATAGCGGCTAAGATCTTCGCAATCTTCATTCACTGCTCTCCATAGTGTGTCTCCGCCAACTCCTGGCAGCCGGACGGCTGGGCGGATCGTGAATGTTTCATGAGCCGTACATGTTGTCAAAGCCGCCCATCCACTAAGGGAGACCGTGGGGTTGCGCCGACCGGCGGGGTCCTTTTCAGCGCCCAGATTTCAGCTGCCTCTGCGCGAGTTTGGGCAAATTAGGCACAGCTTTGGCACAGTGCATTCCTGACGTATTGGTACAAATGGGCTCGTCGCCCCCCTCCTAAGGGGAAGGTCGCCCGTTCGAATCGGGCCGGGGTCACCATAATCAGAGGGTTCGGCCGGCCTGCCCGGCGCGTTGGCCCGCAGACGCCCGGCGTCACCTCCCGCCATGCACGCCCGGAAGCGCCGGATCGGCCTATGCTTGGCCAGAGGTCCCCACGCCGCAGCAAGCCGACCGGAGAGTGCAATGACGCTCGATGTACGCATCGCCGGTCCCGGCGATCTGGATCAGGTGGCCATCCTGTTCGATGGCTATCGGCAGTTCTACGCGCAACCGGCTGACCTTTCCCTTGCGCGCAGCTTCATGCAGACGCGGCTGTCGGAAGGCTCATCGCTGGTCATCGTTGCCGAGACGGGCGAGGGTGACATCGTGGCCTTCACGCAGCTGTATCCCTTGTTCGACTCGGTCGGCGCGGTGCCCAGCTTCATCCTGTATGACCTGTTCGTGGCCGAACGGGCGCGGCGGCAGGGCATTGCCCGCGCGCTGATGATTGCCGCCGTCGACCAGGCGCGTCGCCGTGGGGCAGGGCGGGTGGAACTGCAGACCGCGCGCGACAACCTGGCCGCCCAAGCCCTGTATGAAGGGCTGGGTTGGCAACGAGACGATGATTTCTTCATCTACGCAATCCACCCCTGAATCGACTCGCCGCCCAGGAGCGTGCCATGGACCTGATGCGCATCCTGCGCTCGCTCGAAGAGTTTCTCTACGAGCTGGTTGGTTGGCTGGTGTTTTACCCGCGGACGCTGTGGCGGGTGTTGCGCCACCCGGCCGTGATGGCACGGTATGTCGAGGGTGAGCTGGGCAAGCCGGAGGAACAGCGGTTTGCCGACACCATCAGCCCGGTGCTGATGTTGATCCTGTCGGTGGTGATCGCGCATGGGATCGAGCTGGTCACCCGCAGCCACCTGGCATGGGGCAGCGGTGCTTTGGCCGGGATGCTGTTCGGCACCGAGCAGGGCTTGTTGCTGATGCGCTGCATCGTGTTCTGCACGTTTGCCTTCACCGCGGCGCTGTCTACGCTGCGCCAGCGTGGGCAACCGGTGACGCGCGATACCCTGCGCGTGCCGTTTTCAATCCAGGCACTGCTGGTGTCGCCCTTTGTGGTGGGCGCGTCGTTGGCGATGGCGGTGGGGCGCACCGCGCCAGCCTGGGCCGAGGCTGGCGGCGGGATCCTGTTCCTGGCCACCCTGGCCTGGTACCTGGGCGCGCGCGTGCAGGTCTATCGGGCGTTCGCGGTCGCGGGGTGGTTCAAGGCGGTCGGGTATGTGGTGGGAATGTTCTCGCTTACCGCAGCAGCGCTGCTGGCCGTGCTCGCGGTGCTGCTCTCGGGCTGATCCAGCGGCAGGTTGGCATCATGCAGCGGCATGCACGGGGCCGTCGCCGGCTGTTTACGCCTGGCGCGGGATGCTTCCGGAAACCACTCATGGGAGACCCCGCATGAATGCATTGCCGCTGTCGCCGCCGTCCGTGCCGGTCCCGGAGCAGCCGGTTGCTCCGCCTTTGGAAGCGCCGGTCAGGCCGGACCCTGCGGTGCAGGAGCCGCCGAGTGAGATCCCACCCGAAGGTGATCCACCTGCGCAGACGCCGCCGATGGAAGCCCCACCTGCCGTGCCACCGTCGCCGCAGTAACGCCGTGTCGGTGCGGTGGTTTCGTGTCATGGAACGTTGAACCTTTTTCGGCCGGGTGAACGTACCGTCGCCCGCCATCAACGCCGCGCACACGGTGGGGTCACCCTGCCGGGACGCATGCCGGCGTAGCTAAGGGGATGTTCCCTCCGCTGGAGTACTGCATGCGTGTTTTGATCTGCCACGGCAGCAATGCCATCCGCGCCGACCGCAAGCAGGAGGATTGCCGCAAGGTGATCCTGGCGCCCTGACATGGTCGCGGTCGTGGATAGGGGCGTGGCTCGCAACAGGGCGCCGCCATTGGTGCAGCAGGCGCGTGACTGGTTGGTCCGGCATCCGGCGCTGCCCCAGCCCGGGGCTGGCGACACGCTGGGGCGGTGGCGGTTGCTGGCGCAGCTTGGGGGGCAGGATCTCTGCCTGGCCAAGCTTCTTGAAGCGCACTATGACGCGCAGGCGATCCTGCAGGAGCTGAATGCCGATCCGCTGCCATCCGATCAGTTGGCCGCAGTCTGGGCGGCCGACGGGCCTGCGGCGACGCTGGCCTTCGATGCTGCCCACGGCACGTTGAACGGCAGCAAGCCGTGGTGCTCGGGTGCGGGCTGGGTCGATGTGGCGTTGGTAACCGTGCGCGAGGGTGGGCAGTCCAGGTTGTTCCGCGCCGATCTTCGCCACGCGCCGGTCGACTGCCACGCGCAGGACTGGCAGGCCACCGGCATGGGGCGGATTCCCAGCGGCACGGCGCGCTTCTCCCAGGTGCCGGCACTGGACGCCGGGGAGGCCGGTGCGTATCTGGCGCGCCCGGGGTTCTGGCACGGCGGGGCCGGTATTGCCGCCTGCTGGTTCGGTGCGGCCGCCGCGCTGGCCGAGCCGCTGCGTCGCAGCGTCCGGGCCGCCGAGCCGGGCACCGCGGCGGTGCTGCTGGGCGAGGTCGACATGGCCCTGTCTTCCTGTGCGGCGCTGCTGCGTGAGCTGGCAGCGTTGATTGATGCCCAGCCCGGGCAGGCGCACATGAGCGCGGTGATCCGGGTGCGCAGCGTGGTGGAGCGGGCGTGCGTGCAGACGCTGGACCGGGTGGCCCGCGCACTTGGGCCCGGGCCGATGTGCCTGGATGCGGCGCATGCGCAGCGCTGGAGCGATTTGACGGTGTTCATCCGCCAGAGCCACGCCGACCGCGACTGGCAGCAGCTGGGCATGGACTGTCATCGTCAGGTGCGTGCATGGACGCTGTAACCCGCCACATCGACGGCCACGGCATCAGCGAAAGCCAATGGCAGGGGGGCGACTGGTTGCAGGCGTTGCCGATGCAGCAGGCCGCTGCGTTGTTTGCCACGGTGGCGCGCGTTGTCGTGGTATCACCCCATCCCGATGACGAAGTGCTGGCCTGCGGCGGGCTGATGGCCGAGGCGCGGCGGCAGGGTTTGCCGGTGATGGTGATCTCGGTCACCGACGGCGAAGCCTGCTATCCCGGCCAGGCCCAGTGGCCGCCGCTGCGGCTGCGCCAGGCGCGCCTGCAGGAACTTGAGCGTGCGCTGGGCTGCCTGGGTCTTGCCGGCGCCGAGCGCCATGCCTGGCATTTCGACGATGGCGCCGTAGCCGGCAGCGAAGCGGTGCTGGCAACACGTTTGCAGCCGCTGTTGCGCGCTGACGATCTGGTGCTGGCGCCGTGGCGGCTGGACGCACATCCCGACCACGAGGCGGTTGGGCGCGCATGCGTCCGTGCCGCTGCGGCGCGCGGCTGCGTGCTGCGCGAGTTCCCGGTATGGGGCTGGCACTGGGTGGATCCACAGGCCGCGCAGGCGCTGTGGTCGCCCGCTACGCGCATCGCCTTGTCCGCCCAGGCACGCCAGGGCAAGCACGCGGCGATTGAACAGTTTTCCACCCAGCGCGGCGCGGTGGCCGGGCTGGACTGCGAGCCCATCCTGCCGGACGCGGTGGTGCTGCGCTTCACGCGCGACTATGAGGTATTGATTGGATGAACAATGCGGCCTACTTCGACGCGCTCTACCAGCAAGACGACCCTTTCGAGTACCGCACCCGCTGGTATGAGGCACGCAAACGCGCGTTGACCCTGGCGAGCCTGCCGCGCGCCCGTTTTATGCGGGGTTGGGAGCTGGGTTGCTCCAATGGTGTGCTGACCGCGGCGCTGGCGCCTCGCTGCGCCGCGCTGTTGGCAACCGATCTCAGTGAACCGGCGGTGGCAGCGGCGCGGCGGACCCTGGCAGGACAGGCGCATGTGCGTGTCGAGCAGGCGCGGCATCCACAGGCATGGCCGGATGGCTCCTTCGACCTGATCGTGTTCAGCGAGCTGGGCTACTACCTGGACAGTGCGGCCATGCAGGCGATGGCCGCGCGTCTTGCAGCGTCACTGGACGCCCAGGGGGTTCTGATCGCCTGCCATTGGCGCCCTGCGTTCGAGCAGGCGCGTTGCAGCGCCGCGTTCGTGCACGCGCAACTGGATGCGGTGCTGCCACGGCTGTTTTCCTGGTGCGACCAGGACATGCTGCTGCAGGGCTGGTCGCGCGACACCTGCTCGGTCGCCGGGCGTGAGGGGTTGCGATGATCGCGGCGATCGTGCCGGCGCACAACGAGGAGCGCCTGATCGGCCGCTGCCTGCAGGCACTTCAGGCTGCGGCGCGGCATCGCGCGCTGGGCGGCGAGGCGGTGATGATCGTGGTGGCACTGGACCGCTGCAGCGATGCCACCGCGGCGATATGCCGCCGGTTGGAGGTGCAGACGGTGCGGGTGGACGCCGGCTGCGTGGGCATCGCCCGCGCGGTCGCCAGCGACTACGCCCTGGCCAGGGGCGCGCGCTGGATCGGCTGTACCGACGCAGACAGCCGCGTGCCAGCGGACTGGTTGGCCAGACAGGTGCAGTGCGGGGCCAGCGCATTCTGCGGGGTGGTGACCGTGGACGACTGGCTGGACTATGCGCCGGCCGTGCAGCAGCACTTCCTTGCCGGCGAGCAGATGCGGGACGGGCATCCGCATGTGCACGGAGCAAACATGGGTTTCAGCGCCAGCGCCTACCGTGACAGTGGCGGCTTCCTTCCCCTGGCGACGGGTGAGGATGTCGCGCTTATCGCGGCGATCCAGACCAGCGGTGCGCACATTGCCCGGCTCGCCGCGCCGCAGGTGGTCACCAGTGCGCGCCGCCACGCGCGCGCGGGCCACGGATTCTGTGATTTTCTCAAGCGTCTTGAAGCGCAGTTGTGCGCCACCGCGAGCGCACCCACCCGCGTGCGCAAGGCGTGCGACGTCAAACCTGCCGGTGCGTGCTGAGACCACGTCGTGAAGACGCAATCGCATGGCGGACACGCCACCACAACGATTGCAACGCACCTTCGATACGACACTGAACCGCTTGTTTTCAGTGTCACGCCGACTTCATTGCCAATGCGGAAAGGTGGATCCACCCAAGCACGGGCAAGCCCGACATTTCAGGAGCAGATCTCAGTGACTACCGAAACCAAGACCACGCACACCTTGAACGACCTGATTGAAATCGCCCGCGACGGCAAGGATTTCTACACCGAAGCGGCTGGCAAGGTGAAGGACGCCGAACTCTCTGCGCTGTTCACCCGTATCGCCGGCGTCAAGGATGAACTGGTGCGCTCGCTCAGTGCGACCGTCATCGCCGCCGGCGGCAAGCCGGCCGACCACGGCACCGTGGTGGGGTCGATGCAGCAGTTTTACGGCAAGGTGCGCGCCACGCTGGGCGACACCCAGTATGGTTATGTGGCCGAACTGGAAGAATCCGAGGACCGTCTGCTGAAGGCGTTCAAGGACACCCTGACCGACGCGGACACCTCGCCGGCGGCCCGCCAGGAAGTGCAGCGCCTGCTGCCGCAGGTGCAGGAATGCCACGCGGTGATGCGCGACCGCAAGCATGCGATGAAGCACTGAATCGGCGCGGCGCCAGGGGCGCTGCGGCCGTCAGATGAACACGCAGACAGCCCCGGCATGCCCGGGGCTGTCTGCGTGTGGCAGCCCGGACGGCCGCGTACGGGCAATGGGGAATTGGTGCATACTCGATTGAAAGAACCGCTTGGATCTGACATGGAACACATGCGTTGGCTGACGCTTCGTCTCGGCAACAATCAATCCATTGGACCGAAGGTTCTGCTGGACCTGTGGGCCAATGCCTGCGAAACCAACCAGGCTACGGTGACGCGCGAATCGCTGCCCGGAAAGTCGACTTCCTACGCGTTGCATGCGCCGCTGTCGCTGGCCTATCCAAAGCGTGCCGAACTGCGCATGCGCAAGCTGCTCGAAGAAGCCGGTTACACCTTCACCCTGGGTTCGCTGGCCGATCGTCCCGCGCCGCAACCGTTGCGCGTGCGCTGATCAGCGCGGTGACAACCGCCGCAGCATGATGCGCACCGGGATGCCGGTGGCGTGGCGCACCGATTCCAGCGGTGTCCAGCCTAGCCGGCGGTACAGGCCGCCATCGTCGGCTTCGGTCTGCAGGTAGACATCGCGCACGCCCAGGTCTGCGGCGCGAACCATCAGATCCTCGATCAACCTGGCCGCCAGGCCCGCGCCGCGATGCGCCTGGTGCACATAGACGCCCCCCAGCCAGTGCTGGCGCTCAGGGCGCTCGGTACGTTCGTGGAACTTGAGCTGGGCTGCGGCAACGGGCTGGTCGCCATCCAGCGCGATCAACAGCAGGGGAAGTGCCGCTTCATGCAGGAATACTTCCAGGCGTTGGCGTTCGTCGAACACGCTGCGCCCAGGGGCGTGCGATCCCCACTGTTGGAAATACCAGTCGGCGATGATCGGCAACAGGGACGGGTCCTGACTGAGCAGGCGGTGTTCCAGGGGCATGGGCATCAGCGGATGGGATAGACCGCCGTCACCGGGCAGCCCAGATAATGGCGTGGATTGCTCATCCGGCGAAGGTCGCCGGGAATGTCCTGGCTCGCGACCAGTCGATCGCCGTAATTGCCACAGATCAGGCCGTTGCCGAACCCGGACTGGAAGGAAATCTCCGGCGAGGAACCGATCTCCGGGCACCGCGTGCCCAGCTCGACCCGGTAGAAGCGGTTGCCACCGGCGCGCCTGGGATTCATTTCCACCACCACCCCATTGGGGTCTTCGGACCAGCTGCGAAGATGCCGGGCGGCGAAGCAGTACGACGGCGAGCCACGGAAGCGGCCGCGGGTTTCCGAAGCGGCTACCTGCACGGTCGCCAGGGTGTTGATGGCATACGCGTCGCTGTCGCGCGCCTGCTGGGCGAACGCACGCTCGCTGATGCGCGCCACCGATGCGATCGGGCAGCGGCGGCCGTCGACCTGGACTTGTTCGCCCTTGCCGCCACAGGCCCAGCCGGCGGGCGCTTCCAGCACTGCCTGCGCAGCGTCTGAAACGCCCGGGCACGGGGCCTGGAAACGGATGCGCCAGGGTTGGGCGTGGGCGTCCAGCACGGTCACGCTGTCGGGGTCGGTCTGGAGCATTTCACGCAGGTTGCGTGCATCCAGGCAGTCCGGTGCCGGCGCGCTGCGCAGCGGTTCACGCGGGGCCGGGGCCGCTGCCGCGATCGGGCAGGCGAGCACGCTGCCCAGCAGCAGGACGGCGCAGGACGCCATCACCTGGCCGGCTATTGCAGAGAGTGTCACAGCGTGCATTCCATGCGGACAGGACCCTTGCACTATATCAGCCGGTAGTGGCCGGGCGGGGTGATTGCGCCGCGCCGGCCGCGCGCGCAGACTTTCCGATATCCCCCGAGGCGACCGCCCCTTGTCCTGCCTGTCTGCCGCTGCTTTCAACCTGCGTCGCTACGGCCGCGCGTCCCGCGTGGACCGGCACGATTTTGCGCAGTGGGTGGTGCCGGTGCAGGGCGAGCTGGCGTTCGAACTGGACGGGCGGGGTGCACGCCTGGATCTGTGGCAGGGCGCCTTTGTTGCGCCGTCGGCCGGGCACGCGCAATCGGCGTTGGATGCAGACCGTTTCCTGATCGTCGATTGCCCGGCGGCACTGCTTGACCCGGACACCCTGCAGCAGCTGTATCAGCAGCCGGTGCTGGCCCTGCCGTTGCAGGTGCGCACCCTGGCCCAGCGGGTCGCCGCCACGCCCGGGGCTGCGATCGATGCGGCAGTGGTTGCGCGCGAACTGCCACGGTTGCTGCAGGCGTTTTCGCTGGCGGGCAGCGCGACACGGCTGCAGGCGGTCTGTGCCCACATCCAACAGGTGCCCGGCCAGGCGTGGCCGGTGGAGCGCATCGCCGCGCAGGTCGGGGTCAGCAGCAGCCGCGTGCACGCACTGTTCCGGCAGGCGTTCGGCATGAGCCCGCTGGCCTGGCTCAGCGCCTGCCGGCTGCGCTGGGCGCGCGGCCAGTTGGCAACCGGTGACATGCCCATTGCAGATATCGCCCAGTACGCCGGCTACTCCGAGCAGAGCGCCCTGACGCGCGCGCTGCGCCGGGAGTGGGGCCTGACCCCGGCCGACTACCGGCGCCAGCATCGGCAGTAGCCTGGGTCAAGATTGTCGGCGCCTCGATGCCTACACTGGCCGCCTTGTCCAGGCAGCGATGCGCATACGCAGATGAATCGATCGATGGGAATTGGCATCGCCAACGGCATTGCCGCCGGCGCGCTGTGGGGCGTGGTATTTCTGGCCCCGGCGATGCTCAGCCAGTTCAGCGCGGTGCAGTTGTCGGCGGGGCGTTACCTGGTCTACGGGTTGATCGCGGTGCTGCTGCTGGCGCCGCGCTGGCGCGAACTGCGCACGCGCATCGGTATCGCCGAGTGGCGTGGCCTGCTGTGGTTGAGCCTGGCGGGCAACCTGGTGTACTTCGTGCTGCTGGCCAATGCGGTGCAGTGGGCAGGCGGTGCAGCTGCATCGCTGATCGTCGGGCTGATTCCGGTGGTGGTCACCGTGGCCGGCGTGCGTGAAAAAGGCGCCGTGCCACTGCGTGCGTTGGCGCCGGCACTGCTGCTGTGCCTGCTGGGGGTCGCGCTGGTGGGCTACGAGGCGTTGCAGGCCGAGCATGCGCAGGGTTCCACCGGGCGCCGTTTGATGGGGCTGCTGTGCGCGGTCGGGGCGCTGCTGTCGTGGGCGGTGTACTCCATCGGCAACAGCCGCTGGCTCGCGCGCCGCCCGGATCTGTCGGGGCACGACTGGTCATTGCTGACCGGCGTGGCCACCGGCGGCCTGGCGCTGCTGCTGGTGCCCAGTGCGTTCCTGCTGCCCAGCACCGTGCACCCCGTGGCGGACTGGGGCTGGTTCTGGTTGATCAGCGCCGGGGTGGCGGTGGTTGCATCGGTGCTGGGCAATGCATGCTGGAACCGGGCAAGCCGCAACCTGCCACTGACCCTGACCGGGCAGATGATCGTGTTCGAGACCCTGTTTGCATTGCTGTACGGGTTCGCCTGGCAACAGCGCTGGCCCACCATGATGGAAACCGTGGCCATCGTCTGCCTGGTGACCGGCGTGCTGATGTGCGCGCATGCGCACCGCCCGCCGCGCGCGATCGCCGAGCATGCCGGCTGAACACGGCCGTCGTAGCTGGATGGTCTCATTGGCAACCTTTTCAGCGACGTTGCCCGCATATTGCGCCCGCGGTCTTTTTGCGCTGCAACTCTTGACAAGCCCCCCGGTGGCGTAGTTTTCTTGGCACATGGTCCCCATCGCCGCCACCGCCCTGTTGTCCACCGCCGCCATCGCGGCCGGTCGGGGCGTGCCTGCACAGACCACCGGTACCACCACCATTACCACCGCCACCACTCGCCCGGTGCGGCCCGTCGTCTTCGCGTAATTTCCGAAAACAACGGCCCCGCACCCGGAACAGGTTGCGGGGGAGCGCCTTCAACCTGACCCGATGCGGGGCCTCTCATCGAGGTCACCATGTCATCCGTCGCCGTCCTGTCTGCTGTCGCTGATTCCGCCCCCGCTGTACTGCGGGCCGCCACTTCCACGGTGGTGCACAAGTTCGGCGGCACCTCGGTGGCCGATGCCGAGCGCTATCGCCATGTTGCCCAGTTGCTGCTGGCCCGCGAGGAGGCCGTGCAGGTGACCGTGGTGTCGGCGATGAAGGGCGTTACCGATGCGTTGATCGCGCTGGCCGGGCTGGCTGCTGACGATGCGCCGCACTGGCGCGATAGCTGGCACGCACTGCGTGCGCGGCATCGCGGTGCGGCCGTGGCGTTGATGGGCGAGCAAGCCGGGCCGGTGCTGGAATGGCTGGATGCGCGCTTTGACCACCTGGCCGAGGTGCTGGGCGCGCTGGCGGTGATCGGCGAGTTGCCGGTGGAGGTGCTGGACCGTGTGCAGGGCCTGGGCGAGGTTTACTCGGCGCAACTGCTTGGCCTGCACCTGCAGGGCCTGGGCGAAGACTGCGCGGTGCTGGATGCACGCGACGTGCTGGTGGTCGATCGCGGCGAGCTGGGCGTGGATGTGGACTGGGTACAGAGCGCGCAGCGGCTGGCGGCCTGGCGGCTGGCCCATCCCGCCCGGCGCGTGGTGGTCACCGGTTTCGTCGCGCGCGACCGCCGTGATCGCATCACCACCCTGGGCCGCAATGGCAGCGACTACTCCGGTGCCATCTTTGCCGCCCTGTTCAATGCTGACGAACTGCATATCTGGACCGATGTGGACGGCGTGCTGTCGGCCGATCCGCGCGTGGTGCCTGAAGCGGTGCAGCTGGAGGCGCTCAGTTACGACGAAGCCTGTGAGCTGGCGTACTTCGGCGCGAAAGTGGTGCACCCGCAGACCATGTCGCCGGCGATCGAGCGCGGCCTGCCGATCATCATCCGCAACACCTTCCGTCCCGAGCACCCGGGGACGCGGATCACCGCCGAGCGCACGGTGTCCGGGCCGATCAAAGGGCTGACCCTGAGCCCGGACCTGGCGCTGCTGAACCTGGAAGGCACCGGCCTGATCGGCGTGCCAGGTACCGCCGAGCGCGTGTTCGCCGCGCTGCGCAACGCGCACGTGTCGGTGGTGATGATTTCGCAGGGTTCTTCCGAGCATTCCATCTGCTGCGTGGTCAGGCATGCCGAGGCGGTCCGCGCCCGGGATGCGCTGCTGCATGCCTTTGCCCATGAGCTCAGTCTGGGCCAGGTGCAGCGCGTGCAGCTCACCGACAACGTCAGCGTGTTGGCCGCGGTGGGCGATGGCATGGCCGGCCAGCCGGGCGTCGCTGCACGGCTGTTCGAGTCGCTGGGGCGCGCCCAGGTCAATATCCTGGCAATCGCGCAGGGCTCGTCCGAGCGCAACATCTCGGTGGCCGTCGACAGTGGCCATGCAACCAAGGCGCTGCGCGCGGCCCATGCCGGTTTCTGGTTGTCGCCGCAGACCTTCTCGGTGGGCGTGATCGGGCCGGGCAATGTGGGTGCGGCGTTGCTGGATCAGTTGCAGGCGGCACAGACCCAGCTGCTGGGCCGTGCCAACGTCGACCTGCGGCTGCGCGCGGTCGCCTCGCGCAGCCGTATGCTGCTGGACCGGCGCGGCCTGCTCGGTGACTGGCGCGCCGCGCTGGCCGGGTCGGCCGAGCCCACCGACCTGGATGCGTTCACCGAACACCTGTTGTCGGCGCACCTGCCGCATGCGCTGGTCATCGACTGCAGCGGCAGTGCCGAGGTGGCCGACCGGTACGCGGGCTGGTTGGCGGCCGGCATCCATGTGGTTACGCCCAACAAACAGGCCGGCGCCGGCCCGCTGGCGCGCTACCACGCCATCCGCGACGCAGCGGCGGCCAGCGGGGCGCGGTTCCGTTACGAAGCCACGGTGGGCGCCGGCCTGCCGGTGATCACCACGCTGCGCGACCTGGTGGATACCGGCGATGAAGTGCTGGCCATCGATGGCATTTTCTCCGGCACGCTGGCCTGGCTGTTCAACACCTACGATGGCCAGGTGCCGTTCTCGCAACGGGTCACGCAGGCGCGTGGCATGGGGTATACCGAGCCGGACCCGCGCGATGACCTGTCCGGCGTGGACGTGGCGCGCAAGCTGGTGATCCTGGCGCGCGAGGCCGGGCGCGCGCTGAGCCTGGAGCAGGTGCAGGTGGAAAGCCTGGTGCCTGAAGTGCTGCGCCAGGCCAGCGTGGAGGATTTCATGGCCGGGCTGCACGCGGTCGATGCCGCGTTCGCCGAGCGCCTGGCACAGGCCCGTGCACGCGGCGCGGTGCTGCGCTACGTGGCCCGGCTGTCGGCCGACGGCGCCCAGGTCGGGTTGGTCGAGGTGCCGGCCGGACACGCCTTCGCCAACCTGCGGCTGACCGACAACGTGGTGCAGTTCACCACGCGCCGCTATTGCGACAACCCGCTGGTGGTGCAGGGTCCGGGTGCCGGGCCGGAAGTGACCGCCGCCGGTGTGTTCGCCGATGTGCTGCGGGTGGCGGTGGGTGAAGGGGCGCGCCTGTGAGTGGGGGTGCAGGCGACTGTGCGCGGGCGTTTTCGCCGGCATCGGTAGGCAACGTGGCCGTCGGCTTTGACATTCTGGGGCATGCCATTGCCGGGGCCGGCGATACGGTCAGCGTGCGCCGCATCGCGGCGCGGGAGGTTCGTATCGCCGCCATCGCCGGCACGCCGTACGCACTGCCGCGGCAAGCACCGGACAACACCGCCGGTGCAGCACTCATTGCCATGCGTGAGGCGCTGGCGCTGCCGTTCGGCTTTGAGGTGGCGATCGAAAAGGGCATTCCACTGGGCTCTGGCATGGGCGGCTCGGCGGCATCCTGCGTGGCCGCGCTGGTAGCGGCCAATGCGTTGCTTGCGGTGCCGCTGCCGCGCGAGGAGCTGTACCCGTTTGCGCTGGCCGGCGAGGCCGTGGCCAGCGGCGGGCGCCACGGCGACAACCTGGGGCCGATGCTGCTGGGTGGGCTGGTGTTGAGCACGGCAGAGCGGCTGGTGCGCATTCCCGTACCGGACGCGTGGCACAGCCTGCTGGTGCATCCGGATGCCGTTCTGGAAACCCGTCGCGCGCGCGCAGCGTTGCAGGGCAGCTATGCGTTGGGCGAATTTGTCGAACAAAGCGCGAACCTGGCGCTGGTGCTCAGTGGCTGCTTCACCGCCGATGCATCGCTGGTGCGCGCCGGCTTGCGCGATGTGCTGGTGGAACCGCGCCGGGCGGCGCTGATCGGCGGCTTCCACGCCGCGCGTGATGCCGCGCTGCACGCCGGGGCGATGGGGGCGAGCATTTCCGGTGCCGGTCCCAGTGTGTTCGCCTGGTTCGAGCAGCGCGAGGCGGCACTGGCCGCGCAGGCGGGGGTCCAGCAGGCGTTCGCCGCGGCCGGTTTCGACAGCCAGGCGTGGGTATCGCCATTGAACGCGCCAGGCGCGCAGCTGCTGTGAGCACGATGTTTCTTCCTTCATTCCAGGATTGCCGATGAATTTCATTTCCACCCGAGGCAACGCACCGGCTGCCACGTTGAGCCAGGCCATCGCCGCCGGCCTTGCGCCCGATGGCGGGCTGTACGTGCCGGCGCAACGCCCGCAACCGCACGCGTGGCGCACGCAGGGCACGCTGGCGCAGGATGCCGCGGCGGTGCTTGCGCCCTATTTCGACGGCGACGCGCTTGCGTCGCACCTGCCGCGGCTGTGCGCGCAGGCGTTCGATTTTCCTGCACCGCTGCGCGCACTGGGTACGCCGGGCGACCACGTGCTGGAGCTGTTCCACGGCCCCACCGCCGCCTTCAAGGATTTCGGCGCGCGTTTCCTCGCTGCCAGCCTGGCGCAGCTGCAGCAGGGGCGTGACCGGCCGCTGACGATCGTGGTGGCCACCTCCGGCGATACCGGCGCTGCGGTCGCCGCTGCCTTCCACCGCCAGCCCGGCATCCGGGTGGTGGTGCTCTACCCGGATGGCCGCGTGTCGCCGCGTCAGGCGCACCAGCTGGGGTGCTTCGGCGACAACATCCACACCCTGCGCGTGGCCGGCTCGTTCGATGACTGCCAGGCGATGGTCAAACAGGCCCTGGGCGATCGCCAGCTGCAGGCGCAGGTGCCGCTGAGTTCGGCCAACAGCATCAGCCTGGGCCGTTGGTTGCCGCAGATGAGCTACTACGCGCATGCCGCCTTGACCCACCACGCCGCCACCGGCGAAGCATTGAACCTGGTGGTGCCCACCGGCAACCTTGGCAACGCGATGGCCGCCTTGCTGGCACGGGCGATGGGGCTGCCGCTGGGCCGTATCGCGCTGGCCACCAATGCCAACGATGTGCTGCCGCGCTTCTTCGGCGGCGAGGCGTATCGGCCGGCCACCAGCGTGGCCACGCTGGCCAATGCGATGGACGTGGGTGCACCCAGCAACTTCGAACGGCTGCGTTGGCTGTACGCCGACGACGACGCGGCGTTGCGCGCGGACCTGCACGTGGAGGCGGTGGACGACGCGGCGATCCAAGCGCTGATCGCGCGGCGCTGGACGCAGGCAGGCGAGGTGTTCTGCCCGCACACTGCCACTGCGCTGGCGGTGCTGGAAAAGCTGCGTGCCGGCGGCGCGCAGGGCGACTGGGCGGTGGCGGCCACGGCGCACCCGGCCAAGTTCGACACGGTCGTGGAGCCGCTGATCGGCCGGTCGTTGGAGGTGCCGTCATCGCTGGCCGCGTTGTTGCAGCGCCCGGCACATGCACAGCCGTGCGCGGCAGAATATGCGGCGCTGCGCCAGGTGCTGTTGGCCTAGCGCCCGGCCCCAGTGGGCTGGCGTTCGTTGCGGTCGGCGGGATCCTGCGCCGACGTGGCGCGTTACTCGACGGCGAGCTTCTGCAGCTCGGCTTCGTCGAGGATCTCCACGATGTTCAGGTGGGGCAGGGCGATCAAGCCCTGCTGGCGCAGCTTGGTGAAGGTGCGGCTCACCGTTTCCATGGTCAGGCCGAGGTGGTCGGCGATGTCGCCGCGCCCCATCGGCAGCGTGACACGCAGGCCGTTGCCGCCCAGCCGGGCCTCGCGCGCGGCCAGGCGCAGCAGGAAGTCGGCCAGTTTTTCCGCCGGCTGCAGGCGCGCCAGCGACAAGGCAGCGTCCTGCGCTGCGTCCAGTGCCTGGCACGCGCGCTGCAGCAGCTTGCGCTCCAGGTGCGGGTAGCGGGCACGCAGGTCTTTCATCTGCGGCAGCGCCACCCGGCACACCCGGCTGTCGGCGATCGCTTCGATGTCGTAGCGGTGGTGGTCGCTGCCGGTCAGGCCCAGGTAATCGCCGGGCAGCACGAAGCCGCTGATCTGGCGTCGGCCGTCGGACAGAGTGCGCACCAGGCGCAGGGCGCCGGCGGTCAAGGTATAGACATGTAGGCGCTGCTCGCCGCTGCGGGCCAGAGTGGCGCCCAGCGGCAGCGGTTGCGAAACTGTGACCCGCTCCAATGCCTGCACCTCGTCCGGGGACAACGCCGAGCACACAGCCAAGTGCCGCACCGAGCAGTGCAGGCAGTCGCGCAGCGGCGAGCAGCCCGGGCTGGCAGGGTCTTCAACGGCGGAAAGGGCAGTACCGGAGTGGGGCCGGGTCATGTCGAACCAGGGAGCGGGGCCTGCTTATGATACTTCATGCGGCCGTTTGCCCGGGGCGGGAGCGCCCGCTGCGATGGCAGCGGCCGGCTGCGGCTAGAATATGCCGCTAGCTCATCCCCCCGATTCGCAGGAGTCCCGCAAGTGATCAAGCCCCGTACGCCGCCCGGCATCATGGAATTGCTGCCGCGCGAGCAGATCGCGTTCCAGCGCATGCTGGACGTCATCCGCCGCAATTACGAGCGGTTCGGGTTCCTGCCGGTGGAAACGCCGGTGTTCGAATTGTCCGACGTGCTGCTGACCAAATCCGGCGGGGAAACCGAGCGCCAGGTGTATTTCGTGCAGTCCACCGGCGCGCTGGCCAATGCCGCCGAAGCTGGTGACACCTCGCTGCCGGAACTGGCACTGCGTTTCGACCTGACCGTGCCGTTGGCCCGCTACGTGGCCGAGCACGAGCACGACCTGACCTTCCCGTTCCGCCGCTACCAGATGCAGCGCGTTTACCGTGGCGAGCGCGCCCAGCGGGGCCGTTTCCGCGAGTTCTACCAGTGCGACATCGACGTGATCGGCAAGGACACGCTGAGTACCCGCTACGACGCCGAGGTACTGGCGGTCATCCACGCCGTGTTTGCCGAGCTCAGCATCGGCAGTTTCAGCATCCAGTTGAACAATCGCAAGTTGCTGCGCGGCTTCTTTGAAAGCCTGGGCGTGGCCGATGGCGAGCGTCAGCTGGCGGTGCTGCGCGAAGTGGACAAGCTGGACAAGCGCGGCCCCGACTACGTGCGCGAGACGCTGGTGGGCGAGGGCTTTGAAATCCCGGCCGAGCAGGTCGAGCGGATCCTGGCCTTCGTGGCGGTGCGGTCCGGCAGCCATGCCGATGCGTTGGCGCAGCTGGATGCACTGCTGGCCGATCCGGCCGCCAGCGACACCTTGAAGGCGGGCGTGGCCGAACTGCGCGAAGTGCTGGAACTGGTCAAGGCGCTGGGTGTGCCGGAAACCGCTTACTGCCTGAATTTCTCCATCGCACGCGGCCTGGATTACTACACCGGCACCGTGTACGAAACCACGCTGACCGACCACCCGCAGATCGGCTCGATCTGCTCGGGCGGCCGTTATGAAGACCTGGCCAGCCACTACAGCAAGTCCCGGCTGCCGGGCGTGGGCATTTCCATCGGCCTGACCCGGCTTTTCTGGCAGCTGCGCGAAGCGGGCCTGATCGCCGGCATCGAAGACAGCAGCGTGCATGCACTGGTGGCGCTGATGGACGACGCCAGCCTGCCGCAGTCGCTGGATATCGCCCGTCGCCTGCGCGCCGGCGGCATCAATGCCGAAGTGCAGATGGAGCCGAAGAAGATCGGCAAGCAGTTCCAGTACGCGGCCAAGGCCGGCATCCGGTTCGTGGTGCTGGCCGGTGACGACGAACTGGCGCGCGGCGTGGTGGCGGTAAAGGATCTGCTGCGCGAACAGCAGTTCGAGGTGTCGCGCGAGGAACTGGCCAGCACCCTGCAGGTGGAACTGGAGCAGGCCAAGGTCATGCCGTGAGGCAGGTCGGGGCGGCGGGAGTGCTGCTGCTCCTGCTGGCCGGGTGCCGGACCGATCCGGCGCTGCACAGCCAGCGCACCGGTCCGGGCCAGTACCGGTTGACCGTCGACCGCTGCCATGCGATCGACCGCGACCAGCTCCAGCGCGACCTGCGTGGGCTGGCCGATCAAGCCTGCCCGAACGGGGCAGGGTCGCTCGAAGCCGTTGAGTCTGTTCCCAGCCGCCAGGGCAGCCTGTTCGGCGAATGCCTGCGCAGCGGCGCCCTGCGCGCCGACGTCCGCTGCCGGTAGGCACCCACCGATGGGGTCGCTACGGCCCTCGGCCGACACCCGTTGAACCCCTTGCAACGCCCGCGCATGCGGGCGTTGTCGTTTGTGCACCCTGAACCGGCCTGCTCCGCCTTTGCTGGCGGTTTGACCGCGCCGCAGTGTTTGCGCTAATGTAATAGCACGCTATTACATTGATACGATGAAACTACGCCCCCTTCCCCGTGAAAAAGACGCCCAGGCCGACCTGGCCTGCCTGGCCAATGCCTTCGCCGCGCTGGCCAGCCCCGCCCAGGTCACCGCGTTCCTGCGCGACCTGTGCACCCCGGCCGAGCTGGAGGCGTTGTCCGACCGCTGGAAGGTGGTGCCGCTGCTGCAGCAGGGCGTGCCGTACCGCGAAATCCATGAGCTGACCGGGGTCAGCGTGACCACCACCGGGCGCGTGGCGCGTTCGCTGGAGCATGGCCACGGCGGTTATGCCGCCGCCATTGCCGTGACCGCCGCGCCCACCCCCCCCGACTTTACGTAAGAGAGCCTCCCCCATGAGTGCAACCCAGAACGCCCCGGCCCGCGACCGGCTGCGGATCGCCATCCAGAAGAACGGGCGCCTGGCCGAGCCGGCGCGCAGCCTGCTCACCGCCTGCGGCCTGAGCTGGCGGCAGAGCCGCGACAAACTGTTCTGCTACGGCGAATCGCTGCCGGTGGACCTGCTGCTGGTGCGCGATGACGACATTCCCGGCCTGATCGCCGATGGCGTCTGCGATTTCGGCATCGTGGGCCGCAACGAGCTGGACGAGCAGGGCGCCGCGCGCCGCCGGATCGGTTTGCCCGATGCATACCAGGCACTGCGCGGACTGAACTTCGGCCAGTGCCGGCTGATGCTGGCCGTGCCCGAGGAGTGGGAATGGACCGGGGTGGAACAACTGGCCGGCAAGCGTATCGCCACCAGCTATCCGGCGATTCTGGCCGACTGGCTGGTCGCGCGCGGTGTGGATGCACAGGTGGTGGAGCTGTCCGGTTCGGTGGAAATCGCCCCGCGGCTTGGCACGGCCGACCTGATCTGCGATCTGGTCTCCAGTGGCGCAACGCTCGCGGCCAACCAGCTCAAGCCGGTGGAGACGCTGCTGGACAGCGAGGCGGTGCTGGCCGGCCCGGTGAAGACGCCCGACGACGCCCGTGCCGGCCTGATGGCCATGCTGCTGCGCCGCCTGGACGGCGTGGTGAACGTGCAGGACCGCAAGCTGCTGATGTTCCGCGCCGCGCTGGACCGGGTGTCCGAGCTGACCCGGCTGCTGCCCGACGCCGACCCGCTGGTGCAGTTGCCCGACGACGGCGGCCACCTGCGCCTGCAGACCATGTGCCACGGCGCCTTGACCTGGCAGCGGCTGGAAGACCTGGAACGCGCAGGCGCCCAGGGCCTGATGGTATTGAGTGTGGAGCGGTCGCTGGCATGAAAGGTCTGACGATGAACGTTGTGCAATGGTCCCGGTTGGATGCCGACGCGCAGGCGCAGGCGTTGCAGCGCCCGGTGCAGGCCGTCGCTGCGCGGACCCGCGAATCGGTCGCCGGTCTGATCGCGGCGGTGCGTGCCGACGGCGATGCCGCGCTGCGCGAGATCAGCCTGCGCTTCGATGGCGTGGCACCGGCGTCGTTGGAGGTGGGCGAGGCCGAATTCACTGCCGCCGAACAAGCGGTGTCGGCCGAGTTGCGCCAGGCGATGTTGGATGCCGCCGCGCGTATCGGCGTGTTCCACCGGGCCGGCATGAGCCAGGGCTACGCGGTGGACACCGCGCCGGGCGTGCGCTGCGAACGGGTCGTGCGGCCGATCGGCCGGGTGGGTCTGTACGTGCCGGCTGGCAGTGCACCGCTGCCGTCGACCGCGCTGATGCTGGGCGTGCCGGCGCAGTTGGCCGGCTGCCGCGAAGTCGTGCTGTGCACGCCGCCCCGCAAGGACGGTACTGCCGACCCGGCGGTGCTGGTGGCTGCCCGCCTGACCGGCGTGCACCGGGTGTTCAAGCTGGGCGGCGCGCAGGCGATTGCCGCGATGGCCTATGGCACCGAGAGCGTGCCGGCGTGCGACAAGCTGTTCGGCCCGGGCAACAGTTTTGTTACCGAAGCCAAGCAGCAGGTGGCGCAGGAGGGCGCGGCGGCGATCGACATGCCGGCCGGTCCCTCTGAAGTACTGGTGATTGCAGATGCCGGAGCCAACGCGGCGTTCGTGGCTGCCGACCTGCTGTCCCAGGCCGAACATGGCCCCGATTCGCAGGTGTTGCTGCTCACCGACGACGCGGCGATGCTGGCACGGGTGGGCGAGGAAGTGCAGTCACAACTGGCCCGGCTGTCGCGCGCGGATATTGCCGTCCAGGCCCTGCAGGCTTCCCGTCTGATCCTGGTCGATTCACTGGACCAGGCCTTCCAGATCAGCAACCGATACGCACCCGAACACCTGATCCTGGCCCTGCGCCAACCGCGCCACTGGCTGGCGCAGGTGGAGGCGGCCGGCTCGGTGTTTTTGGGCGACTACACCCCCGAGGCGCTCGGCGACTATTGCAGTGGTACCAACCACGTGCTGCCCACCGCCGGCGCGGCGCGCGCCTACAGTGGGGTGAGCGTGGCCAGCTTCCAGAACCTGATCAGTGTGCAGTCGGCCACCGCGCAGGGCATCGCCGCGATCGGTGGCTGCGCCCGCGTGCTGGCCCGTGCCGAAGGCCTGGACGCGCACGAAAATGCGGTTGCCCTGCGCATGGAGGCGGCCGCATGAGTACGCCCGCTTCGGTGATGTCGCTGGTGCGTGCGGACCTGCAGGCGTTTGCCGGGTACTCCTCGGCACGCAGCAGTGCGTTGGTGGGCGATGTGTGGCTCAACGCCAACGAATCGGCCTGGGCCAACCCGGCCGACAGTGAAGGCCGCGCACGCCGCTATCCCGACCCGCAACCGGCCGCGCTGCGTGCACGCCTGGCCGAGCTGTATGGGGCCACGCCAGACCAGTTGCTGATCGGCCGTGGCAGTGACGAGGCCATCGACCTGCTGGTACGCGCGCTGTGCGAGCCCGGCCGCGACGCGGTGCTGGTGACGCCGCCGGTGTTCGGCATGTACGCGGTATGCGCGCGCCTGCAGAATGCGCCGCTGCTGGAGGTGCCGCTGCGTGACGATGGCGCGGCGCTCAACGCCGATATCGACGCGGTGATCGCCACCGCGCTGGCCGGCAATGCCAAGCTGGTGTTCCTGTGCTCGCCGTCGAACCCGGCCGGCAGCGCGATTACGCTGGAGCAGGTCGAGCACGTCGCTGCGGCACTGCAGGGCAGGGCGCTGGTGGTGGTGGACGAGGCATACGCCGAGTACTCGGCCGTGCCGTCAGCGGTATCGCTGCTGGCACGCCGGGACAATGTGGCCGTGCTGCGCACGCTGTCCAAGGCGCATGCGCTGGCCGCTGCCCGGATTGGCAGCCTTATTGCAGCACCGGCCCTGATTGCAGTGCTGCGCCGCTGCCAGGCCCCGTATCCCATTCCCGGCCCCTGTGCGGAACTGGCACTGGCCGGTCTGGGCGACAGCAATCTCCAGCTCACCGCCACGCGGGTGGAGCGGATCAAGAGCGAGCGCAGCCGCCTGCTGCAGGCCCTGGCGGTGTTGCCCGGCGTGCTGCGGGTGTATCCCTCGCAGGGCAACTATCTGCTGGTGCGCTTTGCCGATGCACAGCTGGCGTTTGATGCCTTGCTGGCCGCAGGCGTGGTGGTACGCGACCAGCGCGCCGCGCCGCAGCTGGACAACGCGCTGCGCATCACCATCGGATCCACCCTGGAGAACGACCGCGTGCTCAGTGCGCTGGCGGTACGGAGGGTTGCCGCATGACGCCCATTCTGTTCGTCGACCGCGACGGCACCCTGATCGAAGAACCCGCCGACTTCCAGATTGACGCCTTCGAGAAGCTGCGCTTCGTGCGCGAGGTGATCCCGGCCATGCTCAAGCTGCGCGACGCCGGCTACCAGTTCGTGATCGTCAGCAACCAGGACGGGCTGGGCAGCGATGGCTACCCGCAGGCCAGTTTCGACGGCCCCAATGACCTGATGCTGCAGATCTTTGCCAGCCAGGGCATCGTGTTCCGTGACGTGCTGATCGACGGCAGCTGGCCGCACGACAACGCGCCCACCCGCAAGCCGGGCATCGGCATGATGCTGCCCTATCTGCAGGACCGCAGCATCGACTGGGCGCGTTCGGCGATGGTCGGTGACCGCCCGACCGATATCCAGTTTGCCGACAACATGAACATTCGCGGCTTCCAGCTGCGCACTGAACAGTTCGGTGGACAGTGGGACTGGAACGGCATCGCCCACGAGCTGGCCGACGCTCCGCGCCGCGCCACCGTGCAGCGCAACACCAAGGAAACCAGGATCTGCGTGGAGGTCGACCTGGACCGCAGCGCCGAGCCGCAGACCCACACCGGGCTGCCGTTCTTCGACCACATGCTGGAGCAGATCGGCAAGCACGGCGGATTTGCGCTGCGGGTGCAGGCCGAGGGCGACCTGCACATCGACGAACACCACACCATCGAAGATACCGGCCTGGCACTGGGCCAGGCGCTGCGTGAAGCCCTGGGCGACAAGCGCGGCATCGGCCGTTACGGCTTCACCCTGCCGATGGACGAAACCCTGGCCAGCGCCGCGCTGGATTTCAGCGGACGCCCGTATTTCGTGTTCACCGGGCAATTCAAACGCGAACGCGTGGGGGATATGCCGACCGAACTGGTGCCGCATTTCTTCCGCTCGCTGTGCGATGCGGCCGGGCTCAACCTGCACCTGAGCGTGCAGGGCGACAACGACCACCACAAGGTGGAGGCGTGCTTCAAGGCGCTGGCCCGCGCGCTGCGCCAGGCGTTGCCGCGCCAGGGCACCGCGCTGCCCAGCACCAAGGGGGCGCTGTGACCGACGTTGCCCTGATCGATGCCGGCGGTGCCAACCTTGGTTCGGTACGTTATGCGCTGGAGCGGCTGGGCGTGCAGGTGCGACTGGTGCGCGACGCCAAGGGTCTGCGGGGTGTGTCGCGGGTGATTCTGCCGGGGGTGGGCGCTGCGCCGCACGGCATGGCGCGCCTGCATGCGCAGGACCTGGTGCAGCCGCTGCGCGACCTGCAGGTGCCGTTGCTGGGCATCTGCCTGGGCATGCAGCTGCTGTTCGAGGGCTCCGAAGAAGGCCACGTGGAATGCCTGGGGCTGATGCCCGGGGTGGTGCGCCACCTGCACCCGGCCACCGGCATCCGGGTACCGCACATGGGCTGGAACCGGCTGCTGCCGCTGCGCGCGTCGGCGCTGCTGGACGGCGTGCCCGAGCGCGCCAGTGCCTATTTCGTGCACAGCTACGCCGCGCCGCTGGGCGAGCACACCGTGGCGGCCTGCGACCACGGCGGGCTGTTTGCCGCGGTGGTGCAACGTGGTCGGCACAGCGGTGCCCAGTTCCATCCCGAGCGATCGGCCGCCACCGGCGCCCGGATCCTGCGCAATTTCATCGAGAACGAACCCACATGAGTTTCACTGTCTATCCCGCGCTGGACATCCGCGACGGCCGCGTGGTGCGCCTGCTGCAGGGCGACTACGCCCAGCAGACCACCTACGGCGATGATCCATTGCCGCGCGCGCAGGCATTTGCCGAGGCCGGGGCCACCTGGATGCATCTGGTCGACCTGGACGCGGCACGGGCCGGTGGTTACACGCTGGCCCCGCTGCTGGCGTCGATTGCCGCCGACACCGGGCTGCAGGTACAGACCGGCGGCGGCGTGCGCTCGCGCGATGACGTGGCGCGCATTCTCGATGCCGGCGCCACCCGCGTGGTGGTGGGGTCGGTGTCGGTGCGCGCGCCGGAAACGGTGATCGGCTGGCTGTCCGAGTTCGGCCCGGAGCGGTTGACCATCGCGCTGGACGCCCGCCAGGCCGACGATGGCCGCTGGCTGCTGCCTGTGCACGGCTGGACGGAGACTGCCGACGACACCCTGGACGTGTTGGCAACGCGCTACGCGCGGGCCGGCATGACCCACCTGCTGTGCACCGACATCGCCCGCGACGGCATGTTGTCCGGCCCCAATATCGGGCTGTACCAGCACCTGGCCACCCTGCTGCCAGGCGTGGCGGTACAGGCGTCCGGTGGCGTGCGCAGCGCAGCGGACGTGGCCGAGGCCCGCGCGGTGGGCTGTGGCGGGGCCATCCTGGGCAAGGCGCTGCTGGAAGGCCGCATGACCCTGCGCGAGGCGTTGGCATGTTGAGCCGGCGGCTGATTCCCTGCCTGGACGTGCGCGATGGCCGCGTGGTCAAGGGCGTGCGTTTCCGCGACCACGTGGACATGGGCGACATCGCCGAGCTGGCGCTGCGCTATCGCGACCAGGGCGCCGACGAGCTGGTGTTCTACGACATCGGCGCCAGCCCGGAAGGCCGTGCCGTGGACGTGGGCTGGATCGAGCGCATTGCCCGGCTCATCGACATTCCGTTCTGCGTGGCCGGTGGCATCACCGACGTGGAAACCGCGCGGCGGGTCCTGTACGCCGGGGCGGACAAGATTTCGATCAACTCCCCGGCGTTGGGTCGCCCGGCGCTGATCGAGGAACTGGCCGATGCGTTCGGCGTGCAGTGCGTGGTGGTCGGCATTGATTCGGTACGGGAGGCCGATGGGGAGTGGCGGGTCCGTCGCTTCAGCGGCGACCCGGACAAGACCCAGGCCGTGCCGCTACGCACCCTGGACTGGCTGGTGGAAGCGCAGCGCCGCGGTGCCGGCGAGATCGTGCTGAACTGCATGGACAGCGACGGCGTGCGCCGCGGCTACGACATCGCCCAGCTGCGCCAGGCGCGCGCACTGTGCCAGGTGCCGCTGATCGCGTCCGGTGGTGCCGGGGAGATGCAGCATTTCGCCGATGTATTCGACCAGGCCGATGTCGACGGCGCCCTGGCCGCCAGCGTGTTCCACCGTGGCGCCATCGCCATCCCCGCGCTCAAGCAGTTCCTGCGCGAGCAACAGATCGAGGTTCGAGATGTCTATTGAAGTACTGCCTTCGCCCGAGGCGCTGGCTGGGCTGGACTGGAGCAAGGGCGATGGCCTGCTGCCGGTGGTGGTGCAGGACGCCGACACCCTGGCGGTGTTGATGCTGGGCTATGCCAATGCCGAGTCGCTGGCGCAGACCCTGGCCACCGGCCACATGACCTTCTACAGCCGCAGCCGGCAGCAGCTGTGGACGAAGGGCGAGTCGTCCGGCAACGTGCTGGTGGTGCTGGCCATCCGCGTCGACTGCGATAACGACACCCTGCTGGTAAGCGCGCGCCCGGCTGGGCCGACCTGCCACACCGGCAGCGAAAGCTGCTTCGCGCGCGCCCCGGGCAATTTCCTCGGTCGGCTCGACGCTCTGGTGCGCCAGCGCGAGCAGCAGCGCCCGGCTGGCAGCTACACCACCACGCTGTTTGACGGCGGCGTGCGCCGTATCGCACAGAAGGTGGGCGAAGAAGGCGTTGAAACCGCACTGGCTGGCGTGGTCCAGGACGATACGGCGCTGCTCGGCGAATCGGCCGACCTGCTGTTCCACCTGATCGTGCTGCTGCGCGCACGCGGGCTGTCGCTGGACGATGCAGTGCAGGTGCTGGCCGCGCGCCACGCAGGGTGAGCACGCCGATCCGTTTAACGCGGGTGAAACGCGGCACCAGCGATGATGTGCCGCTTTACAATCACCCACCCCCGAACGGACCGTCCTGATGACCCGCACTGCTGCCTGGCTGGCCTGCCTGCTGTTGACCACCGCCCCTGCCTGGGCCAGCGAGGCCACCGTCACCGGCAAGGTCTACCAGGAACGTGATGGCAAGCCGGGGCGTGGCCCCACCGACCCGGGCATGGCCGGTGTGCAGGTGTCCAATGGCGAAGTGATCGTGCGCACCGCTGCCGACGGCAGCTACAGCCTGCCGGTGCGCGACGGACAGACCGTGTTTGTGATCAAACCGGACGACTACCGCTTCCCGGCCGCCGCCAACGGCCTCCCCGCGTACTGGCGCCACTACGCGCCGCAAGGCTCGCCGCGCCTGAAGTACGACGGCATCCGCGCCACCGGCAGCAACGTGCGCAACTGGGATTTCGCGCTGGAACCGGCCACGGGCGCCGAAGCGGCGCGTGCGGGCTTTGAGATGCTGGTGTTCACCGATTCGCAGACCGCCAGCCGGCAGGACGTGGACTACTACCACCGCGCCATTGTCGAGCCGATCATCGGCAAGCATCCGGCGCGGCTGGGCACCACCCTGGGCGACATCGTCAACGACGACCTGGGCCTGTACCCGGCCATCAACAAGGCCACCGCACAGCTGCAGGTGCCGTGGTTCCACGTACCGGGCAACCACGACCTGGATTTCGATGCCGGCGATGACCGCCATTCGCTGGACACCTGGCGTGCGGTGTACGGCCCGGATACCTATGCGGTGGAAGAGGGCGGGGCCAGCTTCGTGTTCCTCGATGACGTGGTCTATGACCCCGCGGCCAAGCCCACCTATGTGGGCGGCCTGCGTGCGGACCAGTTCACCTTCCTGGGCAACTATCTGAAGGGCCTGCCGCGCGACCGCCTGGTGGTGCTGGGCATGCATATTCCCTTGTTCGACGCCGCGCCGGGCCGCGAGACGTTCCGCCACGCCGACCGCACGCGACTGTTCGCGCTGCTCAAGGACTTCCCCAACGTACTGGTGCTCAGTGGCCACAGCCACACCCAGCAGCATTACTATCATGGCGCGGCAGAAGGCTGGCAGGGCAGCAAGCCCTTGCACGAATACAATGTCGGCGCGGCCTGCGGCGCGTTCTGGTCCGGGGTGAAGGACAGCAACGGCATTCCCGATGCCACCATGAGCGACGGCACCCCGAATGGCTATGCGCTGCTGTCGGTCAAGCCCGGTGGCGACTACAGCCTGCGCTACTACGTGGCCCGTGCGCCGGATGACTACCAGATCGCCCTGCATGCGCCCCAGGTGCTGCGCAAGGACGCCTATCCGGCATGGGGCGTGTATGCCAACGTGTTCATGGGGCAGGCCGATACGCTGGTGGAATTCCGCGTGGACAACGGCGCGTGGCAGAGCATGAAGCGCGTCGAACAGCCTGATCCGCGCGTGCTGGTGGAAAACGTGGCCGACGACCAGGCCGAGCGCCTGCGTGGTTTCGACCGTTCGCCCGAAGCGACCCCTTCGCCGCACCTCTGGCGCGGCGCGTTGCCCACCCATCTGGCGGCCGGCGAACACAAGGTGGAAGTGCGCGCGGTGCATGCCGATGGCCCGACCGCCCTGGCAAGTACCAGTTATCGCCTGCAGGTGGGCAAGCCGTGAGGATGAACGCGGCGGGCGTGGCGCGGCATGCGCATACGCCTGTGTACGGAAGCATCGGCTTTGCAAAGCCGGCACGATCGCCGAAAATCGCGTCGGGTCATTCGACCCCAGCCAAGGCCTGCGAGTGAGCGTTGCGGTACCGTTTCCGGAACATCTTCCGGCCCCTTCCAGCACGGCATCCGCAGTGACGCCTGGCCGGAATCGTGGTGCTGAACCGATCATCGTCGCCGACGTGGGCGGCACGTTCGCGCGGCTTGCGTTGGCGCAGGTGTGCGATGGCCAGCCACCACGACTGAGTGGCCTGCGTCGTTACAGCTGCGCCGAATTTGCCAGCCTGGCCGCCATCCTGGCTGACTTCATGGCCGTCACCGAGCCGCCGTTGGACACCGCCGTGGTGGCCATCGCCGGGCTGCTGGAAGGCGACCACCTGGTCAACACCAACCTGCCGTGGCCGGTATCGGTGGCCGATACGCGGGCGCAGGCCGGTCTGCGCTCGCTGGCGCTGATCAACGATTTCGAAGCGGTGGCCTACGCCATCCCGCACGTGCAGGCCGATACGCGGGTGGCACTCAACGGCGAACCGGCAGCGCTGTCGCCCTGGCCGGCGCTGGTGCTGGGCCCAGGCACCGGCCTGGGCGCTGCGCTGCGCTTCCACGGCGGCGAACAACCGGTACTGGCCAGCGAAGCCGGGCATGCCGCGCTGACGGCCGGCAATGCGCTGGAGCTGGAAATCCTGCGCCAGATGCAGCAGCGCTGGGAGCACGTGGACCAGGAGCGCATCCTGTCCGGCAGCGGCCTGATGAACCTGTATCCGTGCCTGTGTGGCTTGCGCGGGGCGTCCCCGCAATGGACCTCGACCGAGCAGCTGATTGCCGCCGCGCACGCCGGCGATGACCCGCTGGCGGTGGAAACACTGGAAGTCTTCAGCGCCTGGCTGGGCAGCCTGGCCGGCGATCTTGCGATCACCTTTGGTGCGCGCTCGGTCTACCTGGCCGGTGGCATCTCCACCCGCGTCGCGCCGTTCCTGCATGCCGGTGGCTTCCGCGCGCGGTTTCTGGCCAAGGGCGTGATGGGCCGGGTGCTGGCCCAGGTGCCGGTGTGGCGGGTGGAGCACGGCGAACTGGGCATCATGGGCGCGGCAGTCTGGCATGCCGCCCGCCGCGAACGCGCCGTGGCATGAGCACACCGCCCGGTGGCCGGGCGGACCCACAACCAATGCAGCACGAAAGGGTTCACATGACCGACCGCAGGCAATTCCTCCAGGCAGGCGTACTGGCCGCAGGCGCGTTGGCCGTGCCGCGCGTACGCGCACAGGCCCGCCGCGGTGCGCGGGTGGTGTCCACCTGGGATTTCGGCGTGGGCGCCAACCAGGCGGCGTGGAAGGTGTTGTCCGGCGGCGGCACCGCGCTGGATGCGGTCGAGGCCGGCGCCCGCTGGGCTGAAAGTGAACTGTGCAACCCCACCGTGGGCCGCTGCGGCAACCCCGATCGCGACGGCGTGCTCAGCCTGGATGCCAGCATCATGGACGGCGATGGCCGTTGTGGCTCGGTGGCGGCGTTGACCGACATCCTGCATCCGGTGTCGGTGGCGCGCAAAGTGATGGAAAACACGCCACACGTGATGCTGGTCGGGCAGGGCGCGCAGCAGTTTGCGCTGGAGCAGGGCTTCGAGCGCCAGAAGCTGCTCACCCCGGCGGCCGAGACGGCGTGGCGCGCGTGGCTGAAGACCGCGCAGTACAGCCCCGAAATCAACGTCGAGCGGCGCGGCCGTCCCGGCGACAGCAGCAACCACGACACCCTGGGCATGCTGGCCATCGATGTCAACGGCCGCCTGGCAGGTGCCTGCACCACCAGCGGCATGGCCTGGAAGCTGCATGGACGGGTGGGCGACAGCCCGATCATCGGTGCCGGCCTGTTCGTGGACAATGACGTCGGCGGCGCCACGGCCTCGGGCGTGGGCGAAGAAATGATGCGCAATGCCGCGTCATTCCTGGTGGTGGAACTGATGCGCCAGGGTCGCTCGCCGGACGAGGCCTGCCGTGAGGCCATCGCACGGCTGGTGCGCAAGCGCCCGGAGGCCAGCAAGACCCTGCAGGTGTGTTTCCTGGCGCTGGACAAGCACGGCGAGGTTGGCGCGTATGCGCTGCACCGTGGCTTCGTCTACGCGGTGTGCGACGCACAGCGCCAGGATGACCTGCGCGATTCGGCGTCGGTCTACACCAGCGAGCAGACCTGAGCATGGCGCGGCGTCTGCTGGAAATCGCCTCCAATTCGGTGGCCTCCGCGTTGGCCGCGCAGGCCGGTGGCGCCGATCGCGTCGAGTTGTTCGACAACCTGGCCGAAGGCGGCACCACGCCCTCGTTCGGCAGTGTCGCGCTGGCGCGCGAGCGGCTGCAGATTCCGCTGTTCGTATTGATCCGCGCGCGTCCGGGTGATTTCTGCTACAGCACCGATGAGGCGCAGATCATGCTGCGCGACATCGACAACTGCCGGCGGCTGGGCTGTGACGGCGTGGTGATCGGCGCACTGGATGCCGATGGCGGCGTGGACGTGGCGCTGTGCCGCGAACTGGTGTCCGCCGCCGGGCCGTTGCAGGTGACATTCCACCGTGCGTTGGATGCCGCGCGCGACCTGTCGCAGGCGCTGGAGCAGGTAATCGGGCTGGGGTGCCAACGGGTGTTGAGCTCGGGCGGGCAGGGCAGCGCTGAAGCCGGCGCGGCAGTGCTGGCGGGAATGGTCGAACAGGCCAACGGGCGCATCAGCGTGATGGCCGGCGCCGGACTGACGCCGCATACCATCGCCGCGGTGGCCGCACGCACCGGCTGCCGTGAGCTGCATGCATCGGCCAAGGCCGTGCGGCAGTCGGCCATGCGCCACCACAATCCCGCGCTGGTTGGCCTGTCGCCGGATTGGATCGGTACCGACGCCGACGAAGTGGCCGCGCTGCGCGCCGCCCTCGACGCGTAACGCCACGACAGGCGCGGTTGCGATCAGGCCTGCCGCGCGTGTGAGGTCCCCGCAGCAGCGGGCAGGCCCCTGGGCAACTGTCCGCCGGCCGCCGCCTTTGCCTTGCCCTGGGGCCTGCCGGTCACTGCGGGGCACGGCTTGCGGTACGCGGATGGGAAAGCGGACGATTCGGTGGGCCGCCGCTGGGTCGGACGCGGGGCTGCGATGCCCTTGCCGGCGAATGTCCCCCGGCGTCGGCCTACGGCCGCCCCCTCCTCCTTTACTTCGCCCGCAAGGGCATCGCAGCCCCGCGTCCGACCCAGCGGCGGCCGCGCCTGGAAAGGCGCAGCGCGTGCTTCGTGCTTGCGACGTGGAGGGGAGAAGAACCACAAAAAAACGGCAGTCACCTGTACCAGCGCGACTGCCGTGGAGGACCGTTGCCCCGCCCGCAGGCGGGGGCGGGTACTGCTTAGAACTTCCAGTTCACGCCGAAGTACAGCTGGCGGCCGGCATAGATGTTGGACAACAGGCGTGCCTCGCTGTCGTTGCCGATGTAGCTGCGCAGTTCGGACTTGGTGGCATTGAGCACCGATGCGGTCAGCGTCCAGTCCGGGGTGAGGTTGTAGGCCACGTTGAGGTCGAGCTGGCTGTAAGGCTTGGTGAAGGTGGTCATGCCATTGTTGAGGCCACCGACCACTTCGCCACGGCGGTTGTACGAGGCACGCGCCAGGAACATGTCGTTCTCGTAGAACACCGTCACGTTGGCCTGGTTCTTCGCACTGCCCACCAGCGGCGAGGCACCGATTTCTTCACCATCGAGCACGACCGCGGCCAGGTTGGTGTCGTTGTAGGTGTAGTTGGCCTGGACGCCAAAGCCCATGTCGAAGGTGTACTGGCCGTTCAGTTCCACGCCCTGCGAAACACCATCGCGACCGTTGGCCTGGGTGCTGTACTTCTGCACGGTCACCGTCTGGCCGCCCACGGTCATCTGCTGGTCGCGCACCACTGGTACGGTGAAGTTGTCCACGTTCTTGCGGAACAGCGCCACGCCGGCTGCCGAGCCGGGCTTGAAATACCACTCCAGGCCCAGGTCGAACTGCACCGCCTTGAACGGTTCCAGTGCCTTGTTGCTGCCAGAGCCGTACCAGCCGGGGGTGTCGGTGCCGCCGGCGACGCGGCGGTCGTTGCTGTATTCCTCGCTGATGTAGTTCAGGCCGCCGGGGTAGGCGATGCTGGTATAGCCCGGGCGGGCGATGACCTTCGAAGCGGCACCGCGCAGCACCAGCGAATCGGTGATGTCCCAGGCGATGTTGAAGCTGGGCAGGAAGTCGGTGTAGGTCTTCTCCAGGGAGGTCAGGGTGTAGACCTTGTCGCGGACCTGGTTGTCCGGCAGGCGCACGAAGCCACCCTGGCAGCGCAGGGTCGGATCGGCGGCCGGGTCATCGCAGCTCATCGGCGAGCCGTTGGCGTTGTCCACGAAGTAGTCGTTGAAGCGCTCGACCGAATCGCTGGACTGGGCAAACTGCTGGGTACGCACCACGCGCACGCCCACATTGCCGCGCACGCGCTCGGTGCGGAAGTTGGCCTGGAAGTAGCCGGAGTAGATCTTCTCGTTGACGTCGTAGACGAAGTCTTCCTCAGTACGGCTGTGCGAGCCGCCGTAGGTCTTGTTGAGGTAATCGATGTAGGCCGGGTAGTTGATGCCCGGGAACACGTTGGCGTTGAACGCACCGGTGATGTTGCTGATCGGGTTGGACAGGAAGAACCCGGGCTGGGCGTCGCCAGCGGTGGGATCGCAGCCCGCCTGGTAGCGGTTGTTGTCGTAGTCGGACGGGTCCAGGCCCTGGCACACCCAGTAGGTGTTGCCGGTGTTGCGGTGGACCTTGCCATCGCGGTACTTGGTGCCGAACTGGATCGAATCCAGCCAGCCGGCCTCGAACAACTTGGTGAAGTCGGCCTGGAAGTAGTTCTGTTCAACTTCGGTCTGCATCCACGACGAATCGGTGGAGCCGGTGTCGACCTCGGCGATGCCCGCCATCAGCTGCTGCTGCAGGTCCGGGGAGAACTGCACCGACGGCGTGCCGGTCAGGTCCCATGCGGTGTACTGGTTGCCCGACAGGTAGTCCGCACCCACCTTGCGGCGGGGCTTGGCCGACATGCGGAAGTTCATCGACGGGCCGCCCTCGGACCAGGTGCGGCCGCCGGTGAAGCTGGCCTTCCACAACGGGCTGATGTCCCAGTCGATGGTCAGGTCGGCGGTCTGCGACAGCGCCTTCTCCTTGCTGTAACCACCGCTCAACTGCGGGGTGGGCATGGTGCAGTCGTCCGGACCCCAGCCACCGGGCTTCAGGCCGGCGGCGGCGGCTTGTTCTTCGCTGCAGATGTAGCTCTTGCCCGGCAGCTTCTCGAACTGGGCGCCGGTGACGATGCTGCCGCTGGGGTCGAAGGTCAGGCCATTGAGCAGGCGACCCGGGGCCCAGTTGCCGTCCTGGTTGTAGCGCGCCATGCTCCATTCGGGCACTTTCAGCATGTTCTGGGTGTAGTCACCCTGCAGCTCGAAGCGGAAGTAGTTGGCGGTCAGGGTCAGGTTGTCGATCGGCTTGAACTGGAAGGTCAGCTGGCCGCCCTTGCGCTCGCGCTGCTCTTCCTTCACCGCGAAATTGACCGAGGTCGGCATGAAGAAATCGCTGTAGTTCTTGCCGGTCTGGTTGTTGAAGCCGGAGTTGCCCCACCAGTAGTGGATGCCATCCTGCGAAAGAACATTGCCATTGGCATCGCGCGCGTCGCCGGCGCCATACCACTGGTAGTCCTCGGTGCTGGCTTCCATGGTGCGGCTGGTGCGCTTCTGCTGGGTGACGCCCACCAGCACGCCGAACCGTTCGTCCTTGCTGTGCCAGGAGTACAGCGCCGACGCCTGCGGATCGATGTCGTGGCTGGTGTCCGATGAGGTGCCTTCCAGGTTCACGTAACCGGAGTTGGCTTCCATGTCGAGCGGGCGGCGGGTATGCAGGATCACCGTGCCGCCGATGCCGCCCTCGTCGATGCGTGCTTCGGGCGACTTGAACAGCTCGGCGCTGGACAGCATGTTCGAAGGCAGCAGGGTGTAGTTGAACGAGCGGGTGGCTTCGTTGTTGGTTTCCGAGGAAGCCACGAAGTTGCCGTTCAACTGGGTCAGGGTCAGGTCCGGCGCCAGGCCGCGCACGCTCACCGACTTGCCTTCGCCGCCGCTGCGGGTGATCACCACGCCCGGTACGCGTTGCAGTGCATCGGCCACGTTCTTGTCGGGGAACTTGCCCACGTCCTCAGCGGTGATCACTTCGACCACGGCATTGGCGTCGCGCTTCTGCTGCAGGCTCTTTTCGATGGCGTAGCGATAGCCGGTAACGGTCACGCTGTCGAGCGTGGTGGCTTCCGGCGACGAGGCAGGGCTGGCCTGCTGGGCGAAGGCCGTGGCCGGTACCAGTGCAGCGAACAGCACGCTGGTGATGGCTGCCGACAGCGTGTCGCGATTGCGCATGCGGGACATCTTGTTCATTCCACTCTCTCCCTCTCCTGGATTGAAACGGTGGCTATACGTGATTGAATCGATCTAATTTTTGGTGCCGCTGTTGCCAGCGACGAAGTGCCGTGCGTCCCGCATGCAGCGTGTGGTGGGTCCCCCACCCACCCAGTCCGGCAATCGTGACCGTCAGAAGTTGGATCGATCTAAACGATTGGCGGGGATTTTTTAGCACGGCCCGGCGGGCGAAGCATGCTGCTGCGCAATATGGCCGCGACATGTCAGCAGGGTGACGCGCAGGAGACATGCGTGAAAACGTTTTCTTGCGCAACGCGGCCATCCGGCGATGTCCCGGGTCGGCATGACGATCATGTTGCGCCGCAGAATGCATCCGTCGAAATCTCCGTGCTTTACTTGAATCGATCTAAATCCACGGCGACGTGGGTATGGAGCCGCGCCAACGGGGGAGGGCCAGCCAGTCATGGCGGGGGTTCCACCGGGCCACCTCCCCGTCTGCACCGACATCGACCACAGGACCCACCCATGCGCCGAATGCCGTCCGCCGCTGTTGCTACCCCGCTGCGCCGCCCACTGCCACGCCTGGCCTGCCTGCTTGCGCTGGCGTTTTCTCCAGTGTTGGCGGCCGCCCCGCCGGTGGCGCTGGAGCGCGAGGTCAACACCTTCATCGGCAGCAAGGATGACGGCAACACGTTCCCGGGTGCCTCGGCGCCGTTCGGCCTGATCCAGGTCAGCCCGATCGGCGAGCATTACGCCGGCTGGCGCTATGACGACCCCAAGATCCGTGGCTTCGGCCATTCGTTCCTGTCCGGCGCCGGTTGCTGGGAGCAGGGCGGGCAGGTGTCGGTGCTGCCGGTCACCGGCAGCATCGGCCAGGGGGGCGACTTCAATACCGCCGATGCAAAGAGCTTCGACCACAAGCGCTACGCGGCCTCCTACACCCATGACGGCGAGATCGGCCAGGCCGGCTACTACAAGGTGCGCCTGACCAGCTACGGTGGCATCGATGCCGAGGCCACCGCACGCACCCGTGCGGCGGCAGAGCGCTACACCTTCCCGACCGATGCCGCCACCGGCCACGTGCTGGTCAACGTGGGCCAGGCCAACGAGCGCCATTCGGTGATCGGCAGCGTGATCGACGTGGTCGGCGACCGCGTGGTGGAAGGCAAGCTGGTCACCAAAAGTTTCTGCGGCGGCCACCAGTACACCACCTGGTTCCGGATCGAATTCGACCGCCCGTTCAAGACGTTCGGCACCTGGGGCGAAGAGGGCGGGCTGGCCGGCGCGCGCCATCGCATGGAAGGTGAGCAGAAGCCCAGTGGTGCCTGGTTGAGCTTTGATGTCGGCAAGGACAAGTCGCGCGCGGTGACCGCGATCAGTGCGATTTCGCACGTTGACGCCGAAGGCGCGCGCAACAACCTGCGCAGCGACGGCATGCAGGGCGGCAAGCTGCTCGGCTTCCAGCAGATGCGCGACAAGGCCCAGCAGCAGTGGCGTCGCGAACTGGCCACCACCCAGGTGGAAGGTGGCACCGGCGATGACCGCACCGTGTTCTATTCGGCGCTGTACCACGCGCTGCTGCAGCCGCTGACCGGCAGCGATGCCGATGGCCGCTACCGTGGCTACGACAACAACATCCATCGCGCCGATGGCTGGACCTACTACGAGTATTTCTCGCTGTGGGACACCTACCGCGCGCAGAACCAGTGGTTGGCGCTGACCCGCCCGGCGGTGGCGCGCGACATCGGCCGTAGCCTGCTGGCCATCAACGAACAGGGCGGCTGGCTGCCGCGCTGGGGCTATGCCAACTTCGAAACCAACATCATGACCGGTGATCCGGTCACCCCGTTCCTGGTGGACCTGTGGCGCTTCGGCGCGCTGGCTGGCCGCGAAGGCGAGGCCTACACCGCGCTGCGCCGCAACGCCTTCGAGCAGCCGCCGCTGAACTCGCGCCATGCCGGTCGTTCGGGCAATCCCGGTTACGTGGACAACGGCTATGTGGCCTACGACCGCGCCTTCCCTTCCAAAGGCATGGACGTTGACCCGCATCACGGCGGCTCGGCCACGCTGGAATACGCGCTGGCCGACTGCGCGCTGGCGCAGATGGCCGATGGCCTGGGCCATGCCGACGATGCCCGCACCCTGCGCGCCCGCGGCGGCAACTGGCACAAGGTGTGGGATCGGCAGGTGCGTGATGAGGAGACCGGCATGAGCGGCTTCCCGCGTCCGCGCATGGACGATGGCCAGTGGTACGTGCCGTCCGACGGCCATTACAGCCCGCGTTCGCACCACGGTTTCCACGAAGGCACCGCGTGGCAGTACCAGTGGCTGGCCCAGCAGGACATGCCCGGCCTGGTCCAGGCCATGCACGGCCGCGAACAGGCCGGCAAGCGCCTGGATGCGTTCTTCGCTTACGACGCGCTGGTGCAGTCGCCGTTGACGGCCGCGCGCAAGGAATGGGTGGTGGGGCCGTACAGTTACTACAACCAGTACCGCTACAACCCCAACAACGAGCCGGACCTGCACGCGCCGTGGATGTACACGCTGATCGGCCAGCCGTGGAAGACCGCCACCGTGGTGCGCGCCGCGCAGCAGTTGTTCACCAACGCGCCCAATGGCGTGACCGGCAACGACGACCTGGGCACGATGTCGGCGTGGTACCTGTTCAGCGCCATCGGGCTGTACCCGGCGGTACCGGGCAGTGGCCAGTTCCTGCTGCATACCCCGCGTTTCAGCAAGGTTGAGGTGGCCCTTGGCAACGGTCGCAGCCTGACCCTGAGTGCTGCCGGCGCCGAAGGCCGCACGCTGCAGTACGTGCAGGGCGTGCGCGTGGATGGACAGGACCATGCACCGGTGTGGCTGGACTGGAACCGCCTGCAGCAGGGGGGGCATATCGACTTCGCGCTCGGCACCCAGGCGCCGACCAGCGGGTGGGGCACCCGCGCCGACGCGTTGCCGGTCTCGTACTGCGCCACCCCGGGCGCGGTGCTGGAATGACACGCTGCGGCCCCGTGGGTGCGGTCCTGGCCGTTGACACGGCTGCGGTCCGCTGGCCGATCCGATCGTTTACGCTTGCCGGATGACAAGGACCGGGCTGACACCATGAACGATGCCGCCAAACCTGCGGGCAAGGGCGCCCGCGCGGTCACCGTGACCGACATCGCCGAGGCCATCGGCGTGTCGCGCGCGACCGTGTCGCTGGTGCTGCGTGGCAGCCCGCTGGTCAATGTCGACACGCGTGCGCGCGTGGAGGCCGAGCTGCGTCGGCAGCGCTATGTCTACAACCGTGGCGCGGCCAACCTGCGCCGCCGCACCTCGTCCAGCGTGGCGCTGGTGATCAACGACCTGTCCAACCCGTTCTTCGCCGAATTTGCCTCCGGGGTGGACGAGGCGCTGGGGGCCAAGGGGTTTGTGACGCTGCTGGGCAGCACGGGCGAATCGCCGCAGCGGCAGCAGGCGGTGTTGACCACGTTGATGGAACACACGCCAGCCGGGCTGATCCTGTCGCCGGCCGAAGGCAGCGATGCCGCTGAACTGCGCCAGGTGCTGGGCTTCAATGCCAATGTGCTGCTGTTCAACCGCGAACCGCCCGGCGCCGACTGGGATTTCCTTACCCTGGACAACCAGCAGGGCGCGTACCTGGCCACCCGCCACCTGATCGAACGCGGGCATGAGCGCATCGCGTTCTTCGGTGGCCACGCCGATTCCAGTTCCTGCCACCAGCGCCGCCTGGGCTACGCCCAAGCACTGGCCGAGGCGGGCAGGGAGGTGCAGCCGGACTGGCTGATCGAATCGGCGCCGAGCCGCCTGGAAGCGGCGGCGCGCAGCGAAGAACTGTTCGCACGCATCCCGGCCCCCACCGCGGCGGTCTGCTACAACGACAGCGTCGCGCTGGGCCTGATGCTTGGCCTGGCGTCGCGCGGGGTGCGCCCCGGCGTGGATTTCGCGGTGACCGGGTTCGATGATATTTCCGAGGCCGCCGTGGCGTTGCCGCCGTTGACCACGCTCACCGTGAACCCCCGCGAGCGCGGGCGCCAGGCCGCCGAACTGCTGCTGCAACGCCTGGACCATCCTGAAGCGGCGCCGCAACGCACCGTGGCCCCCGTACAACTGCGCATCCGCGCCAGCAGCGGCCCGGTGGCCGCGTGATGGCGCTTCCCCTTACCTGCTCGCGCAACGAGGCGCGTACCTGAATGCCCATCTCTCCAACGCCCCGACTGCCGTCCTCGTCTGCGTCCGCGCCCGTGGTCAACACGCGCATGGCCCTGGCCGTGGCCACCACGATTTTCTTCATGTGGGGCTTCTTGACCTGCCTCAACGACATCCTGATCCCGCACCTGAAGGCGGTGTTCGAGCTGAACTACGCCAAGGCGATGCTGGTGCAGTTCACCTTCTTCGGCACCTATTTCCTGATGTCGCTGCCGGCCGGCCGGCTGGTGGCGCACCTGGGCTACAAAAAGGGCATCGTGGCCGGCCTGGCGATCGCCGCAGTCGGCGCACTCGGGTTCTGGCCGGCGGCCGAACTGCGCGTGTATGAAGCCTTCCTCGGCGCGTTGTTCGTGCTGGCCACCGGCATCACCGTGCTGCAGGTGGCGGCCAACCCGTACGTGGCGCTGCTGGGCCCCGAGCAGACCGCCTCCAGCCGCCTCACCCTGGCCCAGGCACTGAACTCGCTGGGCACCGCAATCGCGCCGATCTTTGGCGGGTTGCTGATCCTGGGCAACACCGTCAAGAGCGCCGACGAACTGGCCGTGCTGCCGTCCGCCGACCAGATTGCCTACCGCGTGCAGGAAGCGCAGTCGGTACAGGGCCCCTATGTGGGCCTGGCGATCGCGCTGGCGCTGCTGGCGGTGTTCGTCTACCTGTTCCGCCTGCCGGCCCTGACCGAAACCACCGAACAGGCCGACAGTGGCAAGCACACCCTGCTGGATGCGCTGCGCCACAAACACGTACTGTTCGGCGTGCTGGCCATCTTCTTCTACGTCGGTGCCGAGGTGTCCATCGGCAGCTTCCTGGTCAACTACCTGTCGATGCCGTCCATTGGTGGCTTCACCGAGCAGCAGGCAACCCATTACGTGTCGGCGTACTGGACGTTGGCCATGATCGGTCGTTTCGCCGGCTCGGCGATCATGACCCGCTTCTCGCCGCGCCTGCTGCTGACCCTGTTTGCGGTGGTCAACGTGGCGCTGCTGGGCCTGACCATGCTCGGCAGTGGCCAGGTATCGCTGTACTCGGTGGTGGCGGTGGGCCTGTTCAACTCGATCATGTTCCCGACCATCTTCGCATTGAGCATCGAGCGCCTGGGTCCGCTGACCAACAAGGCCTCCAGCCTGCTGATCATGGCGATCGTGGGCGGTGCGGTGGTGCCGTACCTGCAGGGCCTGCTGGCCGACCAGATCGGCCTGCAGCCGTCCTTCATCCTGCCGCTGGTGTGTTACGGCTACATCATTTTCTACGGCCTGTCGGGTTCGCGCCCGAGTGCCGCATTCCGCCAGGGAGCCTGAGGCCCGAATGAGCAAGATTGTCTGTTTCGGCGAGATTTTGATCGATCTACTCGCCCAGCCACCGGCCACGCCGGACACCCCGCGCGCGTTCCTGCAGTACGCCGGTGGCGCCCCGGCCAACGTTGCCGTGGCGGCCGCGCGGTTGGGCGCCGATACCCATTTCGCCGGCATGCTGGGCAGGGACATGTTCGGCGACTTCCTCGCTGACAGCCTGGCCCAGGCCGGGGTAGCCACCGACTGCATCGTGCGCACCGACGCGGCCAAGACCGCGCTGGCGTTCGTGGCGCTGGATGCGCACGGCGAGCGCAGTTTCAGCTTCTACCGGCCGCCGGCGGCGGACCTGCTGTTCCGCAGCGAACACTTCCACCCCCACTGTTTTGCCGGCACCCGCAGTTTCCATGTGTGTTCCAACAGCCTGACCGAAGCGGCGATCGCCGAGGCCACGCTGGAGGGCATGCGCCGGGCGCGCGATGCCGGTGCGATGGTCAGCATCGACCTCAACCTGCGCCCCGCGCTGTGGCCGGCCGATGTGGACCCGTTGCCGCGGCTGTGGGAAGCGCTGGCGCTGGCCGAGCTGGTCAAGCTGTCGCGCGAGGAACTGGATTACCTGGCCGCCGCCCAGACCGGCGGAGCCGATGCAGTGATCGCGCGGTTGCTGGGGGCCCGGGCGCAGGCCGTCGTCATCACCGATGGCGCCGCACCGATCCGCTGGCACACCCGCCACGCACGCGGCGTACTCAACGGCTTCCGCGTGCAGACCGTGGATTCCACCGCCGCCGGTGATGCCTTCGTGGGTGGCCTGCTGTTCGGCATTGGTGAGCGCGGCGGCGATGGCCCCGGCTTTGCCACCTTCTGCCAGGACCCCGGCGCACTGACCGGTGCCATCCGCTTCGGCGCTGCGGTTGGCGCGTTGGCGGTGACCCGCAAGGGCGCGTTTGCCGCCATGCCCAGCCTGGGCGAAGTCCAGCAACTGCTGCAGCAACAACAGGAAGATGCCGCATGACCACGCGCGTTCCGGCCACACCCGATTTCCGTTCGCCCGATTTCCTGCGTGCACATATCGCGCAGACGATGGCCTTCTACCAGCCGCACGAGATCGACCCCAAGGGCGGCTTCTTCCACTACTACCGCGACGATGGCAGCGTGTACGACGCCGGCCACCGTCACCTGGTGAGCAGCACCCGCTTCGTGTTCAACCACGCGATGGCCTACCGCGAGTTTGCCAAGCCCGAGGACCTGGCCGCCGTCGAGCATGGCGTGCGCTACCTGCGCCAGGTGCACCGCAACCCGGCCACCGGCGGCTATGCCTGGACGCTGCGCGAGGGCGTGGTTGAGGACGCCACCAACCACTGCTACGGCGTGGCCTTCGTGCTGCTGGCCTACAGCTGCGCGCTGAAGGCCGGTATCGCCGATGCGCGCGGGTGGATGGACGAAACGTGGCAGTTGCTGGAGCTGCGCTTCTGGGAGCCGGCGTTCGGCCTGTACAAGGACGAGGCCGACGCGGACTGGACCTTCAGCGATTACCGTGGCCAGAACGCCAACATGCACATGTGCGAGGCGATGCTGGCCGCGTTCGAGGCCAGCGGCGAAGACCGCTACCTGCAACGTGCGCTGCTGCTGGCCGAGCACATTACCCAGCGGCAGGCCGCGCAGGGCGATGGCCTGGTGTGGGAGCATTACGACCCGCAGTGGCAGATCGACTGGAACTACAACCGCGACAACCCCAGGCACCTGTTCCGCCCGTGGGGTTTCCAGCCCGGCCACCAGACCGAGTGGGCCAAGCTGCTGCTGATCCTGGACCGGCACGTGCAGGTGGACTGGCTGGTACCCACCGCCCGCCACCTGTTCGACGTGGCGGTGGCGCGCAGCTGGGATGAGGCGCGCGGCGGGCTGTACTACGGGTTCGCGCCCGATGGCAGCGTGTGCGATGACGACAAGTATTTCTGGGTGCAGGCCGAATCGCTGGCCACCGCCGCGCTGCTGGCCAAGCGTACCGGTGATGCGCAGTATTGGGACTGGTACGACCGGCTGTGGGGCTATGCCTGGCAGCACATGATCGATCACCGCTACGGCGCGTGGTATCGCATCCTGGATGCGGACAACCGCAAGTACAGCGATGAAAAGAGCCCGGCCGGCAAGACCGATTACCACACCATGGGTGCGTGCTACGAAGTGCTCAACGTGGTGCGTTGATCGCGCCGGGTTCCGGGGTTCCATGAACGTGCCGGCCAGTGGCCGGCGACAGCGGGGGCGTTATGGGCGTGCATCGGGGTGTTGGGGGGTGGGGCTGGCTGCTGCTGGCGGCGTTGGCCGTGGCGGCAGGGCCGGCGGGTGCCACCGCGCTGCAGGCGCAATGGTCGTTCCGGCTGCTGCCTGGCGATGCGCGCGGTGCTGCGCACCCGGGGTTGCAGCAGTGGCGGCCGGCACAGGTACCCGGCGCGGTGCATACCGACCTGCTGGCACAGGGGCTGATACCCGACCCCTATGTGGGCGCGCCCGAGGCCGGGCTGCAGTGGATCGGCCTCGCCAACTGGGAGTACCGCGCGCGCTTTGACGTGGACGCGGTCACCTTGGCCCGCGCGCATGCCGAGCTGGCCTTCGAAGGCCTGGACACCTTCGCCACCGTCAGCCTCAACGGCACCCCGCTGCTGCAGGCCGACAACAGCCATCGCACCTGGCGCGCGCGCGTGGACGGTAGGCTGCGCGCCCGCGGCAACGAACTGCGCATCGTGCTGCGTTCGCCGATCACCACGCTGCTGCCGGGCGTGCAGGCGATGCCGCACAGGATCGCGGGCAACTATCCGTCACCCTATGGCGACGAGCCCAAGGATGCGATGGTCGGCAACTTCGTACGCAAGCCGGGGTATCACTTTGGCTGGGATTGGGGCCCGCGTTATGTGACGGCCGGGATCTGGCGCCCGGTGCGGTTGCAGAGCTGGAATGCGCAGCGGCTGACGGGCATGGCGGTGCAGACCGAAGCGCTGGATGCCGACCGGGCCCAACTGGCGATTGCCGTGCAGGTGGAGTCCACCGCAGCCGGCGCTGCCGCACTGCACGTGGAGGTGCTGGACCCCGACGGCAAGGCGGTGGCCCGCATCGACCGCAACGCCACGCTGCAAGCCGGTGACAACCGGGTCACGCTGCCGGTGTCACTGGAGCAGCCGCGTCGCTGGTGGCCGGCCGGGCAGGGTGAGCAGGCACGCTACACCGTACGCGCCACGCTGGCGCCGGACGACGCCGACAGCGCCCGCATCGAGCAACGGATCGGCCTGCGCACCGTGGAACTGCGCCGTGAGGCCGACCGCCAGGGCGGGCAGGGCTTCGCCTTTGTCATCAATGGCGTGCCGATCTTCGCCAAGGGCGCCAACGTGATTCCGTTCGACATGTTCCCGGCCCGGGTCGATGAAGCGCGCATCCGTCGCGAACTCACCGCCGCCCGCGACGCCAACATGAACATGCTGCGCAACTGGGGCGGCGGTTACTACGAAGACGATGCGTTCTTTGACATCGCCGACGAACTGGGCCTGCTGATCTGGCAGGACTTCATGTTCGGCGGCGGCATGCAGCCCGGCTTCGACCCGGCGTTCCGCGCCAACGTGGTGGCCGAAGCGCGCGACAACGTGCGCCGGTTGCGCCACCACCCCAGCGTGGTGCTGTGGTGTGGCAACAACGAGGAAGAAACCGCGTGGAAGGATTGGGGCCACGGCCGCGACCTGACGGCAGCAGCTCCGGCCTTCGCGGCCAAGGTATGGCAGGGCTACGTGGACCTGTTCGGCCATGACCTGCGCCAGGTGGTCAGCGAGGAAGGGTTGGGCGTGCCGTACTGGTCCAGCTCGCCCAGCAATGACCTGGACGAAAAAGCCAACGATTCCACCCGTGGCGACAAACACTACTGGCAGGTGTGGGGCAATCCGGCGCTACCGGTGACCGCGTACCTGCGCGAGACGCCGCGCTTCATGTCCGAGTACGGCCTGCAGGCGTGGCCGGTGCTGCGCACGCTGGACGGCATCATTCCTGCCGCCGAGCAGCACGTGGACAGTCCCACGGTACGTGCGCACCAGAAGTTCATGGCGGGCGAGGGCAACCAGCGCCTGCTCAGGTACATCGACGAGGAATACGGCACTCCGCGTGATTTTCCCGCATTTGTCTATCTGAGCCAGGTGATGCAGGCCGATGGCATCGAGCTGGCTGCGCTGCATCACCGCGCGTCGCGCCCGTACACGATGGGCTCGCTGTACTGGCAGCTCAACGATGTATGGCCGGGCGCGTCGTGGTCGAGCATCGATCATGCCGGGCGTTGGAAGGCGCTGCATTTCCATGCCAGGCGGTTCTTCGCCGATCATGCGGTCGCGGCGCTTCGCGATGAAGGCGTGACCCGGGTGAGCCTGCTCAATGACCGCCAGCAGGGCCTGCAGGCAACATGGCGGCTGCGCGTGATGGATATCGACGGCACGCTGCGCCACAGCCAGACGCACGCGGTGGCGCTGCCGCCGTTGTCGGCGCTGGAGGTAGGGCGGTTTGCCGATGCCGATCTGTTGAAGGGCGCAGACCCGACGCGTACGGTGGCGGTGGTGGAGTTGCTGGACGGCAGGCAGGTGGTGTCGCAGCAGGTGGTGTATTTCGTGGCGGCCAAGAATCTTGCGTTGGCACCGGCGGCGATTGACAGCACGCTGCGCGCTGACGGCGATGGCTATGTGCTGACTCTGCGTGCCCGGCAACTGGTGCGCGCGCTGTGGATCGACTTCGACGGCCTGGATGCCACGCTGGACGACAACGCACTGGACCTGGTGCCGGGCGAGACCGTGACGATCCGCCTGCGCAGCGATACGAACCTGGACACCCTGCGCAGAACGGTGCGCTTCACCTCGCTGGCGGACATGCAGGCAAGGTAGCGCGACGGGGGGCGATGACGGGCAGGGTGGATGCGACGACGTGGGCATTGGGCAGGTACGCCAATGCCGTAATGAACGCCAATGCGGAAACGCGGTAGCGCCGACGGTGGGTGGGCTGCACCTCCCAGTCGTCGGCGCTACCGCATCGGCGCTACCGTGGTGGCGGTGGGCTACAGCGTGATCTGCTGGAAGTTTTCGACGCGGTCGTGGCCGTGGGTGGCCTCGCCGCTGCGCGGCAGCGGGTAGTCGTCCAGGCGGTCCAGCAGACGCGTCTGCAGGCCGGCCTCGCGCGCGGCATCCAGTTCTTCCACCACGTCGGAGAGAAACACGATCTGCGCGGCTGGCACGCCGATGGCCTGCACGATGTGACGGTAGCTGTCGGCGTCGCGCTTGCCCCCCACTTCGGTGTCGAACCAGCCCGATACCAGCCCGGTCAGGTCACCGGCCTCGCTGAAACCGAAGAACAGTTTCTGCGACGGCACCGAGCCGGACGAATACACATACAGCGGCATGCCCTGGGCATGCCAGCCCTTCAGTACAGCCGCCACCTCCGGGTAGAAGTGCGCCTTGTAGTCGCCGTTGCGGTAGCCGCTTTCCCAGATCATGCCCTGCAGCGCCTTCAGCGCGGTGTGCTTGCGATCCTGGTCGATCCAGCCCTGCAGCGTTTCCACGATCAGGCTGTCCTGGCAGGCGCCGCCGATTTCCACGGCCACCGCGTCCAGCCAGCGGCGTACCTCCGGCTGCTGGCCGTGCGCGGCGACGAACGCCGGTAACGCCTTGCGCGCATACGGAAACAGCACGTTCTTGACGAACGAAATGCTGCTGGTGGTGCCTTCGATATCGGTGAGGATGACGGTGGGATGCGACATGGATCAGTCGGCCTGGTGCTGTGCGGGGTGGTAACGCGGGAACTGCTGGGCGATGTCGCTGCCGGTGAAATGACCGACCCAGCCGTCGGCTTCGGTAAAGAAGCGGATGGCCACGAAGCTGGGCGCCTCGCCCATGTCGAACCAGTGAGTGATGCCATCGGGTACGGCGATCAGGTCGTTCTTGACGCACTCGATCTCGTACACCTTGCCGTCCAGGTGCAGGGTGAACAGCCCGGAGCCGGCCACGAAGAAGCGCACTTCGTCTTCCTTGTGGAAGTGCTCGTCCAGGAACTTCCTGCGCAGTTCGGCGCGGTTGGGGTTGTCCGGCGCGATCGAGGCCACGTCCACGCTCTTGAAACCGTGCTCGGCAACCAGGCGGTCGATATCGGCCTTGTAGGCCGCGAATACCTCGTCCTGGCTGGCGCCGGGGGCGACGTCGCGGGTGGCCTGCCAGCGCTCGAAGGTAACGCCGATCTGCTTCAGTTCGGCGGCGATCGCCGCGCCGTCGCGGCTGTCGAACAGCGGAGTGTCCGGGGCGGTGTCGTCAAAAATGCGGAGTCGGCTCATGGCGGCAGCAGCGAGGCGAAAGGGGGGAGGGAAAGGGTACCAGTGCGGCGCCGGGTGCGGGGGCGCAGGCTGATGGTGAAGGGCGGAATACAGATTCCCTTCAGGAATTTGGGGCAGGCAGGACGGTGGATGCGTCGGTTTGGGTAGTGCCGGCCGCTGGCCGACTCCCCCTGAACGCGGGTGGATCCCCGGGCGCCGGCCAGCACCCTGTGGGCCGCCGGCATCACCTATGGCGGGCCTGCCTCAGTTGCGCAGCCTGCGCAGTTCCAGCTCGCAGTGGAAGAGGAACTCAAACGCTTCCATGTGCCGGCGCGCTTCGGCCATGTCGCGGCCCCAGGCGTACAGGCCGTGGCCGTCGATCAGGTAGCCCCACAGGGACTGGGTGTCGAGCAGCGCGTCCACCTGCGCTGCGAGCACGTCCATATCCTGGGTGTTGGCGAACACCGGCACCTCGATGGCCATTTCGTGGGTGCTGTTGCCGTGGAAGGCCTTGAGCAGCTCGTAGCCTTCCAGCCGGATGTGCCCCTGCGGCGCATACAGGCGTGAGGCGATGGTCTGTACCGGTGAATGGGTATGCAGCACGCAGCCGATGTCCGGGAAGCGCCGGTACAACTGCGTATGCAGCAGCGTTTCGGCGGACGGGCGCAGCGGGCGCCCCACGGCCTTGCCGTCGAAGTCCACCACCATGATGTCGTCCTCCACCAGCCGCCCCTTGTCCTTGCCGGACACGGTGATCGCCGCATGGCGGTCATCCAGGCGGTGGGAGAAGTTGCTGCTGGTGGCCGGCGTCCAGCCGGCCTGGGCCAGCTCACGCACGTTGTCGATCAGGACCTGGGCCAGATCACTCAGGCGCGCGGTGTCGTAGGGGTAGGTGGGGGTGTTCATGTCGACTATTTTACGGCGCTCGCCCCGGTTTGGCGCGCCCGGCTGGTGGCGGCCGCCGGGCGGCTCGCCAGGAACGTGCGGGGAGGGCGTGGTGCCGGCCAGCGGCCGGCAGTCCCCGTGAATGGTGTCGGGTGTGTCTGGAGCCGGCCGGCATTACCGGGGGCGCAGGCGGCTATGCCGATACCCGTAACCGAAGTAGATCGCAAAGCCGAGCACCGTCCAGATCCCCATCAGCATCCAATTGTGCGCCGTCATCGCAGTCAGCAGCGCGATGCAGCTGAACACGCCCAGGCTGCAGATCAGCCACGCCATCGGCATCCGGAAGGGCCGCGGCAGGTCCGGCTGGGTGCGGCGCAGGATCAGCACGCCGGCACACACCGCCGCAAACGCGATCAACGTGCCCATCGACGTCAGCTCACCCAGGATGTCCAGCGGGAACAGCGCCGCCAGCAGCGCGATGCCGATACCGGTGATCACCGTGTTGAGGTGCGGGGTGCGGTACTTCGGGTGGATCTTGGTGAACATCGGCGGCAGCAGGCCGTCGCGGCCCATGATCATGAAGATGCGCGGCTGCGCGATCACCATCACCAGCACCACCGACGACAAGCCGATCAGCGCGCCGATCTCCACGATCACCCGCAACCAACCCAGCTGGGGATGGGCGGCCACCGCGGTCACCACCGGCTCGTCGGTGCCCAGCAGCTGGTAGGGCACCAGCCCGGTCATCACCGCGGCCATCGCGATGTACAGCACCGTGCAGATCACCAGCGACAGCAGCATGCCGATCGGCATGTCGCGCTGCGGTTTGTGTGATTCCTGCGCGGCCACCGATACCGCCTCGAAACCGATGTAGGCGAAGAACACCATCGCCGCGCCGCGCAGCACGCCATCGAAACCGTATTTGCCGGGGCCTTCGTTGGCGGGGATGAACGGGGTCCAGTTGGCCGGATCGACGTACTTCCAGCCCACCACGATCACCAGAATGATCAGCGCCGTCTTCAGCACCACCATCGCCATGTTCATCGCAGAGGACTTGCTGATGCCCACGTAGCACAGCCAGGTCAGCAGCAGCACCAGCACCGCGGCGGGGAGGTTGGCGATCGCCCCGGTCGGGCGAAGCTGGCCGTCCAGCGGCGCGCTGACCAGTGCCGCCGGCAGGTGGATGTCGAAATGACTGAGCAGGCTGAGGAAGTAGCCGGTCCAGCTGACGGCTACCGCCGAGGCCGAGACGCCATATTCGAGCACCAGCATCCAGCCGATGAACCAGGCCGACAGCTCGCCGAAGGTGGCATAGGTGTAGGTGTAGGCGCTGCCGGACACCGGCACCATCGCCGCGAACTCGGCATAGGCCATCGCACAGAACGCGCAGCAGATCGCAGCCAGCACGAAGGACAGCATGATGGCCGGGCCGGCGTGGTTGGCGGCGGCCTGGCCGGTGATGACGAAGATGCCGCCGCCGATCACCGCGCCGATGCCCAGCGCGGTCAGGCCCCACGGCCCCAGGGTGCGGCGCAGGCTCAGGCCGTTGGCGTCTTCATGGGCGGCGTGCGGGTGCTTGGTGGCCCACAATTGCTTGAACATGGTGTGGTTTCTTATGGATGCGGATGTGGCACGGGCCGGCGTTGCAGCCGGCCCGTCGGGGCGATCAGGCGGACGGCTTGTTGAGCTTGCTGTTGCGCATGCCGTAGCCGAAGTAGATGCACAGGCCGAGCAGGGTCCAGCCTACGAACAGGTGCCAATGCACCACGAACGCCTGCCAGAACAGGAACAGGCACGACAGCGCGCCCAGCGGGCAGATCACCCATACCAGCGGCACGCGGAACGGTCGCGGCAGTTCCGGACGGGTGTAGCGCAGGATCAACACGCCAATGCAGACCGTGGCGAAGGCCAGCAGGGTGCCCATCGAGACCAGCTCGCCGAGCACGTTGAGCGGCATCAGGCCGGCCAGCGAAGCGGCCAGCACGCCTACCACGATCGTGCTCCAGTACGGGGTGCGGAAGCGCTTGTGGACCTTGCCGAAGATCTTCGGCAACAGGCCGTCGCGGGAGATCGTGTAGGCGATGCGGGTCTGGCCCATCATCATCACCAGCACCACCGAGGACAGGCCGGCGATCGCGCCGATCTCAACGGCGGTCTTCAGCCAGGACAGGCTCGGGTAGGCTTCCAGCGCGGTGGCCACCGGCTTGTCGGTACCCAGCAGGTGGTAGGGCAGCATGCCGGTCAGCACCGCGCACACGATGATGTACACGATGGTGCACACCGCCAGCGAGCCGAGCAGGCCGATCGGCATGTTGCGCTGGGGGTCCTTGGTTTCACCGGCAGCGGTGGAGACCGCATCGAAGCCGATGTAGGCGAAGAACACGATGGTGGCCGCACGGAACACACCGCTCCAGCCGAACTCGCCGGGCACGCCGGTGTTTTCCGGAATGAACGGGTGCCAGTTGGCGGTATCCATGTGTGCGGCACCGAAGCCGATGAACAGGCAGATCACCGTGACCTTGATGGCCACGATGATCGCGTTGACGAACGCCGACTGGGTCACGCCCACGTACAGCAGGCCGGTGACCGCGGCCACGATGAGCACGGCCGGCAGGTTGAACAGCTTGCCCGAGGCGATGAACTCGTGCCCGGTCCAGCTGATCGGTGCGGCACTGAGCGCCTCGGGGAACGGCATGTGCAGCGTGGTGGTGATGAAACTGATCAGGTACGCCGACCAGCCCACCGCAACCGAGGCCGAGGCGAACAGGTACTCCAGTACCAGGCACCAGCCGATGAACCAGGCCATGCCTTCGCCCAGGGTGGCGTAGGAGTAGGAGTAGGCGCTGCCGGAGACCGGCATCATTGCGGCGAACTCGGCGTAGCACAGGCCGGCCAGCGCGCAGGCGATGCCGGCGAACACGAACGACAGCATCACTGCCGGGCCGGCGTGGTTGGCCGCGGCCTGGCCGGTAAGCACGAAAATACCGGCGCCGATGACCGCACCGATGCCAAGCATGATGAGATGTTTCGCCGTGAGAGTCCGTTTCAACGTGGCTTCGCCGTCCAGGCTGCCTTCGATCGGTTCACCGGCGTCGACGTGCCCGGCCGGTTCGACCGGTTTGACCCTCAACAGAGACTTCAGCATGCAGTGCTTCCCTAAATGGACAAAGGTGAGGTGCGCGGTACATTGCCGCGCCCCTTGATGGCAACTGGGCGCCCCGGTGGTGCAGGGCCCGCTGTACCTTAGCCAAAGCTGAAGCCCGCGCACAAGCACAAATGCAGCATGACCCGGCGATAATCGCCAAATTCCGCCTGACACCCCTGCCACCATGTCGCTCAACCCTGAATCCGTTGTCGTTGTTGATGCGGAACTCCGCGCCCAGCTGGCCGCATATGCGCAGCGCCATCCCGGACACGCCGCCCTGGCTGACGAATTCAGCACACTTCTGGACGACCCGGAGAACCCCTTCCGGCGCGAGCGCCTGGCGGGCCATTTCACCGGCAGCGCGTGGCTGGTCAGCGCCGATGGGCAGCGCGTGCTGCTGACCCACCATCGAAAACTGGACCGCTGGCTGCAGCTGGGCGGCCATGCCGACGGCGACCGCAACCTGGCCCGGGTGGCGTTGAAGGAGGCCGAAGAGGAGTCCGGCCTGGACGGACTGGTGCTGGAGGACGGCGCGCTGTTGGACCTGGACAAGCATTGGATCCCCGAACGCAAGGACGTGCTTGGCCATTGGCACTACGACGCCCGTTACGTGGTGCGGGCGCTGGGCAGCGAGCAGTTTGCGATCAGCGAGGAATCGCTGGCGCTGGCCTGGCGCGAGATCACCGACGTGGCCAACGCCGCGATCGAGACCCCGGACGGTGACGATTCGCTGCCGCGCATGGCAAAACGCTGGCTGGCGCGGTAACCGCCGACACCGAACGTCCCTTGCGACACGCGCGGTCGGTGAGGAAAGGCAGCCGAGCATGGCTCGGCTCTACCGGGCGGGCATCGGTAGTGCCGAGCCATGCTCGGCAAGGCCAGGAGGCGGTACCGGGCGTGCATGGGTAGTGCCGAGCCATGCTCGGCAAGGCCAGGAGGCGATACCGGCCGCGTATGGGTAGTGCCGAGCCATGCTCGGCAAGCCTTGGCGCGAGATTACCGACGTGGCCAACGCCGCGATCAAAATCCCGGTCGGCGGCGAAAGGCAGCCGAGCATGGCTCGGCTCTACCGGCCGTGCATCGGTAGTGCCGAGCCACGCTCGGCAAGCCCAGGAGGCGGTACCGCCCGCGCATGGGTAGTGCCGAGCCATGCTTGGCAAGCCTTGGCGCGAGATTACCGACCTGGCCAACGCCGCGATCAAAATCCCGGTCGGCGGCGAAAGGCAGCCGAGCATGGCTCGGCTCTACCGGGCGCGCACAGGAGGCGGTGCCGGGCATGCCGTGGCTGCAGCCACGCAGGCGTGGCGCTACCGGGTTCCGGTGCCTGCGCCGCACACGATTCCGTGGCCAGCCGCCCGACAATCGTGGGTCAATACAGCACGCGCGTGCGCAAGGTCCCCGGGATGGCGGCCAGCGCCTCGCGTACCGCGCCAGCCTGTTCCTCGCTGGCGGTGATGTCGATCACCACGTAGCCCACCTTCGGGTCGGTGCGCAGGAACTGGCCGTCGATGTTCACGTTGTGCCGGGAGAAGATCTCATTCACCTTGGACAGCACGCCCGGCACGTTCTGGTGGATATGCAGCAGGCGCAGGCTTTCGGCATGCTCGGGCAAGGTCACTTCGGGGAAGTTGACCGCCGACAGGGTGCTGCCGTTGTCGCTGTAGCGCACCAGCTTGGCCGCCACTTCCACGCCGATGTTGTCCTGTGCCTCCAACGTGCTGCCGCCGACATGCGGGGTCAGGATGACGTTGTCGTGCGCGGTCAACGGCGACACGAATGCATCACCATTGCCCTTGGGCTCCACCGGGAATACATCCAGCGCCGCGCCGCCGATATGGCCCGACTGCAGCGCCGCGTCCAACGCGTCGATGTCGACCACGGTGCCGCGTGCGGCATTGATCAGGTGCGCGCCCGGGCGCATCCGCGCCAGCTCGGCCGCGCCGATCATCCACTGCGTGGCCGGCGTTTCAGGCACGTGCACAGTCACGATGTCGGCGCGCGCCAACAGGTCCTCCAGGCTGATCGCCGCGCGTGCATTGCCCAGCGACAGCTTGGTTTCCACGTCGTGGAAAACCACCTGCATGCCCATCGCCTCGGCCATCACCCCGACCTGGGTGCCGATGTGGCCATAGCCGATGATGCCCAGGGTCTTGCCGCGCACTTCATGGCTGCCGGCGGCCGACTTGGACCAGCCGCCTCGGTGGCATTCGGCGTTCTTCTGCGGGATGCCACGGGTGAGCATGATTGCTTCGGCGATGACCAGTTCGGCCACGCTGCGGGTGTTGGAGTAGGGCGCGTTGAACACCGGGATGCCAGCCAGCTCGGCTGCATCCAGGTCCACCTGGTTGGTGCCGATGCAGAAGCAGCCCACCGCCATCAGGCGCTTGCCGTGGGCCAGCACCTCGGCGCTGAGCTGGCTGCGCGAGCGGATGCCCACGATGTGCGCCTCGGCGATGCGCGCCTTGAGCTCGTCTTCGGGCAGGGCCTTGCTGTGCAGTTCGATCTGCGAATAGCCGGCGGCGGTGAAGACGTCGATCGCGGTCTGGCTCACCCCCTCCAGCAACAGCACACGGATATCCTGCTTCGGGAACGAGGTCTTCTTCGGCGACATGGGCGGGCGGCGGCAAGGGGCGGGAGCACCCAACTATGCCAGAACGGACCGTGGATTGTGCAGTGCGCCAAAGTGTGGGGCGATGGTTTCAGATGCATCCGTCTGCATGGCCCCAGGCCACCGTCAAGGCCAGGCCGGCGGCAGGGGTCTGCTACGCTTGGCGATTCCCCATAGTCCTGTCTTGACGCCATGACCGACCCGCGCCTTTCTTCGCTGCTGCAGGACTGCCCCGGGCTGCGGCTCAAGACCGATCCGGCCGACCTGGAGCATTACGGGCGCGACTGGACCCGGCGCTGGACCCCGGCGCCGCTGGCGATTGCGTTGCCCGGCAGCGTTGAAGACGTGCAGGCGATCCTGCGCTGGGCCTCGGCGCAGCAGGTGGCGGTAGTGCCGTCGGGTGGGCGTACCGGTCTGTCCGGTGGCGCGGTGGCGGCCAATGGCGAGCTGGTGCTGAGTCTGGAGCGGATGAACAAGCCGCTGGCATTCGATGCGGTCGACCGCACCCTGACCGTACAGGCAGGTATGGCGCTGGAAGCGGTGCACAACGCCGCGCGCGAACACGGGCTGATCTACCCGGTGGATTTCGCCGCGCGGGGTTCCTGTTCGATCGGCGGCAACATCGCCACCAACGCCGGGGGTATCCGGGTGATCCGTTACGGCAACACGCGCGAATGGATCGCCGGGCTGAAAGTGGTCACCGCCGACGGCCAGTTGCTGGAACTCAACAAGGGCTTGATCAAGAATTCCAGCGGCTACGATTTCCGCCAGCTGCTGATCGCCTCCGAAGGGACCCTCGGGGTGATCGTGGAAGCCACGCTGCGGCTGACCGATCCGCCGCCGGCCAGCAACGTGATGCTGCTGGCGCTGCCCAGTTTCGAAGTGTTGATGCAGGTGTTTGCGGCCTTCCGTGAGCGCTTGCAGCTGCAGGCATTTGAATTCTTCACCGACCGCGCACTGGAACACGTACTGGCGGACGGTGCGCAGGCACCGTTTGACCAGGTGCACCCGTTCTACGTGGTTACCGAATTCGCCGCCGGCGACGCGGCGCAGGAGGCCGCTGCGATGGCGGCTTTCGAGGCCTGCATGGCGCAGGACTGGGTGAGCGATGGCGTGGTCAGTGCCAGCGACGCGCAGGCCGCGCAGCTGTGGCGGCTGCGCGAAGGCATCACCGAAGCGTTGGCGCGCTACAAGCCCTACAAGAACGACGTGTCGGTGCGGATCTCGGCGATGCCCGCGTTCATGGCCGAAACCCAGGCGCTGATCGGCCAGGCCTACCCGCACTTTGACGTGGTCTGGTTCGGGCATATCGGTGACGGCAACCTGCATATCAACGTGCTCAAGCCCGATGCCACGCCGGATGCGGAATTCCTGACCCAGTGTGAGCATGTAACCAAACTGCTGGCGCAGGTGTTGGCCCGTTTCGACGGCAGTATTTCTGCCGAACACGGCATCGGCCTGGTCAAGAAGGGCTACCTGGACAGCACCCGAAGCGCACCTGAAATTGCGTTGATGAAGGCGGTCAAACGGGCGTTTGATCCCCAAGCGCTGCTGAATCCCGGCAAGCTGTTCGACCTGTAGGCCGCGACAGGTCTTCACGCAGGCGATACGCTCTTGGCTTTCCTGACCCGAACGACACCCTGATGATGCGTCCGATTCTGCTTCTTGCCGTGCTTGCCCTGCCGCTGTCGGCGTTTGCCTCCAGTTTTGCCGGTTCCTCGGCTGGCTCCGCCTCCGGTGCATCCTCGGCCGGTTCGTCCAGCTCGGACGATGACAAGATCGTGCTCGACGCACGCGAAGATGCGGCGGCGTTTGTCGCCAGCGACGGCGCGATCCGTGGCGCACGCCTGGATGCGGCGCTGCTGCACCTGCGCGAACACGACACTGCGCAGCGTGATGCCAGCGACCTGGTGTTGGCCCGGACCCTGCTGGCACGCTGATGCCCATCTGCCGCCGGGCCCGCCGCTGGCGCTGGGCGGTCCTGGCGGTGCTGTTGGCCAGCCCGCTTGCACAGGCGGCGTTGCAGTTCGACTTGCAGCCGGCCGGGCTGGACGCGCGGCAGGTGATCGCCGCCGAACGCGCGCTGCAGGACATCCAACGCCAACTACCGGCAACCTGGCAGGCGCGCTTCGCGCAGCCGGTGCGGGTGGGTTGGTCGGCCGCGCTTCCCGACCACGTGCATGGGCGCACCCGCCAGGGCGCGATTACGCTGCGGCGTGACCTGCTTGATGACGTGCGCGATGGACAGCCCCTGCCGCGCGCGCTGCAGGCCGCGCTGATCCACGAACTCACCCATGTGCTGGACCGCGCCGACAGCGGCGGCTGGTCGCGCACGGCGCGTTGGCGCGACCTCAGTGGCTGGCAGCAACGCCCGTGGCGGTTGGGCCGCACCGCCAACCACTTCAGCACGCGCAGCCCGGACGACTATGAGCGCGCCAGCCCGGCCGAATTCCTGGCGGTCAATGCCGAACACTTCCTGCTGGATGCCGACTTCGCCTGCCGTCGCCCGGCGTTGAATGCGTGGTTCAGCGCGCAGATCGGTGCCAGCGCCCATGCCCCGGCCTGCGACGCACGGCTGCCGCTGGTACAGGCCGAAGACGCCTCCGGTGCCGCCTCGCTGCTGCAACTGGATCCGGCCCGCGTGTACGCGGTGGACTACCTGCTGGCCGAAGGCAACGACCAGCTGATGAGCCGCTGGGGCCACAGCATGCTGCGGCTGGTGATCTGCGCGCCCGGTCGCGCGCCGGGCCCGGCGTGCCGGATGGACCTGTCCCATCACCGGGTGCTGTCGTTCCGCGCGTTCGTTGGCGATGTGCAGATTTCCAGCTGGCGCGGGCTTACCGGCGCTTACCCGTCACGGTTGTTCGTGCTGCCGCTGAACCAGGTCATCAACGAATACACCCAGCTGGAACTGCGCGGACTGTCGTCGGTACCGTTGCGCCTGCAGCGTGGCGACATTGCCAGCCTGCTTGAGCGGGTGGCGCAGGTGCATTGGAGCTACGACGGCCAGTACCTGTTCGTGAGCAACAACTGCGCCGTGGAAACCGGCAAGCTGCTGCAGGAAGGCGTGCCGCGCTGGGCCAGCCCAGGCCTGAACCGGATCACCCCGCGCGGGCTGCTGGCCCGCCTGGAACGCCAAGGGCACGCCGACGCGACGGTGCTGCAGGACCGTGCCGCGGCAACGCGCCAGGGCTACTATTTCGCCTCGGCGCAGGATCACTACCAGCAGCTGTTCGACGTGGCCCGGCGTGAACTGCCGCTGGGCAGCCCCGAGGTAACGGCGTGGCTGCAGCGCCCAGCGGCCCAGCGGGCGCCGTGGCTGGAGCAGGGCGGCCTGCGCGCGACCGCCGCGCTGCTGCTGCTGGAACAGGCCACACGCCAACGCGAAGAGCTGCGCGCGCGTGACGTGCTCAAGCGCTCACTGGGCACGCCGACGCAGGCCGCCGACGCCGCCCGCGACACCTTGATGGCCTTGCTGCATGACACCGGCCAGCTGGTCAGTCCGGCGGCGCTGGTGCCTGCCGGCGGCTACGGCCTGCCACTGGGCAGCGAGCGCGATGCCGCCGCGGCCGCCACCGCTGCCATCAGCGCGCGCGGCGTACCGGCGTGGCAGCAGTTGCAGCAGCAGTTGCGCGCGCGCCTGCCGGCGGCACAGCAGCAGGAGCTGGTTGCGATCGACGCCAACCTGGACCGGCTGGGCACGCGCATGCGCAGCCTGGCGCGCGCCGACGCCGCTACTGGCGCGGCAACTCGATGACGAAGCGTGACCCGCCCAGCGCACTGGCGGTGCAGCAGACCCGCCCGCCGTGCGCATCGGCGATGGCCTTGACCACGGTCAGGCCCAGCCCGCTGCCGCCGCGCAGGCGCGAGCGCGAGCCGTCGCCGCGGATGAACGGGTCGAAGATCTGCGCGCCCAGCAACGGATCGATGCCGGGGCCTTCATCGTCGACGGAAATCTGCACATGGGTGGCGGTGTCGTGTACCGCGATCCGCACCCGTCCCGGCGTGGCATAGCGGCGCGCGTTTTCCAGCAGCGCCATCAGCGCCTGGCGGACCCGGATCGGGTCGCAATGGGCCGGGTGTTCGTCGCGCGAGGTTTCCAGTTCCAGGACGAAGCCACCGTTGCGGAAGCCGGGGTCGACCAGGCTCATCACCGAATGCACTTCCTGCACCACGTCGCTGCGGGCCCGACGCAGTTCCAGCCGGGCGTTGTCGGCCAGGCTCAATACGCGCAGGTCCTCGATCAGTCGCGACAGGCCTTCGACCTGGGTCAACAGACTGCGGAACTGCGACTGGTCCGGGGCGAACACGCCTTCGGCCAAGCCTTGCAGGCGACCGCGCAGAATGGTCACCGGGGTGCGCAGTTCGTGCGCGATCGCCGCGTGCCACATCACCCGGTCGGCCTGCAGGCTCTGCAACCGGTGCGCCATCGCGTTGAAGTCGTCCACCAGCAGCGCCACTTCGCCGAGCGAGCGGTCGCTGGCCGTGGCGCGCGCGCCCAGATCACCCTCGGCCAGCTTGCCGATGCTGTCCACCACCGAGTTGAGCGGGGTGAGGATGCGCTGGGACAGGCGCACCGAGCCGGCCACCGCCAGCACCAGGCCGATCAGGGTGACCCCGGCCATCCACACCAGCTCGGGGCCAGTGGGCATCCAGCCGATCGGCTCTTCGGCGGCCATCGGGAAATATTCCATCAGCACGGCGCACAGCACGTACGAGCCGAGGATCATCATCACGATCACCGCCAGCACCATCAGCGACACCGACAGCATGATGTGCCGGCTCAGACCGGAGCGGCGCATCAGTGGTCGGCCTTGAGCCGGTAGCCGACCCCGCGCACGCTGGCTGGCACATTGCCCAGGCCGACGTCATCGAGCTTGCGCCGCAGCTTGCTGACGTGGCTGTCCACGGTGCGCTCCAGGGCTTCGCTTTCCGGCAGGCACTGCAGCATCAGTTCGCTGCGGCTGAAGATCCGTGACGGGGCCAGGGCCATGCAGTGCAGCAGCTTGTACTCGGTCAGCGTCAGCAGCAGTTCGTGGCTGTAGCCGTCGCCTTCCACGTGCACCGAGTGGTTCTGCGGGTCGATCACCAGCGGCCCCACCCGCAGGATGCCGGGAGCGGCATCGCGCGGGGCATGCAGGGTGCGGCGCAGTACGGCGCGTACGCGCGCGGCAACTTCGGCCGGGTTGAACGGCTTGACCACGTAGTCGTCGGCGCCCATGCGCAGCGCCGTCAGCTTGTCCAGGTCCTGGTCCAGCGCGGTGAGCATGATCACCGGCGTATCGCCGCGCTGGCGCAGGGTGTTGAGCACGGTCCAGCCATCCATGCCGGGCATCTGCACGTCCAGCAGGACCAGGTCGGGGCGGGCGCTGCGGTGCAGCGCCAGGGCGTTCAGACCGTCGTGGGCACGCAGCGTGCGCACGCCCTCGCGGTGCAGGTAGGCGGCGACGATGTCGGCGATGTCCGGTTCGTCTTCGACGATCAGGACCAGGGCGGAGAGCGAACGGTCCCACTGCGGCGGCTGCGCGCAGGGTGTTTCGGTGACGTGCATGCAGGGCCGGACCAGAAGATGCTTGTGCTCCATCGTATCTCCACATTTTCTACATCGAAACCCCATGCAGGTCACGCAGACTCGCCGTTCATGATTCTGGCCGGGCGTCTGCCCCCTTGTGCGACCGATGAATACCTTGAAGAAGTTCGCTGCCGTATCGGCAGTACTGGCCGTTGCGCTGACGGCATGTTCCAGCGAGCAGGCCGCGCCGCCGGCCGCACCGGAGGTGACCGTGCTGGCGCTGTCGCCGGCAGCGGTGCAGCGCGAAGACGAGTTGCCTGGCCGGGTGGCGGCGGTGCGTACCGCGCAGATCCGCGCCCAGGTGGGCGGCATCGTACTCAGGCGTTTGTTCGAGCAGGGCGCCGAGGTCAAGGCCGGCGCGCCGCTGTTCCAGATCGACCCGGCCGCGTTCCGCGCCGACGTGGACAGTGCTGCCGCGCTGCTGCAGCGCAGTGAGGCCGCGTTGCTGCGCACCGGCGTGCAGGCCGAGCGGCTGCAGTCGCTGGCTGCCGCGCAGGCGGTCAGCCAACAGGCCCGCGATGATGCGCGCGCCGAACACCAGCAGGCGCTGGCCGATGTGGCCCAGGCGCGCGCCACGCTGGCGCGGCGCCGGCTGGACCTGCGCCATGCCACGGTGGATGCGCCGATCGCCGGTCGTATCGACCAGGCCCTGGTCACCGAGGGCGCGCTGGTCACCGCCGCCGATGCCACGCCGATGGCGGTGGTGCAGCAGCTGGACCAGGTCTACGTGGATGTGCGCCAGCCGGCATCGATGCTGGAGAGCATCCAGCGCAGCATGCTGTCGGGCCGGTTGAACAAGGCCGACGGGCTGCCGGTGACCCTGGTCGGCAGCGGCGGGCAGGTCTACGCCGAGCAGGGCCGGATCCTGTTCTCGGGGATCAACGTGGATGCACAGACCGGCGATGTCGTGCTGCGCGTGGTGGTGGACAACCCCGAACGCCGGTTGCTGCCGGGCATGTTCGTGCGCGCCCGGGTGCCGCGCGGCATACAGCCGGCCGCGCTGCTGTTGCCGCAGCAGGCGGTGCTGCGCAGCAGCGGCGGGCAGGCCTATGCCTGGGTGATCGGCGCCGATGGCAAGGCGGTGATCCGCACCCTCGAGCTGGATGGTCAGGTGCAGCGCCAGTACGTGGTGCGCAGCGGCCTGCAGGCCGGGCAACGGGTGGTGGTGGAAGGTCAGGAGCGGTTGCAGGAAGGCGTGGCGGTGACGGCGCTGCCGTGGAAGTTGCCTGCTGCGTCAACGGTGGGGGGAGCGCACTGATCGATTGGGTTTGTTTTTTATTTAGCGGCTCAAAGCTCAAAGCTCAAAGCTCAAAGCTCAAAGCCCAAAGCCCAAAGCCCAAAGCCCAAAGCCCATTTGCCGCCCGTGTTCGGGCCGGGTCGGGGTGGGTGGGTTCACGGGACACGCCGCAAGTCCCGCTCCGCGGCCCGGCCCAGCCGCTGGCGGCTGTGCGTTCGGGCGCATGCGAGGCAGTGCCTCGCAAGCAATCCGCCCTCACCCCTGTAGGCTCCGTCGCGCCATCCATGGCGCTCAGGGTCCCGTGAACCCACCCACCCCGACCCCCGACAGTTGGCTGGTGGGCATGGGTAAGCCAGAGCCAAGGGCAAGCAAGGGCAAGCAAGGACAGCTGCGCTGAGGGCTTTGCGTTCCTGTGAGTGCCGAGAATGTGTCCAGGGCTGGTGCGGGTGGGTTGGCGGGACCCTCCACCGCATGGATGTGGTGGCGGAGCCTCCAGGGGTGAGGGCGCATTGCATGCGAGGCACTGCCTCGCATGCGCCCGAACGCACAGCCGCCAGCGGCTGGGCCGGGCCGCGGAGCGGGACTTGCGGCGTGTCCCGCCAACCCACCCGCACCAGCCCAGCCCGGCACAGGCGCACCGGCCGCTGTTGCTGTTGCAGTTGCTCGTGAATGCTCTTGCGCCCGCAGTCCCGCAGTCCCGCAGTCCCGCAGTCCCGCAGTCCCGCAGTCCCCCAGTCCCCCAGTCCCGCACTCCCGCACTCCCGCAGTACGACGAAAGCTTTTCCTTCTTCATGACAATGCCGCACAGGCCGCTCTCGCCGCCGCGCGACGGCGAAAGGATGTTGCATGCCGCAGTTTTTCATTGACCGCCCGGTGTTTGCCTGGGTGCTGGCGATCTTCGTGGTGCTGGCCGGGGTGCTGGCCATCCCGCGCCTGGCGATCGAACGCTATCCCAGCGTTGCCCCGCCCAGCGTCAGCATCTATGCCAGTTATCCCGGCGCCACCGCGCAGACCATGAACGATGCGGTGGTGGGGCTGATCGAGCGCGAGCTGTCCGGCGTCAAGCACCTGCTGTATTTTTCCTCGTCCACCGACACCTCCGGCGAGGCCAGCATCACCGCCACCTTCCGCCCCGGCACCGACCCGGAGCTGGCCCAGGTGGATGTGCAGAACCGGATCAAGGCGATTGAGCCGCGGCTGCCGCAGGTGGTGCGGCAGAACGGCCTGACCGTGGAGGCGGCCGGCTCGGGCTTCCTGATGCTGGTCGGGCTCAAATCCACCGACGGCCGCCTGGACGAGGTAGCGCTGGGCGACTACATGGCCCGCAGCATCGTCGAGGAACTGCGGCGCATCGATGGCGTGGGCCGGGTGCAGTTGTTCGGGGCCGAGCGCGCCATGCGGATCTGGGTCGATCCGGCGCAGCTGGTTTCCTATGGGCTGACCCTGGCCGACCTGTCCGCGGCGATCACCGCGCAGAACGCGCAGATCGCCCCGGGCCGGGTCGGCGACTCGCCGGCGTTGCCGGGCCAGCGGGTGACCATTCCGCTTACCGCCGAAGGCCAGTTGAGCACGCCCGAAGCCTTCGCGGCGATCGTGCTGCGCGCCAATCCTGACGGCTCCCGAGTGGTGATCGGTGATGTGGCGCGGGTGGAACTGGGCGCGCAGAGTTATGCCTGGTCTACCCGCGAAGACGGCACCGCAGCCACCGCCGCGGGCATCCAGCTGTCGCCCGGCGCCAACGCGGTGCGTACCGCCAGTGCGGTGCGCGCGCGCATGGCCGAACTGGCGCCGACCCTGCCGGCCGGCATGCAGGCCAGCGTGCCGTTCGACACCGCTCCGTTCGTGGAAATCTCCATCCGCAAGGTGCTGATCACCCTGGTCGAGGCGATGGTGTTGGTGTTTGCGGTGATGTACCTGTTCCTGCAGAACATCCGCTATACGCTGATTCCGGCCATCGTGGCGCCGATCGCGCTGCTGGGCACCTTTGCGGTGATGCTGGCAGCGGGCTACTCGATCAACGTGCTGACCATGTTCGGCATGGTGCTGGCGATCGGCATCATCGTCGACGATGCGATCGTGGTGGTGGAGGGCGTGGAGCGGATCATGGCCGAGGAGGGCCTGCCGCCGCGCGAGGCCACCGCCAAGGCGATGAAAGAACTGACCGGCGCGGTGGTTGGCATCACCCTGGTACTGACCGCGGTGTTCATTCCAATGGCGCTGGCCGATGGTTCGGTGGGCGCGATCTACCGCCAGTTCACCCTGGCCATGGCGGTGTCGATCCTGTTCTCGGCGTTGCTGGCGCTGAGTCTGACCCCGGCGCTGTGCGCCACCCTGCTCAGTCCGAGTACCCGCGGCCACCACGGCCGTGCGGGCGTGTTCGGCGGGTTCAACCGGGGCCTGGACCGCATGACCGGCCGCTACCAGGGCTGGGTGGTGCGTATCCTGCGCCGTGGCGGGCGCAGCATGGCCGTGTTCGCCGCGCTGGTGGTGGCGCTGGCGCTGGGCCTGCAGTGGCTGCCCGGTGCGTTCCTGCCCGAAGAGGACCAGGGTTATTTCATGACCTCCATCCAGCTGCCGGCCGATGCCACCGCCGAGCGCACCCTGGACGTGGTGCAGACCTATGAAGCGCATGTGGCCACGCGCCCGGGCATTGCCGCCAACCAGTCGATCCTCGGCTACAGCTTCGTCGGCTCCGGGCCGAACGCGGCGCTGGCCTTCACCATGCTCAACGACTGGGATGCGCGCGCCGGCGCCACCGCCGCCGATGAGGTGGCGCGTGCGCAGGCGGCGATGGCCGCGGTGCCGGAAGGCCAGGTGATGAGCGTGATGCCCCCGGCGATCGACAGCCTGGGCAGTTCATCGGGCTTCGAGCTGCGTCTGCAGGCGCGGGCCGGGCAGGACCACGCGCAGCTGCTGGCCGCCCAGCAGCAGTTGCTGGCCCTGGCCAAGGCCAGTCCGCGGCTGCGCGATGTGTATGCCGAAGGCTTGCCGACCGGCAGCACGGTGCGGCTGGAGATCGACCGGCACAAGGCCGAGGCGATGGGGGTGGGCTTTGCCAGCATCAGCGACACCTTGTCGGCGGCGATGGGTTCGCAGTACGTCAACGACTTCCCCAATGCCGGGCGCATGCAGCAGGTGATCGTGCAGGCCGATGCGCCGCACCGCATGCATCTTGACGATGTGCTCAAGCTGCAGGTGCGCAATGCCGCCGGCGGCATGGTGGCGTTGTCCGAGCTGGTCACCCCCGAGTGGTCGCAGGCCCCGCTGCAGCTGGCGCGCTACCAGGGCTTCCCAGCGCTGAACCTGTCCGGTGCCGCCGCGCCGGGCACCTCCAGCGGCCAGGCGATGGCCGAGATGGAACGGCTGGCGCGGCAGCTGCCAGCCGGCTTCGCGCTGGCCTGGACCGGGCAGTCGCTGCAGGAGCGTCAGTCCAGCGCGCAGGCGCCGTGGCTGATGCTGCTGTCCATGCTGGTGGTGTTCCTGGTGCTGGCCGCGCTGTATGAAAGCTGGACGATTCCGGCTGCGGTGATGCTGGTGGTGCCGCTGGGTCTGCTGGGCGCGGTGGCGGCGGTGCTGTTGCGCGGCCTGCCCAACGATGTGTTCTTCAAGGTCGGCATGATCACCGTGATCGGCCTCTCGGCCAAGAACGCGATCCTGATCGTGGAGTTCGCCCGCCAGCTGCAGCAGCAGGGCCGCAGCCCGGTGGAGGCGGCGATCGAGGCCGCACGCTTGCGCCTGCGCCCGATCCTGATGACCTCGCTGGCCTTCGCACTGGGCGTGGTGCCGTTGATGTTGGCCAGTGGCGCATCGGCCGAGACCCAGCGTGCGATCGGCACCGGGGTGTTTGGCGGCATGCTCAGCGGCACGGTGCTGGCGGTGCTGTTTGTGCCGTTGTTCTACGTGCTGGTGCAGGGCGTTCGCCGCTGGCGCTGGCCGTGGCGGCGACGTCCAACGGTGTGACATGCCTCTGTCGATGCTGGAATCCAAGATCGTCCGGGCCGAAGCGCAGGTGCAGCAGTTGTTGCTGGCGCACGACGTGGACGCGCTGCAGGCGTGGTTGTCGCCCTCGCTGTTTTTCACCGACGCAGAGGCGCAGTGGCTGCGCGCGCATCCCTGCCTGGCGGCGTGGTCGGCGCGCCAGGTGCGGGTCACCGCCCTTGACCAAGGGGCGGTGGAGTACCTGATATGCGGGCAGCTCGCATTGGTAGCCAGCGACGTGCGGCTGGGCCATGCCAACGCTGCCGGCGAGGGCGCGTGTGAGCTGCGTCTGCTGCGGGTCTGGGCCAGCTGCTCGACCGCGGCAGGCGTGCACCTGCTGTCGGTGGGTCTGCTGCCGGCGCGCGGTGCCTGAACCCATGCCACCGGCCACCGAGTCACCGTTGCTTCACCTCCGGTGGCGATGCGGACGCTAGGATGGTTGGCTGACGGCAATAACCGCAAGGAGTCCAACATGCGTGCATCCCCGTGGCTTTTGAGCCTGGCCATCGCGGCCGGACTGAGCGCCTGCCAGCCGGCGCAACCGCCGCAGGGCGGCGACAACGGCACCGCCGGTGAAGCCCCGCCGCCGCCCGCTGCGGCTACGTCGGACGAACGCAGCTACGCGTTCCTGTGCGGCGATGTCGCCGTGCAGGCCACTTACCGCGGCCAGGATTCGGCCAGCGTGGTGGTAGGCGAGCACACGTTCGCGATGTCCTCCGAACAAGCCGCCTCCGGTGCCCGGTACAGCGACGGGCAGGGCAATACGTTCTGGACCAAGGGCACCACCGAAGGCACGTTGAGCTTGAAGGGTGAGCCGGATCGCCAATGCACCGGCAGTGGCGAAGAAGGCGCCCCGGTGCCTGCGCCCGGCGCCGACAGCGCCGCCCAGGCAGGGTTCCGCGCCACCGGCAACGAGCCGGGTTGGCTGGCTGAAGTGGCCGCCGGCGCAACACCGCACCTGCGCGTGGAGACCGACTACGGCCAGCGCACGCTGGAGATTGCCGCGCCCACGCAGGGCAAGGATGGCTGGTCGGGCACGGCGGCCGACGGCACGCCGGTCAAACTCAGCTTCCAGCGCACGGTGTGCCAGGACGACATGAGCGGGCAGGCCTTCGGTGCCACGGCGATGCTGACCGTGGGCGCGCGCCAGTATCACGGTTGCGGCGATTTCGCCGGGGCGCCGGCACTGGCGGCCAAGCCCTGAATGCTGACGGTTGGCGGGCTCGGGCTTGCATCGTAGAGCCAACCGTTGGTCGGCTGAGGTTGCATCGTAGAGCCGACCGCTGGTCGGCTGAGGTTGCATCGTAGAGCCGACCGTTGGTCGGCTGAGGTTGCATCGTAGAGCCGACCGTTGGTCGGCTGAGGTTGCATCGTAGAGCCGACCGTTGGTCGGCTGCCTTGATGGGCATCGGATGCAGAAGCAGCTGACCAACGGTCAGCTCTACGCGCTCGTAGCAGAAGCAGCTGACCAACGGTCAGCTCTACGCGTTCGTGGCAGAAGCAGCTGACCAACGGTCAGCGCTACCGCTTAGTCGGCGCGGCCGGCGAATTCACCGGTGGCGGTGTTGACCAGCACGCGCTCGCCGTTGGCGATGTACTCGGGCACCATGATTTCGATGCCGGTGCTGAGTTTGGCCGGCTTCGGGCGCTTGGTGGCAGTGCCACCCTTCATTTCCGGCGGGGTTTCCACCACTTCCAGCACCACGCTGGTCGGCAGCTGCACGCCGACCGGGGTGTCGTCGATGACCTGCACGTAGATACCGGTCAGGCCATCGGTGATGTAGCCGGCATCATCGCCGAGTACGTCGGCGTCGACCATGTACGGGGTGTAGTCCTCGTCATCCAGGAAAACGAACGCATCGCCGTCCTTGTAGGAATAGGTGGACTGGCGGCGCAGCAGCTCCACTTCCGGCAGGTTGTCGTCGGCGTCGAAGCTGGCATCGAGCTTGTTGCCGCCCGGCACGCTGTACATGATGAAGCGGAAGCGGACATTGCCGCCGCGGCCCTGCGGCGAGCTGCGTTCGATGTCGCGGATCTGGTAGACGCCGTTGTTGTATTCGACGACGTTGCCTTTCTTGATGTCGTTGGCTTTCATGGAGTGGAGGTCGGTTCGTGGGAGGTCGGGGCGCCGTTCCGGGCGCCCGGCGGGAGAGGAAACAGGCTTACTTCGGCGCCAGGCGCACGCCACCGTCCAGGCGGATGGTTTCGCCGTTGAGGTAGGTGTTGCCCAGGATATGGCCGACCAGGCCGGCAAAATCCTCCGGCTTGCCCAGCCGCGGCGGGAACGGGATCGAGGCGGCCAGCGATTCCTGCACGGCCGGCGGCATGCCATCCACCATCGGGGTCCAGAAGATGCCCGGGGCGATGGTCATCACGCGGATGCCGAAACGCGACAGTTCGCGTGCCATCGGCAGGGTCATGCTGACCACGCCGCCCTTGGACGCCGAATACGCGGCCTGGCCGATCTGGCCCTCGAAGGCGGCCACGCTGGCGGTGTTGATGATCACCCCGCGCTCGCCGTCATCGCCCGGCGCGTTGTGCTGCATGCGGTTGGCTGCCGCCTTGGCCACGTTGAAGCTGCCCACCAGGTTGACCATCACCGTGGTCTGGAAGTTGGCCAGCGGCATCGGCGCCTCCTTGCCCAGCACGCGGCCGGCGCCGAGGATGCCGGCGCAGCTGATGGCGACATTCAGGCCGCCCAGGAAGGCGTGCGCGGCATCAATCTGCGCAGCCACCGCCGCTTCGTCGCTGACGTTGGTGGTGAAATAGCGTGCGTTGGCATCGCCGAGTTGGGCCACCGCGGCGGCGCCCTTGTCATCGTTGAGGTCGAACAGGGCCACCTTGCCGCCGTGGGCGACCAGGTACTGGGCCACGGACAGGCCGAGGCCGGAGACGCCACCGGTGATGACGGCACGGACAGAAGACAGCTGCATCGCAAGGTTCCGCTGGTTCAAGAACCGCCGATTCTAGCGGAAGCCGGGCGTGCCGCCGTTGTGCACTGCGCGTTGGGCGTCAACGGCGTGGCCCGAGGCGCCGGGCGAATTCATCGGGCGGCAGCCCGGGCGCGAACAGGAAACCTTGCCCCACCGACACCCCCAGCGCCTGCAGGAAGCGACGCTGCGGCTCCGATTCGATGCCTTCGGCCACCAGGCCCAGACCCAGGCTGCGCGCGATCCCGCAGACCGCCTCGCACACCGCCTCGTCGGAGCGGTTGCCGGGAACGCCCTCGACGAACAACTGGCTGAGTTTGAGCCCGTGGATGGGCAGCCGGCGCAGATAGTTCAGCGCGCTGTAGCCCTCGCCGAAATCATCGATGGTGAGCAGCACGCCCATGTCGCGCAGGCGCGCGAAGGTCTGCAGGGTGTCCGGCGCGTCTTCGATCAGCACCCGCTCGGTGAACTCCAGCTCCAGCGCGCTGCCGGGCAGGCCGAACTCATCCAGCACCTGGCGGACGTGGCGGGCCAGGTCCTCGCCCACGAACTGGCGGTAGGACACGTTCACCGCCACGCGCACGATGCCCAGGCCGGCGTCCTGCCATTGGCGGATCTGGCGGCAGGCCTCGCGCAGTACCCACAGGCCAATGCGCACGATGTCGCCGGTGCTCTCGGCATGGGCGATGAAGATGTCCGGGCGCAGCTCGCCCAGCTGCGAGTTGCGCCAGCGGATCAGCGCCTCGGCGGCCACCATGCGGCCATCGTGCAGGTTGACCTGCGGCTGGTAGACCAGGTGGAATTCGTCGTCATCCAGCGCACGGTGCAGGCGGCTTTCGATCTGCAGGCGGTCGTTCTGGCGCTGCGCCAGCTCGGGCGAGAACACCTGCCAGCCGTTGCGGGTGCGGCGCTTGCAGTCGTACATGGCGAGGTCGGCATTCTGGATCAACTGCTGCGGGCGCAGGCCGTCCTGCGGTGCGCGCGCGATGCCGATGCTGGTAGTCACCGCGAACTCGTCGCTGCCGAACCGGAACGGCGTGCTGAACCCGCGGGTGATGGCCTCGGCCAGGCGCTCGGGCTGGTCGGGCTGGTCGCGGGTGTCGCACACCACCAGGAATTCATCGCCGCCAAAGCGTGCCAGCAGGCCTTCGGTGCCGATCGCGGTGGCAATGCGGCGGGTGGCGTCGATCAGCAGCTCATCGCCGGCATTGTGGCCGAGCAGGTCGTTGACGGACTTGAAGCGGTCCAGGTCGATGTACAGCACCGCCACCCGGCAATGGGTGGGGTTGGCCATGCGCGCAGCCAGGTCGTTGAGCACCGCATCGCGGTTCATGATGCCGGTGAGCGGGTCGGTACGCGCCTGGATGCGCAGGGTTTCCTCGGCCTGCTTGCGTGCGGTGATGTCCTGCACGGTGCCGGCGATACGCGCTGCATCGACATCGCCGGCCTCGGCCTCGCCGATCATGCGCACCCAGAACGAATGCCCATCGCTGCGTTGGCCCTGCAGTTCCAGCTCGAAGGAGACCTGCTTGTCGATCACATCCAGCAGTGCCTGCTGCAGCGCCGATCGATCATCCAGGCGCAGGCAGTCCAGCAGATGCGCCATGTCGTGCAATGGCTGGGCCTGGCCCAGGATGCGGTTGGCCTCATCGGTGAGGTACAGGCGCTGCAGGCCGCGGTCCCACTCCCAGCCGCCGATGTGCGCCAGCGACTGGGCGCGGTCGAACAGGGCATTGGTGCGCTTGAGTTCGGTGATGTCGCTGAACATGCCGAACACGTGGTCCGGGCAATCGCGGCCGGTGCCGAACACCGGCACGTTGGTGGTGGAGATCCAGATCATCCGCCCGCGCGGGCGGTGGTAGAGCCCCACGATCGTGCTGCGGATGATCCGCCCGGTGCGCAGCGATACCGCCGCCGGCCACTGCTCGCGGGTGAGCGGGTGGCCATGTTCGTCCACGCAGATCCAGTCGTCCGGGGCCAGCATCGCCTGCAGGCTGCCGCCATTGCCGGCGATGCCCAGGATGCGGTGCGCGGCCGGATTGGCCGATACCACGCGCAGGTGGGTATCGAAAAGGATCACGCCCTTGTCGATGGATTCCATCAGCAGCCGGTAGCGCGATTCGGCCTGCCAGCGGCTGCTGAGGTCGCGGGCCACCGCGACGATGCAGTGCTCGCCCTGGTGCTCGAACCCGGCCGAATGCACCTCCACCGGAAAACGGCTGCCGTCACCACGCATGTTGGTGACTTCGATGACGTAGGTTTCGCCGCGCCGCAACGCTTCCCAGACCGGGTCGAGGTGGTCGCCGGGCAGGTCCGGGTTCAGCAGTTCGATCGGTTGGCCGATGATGTCCTCGCGCGGCCGCCCGTAGGCGCGTACCCCGGCCTTGTTGAGGTCCAGCACCACGCCGGTTTCGCTGAGGATGCTGACCGGGTCGGGCACCGCGTCGAACAGCGCGGCGTAGCGGCGCAGCGCCAGCTGGCGTTCGTCCATGGCTTCCTGCAGGGCCTGCTGTACCTCGCGCAGCAGGGTGCGCAGCTCGGCTTCAGCCGGGGTGCTGGTCAGCGCACGATCCATGGCGGCCAGCGCGTGGACGTGGGCGGTGAGATGATCACCGGCCGCAACGTCCCTGCGCGGGCCGCGGCGGCTCATGTGGCCGCCAGCGCCTTGCCGGTTTTGCTGCCGGTCTGGCGACCCAGCCGCGCCGCCAGCCAGCGGCCGGTGCTGGCAAGGGCGGGCAGGTCGATGCCGGTGCGCATGCCGATGCCATGCAGCAGGTACACCACGTCTTCGCTGGCCACATTGCCGCTGGCGCCCTTGGCGTACGGGCAGCCGCCCGCACCGGAGACGGCCGCATCGACCACGCGCACACCTTCTTCCAGGCAGGCGTCGATGTTGGCCAGCGCCTGGCCGTAGGTATCGTGGAAGTGCACGGCCAGGTCGGCCATCGGCAGTTCGGCGGCTACCGCGTGCAGCATGGCGCGTGCCTTGCGCGGGGTGCCCACGCCGATGGTGTCGCCCAGCGAGATTTCGTAACAGCCCATGTCGTGCAGGGCGCGCGCCACCCGCACCACCTCGCTCACCGGCACCTCGCCCTGGTAGGGGCAGCCAAGCACGGTGGAAACGTAGCCGCGCACTTTTACCCCATCGGCCTTCGCGCGTTCCAGGATCGGTGCGAAGCGCGCCAGCGATTCATCGATGCCGGCGTTGGTGTTGGTGCGGTTGAAGGTTTCCGAGGCAGCGGTGAACACCGCCACTTCTTCCACGCCCACCGCGCGGGCACGGTCGTAGCCCTGTTCGTTGGGGACCAGCACCGGGTAGGCGATCCCGGGCAGGCGCACGATGCCGGTGTAGACCTCGGCGGCATCGGCCAACTGTGGCACCCAGCGGGGGCTGACAAAGCTGGTGGCCTCGATGGTCCGCAGGCCGGTCAGCGAGAGTTGCCGGATCAGTTCGATCTTGTCGGCCGTGGCCACCGGGTGGGCTTCATTCTGCAGCCCGTCGCGCGGGCCCACTTCGACGATGCGGACGAAATCATCCATGCCGGGCCTCCCGGCGGACGGGGCGGCGCACAACAGGCTGCGGTTGGGGCAGGGGTTGGTTCACGGGAATACCTGGGGGAAAGAGGTGGCCCACGGTCCCCGGCGGGCCACGAAAAGGAAATACGCGGGACGGGCGGCAAAGCGGCCAGCCCGTGCCGGCGGCACGGTCGTCGGGGGCGACCGCCAGGCGGTCAGCCCGGGTGGTGGCACACCGCTTCGATGTTGTTGCCGTCCGGATCGAGCACGAACGCCCCGTAATAATGGGGGTGGTAGTGCTCGCGGATGCCCGGGGCGCCATTGTCGCGCCCCCCGGCCGCCAGCGCGGCCTGGTAAAACCCGTCCACCTCGGCGCGGCTGCCGGCGCTGAAGGCCACGTGCACGCCGCCGTGGGCGCCGGGCGCGTTGCCGATCCAGAAATCCGGCTTGCCGGTGCGGCCGAAGCCGGCGTGGTCGTGGGCACCGGTCTGTTCGGCGCTGACCTGCATCACCACGCCGATGCCCAGCGGCGCCAGGGCCTGCTGGAAGAAGGACAGGCTGCGCGCGAAGTCGGCGCAGCGGATGCCGAGATGGTCGAGCATGTGCGTGGCCTCAGTCCTGGGTAACCCAATGCGGGGCGCGCTTGTCCAGGAAGGCACCCAGGCCCTCCTGGCCCTCGGCCGAAACCCGCAGCCGCGCGATCAGCGCGGCGTTGTCGCGGTCCAGCGCGTCACGGTCGCGCCCCACGCTGACCCGGCGCACCAGTTCCTTGGCCGACGCCGAGGCGACCGGGCCGGCCTTGTCGAGCAGGCCCAGTTGGCGCTGCACGGCTTCGTCGATGCGTTCAGGTTCGATCAGCTGGTGTACCAGACCGATCCGCAGGGCGGTGTCGGCGTCGAAATGCTCACCGGTGGCAAACCAGCGGCGCGCCTGGCGCGGGCCGATCGCATCGATCACATACGGGGAAATGACGGCCGGCAGCAGCCCCAGCCGGCTTTCGGTGAGGCCGAAGCGGGCGGTGGTGGCGGCAATGGCGATATCGCAGCAGGCCACCAGGCCCACCCCGCCCCCGAACGCAGCGCCCTGCACGCGGGCGATGGTCGGCTTGGGCAGCTCGTCCAGGGTGCGCATCAGCCGCGCCAGCGCCAACGCATCCTGGCGGTTGTCTTCCTCGCTGGCGGCGGCCATGCCGCGCATCCACTGCATGTCCGCGCCGGCCGAGAACGACGCGCCCTGGCCGGCCAGCACCACCGCGCGCACCTGCTCGTCGCGCCCGGCCGCGTCCAGCGCGGCGGTCAGCTGGGCGATCAGGGCGGCATCGAAGGCGTTGTGCAGGGTGGGGCGGTTCAGCCACAGCGTCAGTACCGAGGCGCTGCGTTCTATCTGTAATGCATCACTCATGGGGGCAGGGGACCTGTGGTTGCTCCATACATGTACGGATCATAGCGGGCCATTGGTCACGGGCCATGACGCGACGCGGCGATGCTAGAATTGATAACCATTCCTATCAACCACAAAGGCGCTCCGTGACGCTGTCCGATCTGCCTCTGAACCGCTCCGCCCTGGTGGAGTCGGTGCAGGAACTGCACGCCAACGATGCCATCGCCCGCCGGCTCAAGGAGCTGGGTTTTGTCCGGGGTGAAGATGTGCGTCTGGTAGCCCGCGGCCCGGTCGGCGGTGAACCGCTGCTGGTGCAGGTCGGGTTCACGCGGTTTGCCCTGCGCCGCAGCGAGGCCAAGCGCATCGTGGTGACCGCACTGCCCGCCGGAGCCCCGGCATGAGCGCTGCCGCCGCAACCCTGCGGGTGGCGCTGGTGGGCAACCCGAACAGCGGCAAGACCGCGCTGTTCAACCAGCTCACCGGCAGCCGCCAGAAGGTGGCCAACTACACCGGCGTGACGGTGGAGCGCAAGGAAGGCCGCCTGCGCGCGCCGTCCGGCCGCGAGTTCGCCGTGCTCGACCTGCCGGGCGCCTACAGCCTGCAGCCGGCCAGCCTGGACGAAGCGATCACCCGCGACCTGTGCCGGGGCTTCTACCCGGGCGAAGCCGCGCCGGACGTACTGCTGTGCGTGATCGATGCCACCAACCTGCGCCTGCACCTGCGCTTTGCGCTGGAACTGCGCGAGCTGGGCAAGCCGATGATCGTGGCGCTGAACATGGTCGACGCCGCCGAGCGCCGCGGCATCCGCATTGACGTGCCGGCGCTGGAACAGGCGCTGGGCGTACCGGTGGTGGAAACCGTGGCGGTACGCCGCAACGGGGCCAAGGCGCTGGTGGAGCGCCTGGATGCCCTGGTGCCGCACCTGCAGGCCCCCGTGGCGCTGCCGGCCGCCGATGCCGATTACCACGTCCAGGCGCGTGCGATCCTGGCCGCTGCGGTGAGCATGCCCACCCGCACGGCGAAGATCGACGACGCGCTGGATCGCTGGCTGCTGCACCCGGTGTTCGGGTTGCTGACCCTGATCGTGGTGATGTTCCTGATCTTCCAGGCGGTGTTCGCCTGGGCCACGCCGCTGATGGACGGCATCGAAGCCGGATTTGGCTGGCTGGGCGAAAACGTGGCCGCGGTGCTCCCCGAAGGCCCGCTGACCAGCCTGCTCACCGACGGCATCATTGCCGGCATAGGCGGGGTGGTGGTGTTCCTGCCGCAGATCCTGATCCTGTTCGCCTTCATCCTGGCGCTGGAAGAATCCGGCTACCTGCCACGCGCGGCATTCCTGCTGGACCGCATGATGGCCGCGGCCGGGTTGTCCGGGCGCTCGTTCATCCCGCTGTTGTCCAGCTTCGCCTGCGCGGTGCCGGGCATCATGGCCACGCGCAGCATCCAGGACCCGCGCGACCGCCTTGCCACCATTCTGGTGGCACCGCTGATGACCTGTTCGGCGCGGCTGCCGGTGTATGCGTTGCTGATCGGCGCGTTCATCCCGGCCAAGACCCTCTGGGGCTTTGTCAGCCAGCAGGGGCTGATCCTGTTCGGCCTGTACATGGCCGGCATCCTCAGCGCGCTGGTGATGTCCTGGGTGATGAAGAAGTGGCGCCGCGACAAGAGCGAGCATCCGCTGATGCTGGAGCTTCCCTCCTACCGCATCCCGCACCCGCGCGACCTGGCCGTGGGCCTGTACGAGCGCGGCATGATCTTCCTCAAGCGCGTGGGCGGCATCATCCTGTCGCTGACCATCCTGCTGTGGGTGCTGCTGAAGTTCCCGGCGGCACCGGCCAACGCGACCATGCCGGCCATCGACTACAGCTTCGCCGGCCAGATCGGCCATGCGATGACCACGATCTTCGCGCCGCTGGGCTTCAACTGGCAGATCTGCATCGCGCTGATTCCGGGCATGGGCGCGCGCGAAGTGGCGGTGTCTTCGCTGGCCACCATCTACGCGCTGTCGGCCGCCGACGATGACGCCGCCATCCAGGCGCTGACCCCGGTGGTGGCCCACGGCTGGTCGCTGGCCACCGGTCTGTCGCTGCTGGTGTGGTTCATCTACGCGCCGATGTGCATTTCCACCCTTGCCACGATCAAGCGCGAGACCAACTCGTGGAAGCAGGTCGGCTTTGCCACGGTGTACCTGTTCGCCGCGGCCTACATCGCCGCACTGGTCACCTACCAGGTGACCGTGGCACTGGGCGGCGGCTGATGGGCGCCGGACTGCTGCTGCAGTACGTGCTGGTGGTACTGATCGTACTGGTCAGTGCGTGGGTAGTGCTGAAAAAGCAGTTCCCCGGAACCGTGCGCAAGGCGCGCGGCGCCATCGCGCTGGGGCTGGTCAAGCCGCAGCGGGCGCCGTGGCTGCAGGCGCTGGGGCGGAAGATCGCCCCGCCGGCCAGTGGTGGCGGCGGCGCGTGTGGCGGCTGCGACAGTTGCGGGCCGGACACGCCGAAGCAGCATTGACCCACCGCCACGCATGGCCTGGCGCTACGCAGCACGGCTGCCCAGTCGTTCAACCACCTGGAGCCATGTCGCCCGCCGGCCCGCCGATGCACTGCGTACCGGCCCGAACCCGCTGATGCGGACCGGTGTGATCCCGCAGAACGCCAGGATCGTCCGCCGCACCTGCTGATGCCCCGGCATGCGGTACACCCACCGGTAGTACCACGGCGGTGTATCCAGCGTGGTGATCACCCGCGCGCTGCGCCCGGTCAGCAGACGGTCCCACCAGACCGTGTCTTTGCGGTAGCGAAAGGCGTATCCCGGCAGGAACGCGCGGTCGAAATAGCCTTTCAGCAGCGCCGGCATGCCGCCCCACCAGGTGGGGTAGACCAGGACCAGGTGCTGGCAGTGCGCGATGGCCTCGTTGACCTGCTGCAACGCCGGTTCCAGTGGCTGGATCTGCCGGTAGCCGTGGCGCAGGATCGGGTCGAAATCGATCTCGCCCAGCGCAAACAGCTGCACGTGGTGGCCGGCGCGGAGCGCGGCCTGCTGGTAGCGCTCGGCGAGGGCGCCGCACAGGCTGTCGCGGTCGGGGTGGCCAAGCAGGATGACAATGGATCTGGGCATGCGGGCGCTCGCGGGGGAAAGGCGCAGCCTGCGGTCTGCCCCAAGGGGCAGAGTCAAGCGGCATGGCAGTGCGCGTTGGCCAGGCAGGCATCCAGCGGCCCGGCGTCGCCATCGACCATCAGCAGATCCACTTCGTCGCGCAGCAGGGTCAAGGCATCGTCCAGCTGCTGCAGGCGCTGGATGTCGTCGCGCACGGCCTGCTGCCGGGTAGACAGGAGCGTCTGCACGCGCGGCCAGTCGATGCCGCCATCCGCGCGCCGCAGCGTGGCCATATCGGCCAGCCGGAAGCCCAGTGCCAGCGCCTGGCGGATCAGCAGCACCAGGTCCAGGTCCTGCTGGCTGTAATGGCGGTAGCGGTTGATGCGCGGCACGGCGGCCAGCAGCCCGCGCGCCTCGTACAGGCGGATCGCCTTCTGGCTGGCGCCGCTGCGCCGGGCGACGTCGGAAATGCGCATCTCAGCCATCCTCCGGCAACGGGCCGGTGCAACGATGGCAGGCGGTCGAGCGGGGATGGCGAAGCAACATGGCACACGCAGGACACGGAGGGACGCGCAGCGTAGCAAGCACAGCCGCAATGGCCCCGCCGGTTGCCGGTGCGCTGCGCGGATTCCCCCTTGTGCAGGCTTGCCCGCACCCGCTAGCCTGCGTGCATGACCAATACCCCCCTCCGCCTGCTTATCCACGGTGCGTCCGGACGCATGGGCCAGGCCCTGCTGCGGCTGGCCGCCGACAACCCCGCCCTGCAGATCGTCGCGGCGGTGACCCGGCGCTCGCCGGCGCAGCGCGTCGTCGACGGCGTGCCGCATTTCGCCAGCAGCGAGCTGGCCGGTGCGCCGCCGTTCGATGTGGCCATCGATTTCAGCCTGCCCGAAGGCTTCGACCCGATCCTGGCGTTGTGCGTGGAACGCCAGGCCGGGCTGGTGTCGGGCACCACCGGCATCAGCGAGGCCCAGCGCCAGGCGCTGATCCAGGCCGCCGCCGGCATCCCGCTGGTGTGGGCGTCCAACTTCAGCCTGGGCGTGGCGGTCCTGGACGAGCTGGTCGAGCGTGCCGCGGCCGCCCTGGCCGGCTGGGACTGCGACATCGTCGAATCGCACCACGTGCACAAGCAGGACGCGCCGTCGGGCACGGCGCTCACCCTCGGGGCTGCGGCGCAGAAGGGCGGGGCACAGCCGCACTACGCCAGCCTGCGCGCCGGCGACATCGTGGGCGAGCACCTGGTGCAGTTCACCGGGCTGGGCGAGCGCATCGAGCTGACCCACCGGGCCACCAACCGCGACATCTTTGCCCGTGGCGCCCTGTTCGCCGCGGTGCAGCTCAACGGCCGCGCGCCGGGCAGCTACCGGGTCCGCGACCTGCTGGCCGGGGCCGTGCCGGCGGTTGTGGGCTGAACAAACCGCCTGAACAGGCACGGCCGGTCCGCGCGGATCGGCCACCCCGGCGGGGCGGCTGGCGGGGCGCTGGCTGAACCCCGGGGGCGGCCATAGTGCCCGTACGTCGGCGCATGCATGTAAACGCTGGCGTCGCAGCCCCCATGCCTTTACAATTCCCGCTCGCCGAATCACGACAGCCGGACCGGTCCCGCACCGCAGTCCGCGCTTTTTTGCAGCCGCTTTTTCGTGGAGCGCAGGCGTGACTTCGGTGCCCCCATCGGTAGCCAAAGTGAGATCTCCGTGACCCAAGCCGCAATCCTCGTCCTCGAAGACGGCACCGTATTCGAGGGCGAATCCGTAGGCGCGCCCGGCCTGTCCGTCGGCGAGGTGGTGTTCAACACCGCCATGACCGGTTACCAGGAAGTGCTGACTGATCCTTCCTACGCCCGGCAGATGGTCACGCTGACCTACCCGCATATCGGCAACACCGGCATGACCGACCAGGACGACGAAGCCCACAAGGTGTGGTCGGCCGGTCTGATCGTGCGCGACGTGCCGCGCCGTCCCAGCAACTGGCGCAGCCAGGTCTCGCTGCAGGACTGGCTGCTGCAGCGTGGCGTGGTGGCCATCTCCGGCATCGACACCCGCAAGCTGACCCGCATCCTGCGCGAGCGCGGCGCCCAGAACGGTGCGCTGATGGCTGGCGACGGCATCGACGTGGAAACGGCACTTGAAGCAGCGCGCAAGTTCCCGGGCCTGAAGGGCATGGACCTGGCCAAGGTGGTCAGCACCGACAAGGCCTACCCGTGGACCGAAGGCCAGCTGGACCTGGACAGCAACGCCTTCGTCAGCGCCGCCCCGACCTACAAAGTGGTGGCCTACGATTTCGGCGCCAAGCTGAACATCCTGCGCATGCTGGCCGAGCGCGGCTGCGACATCACCGTGGTGCCGGCGCAGACCCCGGCCGCCGACGTGCTGGCGATGAACCCCGATGGCGTGTTCCTGTCCAACGGCCCGGGTGACCCGGAGCCGTGCACCTACGCCATCGAGGCGATCAAGGTGTTCCTGGACAAGCAGCTGCCGGTGTTCGGCATCTGCCTGGGCCACCAGCTGCTGGCGCTGGCCTCCGGCGCCAAGACGGTCAAGATGGGTCACGGCCACCACGGCGCCAACCACCCGGTGCAGGATCTGGACGATGGCCGGGTGATGATCACCTCGCAGAACCACGGCTTTGCGGTGGATGAAGCCACGCTGCCGGCCACCCTGCGGGTCACCCACCGTTCGCTGTTTGATGGCACCAACCAGGGCATCGCGCGCATCGACGTGCCGGCGTTCTCCTTCCAGGGCCATCCGGAAGCCTCGCCGGGTCCGCATGACGTGGCGCCGCTGTTCGATCGTTTCGTGACCCTGATGGCGCAGGCCAAGGCCTGATCCGTTCCCGTCGCCGGCGCGCCCGGCGGCATCGCGACGGATCGCGAGCCCCTGCAATGCCGCTGCCTTCGGCGCGGCGTTGCACCCCGGAAGTTTCCTGATCGACAGCGTGCGATCGACCCCCATCCGCAACGCTGTCCAGACTTAGAGAAGACAATGCCCAAGCGCACTGACCTTAAAACCATCCTCATCATCGGTGCTGGCCCGATCGTCATCGGCCAGGCCTGTGAGTTCGACTACTCCGGCGCGCAGGCCTGCAAGGCGCTGCGCGATGAGGGGTATCGCGTGGTGCTGGTCAACAGCAATCCGGCCACGATCATGACCGACCCGGAGATGGCCGATGCCGTCTACATCGAGCCGATCAACTGGCAGACGGTCGAAAAGATCATCGCCAAGGAAAAGCCCGATGCGCTGCTGCCGACGATGGGCGGCCAGACCGCGCTGAACTGCGCGCTGGACCTGGCCGACAACGGCGTGCTGGAGAAATACAACGTTGAACTGATCGGCGCCAAGCGCGAAGCGATCATGATGGCCGAAGACCGCGAGCTGTTCCGCGTGGCCATGAGCGAAATCGGGCTGGACTGCCCGACCGCTGCGGTGGCACACACCATCGAAGAAGCGATCGACATCCAGACCCGCGTGGGCTACCCGACCATCATCCGCCCCAGCTTCACCCTGGGCGGCAGTGGCGGCGGCATCGCCTACAACCGCGAAGAGCTGATCGACATCGTCACCCGCGGCCTGGAACTGTCGCCGACCACCGAAGTGCTGGTGGAAGAATCGGTGCTGGGCTGGAAGGAATTCGAGATGGAGGTGGTGCGTGACACCGCCGACAACTGCATCATCGTCTGCTCCATCGAGAACCTGGACCCGATGGGCGTGCACACCGGTGACTCGATCACCGTGGCCCCGGCGCAGACCCTGACCGACAAGGAATACCAGCGCCTGCGCGATGCCTCCATCGCCGTGCTGCGCAAGATCGGCGTGGATACCGGCGGTTCGAACGTGCAGTTCGGCATCAGCCCGACCACCGGCCGGGTGGTGGTGATCGAAATGAACCCGCGCGTGTCGCGTTCCTCGGCGCTGGCCTCCAAGGCCACCGGCTTCCCGATCGCCAAGGTCGCCGCCAAGCTGGCGGTGGGCTACACCCTGGACGAATTGAGGAACGAAATCACCGGCGGCCTGACCCCGGCCTCGTTCGAGCCGTCCATCGATTACGTGGTCACCAAGATTCCGCGCTTTGCCTTCGAGAAGTTCCCGGCCGCCGACGCCCGCCTGACCACCCAGATGAAGTCGGTGGGTGAGGTGATGGCGATGGGCCGCACCTTCCAGGAATCGCTGCAGAAGGCCCTGCGTGGCCTGGAAACCGGCAAGATCGGGCTCGACCCGACCGGCCTGGACCTGACCAGCGAAGACGACATCACCACCATGAAGCGCGAGCTCAAGGCCCCGGGCCCGGAGCGTCTGTTCTTCGTCGGTGACGCGTTCCGTGCCGGCTTCAGCGTGGAAGAGGTGTTCGCGCTGTCGCACATCGACCCGTGGTTCCTGGACCAGATCGAAGAGATCATCCAGGCCGAAGCACAGCTGGCCGCCGATGGCATCGACGCGCTGGACGCCGCACGCCTGCGCAAGCTCAAGCGCGCCGGTTTCTCCGATGCGCGCCTGGCCGAGCTGACCGGCACCAACGAAGCGGCCGTGCGCGCGCTGCGCCGTGCGCACAAGGTGCGCCCGGTGTACAAGCGCGTGGATTCCTGCGCCGCCGAGTTCGCCACCAGCACCGCCTACCTGTATTCGACCTACGAGGACGAGTGTGAAGCGGCGCCGAGCAACCGCGACAAGATCATGATCCTGGGCGGCGGTCCGAACCGCATCGGCCAGGGCATCGAGTTCGACTACTGCTGCGTGCACGCGGCACTGGCGCTGCGCGAGGATGGTTTTGAAACCATCATGGTCAACTGCAACCCGGAAACCGTGTCCACCGATTACGACACCTCCGACCGCCTGTACTTCGAGCCGCTCACCCTGGAAGACGTGCTGGAGATCGTCGAGCTGGAACAGCCCAAGGGCGTGATCGTGCAGTACGGCGGCCAGACCCCGCTGAAGCTGGCGCGCGCGCTGGAAGCCAACGGCGTGCCGGTGATCGGCACCTCGCCGGACTCCATCGACCTGGCCGAAGACCGCGAGCGCTTCCAGCAGCTGGTGGACAAGCTGGGCCTGAAGCAGCCGCCGAACCGCATCGCCCGCAACGACCAGGAAGCGTTGCTGCTGGCGCGCGAGATCGGCTACCCGCTGGTGGTGCGCCCGAGCTACGTGCTGGGCGGCCGCGCGATGGAAATCGTGTACGGCGAATCCGACCTGGCCCGCTACGTGCGTGATGCAGTCAAGGTTTCCAACGATTCGCCGGTGCTGCTGGACCGCTTCCTGGACAACGCGGTGGAAGTGGACGTGGACATCATTGCCGACAAGGACGGCAACGTGCTGATCGGCGGCGTGATGGAGCACATCGAGGAAGCCGGCGTGCATTCGGGCGATTCGTCCTGCTCGCTGCCGCCGTACTCGCTGTCGGCTGAAACCCAGGCCGAGCTGCGTCGCCAGGTGGTGGAGCTGGCCAAGGCCCTGAACGTGATCGGCCTGATGAACACCCAGTTCGCGATCCAGGCCGGTGAGAACGGTGAAGACATCGTCTACCTGCTGGAAGTGAACCCGCGTGCCTCGCGCACCGTGCCGTTCGTGTCCAAGGCCACCGGCATGGCGCTGGCCAAGATCGCCGCGCGCTGCATGGCCGGCAAGACGCTGGCCGAGCAGGGCGCCACCAAGGAAATCGTGCCCGAGTACTTCTCGGTCAAGGAAGCGATCTTCCCGTTCGCCAAGTTCCAGGGCGTGGACCCGATCCTTGGGCCGGAGATGCGCTCCACCGGTGAGGTGATGGGCGTGGGCCGCAGCTTCAGCGCCGCCTTCGCGCGTGCGCAGGAGGCCGGTGGCATCAAGGCACCGCCGCTGGGCAAGGCCTTCGTGTCGGTGCGTGACCCGGACAAGCAGCGCGTGTTGCCGGTGGCCAAGCTGCTGCTGGAGCGTGGCTACACCCTGGTGGCCACCCGCGGCACCGGTGCGTGGCTGCAGCAGCACGGCATGGACTGCGAGATCGTCAACAAGGTGGTCGAAGGCCGTCCGCACATCGTCGACTCGATCAAGAACGGCGAGATCGTGTATATCGTCAATACGACCGAAGGTCGCGCGGCGATCAACGACTCGTTCTCGATCCGTCGCGAGGCGCTGCAGCACCGCGTCACCTATTCGACCACCATTGCCGGCGCCAAGGCGCTGGTGCAATCATTGGAATTCCGCGGGACCGGCCCGGTCTGGTCGCTGCAGGAACTGCACAAGGAGTTGAACGCATGAGAGCACCGATCACGTTGAAGGGCGCGCAGCGTCTGCGCGAAGAGCTTGACCACCTGAAGTCGGTCAAGCGCCCCAAGGTCATCGCCGCGATCGCCGAAGCGCGTGAGCACGGCGACCTGAAGGAAAACGCCGAGTACCACGCCGCCCGCGAAGAACAGGGCTTCATCGAAGGCCGCATCAAGCAGCTGGAAGGCGAGCTGTCGCATGCCGAGATCATCGACATCACCAAGCTCAACGCCGGCAGCAAGGTGGTGTTCGGTGCCACCGTCGAGCTGTCCGATGTGGAAAGCGACGAAGAGAAGCGCTACCAGATCGTGGGTGACCTGGAGGCGGACATCAAACTCGGCCTGATCGCGATCTCCTCGCCGCTGGCGCGCGCGCTGATCGGCAAGCTGGAAGGCGATGCGGTCACCATCGACGCGCCGGCCGGCCAGCGCGAGTATGAAATTGTCAGCGTTCAGTACCTGAGCTGACATGGCGACAGCGACGCTGCTGCTGCCGGCACGCAGCCGCTTTGCGGCGGCACCGTTGCCCGACGACGTGGCCAAGGCGCTCGGGCGTGCCCAGCGCAGCAGTGTCACAGGCGGCGAGCGTGCCCAGCTGCAGCGGCATTTCCAGCTGCAGCCGGCGCACTGGCCGGTGGCCGCGTTGACCCGCCAGCTGGATGTGGGCGATGCCGGCGATGCGATCTGGCTGCGTGCCGACCCGGCCAATGTGGTGCCGGACATGCAGGGTGCGCGGATGATGGGCCACGGCGACACGCTGCGGCCCGATGCCGAGGATGTGGCGCACCTGCTGCCGGCGTTGCAGCCGCTGTTTGCCGGGTTTGGTTTCAGCCTGGATGCGCCGGTGCCGACGCGCTGGTACCTGCGTTTGCCCGCAGGCACCACGCTGCCGGAATTCGATTCGCCCGACGACGTGCTGGGTGATGATCTGTTCGCGCACCTGCCCGAAGGCGACGCCGGGCGTCGTTGGCGCGCCCTGCTGACCGAGGCGCAGGTGGTGCTGCACACCCACCCCTGGAACCAGAAGCGCGCCGCTGCGGGCAAGCGCGCAATCAATTCATTGTGGTTCTGGGGCGGCGGTGAGCTGCCGCAGGCCGTCCAGACCCCGCACGCGCAGGTGCGCAGCCGCGAGGCGTTGTTGCAGGCGCTGGCCAAGGCGGCCGGCGTGCACGCCGATGGCGAGCAGCAGGTGGATGCGCTGGTGGACCTGCGCCAGCTGCGCTCGCTGGCGCAATTGGGCAAGGACGCGATACGGCCGTTGCTGGTGGCCGTGCAACGCGGCGAACTGCGCCGGTTGGTGCTCGATTTCGAAGACGGCGCACGCTTCGAGATCGACAAGGGGCAGCGTTGGCGGTTCTGGAAAAAACCGGTGCAGCTGCACGACGATTGACCGGGCGCTGCTGCCGGTTCATCCACGCACGGCGTGGATCTGCGCGGGTCCGCTGCTGCGGGCCACGCGATGATGCGTTCCCGTCGATCCACGCCCTGCGTGGATGCCCTGGCTTGCCGGGCATGACCATGCTGGCATGCCGGTATCATGGTGGACGTTGCCCTTCGGGGCGATTCCTGTATGCCACTCGAGCCTGCCTTGTCTTCTTCCGATACGCCCCAGATCCAACGCCGCCCCCTTGCCACGACCGGTGATTGGCCGGCCGACATGCTGCCGCTGTTGCAGCGGCTGTATGCCGCCCGTGGCGTTACCGATGCCGCCCAGGCCCAGCCGAAGCTGGCGCAGCTGCACGCGCCGGAACTGATGGGCAGCATGCAGGCGGCGGTGGAACTGCTTGCCGCGGCCATCGCCAATCACGAGCGCATCCTGGTGGTGGGCGATTTCGACTGCGACGGTGCCACCGCGTGTGCGGTCGGCGTGCGCGGTCTGCGCATGCTGGGCGCGCGCGACGTGGTACATGCGGTGCCCAACCGTATGCTGCACGGCTATGGCCTGTCGCCCACGCTGGTGGCCGATCTGGCGCCGCTGAAACCGGGCCTGCTGGTCACCGTGGACCACGGCATCGCCTGCCATGCCGGCGTTGCCGCCGCCAAGACGCTGGGCTGGAAAGTGCTGGTGACCGACCATCACCTGCCCGGAGAGCAGCTGCCGCCGGCCGATGCGATCGTGGACCCCAACATCAGCGGCGACACCTTCCCCAGCAAGGCGCTGGCCGGTGTGGGCGTGATCTTCTACGTGTTGATGGCCCTGCGCCGCCACCTGCGCGAGCAAGGTGCCTTCGCCGCTGCGCGCGAGCCGGACCTGCTGACCCTGCTGGACCTGGTTGCGGTTGGCACCGTGGCCGACCTGGTGGTGCTGGACGCCAACAACCGCGCGCTGGTGTCGGCCGGCCTGCGTCGTCTTCGTGCCGGGCAGGGCTGTATCGGCCTGCAGGCGCTGATCGAGGCCAGTGGCCGCGACCCGGCCCGCCTGAGTGCGACCGATATTGGTTTCGCCCTCGGCCCACGCCTGAACGCGGCCGGCCGCCTGGAAGACATGGCGCTGGGCATCGAACTGCTGCTTACCGAAGACCGGGGCCAGGCCCGCGAGATCGCCCAGACCCTCGAGCAGATCAACGCCGAACGCCGCGCCGTGCAGCAGCTGATGACCGACGACGCCGAGCTGGCGGTGTCGCGCGCGGTGCTCAGTGCCGAGGGCGAGCGCCCGATCGCGGCGTGCCTGTTCGATGCCGAATGGCATCCCGGCGTGGTCGGCCTGGTGGCCTCCAAGATGAAAGATCGCCTGCATCGCCCGGTGATCGCTTTCGCCCCGTCCGAACCGGGCAGCGATTCACTGCGTGGCTCGGCGCGCTCCATTGCCGGCTTCCATATCCGTGACGCGCTGGCGCTGGTCAATGCGGCGCACCCGGGACTGATCGACAAGTTTGGTGGCCACGCGATGGCGGCGGGACTCAGCCTGCCGCATGCGCGCTTCGATGATTTCCAGCAGGCCTTCGTGGCCGTGGTCGAGGCCAGCATGGATCCGGCATCGTTGCAGCAGCAGCTGTTGAGCGATGGCGAGCTGGCCCCGGGTGAACTGGATTTCCGCCACGCCGAAGCCCTGCGCCTGGCCGGGCCGTGGGGGCAGGGCTTCGCCGAGCCGTTGTTCGACGGTCATTTCCAGGTGGCCCGCTGGCAGGTGCTGAAGGAAAAGCACCTGAAACTCAGCCTGCGCGTTCCTGGCCGGGCCGAGCCGCTCAACGCGATCCACTTCAGCGGCTGGACCGGCAATGCACCGGCCAACCACGTGCACATTGCCTACCGGCTGGTGAGCGATGACTACCGTGGTGGTGGGGCGATCCAGTTGATCGTCGAGCACTGCGCGGATGCGTGAGGTGCATGGCCCGGTGCGCCGGTGGCACCGGGCCATGAACAAGACATAGGCGAGTACCCGTCAGCGTTCGGCTTTCGCACCCGTCCGCCGGCACGCCGGGTAGTGTTTGACCACCCTGGCGGTGGGCCGGCGGGGGTGCCACCCCGCGTGGGCGGCGCGTCGGGCGCACCGCACCGGCGGGCCGGCTTACTCCTGCACGTTGCTCACCAGCGTCGGCATGTCCCACGGGCCGCCGGCCGACACCAGCCGGCAGAGCCCGGAGCTGGAGACCTCGGTCTTCACGAACTGGGTGCCGGTCCAGCCCCAGGTGGTGGAGTAGAAACAGTCGCCCAGACCCCGGCCCTTGTGCGATTCGCCGATGGTGCGCACGTCGTCGCCGGCACCGGAGGCGGTGACCAGCTTGGGCTGGTACGGGGCGCGGTCATTGACCACCCAGTAGCCGTCACCGGTGTTGTAGGCGGCGCGCCAGCAGGCCTGCGACACCAGCAGCTTGTCCGCGCTCAGGCGTTGCACGGTGATCTCCTGCGGGCCTTCATTGGCCATCATGCCGTCGCCCGGGTGCAGCGCTTCGCAGTCGTCGGCCGAGGTGGCGGCGGCCAGCGCCGCGCGCAGGGCCGCCGAGGTGGCCAGCGCTTCGTCGGCCGGGCGCGTAGGCACTACCTTGGCCAGCTTCACCACCGGCATCGGCACGGGGGGCAGCACCGCGCTTTCGGCCTTGGTGCCCTTGCGCACCAGCGCACCCGGGGTGCCCAGGCGACCCTGGAATTCGTCCATCTTCAGCAGCACCGCCGAGGCACCGCGATCGGACACGGTCCAGCGCTTGCCATCGTTGCCGGTCAGCACGATGCGGCTGGTGCCGGTCAGCGTGGCCAGCAGTGCACCCACCTGCGCCGGTGACAACACGGCGGTGCCATCGGCCGGGTTGTACTTCAGGGCGCCCGGCTTGGCGTCGTTGACCTGCAGCGACAGCTGCCTGGGCAGCCGGGTTTCATCGTACTGGCCGAGCATCAGTTCGGCCTTGACCGGCTGGTCCGGGCCAGCCAGCCGGGTCAGCAGGATCGACACCGGTGCATTGCCACCGTCTGCATCGCTCTGGTAGCCGGCCGCGCGGCAGGTGCGGGTGTTGTCGCAGGCCAGGGTCCAGTCGTTGTGGGTGAAGCTCAGGCCGGCAGCAGGGGCTGCGGCCTGCGCCGGCAGCAGCGGGGCCAACAGCAGCAGGGGCAGCAGGGCAGGCAGGCGCATCGGAACATCCTTGTAGTGGTGCATCGGGGGAGTGGCATCTTGGCCCACCCCGCCGACCCCGCCAAGCCCTGGATCACCGCAACCCCGTTTGCCGGCATGATCCGTTCAACCTGCTGTCATCGGATCGGGAGCGTCACATGCAACGCGCACTTCGTGGGATCGGCATGCTTGGCATGCTGTGGTGGGGCACGCAGGTGGGAATGGCGAGCGCGCGCACGGTGTTCACGCCACTGCCGCCGGCACCGCCGGTCCTGCAGGTGGCCGGCGCCGAGGTGCCGGTGCAGCTGCGCCAGGTGCGGCTGGACAGCCGCGTGGTGGCCGGGTTGGGCGAAACCCGCATCGAAATGGAATTCTTCAACCCCAACCACCGGGTGCTGGAAGGCCAGCTGGAATTCCCGCTGGCCGACGGCCAGCAGGTGGCCGGGTTCGCGCTGGACATCAACGGCGTGCTGCGTGACGCGGTGCCGGTCCCCAAGGCGCAGGGCCGCCAGGTGTTCGAGGCGATCGTGCGGCGCGGGGTCGACCCCGGCCTGCTGGAGCAGACCGCCGGTAACCAGTTCCGCCTGCGCATCTACCCGATCCCGGCACAGGGCACCCGCCGCGTGGCCCTGACCTTCCGTGAAACCCTGGCCGTGGATGCACAGGGCCTGCGCTGGAACCTGCCGCTGCAGTTCGCCCGCGCCGCCGAACAGGTGTCGCTGCGGTTGGAAGCCGCCGGCACCGGCGCGCCGACCGCGAGCAGCACCCTGCCGTGGCAGTTCCGGGTGCAGGACGGCGTGTACCAGGCGCAGTGGCAGGGCCGTGGCGATGCGTTGCCGGCCCAGGCGCAATGGTCGCTGCCGCAGGTGCGCCAGCAGGATGTGGTGAGCGGCGTGCACGACGGCACGCGCTATCTGCTGGCGCAGATTCCGGTGCCGGCGCAAGCTGCGCCACGGGCGCTGCCCAAGCGGGTCGGGCTGCTGTGGGATGCCTCCGGGTCTGCCCGGCAGCGCAATCGTGCCGCCGAACTGGCGGTGCTGGACCGTTACTTCCGTGCCATCGGCGACGGGCAGGTGCAGTTGACCGTGCTGCGCGACCGCGCCGAACCGGCCCGCGAGTTCGGTATCCGCGCCGGCGACTGGAGCGCGCTGCGCGTCTACCTGGCGGCCTTGCCGCTGGATGGGGCCAGTGCACTGGGTGCGTGGACGCCGGTGGCCGACATCAAGGAGTACCTGCTGGTCAGCGATGGCCTGTCCAACTACGGCGCGCCCGGCCTGCCCGCGTTGAACGCCGACCAGCGCCTGTATGCGCTGAGTACCGCCGGCGCGCAGGCCGATGCGCCGCGTCTGCGCGCATGGACCGGTGCGCACCGGGGCGAAGCGCTGCTGCTGTCGTCGCCGACCGAGGTCGACGCCGCCATCCCGTTGTTGCTGCAGCAGAGCGCCGAGGTGATGGGCATGGACGGGCAGGGCGTCGACCAACTGGTCGTCGATGCCAGCCGCGCCGCGCAGGGCTGGCTGCGGGTGCTCGGCCGGGTGCAGCGTGACGACGGCGAGGTCACGCTGCGCGTGCGCCTGGCCGGTGGCCGCATCCACGAAGCGCGGGTGGCCGTGGCCAGTGCCCGTGCGCTGGACGGTGGCGTGGTTGCACAGGCCTGGGCCACGGCGATGCTGGCCCGGCAGGCCGCCGACCCGGTGGCCAACAGCGCGTCGATCCGACACCTGTCGCAGCAGTTCGGGCGGGTTGGCGAAGATACGTCGCTGCTGGTCCTGGAAACCCTGGACGACTACCTGCGTTACGGGATCCGCGCCCCGGTACCGCTGCGCGCGGACTACGACCGCCTGCATGCCGTGCGCGTCGACGATGCGGCACAGGCCCGTCGACAACGGCTTGACCAGTTGGCCGTGCAGTTCGCCGATCGCGAGCGCTGGTGGAACACGCGTTGGCCGAAGGGCACCCCGGCGATGGAGAAGGCAATGCCGGTCATGGCCACGGCAGGCGCCCCGGCACCCGCAGCGGCCGAGGCCATGCAGTACGCCCCAACGCCCAGCAGCGATGCGGTCGCGGCACCGCCACCGGTTGCCGCGATGGCCCGGTCGCGGCCCCCGTCCGCCGCACGTCAGCAGCTGCAGGCGGCCAGCCGCAAGGCCATTGATGGCAAGGTCAATGCCGGTGCCATTGCGATCACGCTGGCGCCGTGGGAGCCGGACTCGGCCTACGCCCGTCGGTTGCGTGACGCTGCGCCGGACCAGCTGTATGCGGTCTACCTGGACGAACGCGAGCAGCATCGCGACAGCAGCGCGTTCTACCTGGACGTGGCCGACCTGCTGCTGGCCAAGGGCCAGCGCGACCTGGCCCTGCGGGTGCTGTCCAACCTGGCCGAGATGCAGCTTGAAAACCGCCACGTGCTGCGCGTGCTGGGCTACCGCTTGATGCAGGCCAATGCACCGGCGCTGGCGGTGCCGGTGTTCCGCCAGGTGCTGCGGCTGGGCGAGGAAGAGCCGCAGAGCTTCCGCGATCTCGGTCTGGCGCTGGAAGCCAGCGGCCAGTACCAGCAGGCGCTGGATGCGCTCAATGAAGTGGTGGTGCGGCCGTGGGATGGCCGCTTCGATGGCATCTCGCTGATTGCGCTGGACGAACTCAACACGCTGGCCGCCCGCGAGCGCGTGGACACCCGCGCGGTGGATCCGCGCCTGCGCCGGGCGATGCCGCTGGACCTGCGCGTGGTGCTCAGTTGGGACAGCGACAACAGCGACATGGACCTGTGGGTGACCGACCCCAATGGCGAGCGCGCCTACTACGGCAACCGCCTGACCTACCAGGGCGGGCAGATGTCGCAGGATTTCACCGGCGGCTATGGGCCCGAGCAGTTCTCGCTGCGCGAGGCCAAGCCGGGCACGTACAAGGTGGAGGCCAACTTCTTCGGCAGCCGCGAGCAGCTGGTCACCGGCGCCACCACCCTGAGCCTGCGCCTGAGCACGCATTGGGGCACCGGCAAGCAGCGCGACCAGCAGGTCACGATGCGCTTGAAGGACCGGGCCGAGACGGTACTGGTGGGGGAGTTCGAGGTGAAGTGAACCTCGCCGCGCGTGCGGGAGGGTGTTGCCCGCCTTCATTGGCGGCGGCACCCACCCGCACGCGCGGCAGGGCCAGGCGCTGTCGGCGCAGGCCGAACAGCGGGCGCACCCAGCCGACGCGACGGATCAGCCGTTCGTGCAGCACCAGGCAGCCGGCCACGGTGCCGACCAGCAGCAACGACGGCTCCCACCAGGGCCCCAGCTGCAGGGGCTTGAGCCAGAACAGCAGGGCGATGATCAGGCTCTGGTGCAGCAGGTACCAGGGGTATACCGCCTCGGTGCAGTACGGCAGCCAGCGGAATGGCCGATCCAGATATACCTTGGCCCAGCCCAGCAGGCTCAGCAGCATGGCCCACAGATACAGCGACTGGCTGGCCATCACCTGCACTGTCCAGAGGCTGTCCGGCCATTGGCGCAGCACGGACGTGGCCGGCAGTACCCGGGTCAGAATCCGGATGCCGAAGTACCAGCAGACCGCGATGACCGCCACCCACAGCGTAATCCGGCGCAGCGCGACCACGCGTGCCCAGAACGGGGTGGCGCGGGCGAGCAGGTAGCCGGCCAGGAACACCGTGCCGTACTTGGCGTGCTGGTACCAATCGCCGACCAGCAGGTTGGTCGAGGGGAATCGCGGATCGAGCCAGGCCACCCAGCCGAACAGGACCAGGCTGGGCAGCCCCAGCAGGATCACGACCGGTGCCTGCGCGAAGCGCTCCACCGCACGGCGCACGGCAGCGCCATCGAGCGCCGGCATCAACAGCGCCAGCACCAGCGTATACACCCACAGATAGGCCAGGTACCACAGGTGGTTCCAGGTGACGCGCAGCTGCCAGCCGGCAAAGCTGTCCTGCGGCCAGGCGGGCATCTGCCAATACTGCAGCAGGAACGCCCAGAAGCCAGGTGTGATGTGCCCGTGGGTCACTGCCTCGCAGTAGGGCTGGATGGGCACCACCACGAACATGCCGAACAGCAACGGCAGCAGCAACCGCCACGTGCGCAACACGGCAAAGCGCGCGATGCCGGTCTCCGGCCGCATCAAGGCAATGGCGATCCCGGAGAGCAGGAACAGCAACTGCATCCGCCAGCGGTTGACCAGCAGCATGGGCCATTGCAGCCACTCGGCGGTGTAGTCACTTTTGAGATGAAAGCCCCAGCCATCCACGTAGGCCATGGCGGTGTGATACAGGATGAGCAGCGCGAAGGCGAACACGCGCAGGGCGTCGATGTCGTGGCGGCGTGGCATGGGCGGGGCAGGGAGGCAGGGAAGGGCTACCTTGCGCAGCTGCAGTGCGCGGCGCCATGCCAGAGGGGCTTGTCGCCGGAGGCAAGTGACCAATGGCGGTCGCCAGGGGATGGGTGGGGCGCACTACCATGGGGCGATGAGTCAGGCTGACGGTCCTTTGCGAATGGACGATTCAATGGTGAACGGCACGGCGGTGCGGTGGCGACCGGGGGCGCGGATGCTGGTGTGGTCGGTGATCCTGCTCACCTCGGCGGTGGCCAATGCGTTCGTCGAAGTGATGGACGCGCAGCGCCGTGGCGATGATCTGGGCCTGTGGGAGCCCATGATCTGGGAACTGAGCAGTGTCGGCATGATCCTGCTGACCCTCCCGCTGTTGTGGTGGGGTTGCCAGCGCTGGCCGTTGCATGCCGATACGTGGAAGCGGCTGCTGCCGCTCTACCTGCTGGCCAGTGTGATCTGGTCGCTGGTCCATGTGTCGGGGATGATGGCGCTGCGCCATCTGGCCTACGCTGCGCTGGGCTACCACTATCAGGACGACACGTCCTGGCCATCACGGCTGCTCTACGAGTACCTCAAGGACGTGCGCGCGTTCTTCAGTTTCGTGGCGATTGAGCACTTCTTCAGCTGGTTCGGCCGACGCCGCCAGGGCGAGGCGCACCTGCTGGTGGCCGCCGACGATGCGCCGCCGGTCGAGGCACAGGCCATCGAGCGCCCCGAACGCTTCCTGGTGCGCAAGCTGGGCCGGGATTTCCTGGTGGCCACCGCCGACATCGAGTACGCCCAGGCGGCGGGCAACTACGTCAACCTGCGCGTGCGCGGGCATGACTATCCGTTGCGCAGCACCATGGCGGTGCTGGAGGAGCGGCTGGATCCGGCGATCTTCGTGCGCGCCCACCGCAGCTGGGTGGTGAACGTGCGCCGGCTGGTCTCCATCGAGCCCCTGGACGGCGGCGAAGCGCTGCTGCACATGGACGATGGCGGGCGGGTGCCGTGCAGCCGTCGGCAGCTGCCGTCGTTCCGGCAGGCGCTGGCGGCGCAGGCCACCGGCTGACGGCAGCGCGCCGCCGGCCGGTACGGCATCCCGGCAAGCCGGGATGCCGTCAGGCAGTTCAGCGCTTGCCGTCTTTCTTGATCATCGCGTCGATGCGGCCGGCGCGCGCTTCCGAGCCCGGGTGCGAGGACATCAGGCCACCCTCGCTGGAGAGCTTGCGGAACATGCTGGCCAGCGCCGCCGGGTCGTAGCTGTGGCGCTTCATGAAGCGGTAGCCGTATTCGTCGGCCGCGCTCTCTTCCTTCTGCGAGAACTGGGCGTTGACGAAGCCTTCGGCCAGTTCGCCGAGCTGGCCCTGGGTCAGGTCGGCAATGTTGGCGTTGCCCGAGGCGGCCAGGGTGTCACGACCGGCCGAGGTCAGCATGGCGGTGCGCATCTTGGTCTTGCTGTGGCCCAGCTTGACGTGGCCGATCTCGTGACCGATCACGCCGCGCACTTCGTCGTCGGAGGCCATGTCCATCAGGCCCGAATACACGCGCACGCAGCCGTTGGCCATCGCCCAGGCGTTGACGTCTTCGGTCAGGTAGACCTTGAAGTTGAGATTCAGGCCGTCTTCGTTGGCCAGGCCCTGGGTGATCTTGGTCAGGCGCTGGGCGTAGGGGCTGTTGGCCGGGGCGATCTTGTTGTCCTTGTCCATGTACGCGCAGGCCTGGTCGGCGGCCTTGGCCACGTCCGCATCGGACAGGGTCAGGGCCTGGCCGGCCTTCATGCCGGTACCGGCCAGCGACTTCAGGTCCAGGGCCGAGGCATTGCCAGCGGCGAAGCAGGCCAGGGCCAGCAGAACGGCGGAGGATGACTTCCTCATCGGGTAAAGCTCCATGTAAGTGTGTTGGGGACGCCCGGGCGGCGGGGGCCGCGCGGGGCGGCAGAAGTCTACCGCCTGGATCGGCCGGCGTGTCCGGCGATGTCGGCTTCACACCCGGCCGGCGCTACGCTGCCGCCTCAAAGCCCGGGATAGGCTATGATGGACAGTCTTTTCGCACGCACTAATTGCCGACATGATCGAGCTCAATCCTGTCCGCCAGCGCATCACCGATCTGACCGATCGCGTGCTGTCGCTCAGGGGGTATCTTTGACTACGACGCCAAAAAAGAGCGTCTGGAAGAAGTAACCCGGGAACTGGAAAACCCGGACATCTGGAACAACGCCGAATACGCCCAGAATCTTGGCCGCGAACGCGCCAACCTGGAGAAGACGGTGGGCGGCATCGCCACCATCCTGGATGGCCTGTCCGAATCGGGCGAACTGCTGGAACTGGCTGAAAGCGAACAGGACGAAGACACCGCCCTGGCCGTGGTCGCCGACCTGGACAAATACCAGAAGCACGTGGAACAGCTGGAATTCCAGCGCATGTTCTCCGGCCCGATGGACAACGCTCCGGCGTTCGTGGACATCCAGGCTGGCGCCGGCGGCACCGAAGCCCAGGACTGGGCCGAAATCCTGCTGCGCATGTACCTGCGCTGGTGTGAATCGCGTGGCTGGAAGACCGAGCTGATGGAAGTGTCCGGTGGCGATGTCGCCGGCATCAAGTCGGCCACGCTGCGCGTGGAAGGCGATTACGCCTATGGCTGGCTGAAGACCGAAACCGGCGTGCACCGCCTGGTGCGCAAGTCGCCGTTCGATTCGGACAACCGCCGCCACACCAGTTTCACCTCGGTGTTCGTGTCCCCGGAAGTGGACAACAACATCGAGATCGACATCAATCCGGCCGACCTGCGCACCGATGTGTACCGTTCTTCCGGTGCCGGCGGCCAGCACGTCAACAAGACCGAGTCGGCGGTGCGTATCACCCATATCCCGACCAACACGGTCGTGGCGTGCCAGACCGGCCGCAGCCAGCACCAGAACCGCGACAACGCGATGAAGATGCTGGCCGCCAAGCTGTACGAGCTGGAAATCCAGAAGCGCAACGCCGAGCGCGATGCGGTGGAAGCCACCAAGTCCGACATCGGCTGGGGCAGCCAGATCCGCAACTACGTGCTCGACCAGAGCCGTATCAAGGACCTGCGCACCGGCATCGAACGTTCGGACACCCAGAAGGTGCTGGACGGTGACCTCGACGAGTTCGTCGAAGCCAGCTTGAAGTCCGGCCTGGCGGTCGGTTCCAAGCGCATCGATGCCTGATGCCGGCCCAGTGGCCGTGGTGGTGCACGCTGCCCGGCCGATCCGGCGCAGGACGTTGATGGCGTCCCGCGCCGCGCTGGATCCCTGCAGGGCAGGGCGTTGATGCGCAGCGAGAGCGAGCGCAAGGAACTCGGCGGCTTCCTCAAGGCATGCCGCGACCGGGTCGATCCGGCCACGCTGGGTTTGCCGGCCGGGCGCCGGCGTACCCCCGGGCTGAAGCGCGAGGAAGTGGCGCTGGCCATCGGCGTCAGTGTCAGCTGGTACACCTGGATCGAGCAGGGGCGTGACGTGCGTGCCTCGCCCGAGGTGCTCGATCGGCTGGCGCGGGTGTTGCGGATGAGCGATGACGAGCGCGCCTACGCCTTTGCGCTGTCCGGGTATGGGGTGCCGCTGGACGCCCCGGACGAATCGGTCACCGCGGGCCTGCGCCAGCTGGTCGAGGCCATGCAGCCCATCCCGGCCTACGTGCGCAACACCCGGTTGGACATCCTGGCGTGGAATCCGGCCATTGCCGAGCTGTTCGTCGATTACAGCCAACTGGCCCCGCATGAACGCAATACCCTGCGCTTGATGTTTCTGTACCCGCCTTACCGCACCTTGATCCTGAACTGGGAAGAGATGACCCGCGGGCTGCTGGCCAGTTTCCGCGCGGCGATGGCGCAGGCGCAGGACAAGGCGCCGTTCGTGGCGCTGGTGGAGGACATGGCCGCGCACAGTGAAGACTTCCGGCGTTGGTGGCCCGAGCACGATGTGCGCCGTTTCGACGAAGGCGCCAAGCGCCTGAACCATCCCACCCGCGGACTGCTGGACCTGCAGTACGTGGCGCTGGTACCGGAAAGCCGGCACGACCTGTCCCTGGTCACTTACCTGCCACGCCGCCGCCCCGACCTCCCGTAGATCCACGCCATGCGTGGATGCCTTGCCGGTCCGCATTCAGACAGGCAACTCCAGGTCACAGGATACGCAGACGCCTTGTTGTCGCGGATCAACGGGTCCACATTCCTGTCAGGAAACGGGTCACCGGCCCGTTGTCGAGACGACAGGAGAACCGCATGTCCGCTTCCCCCACCGCACCCGCCGCCATCTCCCGCGATCCGGCCACCGGCCAGCAGATCGCCAGCCACCCCTTCATCACCGACGTTGCGCTGGGCGCGCTGCTGGATCACGCCCGCACCGGCTTCACCGCCTGGAGCGCGCAGTCGCTGGAGCAGCGGGCCGGCGTGCTGCGCGCGATGGCCGCCGTGCTGCGCCGTGACCGCGAACCGCTGGCAGCGCTGGCCACCGCCGAGATGGGCAAGGTCCGCGCCGAATCGCTGGCCGAAATCGAAAAGTGCGCCGTGCTCTGCGAGTGGTATGCCGACAACGGCGCGCAGTGGCTGCGCGACGAGGCCACCCCGGTGGCCGACAACAAGGCCTATGTGTCCTACCTGCCACTGGGGGTGGTGCTGGGCATCATGCCGTGGAACTTCCCGTACTGGCAGGTGATGCGGGCGGCGGTGCCGATCCTGATGGCCGGCAACGGCTTCCTGCTCAAGCCGGCGGAGAACATCGTCGGCACCGCCAAGCTGCTCGATGCCGCCTGGCGCGACGCGGGCCTGCCGGCGGGCACCTTCATCGCCGCCAACATCAGCCGCGAAGGCACCGGCGCGGCGATCGCCGATGACCGCATCGCCGCGGTGACTCTGACCGGCAGCGTGGCCGCCGGCCGCAGCATCGCCGCCCAGGCCGGGCAGGCGCTGAAGAAAGTGGTGCTGGAGCTGGGCGGCTCGGACCCGTTCATCGTGCTGGCCGATGCCGACCTGGAGGCCGCGGCCGACGCGGCCATTGCGTCGCGCTTCCAGAATGCCGGGCAGGTCTGCATCGCCGGCAAGCGGATCATTGTCGAAGAACCGGTATATGCGCGTTTCGTGGCGTTGTTCTGCGAGCGGGTCCAGGCACTCACCGTCGGTGATGGTCGTGAGGCCGGCAGCCGGATCGGCCCGATCGCCCGCCAGGACCTGCTGGAACAGCTGGATGCCCAGGTGCGGGCGTCGGTCGAAGCCGGTGCGCAGCTGCTGGCCGGCGGCTATCAGCTGGATCGGCCCGGCAGCTTCTATGCCCCCACCGTGCTGGGCGGCGTCGAACCGGGCATGCAGGCCTTCGATACCGAGACCTTTGGTCCGGTGGCTTCAATCAGCCGCGCGCGCGACGCCGACCACGCCGTGGAACTGGCCAACCAGAGCGAGTTCGGCCTCAGTGGCAACCTGTGGAGCGCCGACCTGGAACGTGCCCGGCACCTGGCGCGCCGGCTGCAGACCGGTGGCGTGTTCGTCAACGGCTTCTCCGCCTCCGACCCGCGCGTGCCGATCGGGGGCGTGAAGAAGAGCGGCTTCGGTCGTGAACTGTCCCATTTCGGCATCCGCGAGTTCGTCAATGCGCAGACGGTGTGGTTCGACCGTCGTTGACGCCGGCCACTGCCCCGACCTGCAACGATCCACAACACCTCCAGCAAAAAGGACGTCATTCCATGTCCAAGGGTTCCGACCTGCTCGTCGCCGCACTCGAAAACGAAGGTGTCGAGCGTATTTTTGGCATTCCCGGCGAGGAGAATCTCGACGTCGTCGAATCGCTGCGCCATTCGCGCATCGAACTGGTCATCACCCGCCACGAGCAGGCGGCGGTGTTCATGGCGGCAACCTATGGCCGCCTGACCGGCAAGCCCGGGGTGTGCCTGGCCACGCTCGGCCCGGGGGCACTCAATTTCACTACCGGCGCGGCCTACGCGCTGCTGGGCGCGTGGCCGGTGATCATGATCACCGGGCAGAAGGGCATCGTGGCCAGCAAGCAGGCGCGCTTCCAGATCGTGGATATCGTCGCCACGATGAAGCCGCTGACCAAGTCCGCCCGCCAGATCGTCTCGGCACGCACCATTCCCACCATCGTGCGCGAGGCGTTCCGCACCGCGCAGGAAGAGCGCCCGGGTCCGGTGCTGCTGGAGTTGCCCGAGGACATTGCAGCGATGCAGGTCGAGGACGTCGCGCTGATCCCCACGCACCCGGTCGATCGGCCCATCGCCAGCCCCGAAGCGCTGGACCGCGCCGCGCGGATCATCGGCGACGCGCAGCGACCGCTGCTGGTGATCGCCTCGGCGGCGTCGCGGCCGCAGTCGAGCCAGGCCCTGTCGGCGTTCGTGCTGCGCGCGGGTATTCCGTTTGTCACCACGCAGATGGGCAAGGGGGCGGTGGCCGGTGGCTCGGGCCTGTACATGGGCACGGCGGCGTTGAGCGAGCGCGACTACGTGCACATGGCCATCGACCAGGCCGACGTGATCGTCACCGTCGGCCACGAGGTCACCGAGAAGCCGCCGTTCGTGATGCGTCCGGGCGGCCCCACGGTGATCCACCTCGGCTATTCGCAGGCGGCGGTGGAGCAGGTGTATTTCCCGCAGGTGGAGGTGATCGGCGATATCGGCCGGTCGTTGACCCTGCTGGCTGACCGTATCGAGGGCAAGGTCCCCAATGCCGCTGCGCTGCTGCCCCTGCGCGAGACGATCCTGGCGCACATCGCCGATCGCGCCGAGGCGCCCGGTTTCACCCCGCAACGGCTGGTGCACGACGTGCGCCGCGTGATGCCACCGGACGGCATCGTGGCGCTGGACAACGGCATGTACAAGATCTGGTTCGCCCGCAACTACCGCACCCAGGTGGCCAACACGCTGCTGCTGGACAACGCGCTGGCGACGATGGGCGCGGGCCTGCCATCGGCGATCATGGCGGCGATCCTGTACCCGCAGCGACGGGTGCTGGCGGTATGCGGCGACGGCGGTTTCATGATGAACAGCCAGGAGTTGGAAACCGCGCGCCGGCTCGGCCTGAACCTGGTGGTGCTGATCCTCGACGATGGGGCCTACGGGATGATCCGCTGGAAGCAGGCAGTGGATGGCTTCGCCGACTACGGCATGACCTTCGGCAATCCGGATTTCGTCAAGTACGCGCAGGCCTATGGGTGCACGGGCCACGCGGTGAGCGCCATCGAGCAGTTCATCCCGACCCTGGAAGCGGCCTTCAACGCCGGCGGGGTGCACCTGGTGTCGGTGCCCATCGATTATTCGGAGAACCAGCGGGTACTGGTGGACGAACTGCGCCAGGCCTTTCCGCCGACGGCGGGCTGAGAGGGCGCGGCCGGGCCAGGGGTGGGCCCGGCGGCGGGCAGGGCGGTTTTGGTATGCTGCACAACCGGCCTGTGCCGGCTGCAAGCCCCCCTCAACTACCCGATTCCCGCAGATCCATGAGCGAAGCTACCGATACCCCCCCCGTCGACGAAAACAAGTTGATCGCCGAGCGTCGTGAGAAACTCAACGCGCTGCGCGGGCAGGGGATCGCGTATCCGAACGATTTCCGTCGCGAACAGTTCGCCGGCACCCTGCAGGCCGAGTTCGCCGACGCCGAACAGTGGACCGCCGACGTACTGGAAGCGACCGACCGCCAGGTGAAGATGGCCGGCCGGCTGATGGCCAAGCGGGTGATGGGCAAGGCCAGCTTCGCGCAGATCCAGGACGAGTCCGGCCGCATCCAGCTGTTCCTGCAGGGCAGCACCCTGGGCGATGCCTACACCGCCTTCAAGGGCTGGGACGTGGGCGACATCATCGCCGTGGAAGGCGGGCTGACCCGCACCAGGACCGGTGAGCTGTCGGTCAAGGCCACCAGCATCCGCCTGCTGACCAAGTCGCTGCGCCCGCTGCCGGACAAGTGGCACGGCCTGGCCGACGTGGAGCAGCGCTATCGCCAGCGCTACGTGGACCTGATCGTGACCCCGGAATCGCGCGAGGTGTTCATCAAGCGCTCGCGGATCATCCGTGCCATGCGTGCGTGGCTGGACAACCGCGACTTCCTGGAAGTCGAAACGCCGATGATGCATTACATCCCCGGCGGCGCCACGGCCAAGCCGTTCACCACCCACCACAACGCGCTGGACCTGGACCTGTACCTGCGCGTGGCCCCGGAGCTGTACCTCAAGCGCCTGGTCGTGGGGGGGCTGGAGCGCGTGTACGAGATCAACCGCAACTTCCGCAACGAAGGCGTCAGCACCCGGCACAACCCGGAATTCACCATGATGGAGCTGTACGAGGCCTACGCCACGTACAACGAAGTGATGGACCTCACCGAAGGCGTGATCCGCGACGTGGCCAGCGACGTGCTGGGTACTACCACGGTGGAGTGGGACGGCGCCACGATCGACCTGGCCCCGGCCTTCCGCCGCTGGCGCATGGACGAGGCGGTACGCCACCACAACCCGGAGATCAGTGCCGCCGACTGCACCGACCGCGCCGCACTGGCCGCCCATTGCGAGCGCCTGAAGATCCGCATCAAGCCGTCCTACGGCTGGGGCAAGCTGCTGCTGGAGATCTTCGAGGCCACGGTCGAGCACACCCTGGTGCAGCCGACCTTCATCACCGACCATCCGGTCGAGGTGTCCCCGCTGGCCCGTGCCAACGATGACCAGCCCGGCTACACCGACCGCTTCGAGCTGTTCATCAACGGCAAGGAGCTGGCCAACGGCTTCTCCGAGTTGAACGACCCCGAAGACCAGGCCGCGCGCTTCCAGGCCCAGGTGACGGCCAAGGAAGGCGGCGACGACGAGGCCATGCATTACGACGCCGACTACATCCGTGCGCTGGAGTACGGCATGGCCCCGACCGGCGGCCTGGGCATCGGCATCGACCGCCTGGTGATGCTGCTGACCGGCAGCAGTTCGATTCGTGATGTACTGCTGTTCCCCTACATGCGTCCGGAAAACTGAGACGTTCGTCCGGCGGCCCGATCCGGGCCGGCCGGGCGGGGTTCCGCTGCCGTGGCCGCACGCGTATGGTTTCCGCGTGGCGTTCATGGCGGTTGGCGTGAGGGCCAGGGCATCGATCGGGTCAGTGGAAGCGTGACACGCGCATCACACGGCGACTACGATCATGAACCGGGCGATCACGACGGGAGGCGGATCCATGCAAGGTGCCAGTGTGCAGAGTGGCGGAGTATCCTTTCCGCAGCATGTTCCAGTGTGGTCCAGGAAGACGGCGGAAGCAGCCTTGAATATTGTCATCGTTGACGACCAGACGTCCGCGCGCACCATGCTGCGTCATGTCATCGAGGACATCGCGCCGGAACTGAGCGTGCACGACTTCGGCGACCCGCTCACCGCGCTGGCCTGGTGCGAGTCCAGCCCGGTGGACCTGCTGTTGCTCGATTACCGCATGCCGGAGATGGACGGGCTGGAGTTCGCCCGCCGTTTCCGCCGCCTGCCCAAGCACCGCGACATCCCGGTGATCCTGATCACCGTGGTGGGCGATGAGCCGATCCGCCAGGCTGCGCTGGAAGCCGGCGTGATCGATTTCCTGGTCAAGCCGATCCGCCCACGCGAACTGCGCGCCCGCTGCTACAACCTGCTGCAGTTGCGCCAGCAGTCGGAGAACGTCAAGCAGCGCGCGCTGTCGCTGGAGCAGCGGCTGCTGGCCAGCATGCACGAAGTGGAAGAGCGCGAACGCGAGACCTTGTCGCGGCTGGCCCGGGCCATCGAGTTCCGCGACGCCGGCACCAGTGCCTACCTCGAACGCATGGCGCACGTGGCCGGGCTGATCGCCGAGCAGCTTGGCCTGCCGGAAGACGAATGCAAGCTGATCGAGATGGCCGCACCGCTGCACGACATGGGCAAGATCGCCATCCCCGATGCGGTGCTGCTCAAGCCGGGCAAGCTCAACGAAGAGGAGCTGGCGATCATGCGCCGGCATCCGCGGATCGGCTACGAACTGCTCAGTGGCAGCCAGAACCGCTTCATCCAGGTGGGGGCGCTGATCGCGCTGCGCCATCATGAGCGCTACGACGGCAGCGGCTACCCCGATGGCCTGATCGGCGATGCGATCCCGCTGGAAGCGCGCATCGTGGCGGTGGCCGACGTGTTCGATGCGCTGATTTCGCCGCGCCCGTACAAGGAAGCGTGGACGATGGACGCCACCCTGGCGTACCTGTACGCCCAGCGCGGCCGGCTGTTCGACCCGCGCTGCGTGGATGCATTGATGAAAGGCCGTGGGCAGCTGGAGGAGATCTGCGCCCAGCACTCCACGGCCTCGACCCGACCGGGAATGTGAGATGTCTGGCTTGCCTCCGTCGTTGAAGCAGCGGCTCGCAGCGGGCCGGGGCGCGGCACTGCTGCGCCTGGCGGTCGTGGCGTTGGTTTCGTTGGTGGCGCTGTCGGTGCTTGCGCCGGGTCAATGGTGGCTGGGCGGGTTCGTGGCGGTGTTTGTCGCGGTGCACCTGCGCCAACTGCTGTCCAGCGGGCGCAGTGTGCCGGCGGCCGGCCACAGCGGCCTGCTGGCCTCGCTCAGGGCACGGCTGTCGGGCCGGCCGGACAGCGAGCATGTGCAGAACCTGGTGCGGATCGCGATCACCACGCTGTTCATCGGCTACCTGGCCTGGCGGGGGTGGAGTGGCGGGGCGCGGATCCTGCCGCTTACCTGGATGACCCTGGCGGTGGAGCTGCTGGTGTCGGCCGTGCTGATGGGCGCGATCCTGGCCGCGCCGGGGCTGTCGCATGCCCGCCGCATCGTGGGCATGGGGGTCGACTACGCCGCCATCGGCACGATCATGGTGGCCCAGGGCGAGCCCGCCGCGCCGCTGTACGTGGTGCTGCTGTGGGTCACCATCGGCAATGGCATGCGCTACGGCACCAGTTATGCGCAGGCCGCCACGGCGCTGGGCTGCCTGTCCTTCCTGGCCGCGCTGTCGCTGTCGCCGTATTGGCACGGGCACCGGTTCCTGGCCTGGGGCCTGCTGCTGGGATTGGCGGTGATTCCGTTGTATTTCGTGGCAGCCAGCCAGGGCCGGATGACCCACGGCGCCGGCATGCCGCAGGAGCGTGCCAAGGGGCTGCGGCGCTGGCTGCTGGTGCTTCGCGACCGCCTCACCAAACGCCCGGACAGCGAACACGCACAGGCGATCGTACGCATCGTCCTGATTGTGCTGATCCTGGGCTATGTGTTGATGCCGAGCGTGCGCAGCGACCTGCCGGTGCACCAGTACCAGGTGGTGCTGACCATCGTACTGACCGGCCTGTGCCTGTCTTTCATGCTGTTTGTCTGGCTGCTGGCGCGTCCGGCACGGTCGGACCCGCGGCGCGTGGCGGGCATGCTGGCCGATTACGGGCTGATCGCCGCTGGCATGGTGCAGATGGGCGAGCCGTTGGCGTGGGTCTACATCGTGGTGATGTGGGTCACCGTGGGCAATGGCATGCGGTATGGCAACAAGTATCTGTATGCCGCCGTCGCGATGGCGCTGGTCAGCTTCGGCGTCACCCTGCTGGCCACGCCGTATTGGCAGGCCAATGGCCGGCTGGGCTTCGGCCTGTGGCTGGGCCTGGCGGCGGTGCCGTTGTATTTTGCCAGCCTGCTGCGCCAGTTGACCCACGCCATGGACGAGGCGCGCCGGGCAAGCGAGGCCAAGAGTCGCTTCCTGGCCAACATGAGCCACGAGTTCCGCACGCCACTCAACGGCCTGTCGGGCATGACCGAAGTGCTTGCCACCACCCAGCTCGATGATGAGCAGCGTGAGTGCGTCAACACCATCCAGGCGTCATCGCGCAGCCTGCTCGCGCTGGTGGAAGAGGTGCTGGACATCTCGGCCATCGAGGCCGGCAAGCTGCGTGTGGTGGCCGAAGACTTCGCGCTGGACGAAGTGGTTCAGTCCCTGGGCCTGATCCTGCTGCCGCAGGCACGACTCAAAGGGCTGGATTACCAGGTCAAGATCGGTGATGGCGTACCGGCGCAGCTGCGCGGCGACCTTGGCCATCTGCGCCAGATCCTGCTGAACCTGGCCGGCAATGCCGTCAAGTTCACCGAGTATGGGAAGGTCGAAATCCGCGTGTCGATGCTCGGCGATGACGGTCAAGGCCAGGTGCGATTGCGCTTTGACATCTTCGATACCGGAATCGGCGTCAGCCCGGAAATGCAGCTCCGGCTGTTCCAGGCCTTCGAACAGGCCGATGCAAGCCTGGGTCGCCGGCATGAGGGTAGCGGCCTGGGAACGTCCATCGCGCGGGGCCTGGTGGAGGCGATGGGCGGCCGGATCGGCTTCTCCGACAACCCGCCGCAGGGCAGTTGCTTCTGGTTCGAGTTGCCATTCGCGCTGTCGCCGGTGGTGCAGGGCAGCTTCACCGCGGCAGTTGCCGGCGAGGGGCTGCACGGCGGGGTGGGCAACGTGATTGCCTTTGCCGATCCGTTCCTGCGCCATCGCGCACGGGTGCGCAGCATGAAGGTGCTGGTGGCCGACGATCACCAGGCCAATCGCCTGGTGCTGCAGCGTCTGTTGCAGAAGGCCGGGCACAAGGTGGTCTGCGTCAACGGCGGAGAAGCGGTGCTGGATGCGATGGCCGAGAGCGACTACGACGTGGCTATCGTCGACCTGCACATGCCGGGCATGAGCGGACTGGCCATGCTCAAGGAACTGCGCGTGCTGCAGGCCGGCGGCGGGCCGCGCACGCCGGTATTGGTGCTCAGTGCCGACGTTACCCCCGAGGCGATCCAGCAATGCACCCAGGCCGGCGCCCACACGTTCTTCGGCAAGCCGGTGGTGCCGGTGCGGCTGCTTGACACGCTGGCCGACATCGCCGCCAACGAGGGTCTCAAGACCCGTGCGCCGGTATTGCAGCCCACTCCTGCCGCGGCCGGTGCGCTCGACAATGCGGTGCTCGACGAGCTGGCCTCGCTGGGCATGGGCGAAGGGTTCGAGAAAGAATTCATCCGGCAGTGCCTGGCCGATGCCACCCAATGCATTGCCGCGGCCATCAAGGCCGGCGAGCGCAGCGACTGGGTGCAGTTGCGCGAGCAGGCGCATGCCATCAAGGGCGTGGCCAGCAACCTGGGGCTGGCGCGGGTGGCTTACCGCGCCGGCGAACTGATGCACATGGCCGACTGGCAGCTCAAGAACGAGTGGAGCGAGCGCGTGGCGCTGGTCCGCACGGCCCTCAACGAGGGCCGCCAGGCCCTTGAGCAGCGCTCGCGGCGCACGTCAGCCGATGATGGCGGCATCGACATCGGCTGACCCGGCCAGGTGGTCCACGGCGCATGAAAAAAAGCCCGGCGTTGACCGGGCTTTCACCGTGGCCGCGTCGCGCTGGCACCGTCAGGCTGCATCGAAATGGGCACGACGGGTCTGCGCTTTGATCAGTCGATCCATGGTGCGCAGCGACTTGTCTTCCAGGGCCAGCGCCGAGTCCACCCAGATCTTGGTGATCTCCAGCAACTCGTCGTAGCCAACGGCCTGGGCCAGGTTGCGTGCGGCATTCATGGCCAGGTAGGTGCGCGGGGTCCGTTGTTGCTGGCGGATCAGATCCTCGGCCGCCTTGATCCCCTGGCCCTTGGGCACCAGCACGTCGACCACGCCCATCGCGAACATCTCCTCGGAGGTGTAGACGCGACCTTCAAGGATGATCTTCTCGGCGACCTGCGGCGCCACGCGGCGGCACAGGAACGAGTAGGCGCCCATCCCCGGGAACAGGCCGAACAGCACTTCCGGCAGGCCCATCCCGCAGCCTTCCTCGGCGATGATGGTGTGGCAGGCCAGCGCCATTTCCAGGCCGCCGCCCAATGCGTCGCCCTGGATCACCGCGATGGAGCGGACATCGCCGCCGAACCCGGTGTGCAGGTGGTGCACGCCTTCCACGCAACGCTGTGCATAGGCCAGCAGGCGGTCGCGGTTGCCTTCCCGGATCAGGTGCGCGAACAGCGCCAGGTCACCGCCCAGGTTGTAGGCAGTGGCATCGGAGGCGAGCACGAAGTGACGCAGCCTGCCGCTGTTGCGGTCGGCCGGCGGCAGCGTGATGTGGCTCATGAAGCCCCACATTTCGTCGAGCATGTCCTTGCGGCAGCAGGGGCGGATGCCGGTGGCGGCGTCGGCGTGCATGAACAGCCAATGGGCCGCGTTGCCGCCGGTGGACGCGGTGCGGATGGTGGAGTAGCCGCTGTTGAAGGGGATTTTTTCGATGGATTGCATGGTGATTTCCTCGGCAAAGTTGGCCTGGAGAGAGGACGGTGGGCGGCAGGCCTGACGGGTCCACACGCCGCGATCCTACACCGCCCACCAACGCCACAATGCAAAAGCCCCAGCCGTTGCCGGCTGGGGCCCTGGGTCACCCTGAAGCGGTTGCGCCCTTACGGGGCGGGCGTATCACGCAGTTCGCGGCGCAGGATCTTGCCGACGTTGGTCTTCGGCAGCTCCTTTCGGAATTCCACGATTCGGGGGTGCTTGTAGCCGGTCAGGTTGGCCCGGGCATGCTCCTTGACCATCTCGGCGGTCAGGTTGGGGTCCTTCTTGACGATGACCACCTTGACCACCTCGCCGGACTTCTCGTCGGGTACGCCGACCGCGGCCACTTCGAGCACGCCCGGCATCATCGCGATCACGTCTTCGACTTCATTGGGGTACACGTTGAAGCCGGACACCAGGATCATGTCCTTCTTGCGGTCCACGATGTAGAAGAAGCCCTGTTCGTCCATGCGCGCCATGTCGCCGGTATGCAGCCAGCCGTCGGCATCGATCGCCTGTGCGGTTTCTTCCGGGCGCTGCCAATAGCCCTTCATCACCTGCGGGCCCTTGATGCACAGCTCGCCCACTTCGCCCGGGGCCAGCGTGTTGCCGTTGTCATCCTTCACGCAGGCGTCGGTGGACGGAATCGGCAGGCCGATCGCGCCGTTGTACTCGGCCAGGTTGAGCGGGTTGATGCAGGCCGCCGGGGAGGTTTCGGTCAGGCCGTAGGCCTCGACCAGGGTGACGCCGGTAGCCTTCTTCCAGCGCTCGGCCACCGCGCGCTGCACGGCCATGCCGCCGCCCAGGGTGACCTTCAGCGAAGAGAAATCGATCTCCTCGAAGCCCGGCGTGTTGAGCAGGCCGTTGAACAGCGTGTTGACACCGGTGATGGCGGTGAAGCGGGTCGCCTTGAGCTCCTTGACGAAGCCCTTCATGTCGCGCGGGTTGGTGATCAGGTGGTTGCAGCCGCCGAACTTCATGAAAACCAGCCCGTTGGCGGTCAGCGCGAAGATGTGATACAGCGGCAGGGCGGTGATGATCCACTCCTTGCCCGGCTCGATCCCCGAGGCGGAGATCCACGCCGAGGCCTGCTGCATGTTGGCGATCAGGTTGCGGTTGGTGAGCATGGCCCCCTTGGCCACGCCGGTGGTGCCGCCGGTGTACTGCAGGAAGGCGACATCCTCGTGGTCGATTTCGACCTTCGGCAGGGTGTGGCCGCTGCCCAGCTTGAGTGCCTGGTTGAAACGCACCGCGCCACGGATGCTGTAGTTGGGCACCATTTTTTTGATGTACTTCAGTACGAAGTTCACCAGCAGGCCCTTGGCACCGAGCATGTCGCCCAGGCCGGTGGTGATGACCTGCTTGATCGGGGTGTCGGCGATGACCTGCTGCACGGTGTCGCCGAAGTTGTCGACCACCACCAGCACGGCCGCGCCGGAATCGACCAGCTGGTGCCTGAGCTCGCGCGCGGTGTACAGCGGGTTGACGTTGACCACGGTGAGCCCGGCGCGGAGCACGCCGAAGGTGGCCACCGGGTACTGCAGGCAGTTGGGCATCATCAGGGCGACGCGGTCACCCTTTTTCAGCTGCAGCTCGCCGAGCAGGTAAGCCGCGAACTGCTCGACCAGGGCGTCGGTTTCACCATAGGTGAGCTGTTTGCCAAAACTGGAGTAGGCGGGACGGTCGCGGTACTTGGCCACCGAGGCATCGAATACGGCAGAGACCGAAGCGAACTCGTTGACGTCGATCTCGGCGGGTACGCCGGTGGGATAGCTCTGCAGCCAGGGACGTTCCAGACTCATATTCCCCCTCCAGGAATCGTTGATGAAAGTGTGCGATGACCGAGAGTATCGTTCAGTTCGCGCTCCGGCAGCATACCGGGCCGAATGGAAAAGGCGAAGGGGGCGTGAAGGAAGGGCGGTTGTGGCGGCCCGGTGCGGTGCATCGGACCGGGTCGATCTGCCTGGGGTGGGTAGTGCCGAGCCATGCTCGGCAGATGGCCTACACACGCATCGACGCCGAGCTCGAGGTTGACGGTGCCGAGCAGGGCTGGGCACTACCGAGGCTGCGCATGGCTTGAGGTTGACGGTGCCGAGCATGGCTCGGCACTACCGAGGCTGAGTTGACGGTGCCGAGCATGGCTCGGCACTACCGAGGCAGAGCATGGCTGGAGATTACCTGTGCCGAGCATGGCTCGGCACTACGCCCCGCCTGCGGTGGCAGGCGGGGTGGGGCGGTGCTCAGCCCTTGGCTGCCAACTGCCGCAGCACGTACTGCAGCAGGCCGCCGTGCTTGAAGTATTCCACTTCCTTGGGGGTCAGCAGCATGACGTGGACCTCGAAGGTCTTGCGGGTGCCATCGGCCCGGGTCGCGGTGATGGTGGCCGTCTTGCTGGCACCGTCCTGCAGGCCGCCGATGTCGATCGTCTCCGAGCCGTCCAGGCCCAGGCTTTGTGCGTTTTCGCCGGCCTTGAACTGCAGCGGCAGCACGCCCATGCCGACCAGGTTGGAGCGGTGGATACGCTCGAAGCTCTCGGTGATCACTGCCTTGACGCCCAGCAGGTTGGTGCCCTTGGCCGCCCAGTCGCGCGACGAGCCGGTGCCGTATTCCTTGCCGGCAAACACCACCAGCGGCACGCCGTCGGCCTTGTACTTCATGGCCGCGTCGTAGATCGCCAGCTTCTGCGGCTGGCCACCCTCGGCCGGGAAGTACAGGGTGTTGCCGCCTTCCTCGCCCCCGAACATCAGGTTCTTGATGCGGATGTTGGCAAAGGTGCCGCGGACCATGACGTCATCGTTGCCGCGGCGGCTGCCGTAGCTGTTGAAGTCGGCCGGCTGCACGCCGCGCTCCTGCAGGAAGCGGCCGGCCGGTGAATCCTTCTTGATGTTGCCGGCCGGGGAAATATGGTCGGTGGTGATCGAATCGCCGAACAGGCCCATCACGCGCGCGCCGTGCACGTCCTCGATGTGGCCCACCTGCATGGTCATGCCGTCGAAGTAGGGCGGGTTCTTGATGTAGGTGGACGCACCGTCCCACGCGTACAGGTCGCCATCGGGGGAGGCGATGGTGTTCCAGCGGGTGTCGCCCTTGAACACGTCGGCGTAGTTCTGCTTGAACATTTCCGGGCCGATGGTCGCGGCGATCACATCGCCGATTTCCTGGTTGCTCGGCCAGATGTCGCGCAGGAACACCGGGTTGCCGTCGGTGTCGTTGCCCAGCGGTTCGGTGGTGAGGTCGATGTCGGTGGTGCCGGCAATGGCATAGGCCACCACCAGCGGCGGACTGGCCAGGTAGTTCATCTTGACTTCGGGGTGCACGCGGCCTTCGAAGTTGCGGTTGCCCGACAGCACCGAGGTCACCACCAGGTCGCCTGCGGCGATGCCGGCGCTGACTTCGGCCGGCAGCGGGCCGGAGTTGCCGATGCAGGTGGTGCAGCCGTAGCCGACCACGTAGAAGCCGATCTTCTCCAGCTCGGTGAGCACACCGGCCTTTTCAAGGTAATCGGTGACCACGCGCGACCCTGGGCCCAGCGAGGTCTTCACCCACGGCTTGCGGTCCAGGCCCTTGGCGGCCGCGTTGCGGGCGAGCAGGCCGGCGCCGATCATCACCGCCGGGTTGGAGGTGTTGGTGCACGAGGTGATCGCGGCGATCACCACCGCGCCATCCTTCAGGCGGAAACGGGTGCCGTCCAGTTCAACGTCGCTGTAGCCCTTGGCCAGCTGTTCGTTGCCGACCGCCGCGCCGCCACCTTCGTTGACGAACTTGGACACCTCATCGTTGCGCTTGTCGCGGTTGGTGGTCAGTCCGACCAGGCTGTCGCGGTAGTTCTGCTTGACGTCTTCCAGCAGCACGCGGTCCTGCGGCCGCTTGGGGCCGGCCAGCGACGGCTTGACCGTGCCCATGTCCAGTTCCAGCGTGGCGCTGTAGCTGGCGTGTGCGGTCTGTGCGTCGTGCCACAGGCCCTGGGCCTTGGCATAGGCTTCCACCAGCGCGATCTGTGCTTCGCTGCGGCCGGACAGGCGCAGGTAGTTCAGTGATTCGTTGTCGATCGGGAAGATGCCGCAGGTAGCGCCGTACTCGGGCGCCATGTTGCCGATCGTGGCACGGTCGGCCAGCGGCAGGTGCTGCAGGCCTTCGCCGAAGAACTCGACGAACTTGCCCACCACCCCGTGCTTGCGCAGCTGCTGGGTAACGGTGAGCACCAGGTCGGTGGCGGTCGCGCCTTCAGGCAGCTTGCCGGTGAGCTTGAAGCCCACCACCTGCGGGATCAGCATCGAGGAGGGCTGGCCGAGCATGGCCGCCTCGGCTTCGATGCCGCCCACGCCCCAACCGAGCACGCCGATGCCGTTGATCATGGTGGTGTGGCTGTCGGTGCCGAACACGGTGTCCGGGTAGGCCACCTGCGTGCCGTCCTTGTCGGCCGTCATCACCACGCGGGCCAGGTTTTCAAGGTTCACCTGGTGGACGATGCCGGTGTTGGGCGGCACCACCTTGAAGTTGTCGAATGCCTTCTGGCCCCAGCGCAGGAAGCCGTAACGCTCCTGGTTGCGCTGGAATTCGATCTTGCCGTTGAGGTCCAGCGCGTCGGGCGTGCCGAACACATCCACCTGCACCGAATGATCGATCACCAGCTCGGAGGGAATCTGCGGGTTGATCTGTTCCGGGCGGCCGCCCAGCTTGACCACCGCGTCACGCATCGCGGCCAGGTCGACCACGCAGGGGACGCCGGTGAAGTCCTGCAGGACCACGCGCGCGGGCATGAAGGCGATCTCGATATCCGGTTCGGCCGTCGGGTTCCAGCGGGCGACGGCTTCAATGTGGTCGCGGCCAACGGTGGCGCCGCCGTCCTCGTGCCGGAGCAGGTTCTCCAGCAGGATCTTCATCGAATAGGGCAGGTGGGAAATGTCGAACTGCTGTCCGAGCTTGGGCAGGCTGAAGTAGTCGAAGGTCGTGCCGCCGACGTCCAGCTGGCTGCGGGTGGAGAACGAGTCGCTCATTGCAGATGGCTCCTTTGCTGATGGCTTGCAACGGCTGCGTCGGAACGCGCCTGCTTGCGGCTGCCGTCGGGCCCGGTGCGCCCGCCGATCTGTCCCAGTATGCGACAGCGGCAGTGGCGCGCCAGCCCTCCGGCTCAGGACGGAAGGTTACACGGGCGTGTGTAGTGCCGATGTCACGGCTTGCCGCGCCATTGGCTCATCAGCATCTGCAGGAACCGCTCGGCGCTGGGTGAAAGCAGTGCGCCCCGGCGGCGCACGATACCGATGGTGCGCGAAACCACCGGGTTGCCGATTGGACGGGTGACCAGGGTGGGGTGCTCGCCGTCGGGGGTGGCCATCTTCGGCAGCACCGACACGCCGATGCCGGCTTCCACCATGCCCAGCGACGTGGACAGGTGGGTAACCTCGTAGTGCCAGCTCAGTTTCAGGTTTTCGCGCGCCAGTGCGCCATCGAGCAGGGTGCGGTTGCCACTGGTGCGGTGCACGGTGATCAACTGGTGCCCGGCCAGGTCGGCCCATTCCACCTTCTTCTTCTTCGCCAGCGGATGGTCGCGGCGGCAGGCAAGCACGAACGGGTCTTCGGCCAGCACGTCGAAGTCCAGGTTGGGGTCGTTGGCACCCATGAAGTTGATGCCGAACTCCACTTCGCCGCGCTCCACCGCCAGCAGCCCTTCAGTGGCGGGAATGTCCAGGATGCGGAAGCGCACGTTCGGGAAGGCGTCGTGGAAGCGCGCCATCACGCTGGGCAGGAAGTAGAACGCCGCCGTGGGCAGACAGGCAATGGTGACCTGGGCGCCGCGGGTGTCGTCCTGCCCACGTACCGAGAACAGCGATCCGTCGAACTCTTCCAGCATGCGCCGCACCAGCGGCAGGAGGTTCTCGCCGACCGCCGTGGTGGACACGCTGCGGGTGGTGCGCTCCAGCAGCGGCGCGCCCACGGCCTGTTCCAGTTTCTGGATGCGCCGGCTCAGTGCCGGCTGGGAAACGTGCAGCGCTTCAGCGGCGCGGTGGAAGCTGCGGGTCTCGGCCACCAGCAGGAAGGCGCGCAGATCGAGGATTTCGCAATTGATGCTCATGGGGTATCAATCATCCAAAAAAGAGCAATTCACAGATCAATCGTGCTCATGCCAGTATCGGATCACAGAAGTTCATTGATCTGATAGGCGCATCAATCTAGCACACGTATGTCCAACGATCTCACCAGCATTCCCTGCGTCCTGATGCGTGGCGGCACCTCCAAGGGGCCGTTCTTCCTCGCCACGGACCTGCCTGCCGATACGGCCCGACGCGACCGCCTGCTGCTGGAGGTGATGGGGTCGGGCCATCCGCTGCAGATCGACGGTATCGGCGGCGGCAACGCACTGACCAGCAAGGTGGCGATCATCGACCGCGCCAGCCGGCTGGATGCCGATGTGGATTATCTGTTCGCCCAGGTCAAGGTGGAGCAGCGCGTGGTGGACACCTCGCCGAACTGCGGCAACATGCTGGCTGCGGTGGGGCCCTATGCCATCGAGCAGGGCCTGGTGGCCGCGCGCCACCCGCGCACCGAGGTGCGCATCCACAACGTCAACACCGGCAAGATCATCCTGGCCACGGTGGAGACCCCGGGCGGGCAGGTGGTGTACCGCGGCGACACCCGTATCGCCGGTGCGCCGGGCAGCGCGGCACCGGTGCGCTTGTCGTTCCTGGATGCGGCCGGCGCGCGCACCGGCCGGCTGCTGCCGACCGGCAACGCGCAGGATCAGCTGCAGGGCGTTGCGGTAAGCCTGATCGACTGCGCGATGCCGATGGTGATGATGCGCGCACTCGACCTGGGGGTGCAGGGCGGCGAGACGCCGGCCGAACTGAATGCGAACCACGCGCTGATGGCGCGCATCGAGGCGATCCGGATCGAGGCCGGGGCCCGGATGGGCATCGCCGAGGCAGGTGACAAGGTCATTCCCAAGCCGGTGCTGCTGTCGGCACCGCAACATGGCGGCCACCTGCAGGTGCGCTATTTCATGCCCCACCACTGCCATACGGCACTGGCGATCACCGGCGGGGTGGGCATTGCCACCGCAGCGGCGACGGCCGGTACCGTGGCCAACACTTTCGTCGGGTGTGTGGACCTGCCCGTGGGCATTACCCTCGAACATCCGAGCGGTGCCCTGGATGTGGGCTTGAGCCGCAGCTCGGAGAACGCGCCGGTCGTGGCCAGCGTGGTGCGCACCGCCCGACGCCTGTTCGAGGGCCGGGTGTTTGCCACTTCGCCATTTTCCACCGAAGCAACCCAATGGACGTCCGCGGCATGACCTGACTTCGTCGGGACGGTGCGCCACGGTGGCGCGCGGTTCCTTCACCACCAACGCAACAACGCTGCACACTCCTGGGAGGGATGAATGTACAAGCAGATTCTCAAGACCGCGCTGGTCGCGGCAACGCTGGCGCTTGCCGCCTGCGGCAAGGGCGGGGCCGACGGCAGCGCCGGTGCCGGCACCGATAACGCGCCGGTGCGCATCAGTGTGGGTTCCTACAACCTCAACAACCTGCCGTTCTTCATCGCCGATGCGAACGGCTACTTCGACCAGGTGGGTCTGAAGGTGCAGACCGAGAATTTCGCCCAGGGCGGTTCAAAGGTGCTGCAGGCGCTGGTGGCCAACTCCACCGACGTGGCCGTGGGCTTCTATGACCACACCATCCAGATGCAGGCCAAGCACAAGGACGTGGTCGGCTTCGTGCTGCTGTCACGCAACTCCGGGCTGGTGATGGCCGGGCGCCAGGACGGCACGTTCGATCCGGCCAGGCCGGAGACGATCAAGGGGCAGAAGGTGGGCATCACCGCACCGGGCTCCTCGTCGGATTTCTTCGTGCGCCATTTCCTGGCCCAGCATGACATTGCCGTGGACAGCATCGCGCTGATCGGGGTCGGCTCGGGCGCTGCGGCCGTTGCCGCACTGGAGCAGGGCAAGATCGACCTGCTGGTGAACTACGATCCGGCCGCGACCCTGATCACCGAACGCAACGTCGGTCGCATCATCATCGATGCGCGCAGCGATGAAGGTGCGCGCCAGGTCTACGGTGGGCTGTATCCAACCTCGGTGATGTACGCCAACCAGAGTTTCCTGGACAAGCGCCCCGAAGCGGCCACCAAGATCGCCCGCGCCCAGCAGATGGCGTTGCGCTTCATCGCTGAAAACAGCGCCGAGGACATCGTTGCCGCGCTGCCCGATGCGTATGTTTCCGGCGACCGCAAGACCTACGCACGAGCGGTGGAAAACGCCCGCGCGATCTTCACCAAGGATGGGTACTTCATCCCGGCCGACCTGGAGACACCGCTGGCGGTGCTGCGCGAGTTCAACAAGGACGTGGCCAGCACCGAGATCGATCTGTCCAGGACTTACACCAACGCCTTCGTCGAGCGCGCCAGCGCCGCGGCGCCGGCCGCCCAACCGTAACCCACAAGGGAGACTCCCCATGGCACTCAATGCCACCGTGCGCCAGTTCAATGGCGCGCCGCAGCTGGAGCCTGCGCAGACGATGGTCAGCATCAACCGCATGACCATGTCCTTCGGCGACTTCACCGCTGTGCGTGATGTCGATATCCAGGTCGGCGACGGCGAGTTCCTCGCCATCGTCGGGCCCACCGGCTGCGGCAAGAGCACCATCCTCAATTCCGTGGCGGGCCTGCTCACCCCGTCTGCCGGTGAGATCGCCATCGACGGCAAGCCGGTAGCCGGGGTGCAGGAGTCGGTCGGCTACCTGTTCCAGCAGGACGCGCTGTTGCCGTGGAAAACGGCCTACCAGAACGTGGAGCTGGGCCTGCGCTTCCGCGGCGTGGGCGAGGCCGAACGCCGGCAGAAGGTCGCCACGTGGCTGGCCAAGGTCGGGCTGACCGGCTTTGAGCACCGCTATCCGCACCAGCTGTCTGGCGGCCAGCGCAAGCGCGTGCAGATGGCGCAGGCACTGATCGTGGAGCCGAAGGTGATCCTGATGGACGAGCCGTTCTCGGCGCTGGACATCCACACCCGTCATTTGATGCAGAACGAACTGCTGCGGTTGTGGCAGGAGGATCGTCGCTCGGTGATCCTGATCACCCACGACCTGGAAGAAGCCATCGCGCTGGGTGACCGCGTGGTGGTGCTGTCCGCCGGCCCGGCCGCACGGGTGGTGCGCAGCTTCGATGTCGACCTGGAGCGGCCGCGCAACGTCGCCGAGATCAAGCTGGATCAACGTTTCACCGACCTGTACCGCGATATCTGGGCCTGCCTGCGCGGCGAAGTGGAGAAGAGCTATGCACGCCAAGACTGACCGTTTCATCCAGATCGCGTTGGTGGTCACCGTATTCGGTGGCTGGCAGGCCGGGACCACCCTGGGTTGGATCGACCCGTTCTTCTTCCCGGCGCCACTGGATATCGGCCGGCAGATGTACACCTGGCTGGCCGACACCTCCTTCTACCAGCATGTCTACATCACGCTGACCGAGACCGCGCTGGGCTATCTGATCGGGACCGCGCTCGGCGTGGCCGGTGGCGTCTGGCTTGGCCTGAGCCGTCGTTCGGCGCGCATCCTGGACCCGTTCATCAAAGGCTTCAACGCGATTCCGCGCGTGGTGCTGGCCCCGATCTTCGTGCTGTGGCTGGGCCTGGGCCTGTGGTCCAAGGTCGCACTGGCGGTGACGCTGGTGTTCTTCACCACCTTCTTCAACGCCATGCAGGGCGTGCGCGAAGTCAACCCGGTGGTGCTGGCCAATGCACGCATTCTTGGCGCCGGCCGCAGCGATCTGCTGCGCCATGTGTACTTCCCGGCGGCGGCCAGCTGGATCCTTTCCTCGCTGCGCACCTCGGTCGGCTTTGCCGTGGTCGGCGCCATCATCGGTGAGTACCTGGGGGCATCGGCCGGTCTGGGTTACCTGATCGCGCAGGCCGAAGGCAACTTCAACGCGGTGGGGGTGTTCGCCGGCATCATCATCCTGGCCGCCTTCGTGCTGGTCATCGATGCGCTGCTGGACGTGGTCGAGAACCGGGTCATCACCTGGCGTCCGAACGCGCAGCAGTCGGCCACCAGCTGACCGATCGCCGTGGCGGCGCCGGCAGCGTGCCGGCGTCGCCGCGTCTGCGACCTCCCCCTTTACTTCCGCACCCCTGCAACAGGCCAGCACCGGCCAGACGCCGGCTGGCCGGAGAGACCTCATGCATACGTCCCATGTGCTGCCCCGCGCAGCGCTGTCGGTGGCGCTTGGCCTGCTGTTGGCCAGTGGCCACGCCGGCGCCCAGACCGCCACGTCCCCTGCGCCACTGAGCCAGGCCGAACTTGCTGCGCTGGTGCAGCAGCAGGCGCTGCAGATCCAACACCTTGAAGCGCGCCTGCGCGTGGTGGAGGGCGCTGCCGCACCGGTGGCCGCAGCGGCGCTGGAACAGCGCGTGGCAAGCGTTGAAGCGGCGCAGTCCAAAGCGCCCAAGGTGTCCTGGTCCAAGGGCGCGCCGGAGTTCAGCAGCGCCGATGGCGAGGCCACCTTCCGCCCCCGCGGGCGGCTGTTCGTCGACCAGTCCAGCACGTCCGGTTCGGACCACGCGGCCCGTAATCTGTCCGGCACCGAGATCCGATCGGTGCGCCTTGGCGCCGAGGGGCGCTATGGCCGCCTGGGTTATGTGGTGGAGGGTGATTTCGCCGACAACGCGGTTGCGTGGAAGTCGGTGTATGCCAGCGTGGACCACACCGTGTTCGGCCAGGCCGCCGACCTGACCATCGGCAACCGCCTGAACGATCGCGGCCTGGACGGCTCCAGCAGCACCTCCAACACCCCGTTCCAGGACCGCAACGTGGTGGGCACGTTGATGCTGCCCCAGCGTGGGCTGTTCGGGGTGGGCCTGACCGAGCGCGTGTATGGCAAGGGGTGGCACGCCAGCGTGTCGGTGGCCGGCAATGACCTCAACAACAGTGGCAGCGACAACGACAGCCTGACCTGGGCCACGCGGGTGCACTGGAACCCGCTGCTCGGCAAGAACGCGACCTTGCACCTGGCCGGTTGGGCCTTCCATGAGCAGATTTCCGCAGGTGCCAGCGGGGTGTTGCGCGCCTCGGCGATCAGCGGGCATTTCAATGATGAGATCAAGATCGCCCCGGGTACCCTGGCCGGCGCCGAGCGCAGCAACGCCTGGGGGCTGGAAGCGGCCGGGTTCTTCGGCCCGTTCTGGACCAGCGGCGAGTGGGGCACGCGCGTGCTGCGCGGCGTGGACGCCGGTGGCCGCTACGACCTGGACCACCAGGCGTGGGCGGTGGGGGCAGGGTGGTTCGTGGCCGGGGCGTTGCCGTCCTATTCGGCCAAGGCCGGCACCTGGGGCAAGGTGAAGGTGGCCGAGCCGGTAACGGCCGGCGGCCTTGGCGCCTTCGAACTGAAGGCGCGCTACGAGGCGGTGGATTATGCCGAGCTGCCTACCGGCGGCACCGGCCGGGCGTGGACCGTGGGCGGCAACTGGTACCTGAACGACTACAGCCGGGTCATGCTCGACGTGGTGCGCTGGCGCACCGACAACCGCAGCGGTGCCTACCGTGGCCCCGACCAGGGAACCACCTTCAACACCCGGCTGCAGCTGGTGTTCTGAGGCCGGGCGGGGCGGCGGTGGGTTTCGGCCGCCAGCCGTAGCCGACCGGGCCACCTGCCGCCGGCGCTGGTGCTGGCGGTATGCCGCCCCAGGTATGTATAATTCGTGCATACCGAAGAGGGCCTACCCGATGGAAGCCACTGTAGCTGAACGCGGACAGATCACCCTGCCCAAGGCCGTGCGTGACGCCCTGGGGCTGACCAAGGGCACCCAGTTGACCGTGGAGCTGGAAGGCGGCCGCATCATCCTGCGCAAGAGCGTGGACGACGCCATTTCCCGCGCCCGCGGCAAGTTCGCGCTGGACGGCTTCACCTCCTCCGAGGCCGCCGTCAAGGCCGTCCGTGACGAAGGGTGAGCCTGCCATGATCGCGGTCGATTCCCCGGTGCTGATCGAGCTGCTCAGCAATGGCCCACAGGCCGACGCCGTTGAAGCCTGCCTGCGCCAGAACCTGGTGGGAGGGCGCGTGGTGGTCTGCGGAGCGACGCTGGCCGAGATCTGCGCCTCGCTGCGCGGCGGCGCCGAAGTGCTGGGGGCGCTGGAGGAAATGGGTGTCCATTTCAATGCACTGGAAGCCAAATCCGCCCTGCGCGCCGGCGAGATGCAACGCCGCCACCGGCAGCGCGGTGATGGCCGCCGCAGCCTGGACGACTTCATGGTGGGGGCGCACGCACTGCTGCAGTGCGATGGCCTGATCACCTGGAACGACACGTTTTACCGCGACTACTTCAAGGGCCTGAAGCTGATCGTGCCGCAAGCCTGAGCCCAATCTACGTTCACCGCCGTATTCAACCGCAGTCTTTTCAAAGAAATCCCGGGAGTTGTCATGTTGGAAGCCTACCGCCACCACGTAGCCGAGCGCGCCGCGCTTGGCATCCCGCCGCTGCCGCTGAGCGCCCAGCAGACGGCCGACGTCATCGAACTGCTGAAGACCCCGCCGGCCGGCGAAGCCGAGTTCCTGCTGGAACTGCTGACCCAGCGCGTACCTGCCGGCGTGGATGACGCCGCCAAGGTCAAGGCCTCCTACCTGGCCGCGATCGCCCTGGGCAGCGAAACCAATCCGCTGATCAGCCGCGAGCGCGCCACCGAACTGCTGGGTACCATGCTCGGCGGTTACAACGTGGCCCCGCTGGTGCAGCTGCTGGACGACGCCGCCGTTGGCGCCATCGCCGCCGACGCGCTGAAGAAGACCCTGCTGGTCTTCGATGCCTTCCACGACGTGCAGGAAAAGGCCAAGGCCGGCAATGCCAACGCCCAGGGCGTGCTGCAGAGCTGGGCCGATGCCGAATGGTTCACCAGCCGCCCGGCGGTGCCGGAAAGCCTGACCATCACCGTGCTCAAGGTGACCGGCGAAACCAACACCGACGACCTGTCGCCGGCCCCGGATGCCACCACCCGCCCGGACATCCCGCTGCACGCCCTGGCGATGCTGAAGAACAAGCGTGATGGCATCGAGCCGGAAGAAGACGGCAAGCGCGGCCCGGTGACGTTCATCGAGTCGCTGAAGGACAAGGGCCACCTGGTGGCCTACGTGGGCGACGTGGTCGGTACCGGTTCCAGCCGCAAGTCGGCCACCAACTCGGTGCTGTGGTTCACCGGCGAAGACATTCCGTTCATTCCGAACAAGCGCTTCGGCGGCGTGTGCCTGGGCTCCAAGATCGCCCCGATCTTCTACAACACCATGGAAGACGCCGGCGCGCTGCCGATCGAGCTGGACGTCACCCAGATGAACATGGGCGATGTGATCGAGCTGCGCCCGTACGACGGCAAGGCGCTGAAGGACGGCGCGGTGATTGCCGAATTCAAGGTCAAGTCCGACGTGCTGTTCGACGAAGTGCGTGCCGGTGGCCGCATTCCGCTGATCATCGGCCGTGGCCTGACCGCCAAGGCGCGTGAAGCGCTGGGCCTGGCCCCGACCGACCTGTTCCGCCTGCCGATGGACCCGCCGGACACCGGCAAGGGCTTCTCGCTGGCGCAGAAGATGGTCGGCCGCGCCTGTGGCCTGGCCGAAGGCCAGGGCATGCGCCCGGGTACCTACTGCGAACCGAAGATGACCTCGGTGGGCTCGCAGGACACCACCGGCCCGATGACCCGCGACGAGCTCAAGGACCTGGCGTGCCTGGGCTTCTCGGCCGACCTGGTGATGCAGTCGTTCTGCCACACCGCGGCCTACCCCAAGCCGGTGGACGTCAAGACCCACCACACCCTGCCGGAGTTCATCTCCACCCGTGGCGGCATCTCGCTGCGCCCGGGCGACGGCGTGATCCACAGCTGGCTCAACCGCATGCTGCTGCCCGACACCGTGGGCACCGGCGGCGACTCGCACACCCGTTTCCCGGTGGGCATTTCGTTCCCGGCCGGCTCGGGCCTGGTGGCCTTCGCCGCGGCCACCGGCGTGATGCCGCTGGACATGCCCGAATCGGTGCTGGTGCGCTTCAAGGGCAAGATGCAGCCCGGCGTGACCCTGCGTGACCTGGTCAACGCAATCCCGCTGTATGCGATCAAGTCCGGCCTGTTGACCGTGGCCAAGGCCGGCAAGAAGAACATCTTCTCCGGTCGCATCCTGGAAATCGAAGGCCTGCCGGAGCTGAAGGTCGAACAGGCGTTCGAGCTGTCCGACGCCTCGGCCGAACGTTCGGCCGCCGGTTGCTCGGTGCAGTTGAACAAAGAGCCGATCATCGAATACCTCACCAGCAACATCACGCTGCTGAAGTGGATGATCGCCGAGGGTTACCAGGACGCCCGTTCGCTGGCGCGTCGCATCGAGAAGATGGAAGCCTGGCTGGCCAACCCGGAACTGCTGCAGCCCGATGCCGATGCCGAATACGCGGCGGTGATCGAGATCGACCTGGCCGACATCCACGAGCCGATCGTGGCCTGCCCGAACGATCCGGACGACGTCAAGACGCTGTCGGAGGTGGCTGGTGCGGCCATCGACGAAGTGTTCATCGGTTCGTGCATGACCAACATCGGCCACTTCCGTGCGGCCGCCAAGCTGCTGGAAGGCAAGCGCGATATCCCGACCAAGCTGTGGGTGGCCCCGCCGACCAAGATGGATGCTTCGGAGCTGACCAAGGAAGGCCATTACGGCACCTTTGGCACCGCCGGCGCCCGCATGGAAATGCCGGGCTGCTCGCTGTGCATGGGCAACCAGGCGCAGGTGCGCGAGGGCGCCACGGTGTTCTCGACCTCGACCCGCAACTTCCCGAACCGTCTGGGCCGCAACTCCAACGTGTACCTGGGCTCGGCCGAACTGGCCGCGATCTGCTCGCGTCTGGGTCGCATTCCGACCAAGGAAGAGTACATGGCCGACATCGGCGTGCTGGATGCCAGCAGCAAGGACATCTACCGCTACATGAACTTCGACCAGATCGAGGATTATCAGGACGTGGCCAAGACGGTTGCTGCCTGATGTAGTGCCGGGCTCTGCCCGGCCACGGTAGCCACCAACCGTTGGTTGATGGGCTGAAAACAGAAAACCCCCGGTGAAAGCCGGGGGTTTTTTCGTTGTGCGTGCCGTGTCTGGAGCCGGCAAGTGCCTAGTCGCGTTCATTTGCCGACGTAGGCGTGGGTCGCGTCATACATCAGGTCCTCTGGGCTCGTTCAACCGCTATCGGTACGCCGACAGTAATCCCTATGGATTCGTGGATCCGGATGGACGGCAGGCGTGTGGGAAAAACACTACCTGCCAACTGGCACAAGGGGCTGCAGGCTCCACGATCGGTAATGTCCCGAAAGCGTCAAATGATAGGTCACAACAGACAACGTCAACCTCGTCTTCCACCGCATGGAGCGACGTAAAGCAACGGCTTGGGCTGAGCGGTGACTTGACCAAGAACGGAAACATCTTCGACGTTGACGCCTTGGCTCATGATCTCTTCTATCCGGCGATGAATTCCCCAGGGGGTCAGCAGTCAAGGCGGTAGGGGTTGGAGTGCTGGCTGTTCTGGTTCGGTCAGAGGCTCAAGTAGTCTTCAGGACAGGACACTATGCGAGTCGGTTGGAGTTGGTTGGGTTGAACGTTGCACGCACAGAGGCAATCATTGGGCGCGAGGTTGCCCGGGTGCGGCCGAACACGGCGGTGGGTGCGGATGTGGTCGGTAGGGTGCGGGTCAATGGCGTGATTGTTGTATACAGGATGCGCGCACTTCCGAATGGGGGTGTCAATGTGGGAGCCATCTTTCCGGTAAAGTGATCATGCGCAGCATTTCCAGGTTTGAACAGCAATTGATTGGCGGCGTGGCAGAGCGGGTTCCGTCCAGTGATGGGCAACGATTTCGGCGGGCTGCCCTACACCTGCAATTTCAACAACAACGGCCAATGCGGGCATCCGCTGGGGCCGATCTACAGCTCGGGCTGGTTGGACAACCCCACTGGCCAGTGGGGCCTGCGGGTGAAATGGAGCGATCCTGCAGGCTGGTATGCCCAGACCGGCATCTATGACGTCGTGCCCATGCGCAAGCAGGCCGGCAGCGGATTCCGGGTGTCCAACCGCGGCAAAACCGGCCTGTTCCTGCCGGTGGAAGCGGGCTATACCCACGGTAAAACCGGCTACGACTACGGCGGCACCTATAAAGTCGGCTACTACCTGGACACCTCCAATGCCGATGACATCGGCGATCCTGCCGCGCCACGGGCCTCGCATCGCAGCGGCTCGTATATCCAGCTCGCACAGCGCGTGTTGAAGCCCGAGGGTGACACCGTGCGCGGCCTGTCGGTGTTCGGCGTGGCCACGCGGGCCGATGCCAGGACCGGCCTGATGCGCTACTCGTGGGAAGCCGGCCTGAGCTGGCGCGGCGTGGTGGCGTCGCGGGAGGACGATGTACTGAGCCTGGCCTGGAACCGACTGGATATCTCCGACCGCCTCGCCGAGCACCAGCGGCTGACCGGCAAGGACGTGCAGAGCAACGAACAGTTCGTTGAACTGAACTACGGCGTGCAGGTTGCGCCGTGGCTGATCCTGCGGCCAGCGGTGCAGTACGTGGCACGCCCGGGCGCCTATGCCAGTCGCCCGGATAGCTGGGTGTTCACGCTGCAGGCGCAGGCGACGCTTTGACCTGGTCTGCGCAGGCGTTCCTGCGCAGGCGGGCAGCGTTTACCCACATACCTCGGTAAAAAGACGCGCGAAGTTGCCTCCCAGGATCTTCTCGATACGCGCATCACGATGCCCGCGCTTGGACAGCAGAAAGGCCAGGCGGTCGAAGCGATCGGGCTGATTGAGGTCGGGCAGGAAATTGACCACCTCCGCGCTTTCCCCTGGTGCGGCGATGCCACGTTTGACGCGGTCCTCGACAAATGCGCGGAACGCGGCGCGATACTCCGGGGTGGGATCAATCGGCGAGATGATGCCATCGGAGCCGAGACTGACGTGGTCTTCCCCACAGACCTTGATCGCGTGTTCGATATGGGCGATCAGATCGGCCGATGTCGGCTGTCCTTCCCGGCGCAGGAAGGGCATCAGGTAGATACCGGCAACACCGCCCCGTTCGGCCAGCCGGCGCAGCTCCTCGTCGGTCTTGTTGCGGGGGCGGTCGACCAGGGCGGCGCAGCCGGTGTGGCTGATCGTGACCGGGTGCGTGGACGCAGCGATCGCCTCCAGCGCGGTGCGCTGGCCGCTGTGGGAGAGATCGACCAGTGCACGCCCGGCGTCGAACGTCTCGATCAACGCGCGACCGAATCGACTCAGCCCCGCATTGGCGGGCTCCAGGCAGCCATCCCCGACCAGATTGCGCCGGTTGTAGGTGAGCTGGTAAATGCGCACCCCGAGCCCGTGAAAGGTCTCGAAGCGCTCGAGGTCCTCGCCGAACGGGGTGGAATCCTGGAAGCCGTAGATCAGGCCAAGGTGCCCGCTACGCTTGGCATCGACCAGGTCCGCACCGGTCCGCACCAGGCTCAAGTCCTGGCCGTGGCGTGCCAGTTGCCCGTTCCAGTAGGCGATGGCGCGCATCGTCAACGCATAGTCGTTGAGATAGCTGCCGACCCCGCTGACCGTGACGTTGCAGGCAGTCAGCCCCGAAGCGCGTGCGTCGGCCAACGCACGCGCGTTGAGCGGGGCGTATTCGAGCGTGCTCTCCGGATCGAGCGGCCCGCCGTTGAGGGTGTCGATCACCGTGGCGCGCCGGTAGCCGGGCCATTGCGGGCCAGTGGTTGCTGCCGGAGTGGCCGCGCCGGCCAACGTCGGCACCAGCACGGCACTGGCGGCGCCGAGTGCGCAGGCGCCCAGGAAGCGCCGGCGCGAAGGCGTGGCCAAGGCCGCGTCGGTGCTGGCCGCGCCAGCGGGAATGCTCATCGCGCCTGCACCGGCTTGCGCGGCTGGATGCCCAGCGCCTGCTCGATCGCGGCCGGATCGAAGACCTTGCCGCCCTTCAACACCACGTCCACGTTGCGGATATCGCGCATGTCGCTAAGCGGATCGCCATCGACCAATACCATGTCGGCCAGCTTGCCCGGCGCGATCACGCCGCGGTCCTTGTCCACGCCCATCACCTGGGCCGGCGTCAGCGTCGCCAGGCGCAGCACCTCGGCATTGGGAATGCCGGCACGGGCGTAGATCTCCAGTTCGGCGTGCAGCAGGTAGCCGGCAAGGCCGTCGGTGCCGGGCATGAGGGTGACGCCGCCATCGTGGAGCGCTTTGACCATGCGCATCAGCGCCGGGAACGCCTTGGCATAGGCATCCTCGTGGGCTTTCGGCACGGGCAGGGCACCGAAGCCGAAATCGCGCTGCACCTGCGGCGGCAGCCGGGCGGCAATCGGGCGCAGGCCCGGCGGCACCGGGTCGTTGGGGTCGCCGGACAGATCCTCGAACACGGCCAGGGTAGGGTCCAGCACGGTGTGGTGGCGCTTCAGGAACGCGATGAAGTCGCGCACCTGCGGCTGTTCCGGGGTGTACTCGTAGGCATGCTCGCCGATTTCCGTCAGCCGCTTCATGTTGCGCGTTTCCTGCACGCGTGGATACATGAAGTTGAGGAAGATGAAGTTGATGTGCTGGATCTCATCGGCACCGCCTTCGACGAATTGCTGCGCCGAGACGAAGGCCGGCACATGGCCGCTGACCCGCAACCCGCGCGCGTGGGCGCGGTCGGCGATCACCGGAAACAGCTCGGGCTTGAGCGAAGAATAGGTCTTGATCTGCACATAGCCGTGGTCGGCGTACCAGTCCACCGCCTTGCGCGCCTCTTCGGGCGTACTGACCAGCATCCTGGTCGGCCCGGCATACGGCCCCGGCCCGTCGATGAAGCCGGCCATCGACACCCGCGGGCCGATCTCGGTGCCGGCGTCGAACCGCTTGACCCGCGCGATGAAGTTGTCGGTGTTGTTGGCCAGGTCACGGCTGCTGGTGACGCCGCCGGCGATATCCAGTGGGCCATCGGCTTCGGCGTAATGCTTGTGCACGTCCCACAGCCCCGGCAGCAGGAAGCGACCGTTGGCATCGATGACTTCCGCATTGGCGGGGGCCTCGATCAGCGCATCGGCGGCAACCCGGATGATGCGCTCGCCCTCGACCAGTACGCTGGTGCCCGGGGTGGCGGCCAGATCGCGCGGATCGAATACCCGCGCGTTGCGGATCAGCAGCGGCCCTTTGGGCTGGTGGGTGAGGTCGCGCGCCAGCCTGGCCGACCATTCGGCATCGGCGCGCTCCTGGGCGGCCACGATCTGCGGCAGGCTGGGCTTGAGTTCCTCCGGCAGGACGGCGACCCAACCTGAGGCATAGGTCACCGCGGCGGTGCTGCCATCGGCATGCAGCCATACCGATGCGGGGGTGAAGCCGAGCCCGCTCATGCGGTAGTGGCTCAATTCCACCGGCCCGTGTTGGCCCTGGACACGCAGCGTGCCGGCGCTTTCCACGCGGGCCTCCCCGGAGGGCAGCAAGGCCAGGCGCTGGCCGGGCGCCTTCAGCAGCGCACGGGCCAGCACCCCCTGCATTTCCGGAGGTGCCGAAATCGGCATGAAGAAGGCGGGCGAGGGCAGGGCCTGGTCACCTTGCTCGCTGGCATTGTTCCAGCGCGCCCGGCCGTCGCGTAACGCGAAGGTCTCGTCGACCTTGGCCTTGGTGTAGTTCTTGCCGCGTGCCTGGTACTCGACCAGCAGCCCATTGCCGTCCAGGCGCCACTGCGCCTTTATCTCGTCGCCGCGGCCGCGATCGTTGTAGTGGTATTCCACGCGCGTACGGTCGGTGCCCACCGCCGTGACGATCTGCTTGCCGGCGTTATTGCCTTGCAGCAGGACGTGATCTTCACGCGCACCGGCCGCATGCGCGGTCATGGCGGCCAGCAGCAACAGCCAAACAGGAAGCTTATGCATGGGATTCCCTCGACGCCGGCACCGGTTGTGCCGACCGAAGGCGCAGGCTGGCAGGGAACAGGGGGGCTGGCGTCCGAGCCGGTGGGGTCAGACGATCGGCGGGTGCGCTCCTGCGGGATCGGACGCCATCGCGCGGCGGCGGAACGCCGTGGGGGTCAGGCCGGTCATGCGTTTGAAGACCATGTTGAAGGTCGACTTGCTGCCAAAGCCGCAGGCCAGGGCGATGTCGAGAACCGAACGCTGATCGCTGCCATCGGCCAGGCAGCGTTCGGCATCGGCAATGCGGAAGCTGTTGACGAACTCGAAGAAGTTCTGCCCAAGCTGCTGGTTCAGCGCCTGGGAAATGTAGTGGGGTGGCCAACCGCTACGCTCGCTGAGCCGGTTCAGGTCCAGCTGGCTGTCGCTGTGCGGGCGCTGTTCGCGCATGAGCGTGCCGAGGTCGGTCGCGATCTGCGCGCGTTCGGATTCGCTCAGGCCCGACCGGGCGTAGCGGGCGGCCGGATCGGCGGGGTCGGGCAAGCCGGCCGGCGGCTCCTGCTGATCGAGCAAACCCGCCGGGATCAGCACGCCTAGGCGCAGCCCGCCCCAGGCGAGCAGATACGTGACAACAATCATGACCACAGCCAGTACCGCGCTGGGCCACTGCCAGGTTCGGGCGCTGAGGACGACGGTGGCCCGTTCAAGGCCAACGATAAGCCACAGTACGGCGATCACCGTGATCAGATGCCGAAGCCAGGTGACACGCAGGCTGGCCTCGTCTGCGGAAACATCTTCGAGGCGGCGTGGCGCATCGCGCAGCCGCCAGGCCGAAAACGCGAGATAGGGCACCGTACTGGCGACCCAGGCATGGATGACCACCTGCAGGACCAAGGCGACCCAGCCCGATGCGACGAGCGCGGGCCAGAGCGCAAGCGCGAGCATGAACGCCCCGACCAGAACGGACGGCAGGAAATGCCAGGTCACGATACCTTGCCGTCGGGTGGAACTGCCCGGCAGCAGGCTTGACGTGTAGGCGTACAGCAACGGGCCGGTGAGATAGACCGGCACCACATTGATCACCTGGACCCAGCCAATGGCAGGATCCGGAAGCCATTCGCGCCACCCGGTAAGCACGGTACTGGCAAGCACCGACAGCCCGAACGTTCCGAAGAATGCGGCGAGCAGGCGGCTCGTGCGCGTATCGGTGCGGAGCGCCAGCGCCGCAGTCAAGGCGGTGATCCCGACGGTAATGGACTGTGCGGCGAACTCCAGGGTGGTGAACGGGGTCATCGGTGAATCCGCAAGGGCAACCGATGCATGGTCAGGGGCCGACTGCCGGGACCGCAAGCCACCAGAGTCATGGGAGCGGCGTCTAGTTGTCGCTGACGCGTACCCGGGGGAGGGACGGCGGCAGCGGCGTGGGCGGTGGATGCCACCGCCCTGATCAACGCCCCTGAAAAATCCGTATGGAAAACAAAGGTGTGCACCGGGTTGCGCTGCGTTGGCACCGAACTGAAACAGGATGTGCGTTGCTGGGACCAATGGGCAGCGCCTGTCCAGGAACTCCGCCCTGAAGACACGACGACAGCGCCTTCCCGCGGGCCCCCTGCGATCGTGCTGGCGTCACTGGCCTGGCTTCCTCGGCGGCAGACTGTCGTCACGTTCGTGCCAGGGCGGGAGCGCCAGCGCGTGGCGTTTGAGCATGGCGCGGATGTGCGCGCGCACGTGGTCCCTCTCCGTGTGCGCGCATTGGTCCAGAATCTCTGCAGCCAGCATTTCAAACTGCGGCCAGAACTGCGCCGGATGGCGCACCTGCGCCAGCCAGTGGGCCAGCATGTCGGCCAGCGCATCAAGCTGTACCTGTATTTCGGGGCGCACGTTCATCCCGGGGGCGCACCCAGGTCAAGCGCGACACGGTAGTGATGGCCGTCGTCGCGGAGCAGGACGGTGAGGTCCGGCTGCAACAGGCCGTCCACATGCAGCGTAGGTTGCCCCTGCGCATTGCGGGTCACCACGAACTCATAGCGGCTGCGGCCGAAGCGGTAGCTCAATTCGAAAGACGGCCAGTGGTCGGGCAGGCAAGGTGCGAGCGACAGACGATCGCCTTGGCGACGTATGCCGAGCAGGGATTCCACCAGCAGGCGATACATCCAGCCGGCCGAACCGGTGTACCACGTCCAGCCGCCTCGCCCGACGTGCGGGGACACGGCGTATACATCGGCTGCCAACACGTAGGGTTCGACGCGGTAGGTCTGGACCGCCTCCGGATCCAGCGTGTGATTGAGGGGGTTGATCATGCCGGCCAGCTCCCAGGCACGCACCGCATCTCCGTCCTGTGCGAATGCCATCGCCGCCCACACTGCCGCGTGGGTGTACTGGCCGCCGTTCTCGCGCACGCCCGGTACGTAACCACGAATGTAACCGGGGTCCTCCGTAGTCTGGTCGAAGGGCGGATCCAGGAGCTGGATCAGCTTGGCGTCCTTTCGCACCAGATGCGTGTAGAGCGAATCCAGTGCTTGCCGGGCACGCTCAGGCGCGGCAGCGCCTGACAGTACCGACCAGCTCTGGGAGATCGAATCGATGCGGCATTCCTGGCTTTGCGCCGAGCCCAACGGGGTGCCGTTGTCGAACCAGGCGCGGCGATACCACGCCCCGTCCCAGGCATGTTCTTCCAGGTTCTGACGCAGGCGTTCGGCCTGTTGTTGGCACCACTGCGCACGGGGTGCATCGCCCCGCGCGTTGGCCAGCACGATGAATCGGCGAAGCGTGTCATGCAGGAAGAATCCGAGCCACACACTTTCACCGCGCTGCTGGTCGCCAACACGGTTCATGCCGTCGTTCCAATCGCCGCTACCCATCAACGGAAGACCGCGCTCGCCGAGCAAGCGGCAACCGCGTTCGAGCGCGAGGACGCAGTGCGCATACAGTGTGCCGCGCTGTGCCGAAGGCGTAGGCATGTCGTAATAGCCTTCCTCTTCCAGTGTCACCGCGCGCCCCTCGATGAAGCCGACCACTTCGTCCAGCACGCTGGCGTCGCCGGTGACCTCCCAGTAGCGGCATGCGCCCTGAGGCAACCAAAGATAATCGTCCGAGCAGCGGGTGCGCACGCCGCGACCCTGCGGAGGGTGCCACCAGTGCATCACATCGCCTTCGGTGAACTGGTGTGCAGCGCAGAGCAGCAGGTGTTCGCGGGTCAGGTCCGGGCGAGCGTGTACGAGGGCGAGCGCGTCCTGCAGCTGGTCGCGGAAGCCGAACGCGCCGCCTGACTGATAGTAGCCACTGCGCGCCAGGTAGCGACAGCCCAGGGTCTGGTAGACCAGCCAGCCGTTGGCCAGGGCGTCCAACGCCGGGTCCGGCGTGCGCACCTGCACCGTGGCCAGCACATTGCGCCAGTGGATGCGCACGGCGTCCAGCGCATCGATTGCCTCGTGATTGCCTTGACGGCTCCGTGCCAACGCGAGTGTTTCCTCGCGGTCGCGCCCGGCGCCCAGGCGGAACGTCGTTTCACTACGGTCGCCCGGCGCCAGCTCCAGCGGCACCTGGATCGCCGCGCAGGGGTCCAGCCCCGCACCTGCCCGTGCATCCAGACGTTCGCGACGCAGCGCCGCCGGTGCGTGCAGGCCGCCATTGCGGCCGATGAACTCCAGGCGATCACAGGTCCAGCCGCAGCCCTCGGCATCGGTGTCGAAGAAGGCCATGCGGCCGCCGAACTCGCTGCTGTAGCTGTTGCGCGCCAGCAGCGCCCCGGTCTGCGGATCGCGTTCGGTGACCACGTGCATGCGCGACTTCGGGCGCAGGTCACCCATGACCCATTCAACGTAGCCGATGGCCGACAGCCGCCGTGACCTGCCCGACAGGTTGTGCAGCCGCAGGACCGAGAACTTCAGCGGCGCGTCGACGTCGACGAAGACCCACAACTCGCTGACGATGCCGTCTTCGACATGCTCGTAGACCGTGTAGCCGAATCCGTGGCGCGTACGGTACGCCCCGGTGCCCCGGCACGGCAGCGGCATCGGCGACCAGACACGGCCGGTGTCCTCGTCGCGCACGTAGAAGGCTTCGCCGCCCGTGTCCGATACCGGATCGTTGAGCCAGGGCGTCAAGCGGAATTCGTGCGCATTCTCGAACCACGTGTAGCCCGGCGCGCTCTCGCTGACCACCGTGCCCAGGCGGGCGTTGGCGATCACGTTGGCCCAGGGCGCCGGCGTCGGGGCACCTTCGCGGACCACCACGACGTATTCTCGGCCGTCCTCGCTGAAACTGCCGGTACCGTTGTCGAATCGACCGGCGCCACGGTATGGAAGGAACGGCCACGGGTCGTCCACCTCTTCGTCGTGCCCGACGCCCGGGGGCAGTCCGGGGTCGGCCCCCAGGTCGGCGACGGCGGGCAGCCCGGGCGTCACCTCCATCGACAGTGCCATTTCCTCCTGCACGGCCTGCGGCACCAGTGCCGGGATCCGTCGCGCGGGCAGGGGCTGGCGCCCCACCTGCGCGGCCAGCGTACCGTCCTCGTCACTGATCACCACCCGTGCCACCGCCTGCAACAGAATGCGGTCCTCGTGGGTCATGTTCTGCACCGGCCGTACGAAAATACCGCCAGGGCGATCGAGCAGGCCGGTCTCCGAACTGGCGGCTACCATCCCCAGGATCTGGTCCTGCAGTTCCTGCCGATAGCCGGCCTTGCTGTCGTTCCAGATGACCAGGTCGGTGTTGAGTCCCTTCTGGCGCCAATACGCATGCGCCTGCACCAGTTGCCTGACCAGTTCCACGTTTTCCGCGTCGGTGACCTTGAGCAGGACGATGGGCAGGTCGCCCGAGATGGCATGGCCCCACAGCCCGGATTGTCCCCGTTGATTCTGCTGGAGAACGGCGGCGCCCGCGCGCAGCAGCGGATTGGCATACAAGACGTGGCTGGCCAGGCGCTCATACAGCGACGCCTCGGCCTGGCTGGCGTTGATCTGCCGGCGCACCACTTGGCTGTGTGTCCAGGACAGGTCGAAGACGCGGTCGGCCAGGCGGCGATCACGGTATTTGTCCACCAGCGCCTCGCAGCCGGGGCGGTCGGCGCCGATGCCATACACCATGTCCAGCTGCACGGTCTGCTCGGGCTCAAGCACCACACGGACGCGGATGGCCACGATCGGGTCGAGCACCGAGCCGTCAGTACCGGAGAGGTCGGTATCGGTGATCAACGCCTGCGGCGTCCGCGGCGTGTTGCCACGACCCAGGAAGCGCGCACGGTCGGTTTCGTAGGAGATCGCCACCACCTCCGCGTCATGCACCGCGACCAGATGGAACATCCACGGTGGCACCTCGTCGTGCGAACGCGGCCGGCGCGTGCACAGCACGGCCTGCTTGGCGGCCAGGATCTCGCTCTGCACGAAGAGGTTGCTGAAGGCCGGATGCGCATCGTCGGACGCAGCCGGTGCCAGCACCACTTCGGCATAGGTGGTGATCTCCACGGTACGCTGGCGACGGCTGCGGTTGGTCAGGCGCAGGCGCCTGAGCTCGATGTCGTCCTCGGCCGAGATGGCGACCTGCAGATGGCTCTCGCAGCCGCGGCGGGCACCGCGGAACTCGGCCTTGGCGTCAGAGAAGATCGCCTCGTAATTGTCCATCGCCACACAGGTGGGCTGGTACGCCGCGGACCAGAACTCGCCGCTGTCCACATCGCGCAGGTAGCAGAAACTGCCCCAGGCATCGGTGGTGCCGTCTTCGCGCCAGCGGGTGAGCGCCAGGTCGCCGTGTCGGCTGTAGCCGCCGCCGGCATGGGTCAGCATGCCGTGATAGCGGCCGTTGGAGAGCAGCTGCACTTCCGGTCGCGGGCCACCCGGGTCGCGCAGTACCCGCAGGGACGTCTCGTCCTCGGCCAGGGCGGAGTGCTCGCCCAGGGCTTCGACCTCATGGGGATGGAATACGCCGATACGCGGGATGCGTTCCTGCAGCAGCAGCAAGGTCGCCTGGAACTCGACATCGGCAACGAAGCGGCGCTGCATCGGCTGGTCGCGCAACAGGTAGTCCAGCGACAGCAGACCCATGCCCTGGTGGTGGGCCATGAACGAACGCAACAGAACGTGATCCTGCCCCGGCGGCACCCGGGCGGGGGTGTAATCGATCGCTTCGTACATGCCAAAGCGGCCGGAGAACCCCAATCCTTCTAGCGCCTGGAGGTTCTGGCAGGCCGCTTCCGGCGCCACCATCAGCGCCATCATGCTGGCATAGGGTGCGATGACCCGATCCTGGCCCAGGCCGCGCTTGAGACCCAGCCCCGGCACGCCAAACGCCCGGTACTGGTAGTTCAGGCGGGCATCGACGGCGTTGTAGCCCGATTCGGACACGCCCCACGGCAGGTTCAGGGTACGGCCGTAGACGATCTGCGCCTCGACCGCGTGTCGCGCGGTCTGGTCGAGCAGCGTGTCCGGATAGCTGGGCATCACCAGCTGCGGCATGAGGTACTCGAACATCGAGCCACTCCATGACAACAGCGTCGGCGTGCCGTTGACCTCGGTGAGCATCCGCCCGAGCGCAAACCAGCTCTCCTGCGCCAACTGGCCCTGGGCGATGGCTACAAAGGCAGACAGACGCGCTTCGGAGGCCAGCAGGTCGTAGAAGCTGTTGTCGAGGCGGTGGTCGTCTACGTTGTACCCGATCGAGAGCAGGTTGCGGGTACGGTAGAACAGGAACCCGTATTCCATCAGCGAGAACTGACCGGCACGGTGCGCCAGGTCCTGCAGTTGCTCGATGCGCGCGCGCGCGTCCGCACCGGCCGTACCGGGCAGGGCGGCCAGCTGGCGCAGGCTTGGCACCGGCGCCTCGACGTCTGCGCCGGCATCGGCAGGGAGGTCGGCGAGCGACGCCTGGGCGGCATGGCATTCGGCGGCGAACAGGGCCGGCCAGTGCAGCTCACCGTCCTCCGGCGATGGCGGTGCCGGCCACTGCGCCAGCACGGCGTCGGCTAGACCGACCAGCTCCTGCAACCGGGCGAGCAGCTGCGCCGTCCCGCGGGGGCGGTCGGTACGCGTTGATGCCAGGCGCTGGCGGAGGTGGTTGAGCGCCCCGCCCAGTGGCGCGTCGTCGGGGCGATGGCGCTGCCGTTCCTCTTCCAGCACGCCGAGCGTATCGGCCAAGCCGTCGAACGTATGTGGCGCCAACACCGGCGCATCCACCAGCGCGAGCAGGCCCTGGCGCAGCGTCAGCAGGTGGCCGGCCAGATTGCCGCTGTCCACCGTGGAGACGTAGCGCGGCGGCAGCGGTGCCAGGGTTTCGGTGTCGTACCAGTTCAGGAAGTGGCCGCGATGGCGCGGCAGCTGGTCCAGCGTATCGAAGGTGAGGGCGGTACGTGCAGCGACCGCGCCCTGCTGGAGATAGCCGAAATCCCACGCGGACAGATTGGCCAGCAGGGACAGGCCGATATTGGTCGGCGAGGTGCGCCGCGCAACCACCAGCGTGGGGTGCTCCTGGATGTTGTCCGGCGGCAACCAATGATCCTGTTCGCGCACCCAGGCCTGGAAGAACGACCAGGTGCGCCGCGCCAGCCGGCCGAGGAACGCCCGCTGTGTCACCGACAGTTCGGCCACGCTCGCGGCCGGTGGCCGGCCCAGCCATGCCATCAACGCGGGTGCGAAGGTCCACGCCAACAGCAAGGGCAGGGCGACAGGCAGCGCGTGCGGACCCACGCTGGCCACGACCGCCGTCAGCGCCAGCGCCAGCAGCGACGCCGGTGCCATCACCCGCCATTCCGCGCCGCGGTCGCCGCCGAGCCGGCGCTCGACTTCGCTGGAGGGGTTCCATTGCAGCAGGTGGCGGCGGGTGATGGCCATGCGCCAGAGCGTGCGCAGCACGGCGCCACCAGCCAGCAAGGCCTCGTAGGGCAGACACGCGACCTGGGTGGCTGCGCGCAGCAACGACTGCAGCGTACCGCGCCCGACCATGATGTAGTGCGCTTCCAGGGGAGTGTCGTCCGGAACGCTCAGCGCATCGCGCAGCATTCCTATCAGCGGCGGCGCGAACCACAGCGCCAGCACCCACGCCGTCCACCCACCCGGGTTTTCGGCATACAGCCAGCCCGCCACCAACAAGACCAGGGCCGCGATCGGCACCAGGCTCCGGCGCAGGTTGTCCAGCAACTTGCCGCGCGCCAGCAGACTGAGCCGGTTGCGTTCCCATCCCGATCCCGGGCGCGGTGTCCACGGCATCAACCAGGGCAACAGTTGCCAGTCGCCGCGAATCCAACGCGCACGGCGCTTGGCGTCGGCGGCGTAGCGCTCGGGATAGTCCTCGTAGAGGCGCACGTCGCTGACCAGGCCTGCGCGTGCATAGCAGCCTTCCAGCAGGTCGTGGCTGAGGATGCGGTTCTCGGGGAGGCGGCCTTCGAGCGCATGCTCGAAGGCTTCGACGTCATAGATGCCCTTGCCCACGAACGAACCTTCGTCAAACAGGTCCTGGTAGACGTCCGAGACCATGCGCGTGTAGGGATCGATGCCGGGCTCGCTGCCGAACATCCTGGCAAAACGCGAGGTGCGGCGCCGGCCCAGACTGGTGCCGACGCTGGGCTGCAGGATGCCGTAGCCCTCCACCACGCGTTGCAGCGTCGGATCGAAGCGCGGGCGGTTGAGCGGGTGCGCCAAGGTGGCGACGAAAGCGCGTGCCGCATCTCGCGGAAGTTGCGTGTCCGCATCCAGGGTGATGACGTAGCGGATGCCGATCAGGGCAGCCGCGTCGCCGACGATGCGCATGAACGCGGCCGCATCGCCTTGGCGGAGCAGGGCATTGAGCGCTGCCAGCTTGCCGCGCTTGCGCTCGTGTCCCATCCACACCCCTTCGCCGGGGTTCCATTGCCTGGGGCGGTGCAGCAGGTGGAAGCGATCGCCACGCTCGGATGCGTAACGATCGTTCAATGCCTCGATCCGCGCCGCAGCGTGTGCAAGCAGGGTGTCGTCCGTCGGCGCGGCGGCGGCCGCGGCGTCGAGAAAGTCCGTCAGCAGCACGAAGCGCAGCTGGGGATCGCGGTTGGCCAGGAAGCGGACCTCCAGCGCTTCGACCAGAATGTCGATTCCGTCGATGCTGGACAGCATCGACGGGACTGCGACCACGGTGGCGCAGGCGGCAGGGATGCCTTTGCTGAAATCGAGCCTGGGAAGCGGCCTGGGTGCGACCAGCACCGTCGCGGTCCAGTTCACCAGTACGATGCCCAGTTCACTGAACACCAGCAGCCCGAACAGCGCGGCCAGCCAGACGGGTATTGCGCCACTGCCGGTTGCCAGCAGGCCATTGGTGGCCAGCACCGCCAGCAGGGCGATCGGAAGCAGGTACAGCGCAAGCGGCACGCGATGCGCCAGTCCCCGTGCCTTGCGGTGGCGCGGTGCGGCGTCGGCCACCGCTTCAACGGTGGAATGCAGGCCTTCGCCGACGAGCCAATAGCCCACGTGCGTGCGTGCGCCGTCGAGCGGCGTGGCCGCCCGTGCCAGGTCCAGCGCGATGGTGGCCACGCGCTCCTCCGCTACGCGGCTACCGCGAGCGATCTTCTCCACTACGTGGCGATAGGCGTCGCGGGTGCCGAAATCCATCTGCGGGTAGACGCCCAGGGGATCCTCCCGCAGCCGCTGCTCGACCACACTCATGTCTTCGACAAAAGTGCGCCAATCCATCGTGGAGAGAAAACGCAGGCTGCCGATGCTGTTGCCGATGGACACCTGATCGGCCGCTTGCTGCTGCCCTTCGGCGGCGACCAGTTCGTCGATGCGCTGCCCCGCTGCGGCTGCCCACTGTTCCAGCCAGGCGATGGGCATGGCCCACGCGCCACCGCGGCCCTGCAGCGAGCGGGTCAGCTCGGCGATGAACGCGCCGGTCAAAGGCGGTGAGGACCGTGCCATGTCGGCAACCACCAGGACCACATCGGTAGGGGTGTCGGACGCGGCGCGATTGAGGTTGTCGGCCCATTGCGCCGCCAAGCGACGGTCCGTCCCATCGCGCATGACCCGCGCAGCCATGCGCCGCAGATTCTCCAGCAGTGCCAGGCGCAGCATGATGGGAACCGCCCAAAGTTCACCCAGGCTCAGGGGCGCGAGCGACTGGTACGAGGCGATGAAACGGCCCAGCGTATCGGCGTCAATGCGCCCATCACCGTGCGCGATGGCCTGCATCGACAGCTCATACACACGCGGCAACCCGGCCGATGGGCCGGAGGCAAGCGAAGGCAACTGCCGGCTGTAGCCACGCGGCAGGTGGCGTCGCGCGGTTTGAATCTGTTCTTCGATCAGGTAGTAGTTGTCGAGCAACCATTCCCCCGCCGGAGTCACCGGCCGCTGTTCGCGCACCACGCTACTGAGCAGCGTATTGGCGTCTTCCAGGACACGCTCGTTGGCTTGCAGGCGATCGAGCAGACGCTCCGAGCCAGGTCGCGTCCGCACGCGATGCTGGCGCGCAAGCGCGCGGCCGTAGACCTCCATCTGTTCAACGCTATAGAGCGCGGCCCGCAGCGGGCCCTCGGTGGCCTCGATCGCCGGGACCGAAGCCTGCCGCTCACGCCAGCGCCAACGGACAAGACGACGCAGGCGGAGCCAACGACCAAAAAGACGACGAAAGTGGGGCATGGGTTACCGAGAGGGCAGGTCGCGTTCTGCATGGTTGCATTGCAGGGGCAGTGGTAGCTGTGAAGGCCGGGCTCGGTGGGCGCCGTCGGCGCTCGGTACCGCCTGATCTGGAGGATGCCTGGAGACGGCGAGCTGAGACGATTCATCGCGGCTAGAGAAGGTGCTCTCTTGACCTTGCGTTCATCCGACCGACGCAACGACTTGTCGGATATCTGGGCGATAATGTCCTGTCAGTGCGGACGAGCACGGGGAGCGACGTGAAGATGACCTTCCTCCACCACGACGCACGCATGTCGCTCGCCGCCACGACTGATGCAAGCGGCGCGATACTGTCACGTCATCTGTGGTCGCCGTACGGGGAGCCGGATGTCGCCCCGGCTGCGTCGACGCCAGGCTACTCCGGGCATCTTACCGATGCAGATACCGGCCTGGTGTACATGGGCCAGCGCTACTATGACCCAGCCCTGGGCGTGTTCATCAGCGCCGATCCGGTAACGGCACGTGAGAATCCGCTCAGTGCTTTCAATCGTTACCGGTATGCCAACAGCAATCCGTACCGCTTCTTCGGCCCGGATGGCCGAAGTGCCTGGCCTGGATCCAGCAAGAGCAACTTCATCCAGGCCGACACCTATGACAGCAGCCGATCGACAGGGCAGACCTCACATGCCTCGACGTCAGTCGGCAACGCGATGGTGGGCCAGAAGGGCGTGGTGGCGGTCAAGGAGGGTGGCAGCGTCGAAAAGATCGGCTTCGTGGTGGCGACCGAAGGTGGAGACCACAAGGTGGAACTGGCTGCCAACGCAACCACGGCGAGCACCGCAACAACCGACTCCGCATCCGCTGCCGTACCCAAGGGCGCCGAGGCCGTCATCCATGGTCATATCGACGGCAGGACCGATGGAGTTGTCAGCCCTGCAGACGCGGCACCCCTCAAGCAGGGGCTTCCCAACGGCGTGGTCAGTACCGGACGCGTCGGGGTTACTGAAATTGTCGGCGGTCGCCAGCAGTTCCGGATGCTCAATGGGCGGATGACCTCGCGGGAAATCCGCCTGCAGCAGAGAAGCCTGGACAGGCAACAGACCCAGCCCGAGTTCATGAAACCGGAGGCCAGACCATGAGCATCAACCCGCTGTTCAAACTGACGGCACTGTGTTGTTCGTTGGGCCTTGTGGCCTGCTCGCCAGCATCGTCGCTGCAGCGCGAAGCCGTTGCCGATCCCCTGTTCCTTCAGGTCGCTGCGGCACCGCAGACATTCGAGGGGAAGACTGTCACCCTGCGCGGCTGGGTTTCCCTGCGGCACGAAGACCGGAATCTATGGGCAACCAAGGCCGACCATGAGCGCTGGCAGACGCCACGGTGCCTCTCGCTTTCCCTGTACGACGCGCTGCTGGACCGTGCCAGCGAGCTTGATGGGCAGCTGGTCGAGGTGACGGGCGTGATCAGCAGCGATGCATCCAAGGGCGGCAAGGTGATCCGCTTGGGTGCCTGCCGCGATGTGGCCATCGCCGTGTCGCAGATGCGGCGGGTGGACTCGCACACTCATTAGTGCGACCGCTCCTAGGCAACCCAACTGATCAGACAAGCTGCTGGTGGACAGGCAAGGGGATAGAGCTTCTGTCAGTCGTCACGTTCGTGCCAGGGCAGGAGCTCCAGCGCATGGCGTTTGAGCATCGCCTGGATGCATGCACGCACGCGCGTGGCGCCTCTCCGTGTCCGCGCATTGGTCCAGGATCTCCGCAGTCAGCCGTTCAAACTGCGGCCAGAACTGTGCCGGATGGCGCACCTGCGCCAGCCAGTGGGCCAGCATCTCGGCCAGCGCATCAAGTTCTGGCTGTAGTTCGAGGCGCACGTTCATCCCGGGGCTGCCGCCACGTCCAGCGCAGCGCGATAGTGATGGGCGTCCTCACTGAGGAGGACGCTGAGCTCCAGCTGCAACACGCCATCCACATGCAGCGTAGGCTGCCCCTACGCAGTGCCGGTTACCACGAAACAAGGGTACTAGACCTAGCCGCCTCGCCCGACGTGCGGAGAACCAGCGTATACATCGGCCGCCAACACATAGGGTTCGACGCGGTAGGTCTGGATCGCTTACAGGTCGAGCGTGGCGGGTGCCGTGGTAGCTGTGAAGGTTGAGTTCGGTTGGCGTCGTCGGGGCTCAATGGCGCCAGGTGGTGATGAGCCAATCCATCGGAGTCAGCAAACCAAGGGAAGTGCCGGCCGCTTGCCGGCAAAGCGCCATCCGGCGTGCACCTCGGCTACGATGATGCCGCCGGCATCATCGCCGGCGGGGCAGGGGACGCAATGGACATGCAGACAGGGGGCGGATTCAATCCGCCGGCAAACATCAACCAGCAGGAACTGACTTTCCACTGGCTTTACGAGCGTGTGCAGGGACTGATCGATCAGAGCATCTACCCTAAGGCGGGCCGGTTGGAAAGGTGGTCGTTCCGGGCGGGCATGGCAGCGGCTGCCATTGGCCTCTTGGGTAGCCTGATGCCGGAGCAGTGGATTCCCGTTGGCATGGTGCTGCCCTTGGCTCTGATCTGCTTGTTCATTGAGATAGGCGGCTTCATCCTAGGCTGGGCACTTTCCGCACGAAGGCAGTTTCGCCAATACATCCAACCGAGGCTGTCGCATGCCAAGGAGATGGATGGCGAATTCTCCCAATGGCAATCCGTGATTGCTGAAATCTGCAAATTCCCACGAAGTGAACGCGAGCAACGCCTCAGGTACGTCAGTACTGTGCGAACGGGCATGATCGATCGCATGGGGCTCGTATACGGTGGGTTGCAGCGGCTTGGGCCATTTCCGCTGCTGATTGCGTTCTATGTACAGTATCGGGCCTGGAAGCAAGGAAACTGGGCTGGCGTCTTCGATGTCGGCTGGGCGGGCGCGGTGCTCATCTTTGCAATGGTTCTCCTCTATCTGCTTGCCTGGGTAACGATCGGCCTCCGCGTGCGCCTTGATACCTACGTGGCCCTGCTGGAAGCCTCCGTACAGGAGGCCGAGCTGGCATCGTCTCCTGCAAAGACCGTACAGTAGGACTCGCATCCATCCTGCGTGTAGCGCCGACCTTCTCGGCCGCTATCGTCGGCCGCAGCACTCGTCCTCGAGCACATCGCCGGCGTGCATCAGCAGTCATCGATCCTGGACTGGTGGCTCCTGCATGGCAGCCAGCGCCTGTTTCCGAGAGCTCATTGGCTGCAGTAGCCACTGCAGCGTTGCTTGGCGCGATAAGGGATCGTTATCAGCGGTAGGGGGGAAGGTTCGCAGGGAGCTTGCATGACCCCAGTCTAGGCGATCGCGGTGAACGCCGTGTTTGACGTGGTTCACGACACATCGGCGCACGATC
>JAHREJ010000005.1 GCA_021733645.1 Bacillus subtilis subsp. subtilis | reverse complement strand
CAGCGCATCGAGCTTGTGCATGCCGCTCACCCACCAGTAACGCTGGCGGATGTTGGCCGACGTGGTGGTCTTGCTGACGATGGTGTCGAAGGTACTGCGGCTGGAAGCCGAATAGGCCGCCGCATCGTACTCGTCCTCGGTGGCATCGTAGCCGCCACGCATCACATCCAGGCTCAGGCTGAAGCGGCTGCTGGGCTTGTACTGCAGCGAGGCGGTGGCGCCCCATTTGTCCTGCTCGTTGAGGTAAACGCGGTCGCCCACCTTGTCCTGGAACACGATCAGGTCGGTCTCGGCGGCGTTGCGGCGGTTCTTGAAGGTGACCCCGGCGTCGCGCGCCAGCACCGCCGCGGCCTGGCTGCCGCGCGTGCCGGCATCACCCAGGAAGCGCGTGGCCGGGCGGAAGTTGATGCCCGAATTGGCGTCGGTGCGGTTGCTGCGCCTGGCTTGGGAATAGGACACCAGCGCGCCCCAGTCGCCCCAGGTGTCGCTGGCCAGGAACGCGAAATGCGGATCGACCTGCTCGGAAATGCTGTTGTGCGCTGCCTCGGCCGACAGCACCAGCTTGCGCCCGGTGTAGTCGAACGGACGCGCGGTACTGATCTTCACCGACCCGGCAATGCCGCCCTCTTCGTCGGCGGCGGTGGGCGATTTCTGCACCGTCACCTGCTGGATGATCTCCGAGGCGAACATGTCGAACTCCACGTCGCGGCCCCCGCTGCCCGAGGCGGTGGCCAGGTCGTTGATCGACACCAGCGTGTACTCCGACGGCAGGCCACGCACGTTGACCTTGGTGCCCAGGCCCTTGCTGCGCTCGATGGTCACGCCGGGCATGCGCTGCAGCGCTTCGGCCAGGTTCTGTTCGGGGAAATCGGCCACATCGGTGGCCACGATCGAATCGGAAAAGCCGATGTTGGCGCGCTTGAGATCCACCGCCTGTTCCAGGCTGCGGCTGTAGCTGCCGGTGACCTGGATGGTTTCCAGGTTCTGCGGGCCGCCCACGGCGGTGGCCGGTGCGGCGGCCGTGCGACTCTCGATGTCGGCGGCCACCGGCGACGGCAGCGCGGTGGATGCCGGCGATGGCCCATGCGGCTCCGCTTCGATGGTCACCGTACCCGGGTTGAGATAACGGAAACGCAGGCCGCTGCCATCCAGCAACCGGGTCAGCGCCGCCTCCGGCGACAGCCCGGCCGGCACTGCTGGCGTGCGCGGATTGCCCGCCACCTGTGCGCTGTACACGAACTGCAGCCCGGTCTGCCGCGACAGCGCATTGAGCGCGCTGTCCAACGGTTGCGAGGCGATCGCCGCGCTGGCGACGCGGGCCGGCTCGGCCGCGGCGGTGGTGGCGGTGACCTGCAGGGCAAGGGCGATGGAGAGGAACAGGGTGCGACGCATCGTGGAATCCAGTCTGGGAATGGCGGTCGGCGCGCAACGGGTTCGTTCGCGCATGCCCTGACTACGACGGTGCACAGCGCGGATCGGGCACCGCTGTTTCGATGAATTTTTTCTGACAGTGGCGCTTGCGTGCTACGCGCCACTGACATGCGCCTGCAATACCGCCGTGCTCAGCGGTGCGGCGTCTGGTGGCCCTCGGCCTCGCTGCGCACGCGCACATCGATGCCCGCGCTGCCCGCCTCGATCAGCAGCGTGGGCTGCTGCTGCAGGAACGCCTGCAGCGAGGCCAGGTCGCCGGCGCGCAGGTTGCCGGTCAGGCGCAGCGCGCCGGCCTCGTCGCTGACCTGCAGGCGCTGCCGGTTGATCCGGTTGAAACGGTCGGCCACTTCGCGCAGTGGCTCATCGCGGAACACGATGCGGCCCTGCCACCAGGCGGTCATGCTGGCCGGGTCATCGCGATCGATACGCACGCGCTGGTCGCGATAGTCCACTTGCGCGCGTTGCCCGGCCACCAGATCGGCCAGCAGGCGGCCCTGCCCGCCGTCGCCGCGCACCTGCACGCGGCCCTCGCTGACGCCGATGCGGGCCTGCTCACGCAGCAGCGACACATCGAAGGTGGTGCCGATATCGGTGACCTCCAGCCCGGCGGCATGTACCGCGAACGGACGCCGCTCGCCGGCGACCACGAAGCTGGCCTGGCCACGCTCCAGTTCCACCCGGCGGCCGAACAGGGAGTAGCGCACGCTGATCCGGCTTTCCGCGTTGAGGTGCACGGTGGTCTGGTCGGGCAACACCAGTTGGCGTGGGGCACCGTGCGCGGCGGCGTAGTGCATCGTCGGCGGCCACGCCAGCTGCGCGCCGATACCCAGCGACACCAGCAGGGCGGCGGCCGCGGCCAGGCCAGGCAGGTGGCGGCGCGGGCGGCGTGGCGTGGCCGGAGCAGGCGGCGTGCGTCGCAACGGCAGCCGCACGACGTTGTCGGCCGGCGCTGCCACGGCCGGTGCGGCCAGCAATGCCTCCAGGTCGATCGGCATGTCACCCAGCGCCGCGCCCAGCGCGCCAGCCACGCGGCTGATTGCCAGGTACTCGCGCAGGTGGTCCGGCGACAGCAGCAGCCAGTGCATGAACTCACGCTGCTGCGCCGCACTCAACGCGCCCTCGCGCTGGCGGGCGTGCCACTGCGCGGCCGCGACGGTCAACGCCGAAGGATGCCGGCTGACCGGGTTCACCATGATTGCGCTCCGCTGCCCAGCGCACGGCGGCATACCGACAAGCCGCGCACCACGTGCTTCTTGACCATGTGGGTGGACACCCCGAGGCGCTCGGCGATCTGCCGGTAACTCAGCCCGTCGCGATACTGCATCACCAGTACCGCGCGGGTGTGTTCGGGCAGGGTCGCCAGCAACGCCTGCAGATGGGTGCTGCGCTGCTCGCGTTCGGCAGCGTCTTCGACGTTTTCATCGCTGGCCAGGCCCTGCCGAAGATGCTCGAGGTCTTCGATCGGCAGCAGTGCCCAGCGCCGCCGGCTGGCCTGTTCGCGGGCCAGGTTGAGCGCCACGGTGAACAGGTAGGCTTCCGGATTGCCGATCTCCCCGCCCGGTCCTTCATGTGCACGCAGCAGCCGCAGGTAGGTTTCCTGGACCAGGTCCTCCGCGTCCTGCCGCGCACCACGGCGCACGAAGAATCCGCGCAGCACCGGTGCGTGCTCCACGAACATGCGCGCCAGGCGCCCCCTTGCGTGTTCGGCCACGGACTCGCCCCACCCCTGAAGTGCCGCGGAAGGTAGGCGCTGGATATGACGTGGTGGTGACGGCCCTGGCGCGTCCGCCACGGCGCGCACCGCTTGACAGCGGCCCGCCGGCGGAACAACATCATTTAACGAATTAGTTAACTACATGACATGGACCGCGTCTTCGAAGCCCTCGCCTCCACCGCACGCCGGCAGATCCTGGCCTACCTCAACGGCGGCGAGTTGAGTGCGGGCGAGCTGGGGGAGCGCTTCGATTTCAGCAAGCCGGCGCTGTCCAGCCACCTGCGCATCCTGGAGGACGCCGGGTTGATCGAGCGCGAGAAGCGCGGCCAGTTCGTGTACTTCCGGCAGGTCCCGGACACGCTTGCCAACACGTTGTTTGCCTGGGCCGCCGAGGTCTGTCCCGTCGGCGGCCCGCTGCAGCGCGAAAGCCGCGCCCGCGCCCGCCGCAGGCCAACCCCCTGAGCCACGCCGCCCCACGACAAGGAGACCGTCATGCTGGCGTCCACCCGTGCAAGTCGTTCCTTCCCCAGCGTCAGCCTGCCCTCGCACGGGGGCGGCAGCCCGGTGGAAGTGGCCCTGATCGCCCAGCTCGGCATCGGCGCCGGCGACCCGCTGATCCGCGATGCCGGTGCACGCCAGGCGGCGCATCCGCGCTTCATCGATGCACTCGATGAACCCTCCGCGCGCCTGGGCGGCATGCACCTGGCCCACGATGACGCCTCATCGTTGTACTCCTTCTCGGTCGGCCGTCATGGACATGGCTTCCATCGCCATGCCGGGCCCCGCATGTTCACCGCCGTTGCCGGCAGCAGTGGCGCGCAACTGCGCTTCTCCACCGCCTCGGACACGCAGCTGCAGCAGGATCCTGCCGCGTTCCTGCATGCCTTGCGCTGCATCGACATCCCGCCGGACTGCCTGTTCTCGGTGCGCTTTGGCAGCGGCACCTGGCACCAGTTCGTGCCGCGGCATCCGCGCCACCCGGCCTTGTTTGCGCTGTCCTGCCATGCCAACGAGCGCAGTGGTGCACTGAGCGGCCCGCAGCGCGCGCAGGTGGAGGCCGATGCGGCCGATATTCCCTCGCTCACCGACACCCTGCCGGCCGCGCTGCAGCCCCTGCTGGCGCAGACCGATTTCTCACGGCTGCCGGTAGTGACGCTGGCGTTGCACGCCCCGGCGCGCCCGGCGCTGGGCTGGCTGTGCGCACGCACCCGCGGGGTAATCGGGCGCCTGCGCAGCGCGTTCGCCCGGCGGGGGGCAGTGCACGGCTACGTCGGACGCAACGTCACCTCACACCCGGTGGTCATGCAGGCGGCCGCGCCGGCCGACTCGCTGTTGCAACACGCCTTTGCCGGGGTTGGCCACCACCAGGACCATGTGAGCCTGACCCTGCCGGCGCACAGCGTCGGCAGCCCTTCGGCGCGCGCGTTGCTGGCCTCGGTACTGGACGGTTTCGTGCTCAATCCCCCGCCCGGCGTGGCCCGGCTGATGGCCGTGCGCAACGTGCTGGTTGCCCCGTTGCGGCTGCGAACCTCACCCCTGGGGTGCCCGGTGTCCTCGCTGCTGTCCGATGCCGGCAGCGAGCGGTTCGCGCAGCGCTTCCCGGTGCATGCGCAGGCCGTGGATGCCGCCGACCGGTGCGCCGAGGTGCTGCTGGGGGCCGACGACCGTCACCTGCAGTTCCGCTCCTGCGTTCGCGTGCAGCTGTTGGAAGACGGCGCTGCGGTGGTCGCACTGGGGACGCGTGTGCACACGCTCAATGCCTTCGGTCGTTTCTACATGGCCGCCATCGGCCGCGTGCACCGCCGCCATGTGGCCCCGTCGATGCTGCGCATGGCCGTGGCGCATGCGCTGGCACCGGACCTGATGCCGGCCGCTACGTGGCCGGCATGCCCGGCTACTGCCGCGCGATGATCTGCGCCACACCTGCCGCGATGCCATCGGCAGGGTGTGCGAAGCAGGCCATCGGGACCTCCACGCTGCCGCAACGCCGCCCCTGCTGATAGGCCGGGTCGGCGGCACCGCAGTGCGGGCAGTGCAGCGTCAGCGTCCAGTGCGACTGCGTCGGCGGCACCGCCAGCGCGGCCAGCACCGGCCACAACGCCACATCGTCCGGCAGCAGGGCGGCAACCTGTGCCGGGACATCGGCGAACCCATCCAACACCGCGTGATGCCGGCCATCGCCGCTGCACAGCAACAGCTGGGCGTACGCCGCATCGCCCAGGCTGGGGTGGGCGAACAGACGCAGGCATTGCGCGCACTGCGCTTCAAACAGGGCCACCGTCCGCGCCGGCATGGGGTCAGCCGCCGTCATAGGGGCCGGTGCCGGGGAAGACCTGCAGCAGGGCGCGGGTCACAGTGGTGGGGTAGACGGTGAGATGGTCTTCGCCCTCGATCACCGTGGTGTCCACCTGCAGCCCGGCGTAGCCTCGCTGGCGCAGGCGATCGGCGAACGCCTGATTGTCCTTGAGCATGTCATTGCGGGTGAAATAGCGCGGCTCGGGCTTGATCGTTTCATAGCTGCCGATCGCCAACAGCACCCGTGCCGGCAGCGCGTGATGCTGCTGCGCGTAGTCCTGCTCAAGCTGGTCGATGACGTGGCTGTCAAACCACAGCGACGGGCTGGACAGGATGTAGGTCTGGAACATGTCCGGGCGGGTGAGCAGCACATAGGTACCAAACAGGCCACCGTAGGAATGCCCGGCAAAACTGCGCCGGGCCGGATCGGTCCGGTAACGCGCGTCCACCGCCGGCAGCACCTGCGCGGCAAGGAAATCGCGGTAGTGCGCGGCACCGCCGTAGACCACGTCATCGCTGTAGTCGTCGTCGTTGCGGCGCGCCGGGCGGGTTGGCGTGTAGTCGCGCGAGCGGCTCTGTTTGGAGGTCAGGCCCTGCTGCGGCGGCAGCCCCACCAGGATGAAGTCCTCCAGGTTGCCACCGCCCTGCCCGACCAGGTTGCGCACGCTGCGCACCAGCGGAAAGCTGTACAACGCATCGGTCACATACAGCACCGGGTAGCGGCGTTGCGGATGCTTGGCGTAGCTGGCCGGCAAGGCGACCCAGATGGGGTAGTCGCGCCCGGCCGGGTCGTGCACGGCCCAGCTTTCGGTGTCCGGCAACACCACCCCGGTCACCGGCCCGGCGGCCGGCGGATCGCTGCGCCGCGCAGCGTCACCCACCGCACAACCGCTGGCGGTTGCCAGCACCATCATCGTTCCGAGCGCGTTGCGCATCACCGTCATCCGCAGGTTTCACCAGGCCAAAGCACAAGCGTCGCAAGTCCACGTCGGGTTGCCAAGCCGCGCACTGCCATCGACGCGTGATCGCCCATCGTCATTGCGCCGGCGTGCCTTGGCGCAGCGTGATCAGGGTGATCTCGGACGGCACACCGATGCGCGCGGCGAACCCGGCCCACAGCCCGGCGCCATTGCTGACATACAGGGTCATGCCGTCCACCTGATAGCGGCCGGACACATAGCCGCCGTTGGCGCGCTTGACCAGCTGGTCCATGCCCACGATATGCCCGCCGTGGGTATGTCCGGACAGCTGCAGCGCCACGCCGTGCGCGGCGTTGGCGCGCGCCGCGCCCGGGCGGTGGTCGAGCAGGATCACCGGCGCGCCGGGCGCGGCACCGGCCAGCGCCGCCGCCAGGTCGGGCATCGGCAGGCCGTAGCGCGCCGCAACCGGGTCGGTGACCCCGGCGATGGTCAGCACGGCATCCCCGCGGCGCACCTGGGTGTGGGTGTTTTCCAGCACCTGCATGCCCTGCGCGCGGAAGGCCCGCATCCAGTCGGCGTACTGCGCGTAGTACTCATGGTTGCCGGTGATGGCGATCACCCCGTCCGGTGCCTGCAGGTTGGCCAACGGGGCGAAATCGGCGGCCCGCGCCGCCACGGTGCCGTCGATCAGATCACCGGTGATCACCACCAGGTCCGGCGCCAATGCGTTGCTGTTGGCCACCACCCTGGCCACCCAGGGGCCGGTGAGCAGGCGGCTGGCATGGATGTCGGTGAGCTGCAGCACACGGTAGCCGTCGAACTGCGCCGGCAGGCCGTCGATGGCCACCTCGATCCGGCGGGTCTGCGGCACCGCCATGCCCTGCCAGATGCCGTAGGCCGACAGCAGCAGCGCCACGCCCATCGCCGATGGCCGCAGCCAGGTGGCACGCAACGCGGCGGCCGCACGCGCGCGGCGCAGCAGGCGCGCCGCCAGCAGCAGTACATCCAGAAGCAGCAGCAACAGCGCACCGATCAGCAACGCGGTGAAGCCGGTGGCCAACACGGCGATGACGGCTTTGGGCAGTTCCGGCGACGCCACGGTGCCGGCAAAACGGGCCACGATGCGATGGTGCAGCGCCAACGCCACCACCAGCAGGCCAAGCGGTCCCCGCAGCGACATCGATACCCGCAACGGCCACACCACACGCCACACCACGTAAAGCGCAAGCAGTACACCCACAACACTCAGCACAGGCAGATCCAGATTCAATGGGGAACCCGCCTGGCCACCCGCAGGCAACCACGCAGCCCATCATCTTTGCCCAATCCTTCCGCGCCTGCCACCGCACGCGGGCAGATCGGCGTGGCCGGGCCAGCGCAGCTTCAGGCAAGCCATGTGCCTTGGCCAGCGCGAGCGTCGTCGATGGCAACGATGGCGTAGCACCGCGTGGCCGTGGTGCTACCTGGCTACATGCGCTCACCGGGAAGGCGGCTGGCCTGGCCGACCCAGTCAGTGAACTGCGCCGGGTCCAGCGGCACATCCTGACGGATATGCAGGTAGCGGGTGTCCTGGCTGCGCGACGGTTCCGGCGGTATCGGGGTCAGCGCCGCGCCGCGGAAAAAAGCCACCTTGATGTAGCCGGTGAAGCAATGCAGGCTCAGGAACCAGCCCGTTTCATCGGCTGCATACAGCGGCGAGTTCCATTTCACGGCCTTGCGTACACCCGGCACCGCAGCGGTGATCAGCGCATCGAGCTGCTCGCCCACCGCGCGTTTCCAGCCCGGCATGGCCGCGATACAGGCCTGCACCGGCGCGTCGCCTTCGCCCTTGGCAATCTGCGGGTTGCCGCCGGACAACAGCGGCGGCGGTGATGATCGAGCGGGCATGCGCGGGCATCCTGAAACCGGTCCAGACCCGCGTTATAGACCGCGCACGGCGCGGTGACAATGCACGCGGCACTCATCGCCGATAGCGGTACACCAGGTCGTCGGCGTCGGTGCGCGCGGCGGTGGCATCCAACTGCCCGCCGAGACGTTGCGCCACCCGGGCCGAACCGGGGTTGTCCGCCGCCATGTAGCTGACCAGGGTGGACAGACCCTGTGTGGCAAACGCCCATTGGCGCATCGCCTGCGCCGCTTCGGTGGCATAGCCGTGGCCTTCATGGCCGTCGTACAGCAGCCAGCCCAGTTCCTTTTCCGGAAACAGCGGCCCGTCATTGATGCCGATCTGGCCGATGCAGGCCCCGCTGTCGGCGTGGTCGATCATCAAGGCACCGTGGCCGAAGAAGGTCCAGCAGGCCTGGTCGTGGCAGAACATGCCCCACGCCGCACGCACATCGAAAGGTCCGCCCAGGCCGCTGGCCCGGGGCGAGGCCAGGAACGCGGCGTAGTCGGGGAAATCGGCGAGGGTCTGCGCCCGCAGCCGCAACCGCGGGGTGTGAAGGGTGATCGGGGCGCTGCCGGCCATGCCGTGGTTTCCGCGGAGTCCAACGGTCATGGTCCCGCGCCGGGCACCCCGCGGGCAAGCGTGGCCGGCGCGGGGCGCCTGCCTGAATGATTCCCCGCCGCCCCGGCAGAGGCACTTGCACCGGCCCGGCACCACGCCTATAAATGAGCAAGCACTCACTTACCCATTGTCATGGCCCGCCCCCTAAGCGAACACAAACGCGACGCCATCCTCGACGCTACCGCCCAACTGGTGGCTGTGCAGGGGATCGGGGCGTCGACCGCGCAGATTGCCCGGGCCGCCAAGGTCGCCGAAGGCACGGTGTTCACCTACTTCCAGACCAAGGATGCACTGCTCAACGCGCTGTTCGTGCGCCTGGAAACCCGCCTGTCCATGGCCCTCAGCGCGGATTTCCCGACCGGCGCCGATGCGCGTGCCCTGCTTCAGCACGCGTGGAATGCACTGATTGCCTGGGGTTCGGCCTACCCGGTTGATCGCATGGCATTGCGCCAGCTCAAGGTGTCCGAGCGCATCAGCGTGCATACCCGCAACCAGTGTGCCGGCTTGTTCGGCAGCATGCTGCAGGCACTGGAAACCAGCCTGGCCGGGCATATCGATCCCGACCGCCTGCCGTTCTACCTGGGCCGCGTGCTGATCAACCTGCTGGAAACCACGCTGGAAGCGATGGCCGCCGATCCCGACCACGCCCAGACCCTGCAGCAGGCCGGGTTCGACCTGTTCTGGAAAGGCATCCAACGCTGATGCATTTTCCTCCTTCAATAAATGAGTGCTTAAACACTCATACAACCCGAGGCGTCGCATGAGAGCCCTTCCCCTGCTTGCCGTCGCCTTCTCCCTCACCTTCCTTCTCGGGATGACCCTCACCGTGCCTATCGCCAACCATGACCAGTCGCCGCAGATGCACGGCGGCCAATTCACCAACGTTGCCCCCAAGCCCAAGGAAACCGTGACCGGCACACTCAAACTGCTGTGGGAATTCCTGTTCGACCGCCCCGCGGGCACCACCCCGCCGGCCCCGCCGCCGGTGCGCGCCATCAGCGCCGCCGAGCTGGCCAGCGCGCCCGAACACAGCCTGTACCGGCTGGGCCATTCCACCCTGCTGGTGAAGCTGCGCGGCGGCTGGTGGCTGACCGACCCGGTGTTCTCCCAACGCGCCTCGCCGGTGCAGTGGATGGGCCCCAAGCGCTTCCATGCCCCGCCGATCGCCCTGCAGGAGCTGCCGCCAATCCGCGGCGTGCTGCTCTCGCACGATCACTACGACCACCTGGACCGCGCCACCATCAAATACCTGGCCACGCGCGCCGACGTGTTCCTGACCCCGTTGGGCGTGGGCGACCGGCTGATCGCCTGGGGGGTGCCGCGCGAGCGTGTGCGCCAGTTGGATTGGTGGCAGGAAACCGAGGTGGACGGCGTGCGCTTTGCCGCTACCCCGGCCCAGCATTTCTCCGGCCGCGGGCTGCGCGATGGCAACCGCACGCTGTGGGCATCGTGGGTCATCCTGGATCAGGGCCTGCGCCTGTTCTTCAGTGGCGACACCGGCTACTTCGACGGCTTCAAGCAGATTGGCGAACGCTACGGGCCGTTCGATGTCACCTTCATCGAAACCGGTGCCTACGATGCCAAGTGGCCGTTCGTGCACATGCAGCCCGAGCAGACCGTCCAGGCGCACCAGGATCTGCGTGGCCGCTGGCTGCTGCCGATCCACAACGGCACCTTCGACCTTGCCCTACACCAGTGGGATGAGCCGTTCGAGCGGGTCAGCGCACTGGCCGCGCAGCGTTCGATCCCGCTGGCCACGCCGGGCATGGGCGAACGCCTGGACCTGAAGGCGCCCCAGCCAGGCACGCCGTGGTGGCGGCAGGTGAAAGCGGCTCAGGAAGCGCGCCGCATCACCCCGGTCGGCAGCGCGATGTAAGCGCTGCCGGTCAGCGCGTGGCGCAGACCACGATGATGACCACCGACATGCACCAGGTGATCGCCGTGCACAGGCGCACCTGCTGCACGCTCAGCGGCTCGGTGAACAGGTCGACCAGATCAAAACCGAGCAGGGAGAACCATCCCTGTACGCGCTCGGCACCGCCCAGGAACACGATCCATGCACTCACCGCGGTGATGGCCAGCAACAGCAGGAAGAACAGCATGGGGCGCTCCGCGATCCGGGCCCCCATCGTAGCCGGCGGGCGTCGCGTTATCATCGTGGGCCTTCGTAACGCGCCGTTGCACACGCCCAAGGAACCCCGCGCAATGAACCTGCTTGCCACCCTGTTGCTGCTGACCACCGCCGGCGCGGCGGCGACGGTCCCGCCCGCCCCCTCGCAGCAGCAGGCGCCCAGCGCACGCGAACAGGCGGTGCTGGACGCCGAAGCGGTCGCCCGGGAGATGATGAAGGTGCAGGATGGCGCCACGGAACTGGCCTGCCCCAAGGCCGTGCAGAACGCGCGTTACAGCGTGGAAACCATGCTGGAGGTCGGCACGCGCAACGTGCAGGGCGGCTACCTGGAGGCGGCAGAGTTCGACAAGGCCGCCGTACCGCTGCGCGCGATGTTGCCGCTGCTGACCGTGGCCGATTGCGAAGCGGCCAGTGGCAACAAGCGCGCCTTTTACCAGTGCATGAGCAGCGATTACAACCACGCGCTGGCCTGCGGCAAGGCACACCCGTTCTAAGCGCGGCGGGGGTGCATCTGCTACCGTGCCGGCAGCCGACAGACACCCTGAAATGCCCCTTTCCCACCCTTCTGCCTACTTCCTGCCGCTGACCCAGGCCGCGCTGGCCGCCTTTCTGGACACCGCCCGGATTCCGGCCACCGCGCTGGAGCGCGCCGGGCTGTTCGCCGCGGCCTTGTGCCAGGGCCGCGCCCATCACAGCGCGGCGCTGACCCGGTTGATCGAGCAGGCCTGCACGCTGTTCGCGGCCCGCCCGGACGATGCCACCGCACAGTTCCACGCGCTGGGCGGCGGCCTGCCCACGGGCGTGAACGACTGGCTGGACGCGCTGGCCGCGCAGGGCGTGGTACTTGGCCCGGATGCGGTCGTGGTGCAGTTCTGCCAGTTGTCGCCCGCGCAGTACCCGGCCGATCCATTCCAGGCCGCCTGCCGGACCACGCTGGAACCGCACACGATCCGCTTCTACACCGACGCGGCGGACGACCGCGCGCCGGACAGCGCCACCGACCCTGCCCTGCAGGCACCGGCATTCGTCGAGCGCAGCGGCGACTACACCGCCGAGCAGGCGCGCGCACTGCGCGCGATCGTGGCCAACGATGACGAACACATCGACCTGGATGCCTACGCCGGCGCGGGCAAGACCCACCTGATCCTGCAGTTGCTGGACAGCGCCACCCGGCGCTACACCTACATCGCGCCGCGCCCCGGCCAGGTCCAGGCGTTCCGACGTCGTCTGAGCGGTGCCTTGCCGGTGGAGATCCTGTCGCAGATCAGCTTTGCCAACCAGATTGCCGGCCACGCATTCCGCCAGGGCATCCTGGGCACCGCATTCCGCCCGACCTTCCAGATCAGCAAGGCCTCCTTCGGCGATATCGCCCACCGCATCGGCCTGCAACCCATCGGCAACCACGCCCCCACCCGCGTGCTGCGCGTGGCCTTTGACGGCATCGCGGCCTGGTGCCGCTCGCCGGCGCAACGGCTGGAGCCGGGTCACTTCGTACGCGCGTTGCCGTGGGCCATGATCGACGCCGCCCCGTTCATTGCCGCCGCCGAGCACGTCTGGCGCTGCATGTTCGACCCGGCGTTGCAGAAGACCCCGCTGCTCAGTCTCAACGTGGACCACATCGGCAAGTGGCTGGCGCTGCACCGTGCGCGCATTCCCGCAACGTGGGGCACGCTGCTGGTTGATGAAGGCCACGACATGAGCCCGGCCTGGAAGGGCCTGCTGTCAGGCTACGAAGGGTCGGTGATCAGCCTGGGCGATCCCAACCAGCGTCTGGTGGGCCGGGCGCCGCGTTTTGCCACCGGCATGACACTGGAGATTGCCCAATCGGTGCGCCAGGGCCGCCGGGTCGAACAACTGGTCAACGACACCGTGGCACTGGACGCAACCGGCTTTTTCGAAGGGCCCTTCGAAGGGTCGGGCGACCAGCCCACGCTGTTGAGCACCTACACCGCCTGGGACCAGGTGCCCGGCAGCGGCGCGCGCGTGTACGGCAACGCCTGGCGGCTGCTGGAAGAAGCGCAGCGGCTGGCCGCTGCCAGTGTCCCCTTCGGTATCCACCCCGATTCACTCACCCACCTGGGGCGTGAAGTGAACCGCGGCGAAGAGGCGTACCGCGAAATGACCTCCCACGGCGGCAGCAGCCAACGCTGGGAAGCACTGCTGGCCGAGTGCAGCGAGCAGGACATGACCCAGATCCCGCGGATGTTCATGCGCGGCTACAACCGCGACCGCTTCATCGAACTGGGCCAGCGCCTGGCCGACTTCCACGACGCGCCGCTGCAACTGCTGCTGGTGGAGCATGCCAAGAACACCGAGTTTTCCCGGGTGGCGATGTCGATGTGCTGCTTCCGCACCAGCTTCGGGCGTGGCTACGCGCACAACCCGGTGCGTGCGGCGTATACGGCGATGACGCGGGGAACCCAGCAGGTGTGGCTGCCGGCCAACGCATTGGACGAACTGGGCCAGAGCATCGCCCGGTTCCAGGCAAACCGCACCGATTACCGGCGCCGCAAGGCCGGCGACCGGTAGCGCCCCGCCGCGTGTGGATGATGCCGTCTCAGATCCAGCGCTGATCCAGCAATTCCCGCTTGATGTAGGCGTAAAACACCGGGGCGGCCACCAGGCCGGGCAGGCCGAATGCCGCCTCCATCACCAGCATCGCCAGCAGCAGCTCCCAGGCGCGCGCCTGGATTTCGCCACCGACGATCCGGGCGTTGAGGAAATACTCCAGCTTGTGGATGACCACCAGGTAGAGCAGCGCCGCCATCGCCACGTAGAAAGACACCGACAAGGCCACGATGGTGATCACCGTGTTGGAGATGATGTTGCCCACCACCGGCAACAGGCCGGCCAGGAAGGTGATCAGCACCAGCGTCTTGGACAACGGTACGTGTACGTCGAACAGGGGCAGAACCCCCAGCAGGAAGATGGCGGTGAACAGCGTATTGAGCAGGGAGATCTTCACCTGCGCGAACACCACCTGGCGGAAGGCATTGGCCAGCCGGCTGGTGCGCCCGATCAGCTCCTGCGCCAGCGGTCCCATTTTCGGCAGCGGCAGTTCGTCATACAGCGCGATCATCGCCCCCAGCACCATGCCGATCAGCACCCGCACGCTGATCTGCACCACCGAGGTGCCCGCCACCCCGAGCTGGCGTTGATGCTCGGCCGCCCAGTCGTTGACGGCCGCGCGCAGCGCGGTCAGGTCTTCGGGGATGTATGGCTGCAGCAGCGCCGGCACCTGGTGGCGCGAGGTGTTGAGGATATCCATCAGCCGCGCCAGCAATACGTCAGGGCCGCCGGTTTCATTGCGGAAGAATGACGCCACGCCGATACCGGCCAACACCAGCACACCGATGATGACCGCCGCCAGCACGATCACCGCGATCGCCCGCGCACGCCCCGGCCGCAGGCGCCCTTCCACCGCCGACGCCAGCACGTGGGTGAGCTGGAACACCAGCAGGCCCGACAGCAAGGTGACCACCAGACCCAGTTTCAACGCCAGCCACATGCCCAGCAGCATCAGCAGCCAGGCGGCGATGCGGGCGGTGGGTGGCCTGGGCAGAGCGGGAATCACAAGGGACATGGCGGCACTTCCTGACGGGTGGCCCATGGTAGTGGATGCACTGCAGACACTGCAGGCCCGCTCCGGGTGTCAGCGTGCGGCCCTGGTCCGCCTCCGGTTGCGCAGAAACACCCCAAGGCACGCGCCCGCCATGCCCGCCAGGACCGATACGGCCATGTTCAGTGCGTTCACCTGCACGATGTCCCCCACCAGGCTGCCACCGGAGGCGGCATTGAGGAAAAAGATCGCCATGCCCCACACCCCCAGGTACAGCACACCAACGGCCAGGGCGAATGCGTACTTCCGGGAGATCAGCCCTCCCAACGCCGCGAACAGCAATCCCGATTCAGACCAGAGGATGTCCTCGATCCCGAACGCGAAATAGTTCCGGGCCGTGATGCCGATCCCCAGGAAGTGCGTAGTGGCCAGCACCAACGCCAGCACCATCAGCAACGCAGCGGTTTGTCGGCCCATGAATCAACCGCCTCCGCGCGGTGCAGGAAAACCTCGTTCGCCTCGTTGGCCGCCGCCCGGCGGCACATGCCTGTGCCGCCAGCGCCGGCGGGCAAGCACGATCAGCCCCGCCAGGGCCATATAGAAGACGGCGACCAGCACCCGCCCTGCGGGAAGGACGAAGAACATCACCTCCGAATCAGGCTGGAAGAACGGTCGGCCGATCCACATGCCGAGCGGGAGGTAATACACCTGGTGCGCGGCGAACCACAGCAGGTTGTCCTGCGCTTCAGCCAGCCACCACAACACCGCGGGCAGCCCGATCCAGCCAAGAAGCATCGCCCAGCCAAGTTCTACCTTTCGCATCATCCATCCCTGGCCTGATCAACGGTTGCGCACTGACGTACTGCAGCCCGTTGTAGCGGCATCATGGCCGGCACGCAAGTGGTGCGGCGCGGCGGCACGCTGGCATCGACAGGACCAGGCCCGCAGGCGATACGCCGTTCGAGCTGGCCGCGTGCCACGGGTACGCACTACGCGGCCTGGCCCGACAGATACAAAAAGGCCCTTGCTGTGCAAGGGCCTTTTTGATCAAAACCGCTTAGAACGGAATATCGTCATCGGCGAAGTCGTCCATCGGCGGCGCCGACTGCTGCGGCGGCTGCGGACGCTGCTGGCCGTAGCCACCGCCCTGACCACCCTGGCCGCCCTGGCGCTGACCACCACCACCGCCACCACCACCGCCGTACTCCTGGCGCGGCGCCTGCTGGCGCTGCGGACGTTCGCCGCCGCCGTAGTTGCCGCCGGCACCTGCGCCCGCGCCACCACCGCCGCCGCCTTCACCACGGCCGCCGAGCATCTGCATTTCATCGGCGATGATGTCGGTGGAGTACTTCTCCACGCCATCCTGGCCGGTGTACTTGTCGTAACGCAGGCTGCCTTCGACGTAGACCGAGCTGCCCTTGCGCAGGTACTCGCCGGCGATTTCACCGAGCTTGCCGAAGAACACCACGCGGTGCCATTCGGTGCGCTCCTGCTGGTTGCCGTCCTTGTCCTTGCGGACACTGGTGGTGGCCAGGCTGATGCGGGTGATCGCCATGCCGCCTTGGGTGTACTTCACGTCCGGGTCGTTGCCGAGGTTGCCGACCAGGATGACTTTATTGATGCCGCGCGCCATAGGGTTGCTCTTCCGTTGTCCGAGGGCAGGCCGCAGTGATATCACAGCCCCGGACGGGGTGCAGATCGGCAGGGCTGCCCCAGGTGAAATTTGGGGGTTCCAGAATGCCCCATCTTATCATTGCTGCCGCTCCCTACCCTGTCGGAATTCCGGCCAGAACCCCCCGGATTCCTGCCCAGCCGGCCTGCGGCAAGGCCCGCGGTGGGCGCCTTCAGCCCCCGCCAGGCCTGGCGCGCCCAGGCCGCGACCCGCTGCGGCCTGGGCCGGCCACGGCCCCCCGCCCCGCATGGCATCATGCAGGTTGTCGTCCCCGCCGTACCCAGCAATGACCATCCGCGGCAAAGCCACTTCCCTGGACATCGCCCACCTGGCCGGGGTGTCGCAGCCAACCGTGTCGCGCGCCCTGCGCGGCAGCCCGATGGTCAACCCGGACACCCGCGAGCGCATCCTGCGCATCGCCCGCGAACTGAACTACAAGGTGGACAAGAATGCCTCCAGCCTGCGCCTGCGCAATGCCGGCACGCTGGCGCTGCTGTTCTTCGAAGACCCCACCAACGACGATTCGCTGATCAACCCGTTCTTCCACGCCATGCTGGGCTCGATCACCCGCGCCTGCGCGCTGCACGGTTACGACCTGCTGGTGTCCTTCCAGCAGCTGTCCACCGACTGGCAGGCCGATTACGAAGACAGCAACAAGGCCGACGGCATCATCCTGCTCGGCTACGGCGACTACCACGAGTCCCGCGAGCGGCTGCAGCGGCTGGTCGAGCAAGGCACCCATTTCGTGCGCTGGGGCGCGGCCCTGCCCGATCAGCCTGGGGTGTCGATCGGCAGCGACAACTTCCAGGGCGGCTTCGACATCAGCACCCACCTGCTTGAGCAGGGGTGCCGGCGGATCGCCTTCATCGGCCATGCGTCCAGCCATTACCCGGAATTCGAAGAGCGCTATCGCGGCCATGTCGCGGCGATGGCCGCGCGCGGGATCACCGCCGACCCCGGCCTGCAGCACGATGCGATCACCACCGAGCAGTCCGGCTTCGATGCCTGCCAGACCCTGCTGGCGCGTGGCGCGCCGGTGGACGGGGTGTTCGCGGCCAGCGACCTGATCGCCATCGGTGCCATGCGCGCGCTGCGCGAGCACGGTTTGCGCGTACCGCAGGACGTGGCGCTGGCCGGCTTCGATGACATTCCGCTGGCCGCCTCGGTATCGCCCCCGCTCACCACCGTGCAGCAGGACACCAAGCAGGCCGGGCAACTGCTGGTGGAAAAACTGCTGGCGCTGATCAACGGCGAGGCGGTGGACGGGCAGACCATTGCGGTGAAGCAGGTGCTGCGCGAGTCGTCACGGCGCAGCTGAAAAAGGCGTCTTCTCCCAACGGAGGGCACCTCATTCCAAGCGCCGTAGCGGATGCCGCTCGGCGACAGGCGGGTTGCCGGACAGTCCAGGCGCAGCCTGCCGCAGGCAGCAGCCCGGGGACCATCTGCCCAAGGGCCTGCCGCACGCCGAGACCGGTAGCGGCCGGCAGGCCCCAGGGCAAAGTAAAGGAGGAGGCTGTCACCGCAGGCAGCAGCCGGGGGACCATCTGCCCAAGGGCCTGCCGCACGCCGAGCCCGGTAGCGGCCGGCAGGCCCCAGGGCAAAGTAAAGGAGGAGGCTGTCGCCGCAGGCGGCGGCCGGGGGACATTTGCCCAGGGGCCTGCCGGCCGCTACCGGGCTCGGCGTGCGGCAGGCCCGAAACGTTCTATAGGACACCGGTGATCGCAGCCCAGCGCCCGACCCACGGCTGCCGCGCCAGGAATGATTCAACGCACGCTTCGTACCGGCCACGCGAATGAGAGAAAAATCTGAAAAAAGCGTGGCTCCGGGATTGCCGCCGATCGTCGCCTGGCGCGCTCGTGGCCTGGCAGGCCGCCGAGCGCCGGCGCATTACCCGACCATGACTTACGGCGGATGTGGCCGCGCCCCTTTCCCCGGATAAGTCATTCACCACACAGGGGAAGGTGTACGCCGCATGCTGCAGATCCGCTCGCTGTCCAAGACCTACGCCAACGGCGTGCACGCGCTCAACGGTGTCACCCTCGATATCCCCCGCGGCATGTTCGGGCTGCTCGGCCCCAACGGCGCGGGCAAGTCCTCGCTGATGCGCACCCTGGCCACGCTGCAGGAAGCCGACAGCGGCAGCGTCAGCCTGGAGATTCCCGGCGAGGCGACCATCGACGTGCTGCGCGACAAGGATGCGGTGCGCCGCCGGCTGGGTTACCTGCCGCAGGATTTCGGGGTGTACCCCAAGGTCAGCGCGCTGGACCTGCTGGAGCACTTTGCCGTGCTCAAGGGCATCACCCACAAGGCCCAGCGCCGCGAGGTGGTGGACGGGCTGCTGCAGCAGGTGAACCTGTGGGACGCGCGCAAGCGCAAGCTGGGCACCTATTCGGGCGGCATGCGCCAGCGCTTCGGCATCGCCCAGGCCCTGCTGGGCGACCCGCGCCTGGTGATCGTCGATGAACCCACCGCCGGCCTGGACCCGGAGGAACGCAACCGCTTCCTCAACCTGCTGGCGGCCATCGGCGAGAACGTGGCGGTGATCCTGTCCACCCACATCGTTGAAGACGTCACCGACCTGTGCCCGAGCATGGCCATCATGAACAAGGGCCAGGTACTGCTGACCGGCAAGCCCGGCGATGCGATCGAGGCGCTGCGGCAGCAGGTATGGCGCAAGCAGGTGGACAGCGCCGAACTGGCCACCTACGAGGCCAACCACGTGGTGCTGTCCACGCGCCTGGTCGGTGGCCGGCCGGTGATCCACGTCCACAGCGCCAGTGACCCCGGCGACGGGTTCCAGGCGGTGGCTCCGGACCTTGAGGATGTGTATTTCCAGCGGCTGCGCCTGCAGTCGCGGGCCGCCTGACCGGAGCCCGCCGATGATCACTGCCTTCTTCCGCTTCGAGCTGCGCGAGCAGCTCCGTTCCCCCCTGCTGTGGCTGCTGTCGGCGCTGTTTGCCGCGCTGGCCTTTGCCGCGGCCGCCACCGATGCGGTGCAGATCGGCGGTGGCGCCGGCAACGTGCACAGCAATGCCCCCACCGTGATTGCCACCTTCATGGGCGTGTTCACCATGCTCGGCATGTTGGTGTCCACGCTGTTTGTGAGCAACGCCCTGCTGCGCGATTTCGAGCTGGGCACCGCCGAGCTGATCTTCGCCAGTCCGATCAAGCGCCGCGACTACCTCACCGGACGCATCCTGGCCGCGCTGTGCGCCGGCCTGCTGTTCTATCTGATCATCGCCGTGGGGCTGTTCCTTGCCCCGTTCATGCCGTGGGTTGACCCGGCCCGGATGGGCCCGGTGTCGCTGCGCGGCTATGCGTGGACCTTCGCGGTGATCGTCCTGCCCAACCTGGTGTTCACCACCGCGTTGCTGGCACTGCTGGCCGCGCTGACCCGCTCGATCCTGTGGGTGTACATCGGCCTGGTGGGCTACTTCGTGCTGTACGGGGTAAGCGCATCGCTGCTGCGCGATATCGACAATACCTGGATTGCCACGCTGACCGAACCGCTGGGCATGCGCGCGTTGGGGCGTACGATCCGCTACTGGGCCTCCGACCAGCGCAATACCCAAGTGCCGGCGCTGGCCGGTTACCTGCTGGCCAACCGCGCGCTGTGGCTGGGCGTGGCCGTGGCGATGTTCGCCGCGACCTTCGCGCTGTTCCGCACCGAACGCACCGGCAGTGGTCGCAAGCGCTGGGGCCGCACGCCGGCCGCCGCCGCCCCCACCGCCGCACGCCCCACCCAGCTGACGGTGCCGCGCGTGCGGCCCACCTTTGGTGCGGCCACCGGGTGGCGCCAGTACCTGCGCCAGGTGCGCTTCGATACCGCCGGCGTGCTGCGCAGCGTGCCGTTCCTGGTGCTGCTGGTGCTGGGCCTGGCCAACTTCATCCCCGGTGCGCTGTCGCAGAGCTCGCTGTACGGCACGCCGATCTACCCGGTCACCTCGGAGATGCTCGGCTCGCTGCAGGGCGCCTACAGCTGGCTGCTGGTGATCATCGTGCTGTTCTACGCCGGTGAACTGGTGTGGAAGGAACGCAGCGCACGGCTCAACGAAGTCAACGATGCCATGCCGGTTCCGAACTGGGTGCCGCTGCTGGCCAAGTTCACCGTGCTGATCGTGGTGATTGCCTGCTTCCAGGCCATCGGCGCGCTGGCCTCGATGGTGATCCAGCTGGCGCAGGGCTACACCCGGCTGGAGCCGCTGGTGTACCTGCAGACCCTGGCACTGGGCTCGGTGTTCTACGTGTTGATGGGCGGCATGGCACTGGTGCTGCAGGTGCTGACCAACAACAAGTTCGTCGGCTATGCACTGCTGATCGTGGTGATGATCGGGCAGATGGCGCTGGGCCTGCTGGACTACACCCAGAACCTGTACAACTTCGGCGCCTGGCCGAACGCGCCGTATTCGGACATGAACGGCTTTGGCCACTTCCTGGTCGGGCAGTTGGCGTTCCAGAGCTACTGGGCACTGCTGCTGGCCGCGCTGCTGTGCCTGGCGTCGGCCTTCTGGGTGCGCGGGGTGGGCATGGGGCTGCGCCAGCGCCTGGCCCTGGCCGGGCAACGCCTGCGCGGCCCGGCCGGCGCCGGCACGGCGGTGGCCCTGCTGGGCTTCATCGCCGTCGGAGGGTGGCTGTACTGGAACACCAACATCCGCAATGAATTCCTGTCACCGGACCAGCAGCGCGACCTGCAGGCGCGCTACGAGCGTGAGTTGTCCGGCTACCGCAACCTGCCGCAGCCGCGCATCGTGGCGGTGGACAACAAGGTCGACCTGCACCCGGAAACCCAGTCGGTCACCATCCAAGCGGACTGGACCGTGCGCAACACCCACAGCACGCCGATCAAGGACATCCACATCGGCATGGGCGATGACCGCCAGCTGGTGGCCGTGGACCTGGGCGGGCAGACGCTGGGCTTCCACGACGCCGGCCTGGGCTACCGCATCTACCATCTGACCACGCCGCTGCAGCCGGGCGAGGAACGCCGCGTGCATTTCCGCGTGGACCAGCATCCCGATGGCATCACCGCCGACCAGGCACCCACCACGCTGGTGGACAACGGCAGTTTCTTCAACAGCCGCGTGCTGCCCGCCTTCGGCTATGACGAAGGCAAGCAGCTGGACGACCGCAACGAACGCCGCAAGCGCGGCCTGGGTGAACCGGCGCGCATGCCCAAGCTGGAAGACGAGGCCGCGCGCGCCAACAATTACATTTCCAACGATGCCGACTGGCTGGACTTCCGCACTACCATCTGCACCGCGCCGGACCAGATCGCACTGGCCCCGGGCTACCTGCAGGAGGAGAAGCAGGTGGACGGCCGACGCTGCTTCCGCTATGCGATGGACCGGCCGATGCTCAACTTCTACGCGTACCTGTCGGCGCGCTGGGAGGTCAAGCGCGGCATGTACAAGGACATTCCGATCGAGGTGTACTACGACAAGCGCCACGCCTACAACGTGGACCGCATGATCGAGGCGGTGCAGAAGTCGCTGGCCTACTACGAGGCCAACTTCACCCCCTACCAGCACCGCCAGGTGCGCATCATCGAGTTCCCGGGCTACCAGAGTTTCGCCCAGTCCTTTGCCAACACCATCCCCTACTCCGAGTCGATCGGCTTCATCGCCGACCTGCGCGACCCGGACGATGTGGACTACGTGTTCTACGTGACCGCGCACGAGATCGCCCACCAGTGGTGGGCGCACCAGGTGATCGGTGCCAACGTGCAGGGCGCCACGGTGCTGTCCGAATCGCTGTCGCAGTACTCGGCACTGATGGTGATGGAGAAGGAATACGGCCGCCAGCAGATGCGTCAGTTCCTGAAGACCGAACTGGACCGCTACCTGTCCGGGCGCGGCGGTGAGCGCATCGAGGAGTTGCCGCTGGAGCGGGTGGAGAACCAGCAGTACATCCACTACCGGAAAGGCTCGCTGGCGTTCTACCGGCTGCGCGAGGAGATCGGCGAGGACGCACTGAACCGTGCACTCAAGCGCTTCCTGCAGGACAAGGGCTACCAGCAACCGCCCTACACCACCTCGCGCGAGCTGCTGGGTTACCTCCGTGCCGAAACCCCGGCCGACCGCCAGCAGCTGGTGACCGATCTGTTCGAGAAGATCACCCTGTACGACAACCGCCTGCTGGACGCCAAGGCGCGCAAACGTGCCGACGGCAAGTACGAGGTGACCTTGGTGCTGCATGCGCAGAAGCTGCATGCCGACGGCAAGGGCAAGGAAACCGAGGCGAAGATCGATGACTGGATCGAGGTGGGCGTATTCGCCAACGCACCGTCGGGCAAGGAGCGCGAGCAGAAGGTGCTGTACCTGCAGCGCCACCACATCACCACCGCCGCGCCGACCCTGACCGTGGTGGTGGACGGCAAGCCCGATGAAGCCGGGTTTGATCCGTACAACAAGCTGATCGACCGGGTGAGCGATGACAACCGGCGCAAGGTGAGCCTGTAGCGCCGGGCTCCAGCCGGCCGTGGATTGCAGGGGACGGGAGCAGCGGGGCATGGCCCCGCTCTACGTGAGCGATTGCCGTACCGCAGCGCTGAATTCGTCCAACAGGAAGGGCTTGGCGATCATCGCCATGCCCGCTTCCAGGAAGGCGGCCCGCTCCTGGGCCTTTTCGGCATAGCCGGTCATGAACAGTATCGGCAGCACCGGCCGCGACTGCCGGGCGATCTCGGCCAACTGGCGGCCGTTGAGGCCCGGCAGGCCAACGTCGGTGATGAGCAGGTCGATCGGCCGCGCAGAGGCCAGCAGCGGGATCGCCGCATCCGCATCACCCACCACGGCAACCTGGTAGCCCAGGTCCTCCAGCACCACGGTCACCAGCATCCGCACCTGCTCATCATCTTCCACCACCAGGATGGACTGCCCCGCGCCCAGGGCCACCGCCGCCGCCACGACCGGCTCGACCGCCTCGACCGCGGCTTCAACCAGCGGGATGTACAACGAAATGGTGGTGCCTTGGCCGGGGATCGAATCGATGCTGATGTGTCCGCCAGACTGCTGCATGAAGCCATACACCATCGACATGCCCAGCCCGGTGCCCTTGCCGATCGGCTTGGTGGTGAAGAACGGCTCGAACGCGCGCTCCACCACTTCCGGCGGCATGCCACTGCCGGTGTCGGCGACCCCGACCACGGCGTAATCGCCCGCGGGCACCGTGAGCGACTCACCCTCGCCCACCTGCACCCGTGAGGTACTCAGTTCGAGCTGGCCGCCATTGGGCATTGCATCACGTGCGTTGATCGCCAGATTCAGCACCGCGCTTTCAAACTGGTTCGTATCCAGCGCGGCATGCAGCGGGTCGGCGGCGATCCGGGTCTGTACGTGCACGGTTTCGCCCAGCGTGCTGCGCAGCAGGTGCTGGATGGAACCCACCAGTGCGTTGAGTTCCACCGGCCGCGCGTCCAGCGACTGCCGGCGCGAGAACGCCAACAGGCGCTGGGTCAGGCTGGCGGCGCGCTGGCTGGAGGCGGTGGCCGTATCCAGGAAGCGCTCCAGATCATCGAAACGGCCCATTTCCAGGCGCATCCGCACAATGTCCAGCGCCGACAGGATGCCGGTCAGCATGTTGTTGAAGTCGTGCGCGATGCCGCCGGTGAGCTGGCCGATGGCCTCCATCTTCTGCGCCTGGCGCAGCGCCGCTTCGCTGGCTTCGCGCGCGGCCATCTGTGCTTCCAGCTCGCGGGTGCGCTGGGCCACCATCACTTCCAGTTGCTGCGCATGCTGCCGGCTGGTGTCCAGCGCCACCTTGGCGGCAGTGATATCGGTAACGAACACGTGGAAGCCGTCGGTGCCGCCGTCGGCACTGAAGCGCGGCGAATAGCGCACCTCCACATCGCGGCGGCGGCCATCCCGGCGCGGCCAGCTGGTTTCGAACAGGGCTTCGCGCCCCGCCAGCGCGCGTGCCATCGCAGGCTGGCGTGTTGCCCAGGCGTCGTCGCCGATCACCGCGCTGACGTGCTGACCGATGACCTGCCCGATGGGCAGATCGAACCAGGCCTCGTAGGCCTTGTTGGCGAAGCGGTAGTGCAGGCTGCGGTCGATGAAGGCGATCAGCACCGGCATCGCATCGGCGATCAGGCGCAGCTCGGATTCACTGCGGACCAGCGCCACGCGGCTGTCCGCCAGGGCCTGCATCTGGTCACGCACCAGATATTGCTTTTCACGGGCGCGCAATGCGCCCTGTACCGCACTGAGCAGCGAAATGCTGCCCAGCGGGCGATCCAGTTCAACCACGTTGATCGAGCGCGGCAACAGGCCGTCCACGGGGGTGCGCCGGTGGGCCCGCGGCGAGCGCAGCAGGATGAAGGGAAGGTCCGACCAGGCAGGTTGCCGGGTCAGCGCGGCAAGCAGCACCTCGCTGCCACCGGCGGCCGCTTCTTCGGTGACCAGCACAGCGCCGGCGCGCACGTCGATCACCTCGGCCAGCGCGGCCAGGGTGGGCGCTATGCGGGTCGTCAGCCCGGCACTGTGCAGCACCCTGGCGATGCTTTCGGCGTCACGCCCGAACGGGGCAACGATGTGGACAGCACCGGCACCTCCGCCGTCATCCGGCATACGGATGGCCCAGCAGTGCGCCGTTGTCGCCCACAAACTCCGGCGTGCCGGTCAGGATGCCCTTGAACTCCTTCAATGGGCTGCTCAGCGAAATTCCCCGCGCATCGATCTTGAGCTCGCGGATGGTGTCTTCATGCGCGCCACCGCGGTTCTTGATGACCGATATCGCCTTGCGGATGCGGCCCTGCGCTTCGAAGAAGCGGAACAGGATGACCGCATCGGCAATGTAGGACACATTCAGATTTCCGGTGGACATGCTGCCCACCAGGCCATGTTGCGGGTTGATCAGGAAGGTGACCACGCCCTTCTGGTTGAGGTAGGACAGCATCTCGTGCAGCTGCAGCATCAACTGTTTTTCCTGCGGCATCGCAGCGACGTAACCGTTGAGACTGTCGATCAGCAGCACGCTGCAGCCACGCTCTTCGACGGCGCGCTGGATGTTCCAGGAGAATTCCCCCGGCGAAATCTCGGCCGGGTCCATCTGCATGATCTCCAGCTGCCCGGACTGCAGGTGCGGGGTGAGGTCCATGCCCAGTGCCTTGGCCCGGATCAACAGCGTGCCCACGCGCTCATCAAATTCGAAGATGCAGCACTTTTCACCGCGCTCGCAGGCCGCCCACACGTATTGCAGGGCCACGTTGGTCTTGCCGCTGCCGGCCGGGCCGGTGAGCAGCGTGCAGGTGCCACGCAATGGTCCGCCCCCGAGCAGGTTGTCGATCTCGGCCACACCACTGCTGATCGGCAACCCCACAAACTCCTCGTGGTGCTGCGAGGCGATCAGGCGCGGAAACACCACCACGCCGCCTTCGAGAATCACCATGTCGTGGTAACCGGCGACGAAATTCACGCCGCGCAGTTTCTGCACCTGCAGGCGCCGGCGCGCCGCACCGAAGTCCAGCGTCAGCCGCTCCAGCGACAGCACCCCGTGGCACAGGCTATGCAGCTGGCCATCGCGGTCTTCGCCGGTGGAGGTGAGGTCGTCAACCAGGAACACGGTGGCGCTTCGGGGGGCGAAGAACTGCTTCAATGCCAGGATCTGGCGACGATAGCGCAGCGAGTCCTGCGCAAGCAGGCGCAGCTCGGACAGCGAGTCGAACACCACCCGGTTAGGCTGGATGCGCTCCACTTCGGCCTGGATCAGGTTGACCGTTTCATCCAGTTCCACTTCCCAGGAATGCAGCACCGACTGCTGGCGCGCGCCATTGCCCAGTGCTTCTTCGGCCGAGCCGAGTTCGAACAGATGCAGGCCCTCCAGCGACCAACCGTGCGAGGCGGCTACTTCGCGCAGCTCCTCGGCGGTTTCAGACAGGGTGATGTACAGGCAGCGCTCGCCCTGCTTGAGCCCCTGCAACAGGAACTGCAGCGAGAGCGTTGTCTTGCCCGAGCCGGGCGGTCCTTCAAGCAGGTACAGCCGCCCCTGCGGGAAGCCGCCGCGAAGGATCTTGTCCAGGCCGAGGACGCCGGTGGTAACGCGGGAAGTTTGGGTCTGCATAGGTTCGCCAATTTCGACGCGGCGAGTCTAGCAACGGGTTCTGTGTAGGGTTTGTGTGACTCACGTCCTGCCCAACACCCCCGATTAAGCAATGTCGACGTCGCGTGGAGCCGGGCCGAACCCGCTGGCCCTACCCGAAATCCTTGAGAATTTCGCCAATTCCCGCTGCCGACAGCTCCAACCCCAACCGCGTCCCCGGATTGACCACCACGCCGTAGCCGCCCGGCACCCGCTTGAGCACCTCCAGCATCTGCATGCCGATCGTGTGCGGCGCCTGCTGGCTGTGGATGCCCACGCGCGCCATGTGGGTGAACACGGCCACGTGCAACACGCCCTGCTTGTCGAACAACAACGGATCAAAGCCGCTGCCGTCAGGCGTGACCAGGCTGCCGGTCAACAGCACGACCTCGGCGGTGACGAAGGCCTTCATGAATAGACCGATCGGCAGCTGGCCGTCCATCGCCGACTGCAACAGGGTTTCGATCGGGGTTTGCGGAGGCAGTTCGGTCATGACGCGCGGGAGGCTGGACGTGGGGCCGCCATTGTACCTGCGGCCCCGCGTCGCGCCGTCCAAGGGCGGAAGCCTAACGGGCCAAGCGCTCGCTGCGCGCCTGCTGGTCGGCCACGGCGCGCCGCAGTTCGGCCTGCAGTTGTTGCTGTGCCACCGGGGCATCCAACAGGTACACCTTGACCCCGTGCGCCGGCACCGTGGCGTTCAGGCGGCCCTTTACCTGCTGGCTGCCGCCATCCAGGGCATCGTGCCAGGTGCCCGGCTGCAGGTAGCGGCTGACCTCGATGTGGCGCGCGGCGTCGCCCTTGTTGAGCAGCACCAGCGCGGTCTGGCTGACGTCGCCGGTTTGCAGCACGCGGAAGAACACCGCCTCATCACCGTGCAGGCGCTCGTTGACCTGCAGGCCGCGCTGCAGCGCCGGGGTGGCCTGGCGCAGCTTGGCAATGCGCTGCAGCGGGCCGAAGATCGGACTCTGCGGGGCGGCATCGATGCGTTGCTGGCCGAAGTAGGCGCGGTTGCCGGCGTGCTCGGCGCGGCTGCGCATGAACCCGGTTTCCGAGCCGTAATACAGCACCGGAATGCCGCGTGCGGTGAACAGCCAGTGGTGCGCATCGATGAAGCCGCTGTCGGTGGCGTCCAGGCGGGCCATGTCGTGGTTGTCGTAGAAGCTCATCAGCGCGTACGGGTTGGCATACGGCCCACCCACCAGGTGCAGCGGTTCGGCAAGCGCTTCAAAGCCCTTCTGCTCCTTGCCGAACACCGAGGACAGCGCGCCACGCAGCGGGAAATCCAGCACGCTGACGTTGGCATTGGCCGGCCAGGTGTGTTCGGCGATGGTGGCCGCGTTGTAGTCGAACGCTTCGCCAAACATGAACATGCCCGGATGCGCGGCGCGGATGCGGCCCACGAACTCATGCCACCACGGGTGCGGCAGCCAGCCGATGGTGTCGATGCGCAGCGCGTCCACGCCCTGCGCGGTCCACTGCAGGTAGGCGCCCACCAGGTAGTCCATGACCGCCGGGTTGTGCTGGTTGAAGTCGGACAGCTCGGCCAGGTTGCCGTCGAAGATCGAGCCGTGCTTGCTGTCGACCGGACCTATGGCGTTATAGAACGCATGCAGCGGGTTGTGCGCGGGGTCCAGCTGTTGCGGCGGCAGGTTCTGGTGGTCGGCGATCAACCTGCCGTCCTTGTCGAAGATCTGCCCGAACTGCGGCTGGCGCTCGGGCATGGTCCAGGCCGGCGAGCCGTGGTTGCCCACGATGTCCAGCACCACCTTGAGCCTGGCCGCATGCAGCCCGCGGGTGAGCCCGGCAAAATCGAGGTCGGCGCTGGGCAGGTGTTCGTCCACCTTGTAGAAGTTGATGCCCCAGTAGCCGTGGTAACCGGTCTTGCCACGGTCGGTCAGGGTGCTGGTGCAGCTGATCGGCTTGCTGCCGGTGAAGGCTTCATCGGGATTGTCCACGATGGGCGTGATCCAGACCGCGCCGAAGCCCAGGTTGCGGATGTAGTCGGCGTTGTCGAGCACGCCCTTGAAATCGCCGCCGAGGTAACCGATGTTGCCGTCCACCTTGTCCGGGCAGGGCACCGGAATGTCGAAGGTGCGGTGCTTGCCGCCCTGGTCGCGGTGGTCGTTGGTGGGGTCGCCGTTGACGAAGCGGTCGGTGACCACGAAGTACACCGCCTCACTGGCGAACGGCTCGGCGGTACCGATGTACTCCGGGCGTGGCGCGGCCAGGGCCGACGCGGACAGCAGTGCCAGCGACACGCCCAGCGACAGGGGGAACACACGATGCATCAGGCAAGCTCCTGGGAAGAAGGCACGCGCAGCACGCACAGGCCGGCCAGCAGCAGGCTGGCTCCGCCCAGTGCAAGCACGTGCATGGGATCGCCGCCCAGCCAGGTGCGCAGCATGAAGCCCAGCGCGCTGGCAGCGATCAACTGCGGGATGACGATGAAGAAGTTGAACAGGCCCATGTAGATGCCCATCTTGGCCGCCGGCACGCTGTCAGACAGCAAGGCATACGGCAGCGACAGGATCGAGGCCCACGCAAATCCGACGCCGACCATCGACAGCAGCAGCCAGGTGGGATTGTCGATCAGAGCCAGCGAAATCAGGCCCAGCCCGCCCAGCCACAGATTGACCAGATGGCTCCAGCGCAGCCCCAACAGGCGCACCATCGGCGGGATCAGCAACGCAGCCAGCGCGGCAAAGCCGTTGTAGGCGCCAAACAGTACCCCCACCCAGTTGGCGCCTTCGTTGTATGCCGCCGAGGCCGGGTCGGTGGAGCCGAAATGGGTGCCGGCCACCGCGGCGGTGGTGTAGATCCACATCGCAAACAGCGCAAACCAGGAGAAGAACTGCACCCACGCCAGGCGCCGCATGGTGCGCGGCATCGCCCGCAGGTCATCCACGATCTGCGCCAGCATGTGGGTGCCCGGCAACACCCGGGCCAGCGCCAACAGTACGCCGTAGGCCGCGCACAGGCCGGCCAGCACGTACAGCATCTTGTCGCCGCGCTGCCAGGCGATGGCGGCCGCCAGCACCCCGCCGATCAACAACCACAACACGCCCTGCGCCCACGGTGGCGGGCCGGCCGGTCGGCGGGTCTGGTGCGTGGCCGGGGGTTCGGCATCGGCAAAGCGGGCCAGGTCGGCCGGCGAGTACTCGCGCGTGCTGAACACGGTCCAGCAGATCGCCGCGAGCAGTACCACCGCGCCGAAGTAGAACGCATAGCGCACGGTATCGGGTACCTGCCCTGCCCCGGCGGTGTTGGCCACGCCGACATGGGCCAGGACGAAGGGCAGGAAGCTGGCCACGATGGCGCCGATGCCAATGAAGAAGCTCTGCATCGCATAGCCGGTGGGGCGTTGGCGTGGCGCCAGCTGGTCACCCACGAATGCACGGAACGGCTCCATCGACACGTTGATCGAGGCGTCCAGCACCCACAGCGTGCCGGCGGCGATCCACAGCGTGGGCGAGTTGGGCATCACCAGCAGCGCCAGCGTGGTGAGCACGGCACCCACCATGAAGTAGGGGCGGCGCCTGCCCCAGCGCGTCCAGGTGCGGTCGGACCAGTAACCGATCACCGGCTGCACCAGCAGGCCGGTCAGCGGCGCGGCGATCCACAGCCCCGGCACCGCGTCCATCGGCGCGCCGAGGGTTTCAAAGATGCGGCTGGCGTTGGCGTTCTGCAGGGCGAACCCGAACTGGATGCCCAGGAAGCCGAAGCACATGTTCCAGATCTGCCAGAACGACAGGGTGGGCTTGGCCGGGCGATTCATCGGGACGACTCCGCCGCAGCGGCAATCGGCGCGACCAGCAGGGCACTGACGTTGGCCTGGTTGAGCACGCCCTCACGCCCGCCCTTGCCGCCGTTGTAGGTGGAAAAATGCGCCAATGCGCTCATGTTGAAGCCGTCCTCCAGGCTGAAGCGGCAGCGCCCCTCGGGCAGGTCGAACACGGCGGCGGTGGAGTCCTGCGGGCCCACGCTGTGCGGCATCACCACGCTGGCGCGCTGTGCCGGCTGGTCTGTGCATTGCACCACCAGCTGTTTCACGGCGGCCGTGACGCCGGTGTTGATCGGGCCGTTCGGGTTGTCGTAACGCAGGCGTACACGCACGCGGCCGGGTGCAGCGGCCGTCCAGGTCCACTGTGCTGCACCGGCCAGGTGCTGCTGCGGACCTACGCAGGTCATCGGGCTGTGCAGCGATTCCAGCGCGCCGTCGCGCCGGGTGAAACTCAGGCAGTGCTGGTGGCCGTCATCGCGCAGGGAAAACGTGCCGGACGCGGTGACATCACCACCGTCCAGCCAGAGCACGTGATGGGCCGGAATCGGGATCGACCAGGTGGTGCCGCGCCGGCTGGGTGTGGGTACGGCGGGCGTGGGGGGGGCGTACAGCGCGGAGGCGGAGGCTGGCGCGGGTTCGGCCGGCGTGGGTTGGGCCATCAACTGCACGGTGACGGTGTTGCCCTTGCGCACGATGGTCCTGGCCACCAGCAGTTGCCCTTCCAGCGTGCGCGGACGCTTGAGGATGTACCGGGTTTTGCCATCATCCAGTGCGATGCTGCCGCGCGTGCCGAACAACGGCGGCACCAGCGCGGTGGGCAGCTTGGGAGCGACGCTGCCATCGGCTTCCACCCCGAACACGCCTTCCAGCACCATCGACAGGTAACCGGCCACCGACCACAACTGGCGCGGCGAGTTGACCACCGGGCCACTCAATGCGCCTTCGTCGACATGCACCGCCAGGTGGCGCATCTCGTAGTTTTCCATGTTCGAGCCCGCCAATGCGCTGCCGCGCATCAGCGATTCAATCTCCCGCTGGATGCGCGTGGCATCGTCCAGGTGGCGCGCAGCGCGCAGCGAGTACGCACTGACGAACGGCCACACCGCGCGGTTGTGGTAGATCGGCTGCTGCGCTTCCTGTGGCCACACCACCGGGCTACCGCCTTCCACCGCCGGGTAATTGGCCAGCGCGCGACGCGCGCGGTCGGTGGGAAACACCTCGGCCAGCACGCCCAGCGAGAGGGCCAGAAGATCGTACTTGGCATACGGCACCGGGTGCGCGGCCTCGCCGATGTAGCTCATGTACAGGCCGGCATCCTCGCGCCAGAAGCGCGCGTTGATCTGCACGGCCAGCGCATCGGCCCAGCCGGCGTACTGCGCGGCCCGGGCGTCGCCGCGCTCGCCTGCCAGCCGCGCCGCCAGCCGCAGCGCCTGGTAGTGCAGCACGTTGGTGGAAAGCGCGAACGAATCGCCGATGAAACGCACGTCCTGGCGCGTCCACGCCGGATAGGTCTGCTCGCGCCAGTCCAGGAACGAGGTCTCGCCGCGATACAGGCCAATGCGTGCGTCGAACACCGCCGCGCGATCCTGCGCCAGCGTGCCTTGCAGCGCCTGCCACACCTGGTCGGCGAAGGACGGGTCATCCAGCAGCGTGCGCGCGGCCAGGAACCACACCACCCGGTCGCTGCTGATCGGCCAGCTGCCGCCCGAACCGGTGTCCTGGGCCACCAACAGCCCCGGGGTATGCCCATCGCGCGCCGCCGACAGCTTGAACAGCAGCGATTGCCGGGTACGCACCGGATCCAGTCGCGACAGCGCCAGATCGGCGGCGAAGCTGACATCGCGCGTCCACACATACGGCCAGCGCTCGCCGGTCTGGAAACAGTCGCACGGCACCGGGTTGCCCTGGTTGAAGGCCGGGTCGCGGATCGCATCGACGCGGTCGGCGTCCATCTCCTGCTGGGCCAGCGCGAACAGCGCATCGAACAGCGTGCTCTGGGTGTGGCTGCGCATCGGCTGCGCGGCGATGGCGACATCGTGCGCGGGCGCATGCAGCTGGAAACCGCCATCGGCAGCGGCGCTGGCACGCGCGGTGCGGCCATCGAAAGTGAGGTCCGCCGCAGTTGCGGTCGAACCCAGCGCCAGCCCAAGGGCAGCGGTCAGGCAGATCATTTTCAGCATCGAAGCGGCAACCCGGCCTGCGCCCGGTGCCTCCCTCCCTCTTTGCACGCGTTGTGGTTACGCAGCGCGCGGTGCCGGCCAAGGTCGGTACCTACCGGTGCTTGCACCGGTGCGGCGTTGCGCTCGCGGCCCCCTCCCAGGGTGCCTGGTCCCATGGTAGACGGCAGGCTCGGGTAGGCGAGGCTTTGCATACGTATTCATGGCGCAACGGCGTAAGCACCGGATCTGCGTGGCTATAGTCCAGACCATGTCCAGGCTGCCTTGGGAGGGGAAATGCCGACGATACAAGCGCATTCATCGCGTGGTTGCAGCGCGCGCCACCCACGTCGCTGGCTGGCCGCTGGCCTGCTGCTGTTCGGTGTCGCCGCACACGCAGAACCGATTACCGTGGCCAGCGTGGCATCGCCCGGCAAGGTCCTGAAGGTGTCCCTGCAGCTGGATGGCGGCACGCCCAGCTACCGGGTCGAACGCCTGGGCGACACGGTGGTGGCCGATTCCCGGCTGGGTTTCAACCTGCGCGATGGCCGCCTGGACCGCGACCTGGCCGTACTCGGGCAGACCGCGCGCAGCGTTGATGAAACCTGGGAGCAGCCGTGGGGCGAGCGCCGGTGGGTGCGCAACCACTACAACGAAGTGGCGGTGCAGCTGGGCGAGCGCAGCGGTGCCAAGCGCCGCCTGGAGGTGGTATTCCGGGTGTACGACGACGGCCTGGGCTTCCGCTACCGGTTCCCCGAGCAGCCCGGCATGCGCGAAGCGATCATCGACGACGAGCTGACCGAGTTTGCCATTGCCCCTGACGCCACCGCCTGGTGGATCCCCGCGGGTGAGCCGATCCACTACGAGTATCTGTACCAGCGCACGCCACTGGACCAGGTGCCGCTGGCGCACACCCCCCTTACCCTGCGCAGCCGCGACGGCCTGCATGTAGCCATCCACGAAGCCGCGCTGATCGACTACGCCGGCATGTGGCTGCGCCGCGTTGACGGCCAGCGCCTGCGCGCGCAGCTGTCGCCGTCAGCCGAAGGCTGGAAGGTGCGTCGCAGCCTGCCCTTCGATACGCCCTGGCGCACGCTGCAGATCAGCGACCGCGCCGGTGGGCTGGTCGAATCGGATCTGATCCTCAACCTCAACGAGCCCAATGTGCTGGGCGATGTGAGCTGGGTGAAGCCGTCCAAGTACCTGGGCGTGTGGTGGTCGATGCATCTGGACCAGGAAAGCTGGGCCACCGGACCCAAGCATGCCGCCACCACCGCCAAAACCCGGAAGGTGATCGACTTTGCCGCCGCGCACGGCTTCCGTGGCGTGCTGGTGGAAGGCTGGAACCCCGGCTGGGACGGCAACTGGGTGGGCAACGGCTACGCCTTCGATTTCACCCGGCCCACCGCCGATTTCGACCTCGATGCACTGGCCGCCTACGGCGCGACGAAAGGTGTGCATCTGATCGGCCATCATGAAACCGGCTGCGCGGTCGAGCATTACGAAGACCAGCTCGGCGCCGCGCTGGACCTGTATGCACGGCTGGGCGTGGATTCCTTCAAGAGCGGCTACGTCTGTGACGACGGCCAGGTGGACCGGCGCAACCCGGCTGGCGGTGCGCTCTGGCGCGAGTGGCACGATGGCCAGTTCATGGCACGCCACCATCTGAAGGTGGTGACCGAAGCGGCCGCGCGCCACATCGCGGTGAACCCCCACGAGCCGATCAAGGACACCGGGCTGCGGCGCACCTATCCCAACTGGATCTCGCGCGAAGGCGCGCGCGGCATGGAGTACAACGCCTGGGGCCAGCCGCCCAATCCGCCCGAGCATGAGGTCAACCTGGTGTTCACCCGGATGCTGTCCGGACCGATGGATTACACGCCGGGCATCGTCAGCCTGAAGGGCCGTGGCGGCCAGGCCATCCCCAGCACGCTGGCCCGCCAACTGGCGTTGTATGTGGCGATCTACAGCCCGATCCAGATGGCCGCCGACCTGCCCGAGCATTACCTGCAGCACCGCGACGCGTTCCGTTTCATCGAAGACGTGGCCGTGGACTGGGACGACAGCCGCGTGCTCAACGGCGAGGTGGGCGACTACGTGACCATCGTGCGCAAGGATCGCCACAGCCGCGACTGGTTCCTGGGCAGCATCACCGACGAACACGGCCGCGTGCTGCCGGTGTCACTGGGCTTCCTGGAGCCCGGCGTGCGCTACCGCGCCGAGATCTACCGCGATGGCGACGGCGCCGATTTCCGCAGCAACCCGTTCGCGTTCGTGCGTGAAACACGCCAGGTCAGCAGCGCCGATGCGCTGACGCTGGTGCTGGCACCGGGCGGCGGCCAGGCGATCCGTTTTACCCCGCTGTAAACCGCGCGCCAGCCGCATGACCGGTAATGCCGGCCGCTGGCCGGCGCGGCGCGCCACGCGCCGCACGACCCACCTGTAACCGCTTACAACGCAGCAGACGCCATTGAATACGTATGCAGGGTGATTCCCGCAGCCGATGCGCTGCCTACCATAGCCACGCAGTCAACGGCCACCGCGCCGCGACGCTCCCGGGTCTCCGGGCAACCAAAAAAACGATTGGCAACATTGCCTGGGAGGGGAAAATGTTGAACCGCAAGCGCAGCGCGCTGAGTATCGCGCTGGCCGTCGCCCTGACGCCGTTGATGGCGTCGGCGCAGACCGCCGAACCGAGCACCACGACACCGCCGACAGGGACCGCGGCCACCAACCTGGACACCGTGCAGGTCACCGGCATCCGCCGTGGCATCGAAAACGCCATCGCGATCAAGCAGGACGCCACCTCGGTGGTGGAAGCCATCTCGGCCGAAGACATCGGCAAGCTGCCCGATGTGAGCATCGGCGAGTCGATCGCGCGCCTGCCCGGCCTGGCCGCCCAGCGCGTGGCCGGCCGTGCCCAGGTGATCAGCGTGCGCGGCCTGTCGCCGGACTTCGCCACCACCCTGCTCAACGGGCGTGAAGTGGTGAGCACCGGTGACAATCGCAGCGTCGAGTTCGACCAGTACCCCTCGGAACTGGTCAACGGCGTGGTGGTCTACAAGACCCCCGACGCGGCGCTGGTTGGCCAGGGCCTGTCGGGCACCATCGACATGCAGACCGCGCGCCCGCTGAGCTTTGCCGAGCGTGTGATCGCCATCAGCGGCCGCTACCAGAAGAGCTCGCTGGGCAAGGCCGCCAATGTCGACCCGTACGGCAACCGCTTCAGCGCCAGCTACATCGACCAGTTCATGGACAACACCCTGGGTATCGCGATCGGCTACGCGCACAGCGACATGCCGATCCAGGAAAACCAGGTGGGTCTGTACGAACCGTGGACCACCGAACACACCGACAACGGCAACCGCCCCGGCCTGGCCCCGGGCACGGCGTTCTCCGACGGCATCAAGGCGCTGCGCCGCACCGGCAACAGCAAGCGCGACGGCGTGATGGCCACCGTGCAGTTCCGCCCGTCCAACGTGTGGACCAGCACCCTGGATGCGTTCCATACCGAAGCCGAGCAGATCGACACCGCCAACCAGTTCGAGCTCAACCTCAGCAACTACAACGGCAACTACACCCCGGGCCTGCTGATCACCAACCCGCAGGTCAACGCCGATGGCACCTTCGCCGGCGGCGTGGCCAGCGGCGTGTACCCGCTGGTGCGCGGGATGTACAACAAGCGCAAGGACAAGATCGACGCATTCGGCTGGAACAACGAATTCAACTTCGACGCGGTCAAGGTGGTGGCGGACGTCAACTACTCCAAGGCCACCCGCGATGAGCTGAATCTGGAAAACAACCTGCAGCTCACCCCGATGCCGCAGCTGGATACGGTGGGCGTGGAGGTCCGCAGCGGCGGCTTCTCGCAGATCCGCCCGGGCCTGAACTATTCCAACCCCGATGCGCTGTTCCTGACCAACACCATCTACGGCTCCGGCTACGGCAAGGTGCCGCAGGTGGAAGACCGCCTGAAAGCGGCGCGCCTGCAGGCCACCTTCGCGCTGCCCGAGGCGTTGAAGTGGTTCGCCGACGTGGACGTGGGCGTCAACTACGCCGATCGCCGCAAGGACAAGACCCAGGCCGAAGGCAACATCCTGCTGGGCGACCAGGGCGATGCCAACATCGCCGGTGACCTGCAGTACCGTCCGGTCAACCTGGGCTTTGCCGGGCTCGGCTACATTCCGGCGTGGAACGTGCCGGGTGCGGTGGACCGCTACATGCGCTTCAACCCGGTCACCAACCTGGACTACCTGATTCCCAAGGCGTGGACGGTGCAGGAAAAGACCAGCACCGCCTGGGTGCGTGCCAATATCAACACCGACATCGGTGAAGTGGGCGTGCGCGGCAACATCGGCGTGCAGATGGTGCGCACCGACCAGAGCTCGCAGTCCAACTACTTCGACCGCTCACGTCCGGCCGGCCAGGAAGTGCTGCCGATCGACGCGGGCAAGACCTACACCGACTGGCTGCCGAGCTTGAACCTGGTCTTCATGTTCCCGCACCAGCAGACGCTGCGTTTCGCCGCCGCCAAGCAGGTGGCACGCCCGCGCGTGGACCAGATGCGCGCCGGCCTGGAGTTCGGTGTGGATACGGCCACGGGCAAGCCGGGTGGCAGTGGCGGCAACCCGCTGCTGGACCCGTGGCGGGCCAATGCGCTGGATCTGTCCTACGAGAAGTACTTCGGCGAGAAAGCCTACGTGGCAGCGGCGATCTTCTTCAAGGACCTCAAGTCGTACGTGTACACCCAGTCGCGCGATGACTACGACTTCAGCGACCTGCTGGCCAGCTACGTGATTCCGCCGGGCATGACCGCGCCGCTGCTGACCACCGGCACGTTCTCTTCGCCGGAAAATGGCAAGGGCGGCAAGCTGAAGGGTCTGGAGCTGACCGCGTCGTTCCCGCTGGACATGTTCACCCCGAGCCTGCGCGGTTTCGGCGTCCAGGCCAGCGCGACGTTCAATGACAGCAATATCCAGATCCTGGACCCGGAAAGCGCGTCCAGCGTGGGCAGCGATCCGATCAGCCTGCCGGGGTTGTCCAAGCGGGTCTACAACTTCACCGCCTACTACGAGCGCAGTGGTTTCGAGGCCCGGGTAAGCCAGCGCCGGCGCTCGGACTTCATCGGTGAGATCGGCAACTTCAACGGCAACCGCACGCTGCGTTACGTGGTGGGCGAGAACGTGACCGATGCGCAGATCAGCTACACCTTCGCCGACGACAGCAGCCTGCACGGGCTGACGTTGTTGCTGCAGGGAAGCAACCTGACCAACGAGCCGTACCGCACCTACGCCGGCACCAAGGACCGACCGCTGGAGTACATCGAGTGGGGCCGCACTTACATGCTGGGTGTGAACTACAAGTTCTGATCCTGCGGTAGTTGCACCAACAAAAAACCCCGCTGCTTCGGCAGCGGGGTTTTTGTTGTGCCATGAACGGTAGCGGCGGTCGGTGGGTCGGGCGCTGGTCCCCGATACCCTTTCCAGCGAATGTCCTCCGGCGTCGGCCTGCGGCCGCCCCCTCCTCCTTTACTTCGCCTCCAAGGGCATCGGGGCCCAGCGCCCGACCCACCAACGGCCTTCAAAGAAGTCCGGCTTCCCGCCCGTACCGAAAGCCGAGCCCCGTAGCCGCCGGTAGGCCCTTGGGCAAAATAAAGGAGGAGGCCGCAGCGCGGCCGGGGGACATTTGCACCAGGGGCCTACCGGCGGTTACGGGGTCCTTCGGATCGCGGCACGCCCGAGCGAAGACGCCACCGGATCTACCTCGCCCCTGGACCTGGGAAAAGAAACAAAAAAAGGGCGAGGCAAAAAAGCCCCGCCCTCTCAATACCACCGGAAATCGAATCAGCCCAGGCGCGCGCAGTACATCGACTGCGCCGGCAGCACCACCGTGCCGCCTTCGGCATGGCCCATGTCCGGGCCCGGCACGTGCATCGGCTGCCAGCTGCCGGCCGGCAGCGCCACGCGCGCGGTGTCGGCCGCCAGGTTGAACGCCAACAGCAGCGTTTCCCCCGCATGCCGGCGCTCGAACATCAGTACCGGCTCGGCGGTGTCCAGGAACACGATGTCGCCCACCCGCAGCGTCGGCATCGTCCTGCGCCATGCCAGGAACTGGCGGAACGCGTTCAACACCGAGTGCGCATCGTGCTCCTGCACCGCCACCGCCGCGGCGCGGTGCTCGGCGGGAATCGGCAGCCACGGCTCACCGCTGGTGAACCCCGCCAGCGGCGCATCGAGCCACGGCATCGGCGTGCGGCACCCGTCGCGGCCCTTGAAATTCGGCCAGAACGTAATCCCGTACGGATCCTGCAGCGCCTCGAACGGCACGTCAGCCTCGCCCAGCCCCAGCTCCTCGCCCTGGTACAGACAGATCGACCCGCGCAGCGAACACAGCAACGCCACCAGCAGGCGCGCCAGCCGCGGCTGCGCCGGATGCCCACCCCAGCGGGTCACCGCGCGCTCCACATCGTGGTTGGAAATGGCCCAGCACGGCCAGCCTTCGGTCATCGTCACTTCCAGCCGCGACACCGTGTCGCGGATGTAACCGGCGCTGAAATCCTTCACCAGCAGCTCGAAGCTGTAGCCCATGTGCAGCCGGCCCGGCGCGGTGTACTCGGCCGTGGTGGCCAGCGAATCCTCGGCCGAAATCTCGCCCAGGCTGACCGTCCCCGGGTACGCATCCAGCAGCCCGCGCAGGCGCTCGATGAACCCGATGTTCTCCGGCTGGGTGTTGTTGTAGTAGTGGTACTGGTAGGCGTACGGATTGTCCGCACTGAACCCCCGCCCCACGCGCTTGTCCGCCGGCTTGGCCGGGTTGTCACGCAACTGCGCGTCGTGGAAACAGAAATTGATCGAATCCAGCCGGAAGCCGTCCACCCCCCGGTCCAGCCAGAAGCGCACGTAATCCAGGGTGGCCTGCTGCACCGCCGGATTGTGGAAATCCAGGTCCGGCTGGTCGGCCAGGAAGTTGTGCAGGAAGTACTGCTCGCGGCGCGGCTCCCATTGCCACGCCACCCCGCCGAAGATCGACATCCAGTTGTTGGGCGGCGTGCCGTCCTCGCGCGGGTCGGCCCACACATACCAGTCGGCCTTGGGATTGGTGCGGTCCTGGCGGCTCTCGCGGAACCAGGCATGGTCGATCGAGGTATGGCTGAACACCTGGTCGATCATCACCTTCAGGCCCAGCGCATGCGCCCTGGCCAGCAGCCGGTCGAAGTCGTCCAGCGTGCCGAACAACGGGTCCACATCGCGATGGTCGGCGATGTCATAGCCAAAATCGGCCATCGGCGACCGGAAGAACGGCGATACCCAGATCGCGTCCACGCCCAGCGCGGCCACGTAGTCCAGGCGGTCGATGATGCCGGGCAGGTCGCCCACCCCATCGCCATTGGCGTCCAGGAAACTGCGCGGGTAAATCTGATAGATGACGGCACCGCGCCACCATGGAGTCTGCGACATCGAGGGCCCCCCTCCGGGCTTCCAAGGCACCGGTCAAAGCGGTGCCATTACGAACCCGACAAGCTTATCCCTGCACCCAGGACGATGGCGCTGCATGCATACGTATTCACGCTGAACGGCCGTGCGGGCCCACCCCGGCGCACCGCCGGCAGGGGGCGCCAGCGGACCACCCGCCCGCCCGGCGATCGTCGGGAACCGCCTTCGCGGGCGGAATACCACCGCACCGCCTATAATTCAGGTCAAGCCTGAAAGTCAGAACGCATGACCATCACCGAAGACACCCGCCCCGCGCTGGGCCTGCCCCAGATCCAGACGCTCGCCGCGCCCGACATGGCGGCCGTCGATGCGTTGATTCGCCGCCGACTGTCCTCCGATGTCGTGCTGATCAACCAGATCGCCGACCACATCATCTCCGCCGGCGGCAAGCGCCTGCGGCCGATGCTGGTCATGCTGGCCGGCCACGCGGTCGGCCAGGCCGGCCCCGAGCACCACCAGCTGGCGGCGATCATCGAGTTCATCCACACCTCCACTTTGCTGCACGACGACGTGGTGGACGAATCCAGCCTGCGGCGCGGCCGCAGCACTGCCAATGCCTTGTGGGGCAACGCCCCCAGCGTGCTGGTCGGCGATTTCCTGTACTCGCGCAGCTTCCAGCTGATGGTGGAACTGGACCGCATGCCGGTCATGCGGATCCTGGCCGACACCACCAACCGCATCGCCGAAGGCGAAGTGCTGCAGCTGCTGCACGTTCACAACCCCGATACCGACGAAGCCGCTTACCTGCGCGTGATCGAGCGCAAGACCGCGGTGCTGTTCGCCGCCGGCACCCGCCTGGGCGCACTGGCCAGCGGGGTTGAGGAAGCCACCCAGCAGGCGCTGTACGACTACGGCATGGCACTGGGCTACGCCTTCCAGATTGCCGATGACGTGCTGGACTACTCGGCCAACGCCGAGGAGCTGGGCAAGAACCTGGGCGACGACCTGGCCGAAGGCAAGGCGACCCTGCCGCTGATCCACGCCATGGCGCATTCCGACGCAACCACCCGCGAGCGCCTGCGCCAGATCGTGCAGAACGGCGACGCCGATGCCATGCCCGAGGTGCTGGCTGCCATCCACGCCACCGGCGGACTGGAATACAGCCGCGCCCGCGCCGTGGAATACGCCGACGCCGCAGAACGCGCCCTCGACGTCCTGGCCGACAACGATGCCGTGGCCGCCCTGCGCGGCCTGGCCCGCTACGCGGTCCAGCGTTCGCACTGACCGCCGCAGCGCAGCCCAAAGGTAGAGCCGAGCTATGCTCGGCTGCCTCACCCGCCTCACCTGCGTGGCCTGCCGCGCCCGCCGGTTACGCATCCGGCGCGCGGTGTGCGCTGGTTGAAACGCAGCCGAGCATGGCTCGGCTCTACCTCGACGTCCTGGCCGACAACGATGCCGTGGCCGCCCTGCACGGCCTGGCCCGCTACGCGGTCCAGCGTTCGCACTGACCGCCGCAGCGCAGCCCAAAGGTAGAGCCGAGCCATGCTCGGCTGCCTCACCCGCCTCACCTGCGTGGCCTGCGTGGCCTGCCGCGCCCGCCCGTTACGCATCCGGTGCGCGGTGTGCGCTGGTTGAAACGCAGCCGAGCATGGCTCGGCTCTACCTCGACGTCCTGGCCGACAACGATGCCGTGGCCGCCCCGCGCGGCCTGGCCCGCTACGCGGTCCAGCGTTCGCACTGACCGCCGCAGCGCAGCCCAAAGGTAGAGCCGAGCCATGCTCGGCTGCCTCACCTGCGTGGCCTGCGTGGCCTGCCGCGCCCGCCCATTACGCATCCGGTGCGCGGTGTGCGCTGGTTGAAACGCAGCCGAGCATGGCTCGGCTCTACCTCTACCTCTACCTCTACCTCTACCTCTACCTCTGCAGGCGATACCGGTGCCGCCGGTTCAACGCGTGTCGAACCGCTCCTCGAAGAACGCATCCAGCGCCTTCCACGCCCGCTTGGCGGCGCGTTCGTTGTACAGGCAGCCCGGCGGGCTGTTGGCGTCGGCCTCGGCAAAGCAGTGCACCGCACCGCTGTAGTTGGTGAACACCCAGTCGACCTTGGCGGCGTTCATTTCCTGCTCGAAGCTGGCGATGTCGGCCTGGCTGACGCCCTTGTCGTCGGCACCGTTGAGCACCAGCACCGGGGGATGGCTGCCACCGGCCTTGGCCGGCAGCGGCGAGCCCAGCCCGCCATGCAGACTGACCACCCCGGCCAACGGCGCGCCGGCCCGCGCCATTTCCAGCACGGTGGTGCCGCCGAAACAGAAGCCCACCGCACCGATCCGGCTGGCATCCAGCGGGGCTTTTCCCGCCTGCGCCTTGAGCACCTCGATGGCCTTGAGCGCGCGCGCCCGCAGGACCGGGCGGTCATTGCGCAGCCGGGTGGCCACCGGTCCGGCTTCGGCGTCGGTCTTGGGGCGCACACCTTTGCCGTAAACATCGGCCACCAGCACCACGTAGTCGTCGCCGGCCAGCTGCTTGGCCTTGCCAATGGCCGAGTCGTTGACGCCCTTCCAGTTGGGCACCATCACCAGCCCGGGGCGCTTGTCGGCGTCGCCGTCGTCGTAGACCAGCACGCCGCTGAAGGTGGTGCCATCCAGCGTCCATTCCACCGGCCGGGTTTTCATTGCCGCCAACGCCGGCAGCGCCGCCATGCCCAACAGCACCGCCACTCCCCACTGCCATTGCCTGCCCATGCGCCTGCTCCTGCCGGAAAGAAGCCCGAGTGTATGCCGATCCGGCGCAAGGCCCCGCCCATCTGTCACGCTCGCGGGCCGCTTTTGCACGGATGCCCCGCTTGATGACGCTTGTCGATCGCTTCCTTTCCGGCCTGGTCCCGCGCCTGCCCGACGACGAGGCCCCGATGTGGGCCTGGATCGAAGGGGCCACCGCCCCGGACCTGCAGCGCCTGCGCGAACGCTGGCCGCAGGTGCCTGCCAGCCTGCTTGAACTGCTGGGTCGGGTCGATGGCACCCACTTCCGCCGCTACCCCGGTGGCGTGGTGTGCGTGTTGATGCTCGGCTCGGACATGGAGATGTACCCCTACTACCTGCGCTCGGTCGAGCAGATGTTCGATGACACCGCGCAGTGGGACAGCTGGGGCGAGAGCATCCGCTCGATCTACGAAGAATGGCTGGAAGAAGACGCCGAAATCCTGGGCGCCGGCATCGACGCCGACCTGCCGATGGGCCAGCGCCTGTGCTTCTCGCACTGCGTGAACAACGGTGGCACCTCCAAGCTGTATCTGGATTTCGACCCCGCCGATGGCGGCACCATCGGCCAGGTGGTGCGCTACCTGCACGACCCGGACAGCTACCTGGTGATCGCGCCGAGTTTCGATGCCTATCTGCAGCAGTTGATCGACGGCGATTACGCGTTCATCGACGACGACGCCTGACGCCCTCCCGCGTTCGCGACGGACGGGCGATGCCACGTATCACCGCCTCGCGCTGCGCCATCCACGCCGACGGCAGCCACGCATCGCGTGTCTGCTCCAGAGACCCTGTTTCGGTGGGGCCGGCGCAGCCGACCCACGGTCGAGGCTACGAAATCCCGATCCCGGCAATGGCGGTGATCGCCTCGGGATCGAACCCGGCCAGTTCGGCGAAATGCCGGCCGCGGGCAACGTAATCACGGTACACGCCATAGCTGGGCGCACCCGGCGACAGCAGCACAACGCCGCCCTGTTCGCCCAAGGCGCCGCGTGCCAGCTGCATCGCCTCGGGCAGATCGGCGGCGGCGTGCAGGCCGAACCGGCCCGCGTCGGCCAGGGGCTGCAGCAGCGCATGGATGCGCGGGCCGTTGGCGCCCATCGTGACGATCTCCACCGGCGGCACATCGTGGGCCATGTGCTGCACGAAATCATGCCAGTCCAGGCCGCGGTCATGCCCGCCCACCAGCAGTGCGATGCGCTGCCCGGCAAAGCAGTCCAGCGCAGCCAGACTGGCGTGCGGCGTGGTGCTGATCGAGTCGTTCACAAAGCGCAGCCCATCGCGGGTGCCCAGGGTCTGCAGGCGGTTGGGCAGCGGGCGAAAGTCCTGCACCGCCGGGGCCAGCGCCACCGCATCCAGGCCCAGTGCTTCGATGGCCGCCAGCACCGCACACAGGTTGCCACGGTTGTGGCGGCCCGGCAGCGGCGTGTTGGCGGTATCGAACACCGCCTGTTCGGCGCGGTAAACCACCTCGCCCCGCATGTGCCAGCCCTGCGCCTGGTTGAACCAGACCACGTTGCTGTGCGGCAACGACAACGCCGCCAGGTGCGGGTCGGCCGCGTTGAGCACGGCAATGCGCGGCTGGGCCTCGGTGACCAGGCGCAGCTTGTCCTGGAGATAGCGCGCTTCGCTGCCGTGCCAGTCCAGGTGCTCGGGAAACAGGTTCAGCACGATCGCCACCTGCGGGTGGGCGCCACTGCGTGCCACCTCGCCGGTCTGGTAGCTGGACAGTTCCACGGCCCAATACGCCGGCGCCGGGTGCGGGTCCAGCACTTCCAGCAACGGCAGGCCGATGTTGCCCACCAGCGCGGCGGGCGCACCGGCGGCACGCAGCAGGTACGCCAACAGCGAGGTCGTGGTGCTCTTGCCCTTGGTGCCGGTCACGCACACGGTGTTGGGTACGGTGCCGTGGGCGTCGGCGTGTTCGGCAAACCACAGCGACGTCCCCCCGATGAACTGGGTTCCCGCGGTCGCAGCGTGCACGGCCGCCTCGCCATACGGACTGATGCCCGGCGATTTGATCACCACCTCGAAGGCGGCCAACGCCTCACCGCTGACATCCGAACGCACCGCCAACTGCCCGGCGGTTTCGGCACGGGCATCGGCCGCTTCAGCGTCGGGGCAGAACAGGGTCAGCGGCAGCGCGGGCAACCGCTGCTGCAGCACCCGGAACGCCGCACGCCCCTCACGTCCCCAGCCCCACAACGCAACCCGCTTGCCCTCAAGCTGCGAAATTCGCACGCAGGCGCTCCCAGATCGACGCCGGGATGCGGTGTTCACCTTCCAGCACCAGCAAGGGATCGATGCTCAACGCGGCGGCATCCAGCTGCGGCCGGATCTCGCCCACGAAACGCTTCACCAGCGCGTCTTCGGCCCATTCCGGCCGCGCGGCCAAGGCCGCCATCGCCGCGCGCGATTCGCGGCCTTCGCCCACGCACTCGAACGGCTTGTGGTCCTGGAATTCCAGCAGCGCATCAAAACCGCCGGCCTGGTCCAGGTCATCGAGCAAATTGCGTCCGAAGATGCCCACCAGGCGGGGCTTGGGCATGAACGGGGCCAGCGCCAGGAACACGAAGTGGCACTTCGGGCACACCCCGCACCAACGGTTGACCGGACGCTCGCCCAGAATGTGGAAATTGCGGTTGCAGCTGGAGAAATGCGCGTCGTAGAAATCGCTCCGGGCGAACTGCCGCGCCACCGCCAGCTCCGACAACGGACGCAGCAGCGAGTAGTAATGCAGGTCGGCGGCCACGTGCTGTTCCAGGTACTGGCCGAAGGCCTGTTCAAAGGCCCAGCCCTTGGACCACTGGTGGTTGACCTCGCCGGTGCCGGGAATCTGGCTGCCGTAGCTGGCCGAACGCTCGTTGGAGAACACCACCTGGTCCACGCCCTGCAGCAGCGCGGCCAGCACCATGATCGCCGAATTCACCGCAGTGACCGGGATATGCCCGTTCCACGCTCCCTGGCGGTTCAACTCGAACAGTTCCGGGGCCAGTGCACGGCCGATGTTCAAGGTAGGCAGGCCGGTACGCTCGGCACACGCGCGGATCAGCTGCGAGCCACCGATCCAGGTGACCGTTTCAGCGATCCCCAACCCGCGCAACGCTTCGATGCTGACCAGCGAATCCTTGCCGCCGCCAATGGCCACCAACGCGTGCTCGCGCAGGCCCACCGCCGTTGCGCTGAACGCTTCGGCGGCCACCGGCAGGCGGAAGCGCCCGCGCAGGTTCAAGCCGTTGCGGTAGGCGAACTCGCCCAGCCCGTTGAGGTAGATGTCTTCCACCAGCGCCGCAGTGGCCGCATCGATGTGGTAGCTGTCGATGCGCACCTGGTCGGGGACGCCGGCCTTGTAATAGCTGACACCGGCGATCAGGTGCAGCAGGCGCAGCGCACGCTGCACGGCTTCGGCGCGGGCCGCGTCCAGCACGAACGGTGCACCGGGAATGGTGACCGTCTCGATCAGCTCGGGGCCATCGTCGAAGGCGTAGACCAGCTGCGCCACGCCGGTATCCGCGGCGAAATCGCAGCGGACGAAGCGGAAAGCGGCAACCTGGTGTTTATCGAAAGCAGTCATGGTGTATCCGGTTCACAAGGCCGGCCGTGCACGTGCACGGCGCGTCTTCAAAGGTGGGCGGCAGGCCGCGATCAAGGACCGTCATCAATGACGTCTTCACGCGGCAGCTCGCGCTGGTTGTAGGTGTTGGCCATGACGTAGCCGTACGCGCCGGCATCGGCGATCAGCACCACGTCGTCCGGCGCGGTGGAGACCGGCAGCTTGCGGCGCTTGCCGAACACGTCGCTGGATTCGCAGATCGGTCCCACCACGTCGAACACCGCCTCGGCATACCCGCCCAGCCGGCTCAGGTTCTCGATGTCGTGCCAGGCGTCGTACAGGGCCGGGCGCATCAGTGTGTTCATGCCCGCATCCAGCCCCACCCGGCGCACGCCGTCCTTCTCGATCACCTGGGTCACGCGGGCCAGCAGCACACCGGACTCGGCCACCAGGAAGCGGCCCGGTTCGATCGCCAGGCGGAACGCCGGGTGCACCGCCTTGACCTCGGCCAGGCCAACGGCCCAGGCGTCCAGGTCGAACGGCTCGTCGTCGGCACTGTACGGAATGGGCAGGCCACCGCCGATGTCGATGGTTTCCACGCTGCCGATGCGGCGCGCAAACCCGGCCAGCTCATCGCACATCAGGCGCCAGTGCTGCGCGGTTTCCACGCCGCTGCCCAGGTGGGCGTGCAGGCCCACCACGCGGGTGCCCAGCTCGGTGGCCAGGCGTACGAACTCGTCCACGCGCGCGATCGGCAGGCCGAATTTGGAGTCCTTGCCGCCGGTGCGCACCTTGGCGTGGTGGCCTTCACCACGGCCCAGGTCCACGCGCAGCCACAGCTCACGGTTGCGGAACAGCTCGGGCCAGCGCTGCAGCGCTTCGACGTTGTCCACGGTCACGGTCACGCCCAGCGCAAACGCTGCTTCGTACTCGGTACGAGGCGCGAAACTGGGGGTGAACAGCACGCGCCGGGGCGACAGCGTCGGCAACGTGTTGAACACGTGCTTGAGCTCGCCGTGCGATACGCATTCCAGGCCGAAGCCTTCCTGCTCCAGCACTTCCAGGATGGCCGGGTGCGAGTTGGCCTTGATGGCGTAGTAGCGCTGGTCGATCGCCTTGATCGCGGTCAGCGCGCGGGCGCGGGCGCGCACCGTGGGCAGGTTGTACACATAACGCGGCGTACCGGCCTGGGCCAGGTTCAGCAGGTGCTCGCGCTGGCCCCGCCACCACGCGGTTTCACGCGGGCGGATGGTGCCGGCGATCTCGCGCCAGCGCGGGCCGAACACCTCGCCTTCTTCCACCGGCATCGCGCCGCTGTCGATCAACTCGGCATGCAGGATCGGCAGCAGGCCATCGGCATCGGCCTCGTCGATGACGAAGGTCAGGTTCAAGTCGTTGGACGACTGGGAAATCATGTGCACGCGTTCGCGGCCGAAGGTGGCCCACACATCCGACAGCTTGTGCAGCAGCGAGCGCATGCCGCGCCCGACCAGGGTGATCGCCGCGCATGGCACGATGATCTTGACCTTGCAGATCTGCGACAGATCGGCCGACAGCGCGGCCAGCACATCGGTGTTGACCAGGTTCTCGGACGGGTCCAGCGACACGGTGACGTTGGTTTCGGCCGAGCCGATCAGGTCCACCGACAGCCCGTGCTTCTTGAACAGCCCGAACACATCGGCCAGGAAGCCGACCTGCTGCCACATGCCGATACCTTCCATGGACACCAGCACGATGCCGTTGCGGCGGCTGATCGCCTTGACCCCCGGCACCAGCGCGGCATTGCCGTCGATGCTGGTACCCGGCAGTTCCGGGCGTTCGGTGTCCAGGATCGCCATCGGCACGCCGGCATCGCGGCACGGCTTGATCGAACGCGGGTGCAGCACCTTGGCGCCGGTGGTGGCGATTTCCTGGGCTTCGTAATAGTCCAGGCGGGTCAGCAGGCGCGCGTCGGGCACATCGCGCGGATTGGCGCTGAACATGCCCGGCACGTCGGTCCAGATCTCCACGCGGCTGGCCCCGAGCAGCGCGCCGAAGTATGCCGCCGAGGTGTCCGAACCGCCGCGACCGAGGATGGCGGTGCCGCCATCGGCGTGGCGGGAGATGAAGCCCTGGGTGATCAGCATGCGGGTGGGCTGGGCGCGGAAACGGGCGGCCCAGTCGGCGTCGGCGCGCCATTGGCAGTTCACCGACAGGCGCTGCGACCAGTCGCTCTGGTTGGGCTGCGGCGGCAGCGCGTCCAGCCACTGGCGCGCGTCCATCCAGCCAAAATCCAGGCCGCTGGCACGCAGGTAGGCCGCGCCCACGGTGGAAGACAGCAGCTCGCCCTGGCCCAGCACGTCGGCCTGCCAGTCCAGCGGGCGGCTGGCCGCTCGTGGGTCGTCCAGCAGTCCGGCCAGCCCGGCCAGGCGCGCGTCGAGCGCGCCCGCGTCCAGCGCCAGCTCTCCCAGGAATTCACGGTGGCGCGCCAGCAGCGCCGCCACGCGGTCGCGGCTGTCGGCGGCGCCATCGGCGATCGCGGTGAGTTCATTGGTGACCCCCGACAGCGCCGATACCACCACCAGCACGCGCGCACCGGTTTCCTCCGCCCGTTTTTTCGCCAGCGTCCCGATCGTGTCCCAGCGGTGACGACGCGACACGGAGGTGCCGCCGAACTTCAGAACGATCCAGCGATCGACAAGGGGGGAAGCTGACATGGACGTAAGGAGGGTTTTGTAGTGAGGGGGGGGATCGACCCGGCACCGCGGCCGAACTCCCGATTCTATGCCAAGCCCGGGCCCGGCAGGGCCTGCGCGCGCCGCCTGGCGGCCCCGCAACGCGGCCCCAGACAGCCCGGGGTTGGTAAGCTGCCCGGCCGTTTCGCTGGTCGTGCCGTCATGAGCCCTCGTCGTTTCCTGCAGTTGGACGTGTTTTCCCCTTATCCCGGTGCCGGCAATCCGCTGGCCGTGGTGCTGGACGCCGAAGGCCTGGACGATGCGGCCATGCAGGCCATCGCGCGCTGGACCCGGCTACCGGAAACCACCTTCGTGTTCGCCCCCCAGGCCGCCGGCGCCAGCTACCGCATCCGCATGTTCAGCCCACACAACGAAGTGCCGTTTGCCGGGCACCCCAGCGTTGGCACGGCCCATGCCGTTCTCGATGCGGCGATGGCCGCGCCGGTGCAGGGCATGCTGGTGCAGGACGGCATCGCCGGCGCACTGCCGCTGCGGGTGGAGGGCACAGGCGCGGCCCGCACCATCGCCATCCGCACCCCGCGCGCCAGCGTGGCCGAGGTGACCGAAGCCACCGATCCGCGCCTGCAGGCCGCGCTGGCCGGCTGGTCGCTGGGCGCATTGCCCCCGGCGCGCATGGCCGGCGGGCGTAGCTGGTGGGTGGTGGAACTGGCCGACGAGGCCACCCTGCGTGCGCTGCACCCGGACTGGGACGCGATTGCCGCGCTTGCCGAGCGCACCGACAGCATGGGCGTGTTCGCCTACGCACGCAGCAGCGGCCAGCCCTGGGACCTGGCGGTGCGCGCGTTCGTTGGCAATGGACGTCGCTTCGAAGATGCCGCCTCGGGAGCGGCCAACGCGGTGCTCGCCGCGTGGCTGCACAGTCGCGACGCACTGCCCGGCGGCGCGCGCAGCTACGTGGTGAGCCAGGGGCGCGAAGTGGGCCACGACGCGCGCCTGAGCCTGCATATCGATGCGGCGGGCGAGGTCTGGTCCGGCGGCCAGGTGCAGACGGTGATCCGCGGCACCCTGGACTGGTAACTGCGAGGCGGCGCGTCAGCGCGCCGCTTCGTAGACCGGCCGGCCATCCACCCAGGTCGAGCGCACCTGCAACGCCGGCAGCTCTGCCGGCGGTACCGCCAACGGGTCGCGGTCCAGCACCACGAAGTCCGCGCGCATGCCCGGCTGCAGGCGGCCCACCTGGGATTCGTCATGGCCGGCCCAGGCCGCATCGGCGGTGAACCCGCGCAACGCCTCGGCAGCACTCAGGCGCTGGTCCGGTTGCCAGCCGCCGGGCGGCTGACCGCTGCGATCCTGCCGGGTCACCGCCGCATACAGGCCCAGCCGGGGGTCCACCTGCTCCACCGGGAAATCCGACCCCAGCGCGAGGTGCGCGCCGGCGGCCAGCAGCCGCTGCCATGCATAGGCGCCCACGATGCGCTCAGGCCCCAGCCGGTCCTCTGCCCAGCCCATGTCCGACGTGGCGTGGGTGGGCTGCATCGAGGCGATCACGCCCAATGCCGCAAAGCGTGGGATATCCGGCAGTGCAACCACCTGCGCATGTTCGATCCGCCAGCGATGGTCGCTGTCCTTGCGCTCGCCCAGCACCCGCGCATAGGTGTCCAGCGCGATGCGGTTGCCACGGTCGCCGATGGCATGGGTGGCCACCTGCAGCCCGCAGCCATCGGCCTTGCGCACGGCAATGTCGAAATCTTCCGGGGAGGTCACCAGCAGCCCGCGGTTGTGCGGGTCATCGCTGTAATCGGCCAGCAGCGCCGCACCGCGGCTGCCCAATGCCCCATCCATGAACAACTTCACGCCGCGCATTTCCAGCCGGCCGCCGGGATGCCGGTAGGCACCGTGCGCGCACAGATCGGCCAGCGCATCGGCATTGCCATCGGCGTAGGCATCGATCCGCAGCGGCAGCTTGCCGGCATCGGCGAAGCGCCGCATCAGGGCCAGGTCGTCGCGCGACACGCCCATGTCGTGCACGCCGGTCAGGCCCTGGCTGACCGCTCTGGCCAGCGCGCGCGCCAGCATCTGCTCGCGCGTGGCCTGGTCCGGTGCGGGGATGGCCGCACGCACCAGGTCCATCGCCCCGTCAATGAAAACACCGGTGGGCTGGTTGTGCGCGTCGCGCACGATGCGCCCACCGTCGGGCTGCCAGCGCCCCCCCAGCGCGCGCTGCCCCGGCTGCTGCGCCAGCGCGCGCAGCGCGGCGCTGTTGGCCCAGCCGGCATGTCCATCAATGCGCCCCAGCCAGACCGGACGCGCCGGGAAGGCGGCATCCAGCTCGGCCAGGCCCGGGAAGGTTTTCTGCGCCCAATGGTTCTGGTCCCAACCGCTGCCCAGCAGCCAGCCATCGGGGTTGTCGGCGGCAAAACGCTGCAGCCGCGCCACCACCTCGTCCTTGCTGGTGGTGCCGGTCAGATCGGCCTGCAGCAGGGTGCCGCCCAGGAACATCAGGTGCGCATGTGCATCGATCAGCCCCGGCACCACGGTGGCCTGGCCCAGGTCGGTCAGCGCGGCCAGCGGATACAGCGCCAGCAGCGCGCTGCGGTCGCCCACGGCCAGCACGCGGCCACTGGCATCGTCCCAGGCCAGCGCGGTGGCCACGGCGGCATCGGGCTCACCGGTGTGGATGGTGGCGGCGGTCAGCAGGCGCACGTCGGCCTGCGCCGGGGCGATACAGGCACACCACAACAGGACAGCCAGAAGGCGACGGCGCACGCGATGCTCCCGGTAAACGAACAGGGGCGACTATGCCGCCCCTGCCGGAATCACTCAATGTGCACTGCAACCGGCGCCGCCCGGCAGGCGCCGGCGCGGAGGTTTCAACCGCCGGCCAGTTCGGCGACCAGGCTGATCGGCACTGCACTGAGCGCCTTGGACACCGGGCAGTTCTGCTTGGCGTCATCGGCGATCGCGCGGAACTGCGCGTCGTCGATGTTGGGCACCACCGCCTTCACCTTCAAGGTGATCTGCGACAGCTGTGGGCCGCCTTCCATCGAAAGATCGACCTTGGCCTCGGTATCCAGCGAGGTCGGCACGAACCCCGCTTCGGTGAGCTTGGCCGACAGTGCCATCGTGAAGCAGCCGGCATGGGCGGCGGCGATCAGTTCTTCGGGGTTGGTGCCCTTCTCATCGCCAAAGCGGCTGCTGAAGGCATAGCGGGTGTTGTCCAGCAGGCCACTCTGTGGCGTGCTCAGTTGTCCCTTGCCTGTCTTGAGGTCGCCTTCCCAGTGCGCGGTGGCATGACGCGAAATACCCATCGATGTGTCTCCTGCGGATGAATGGCAGGGCCAGCATGGACGCCCCGGCGTTAGCGTCGCGTCGGGCTGGCGTCCACGCCCGGCGCAGGCCTGCCCTGGCGCGCGGTGATGGACGCCCGTAGCGGAATAAAAACCGCTGTTTTCAAGGGGTTTGCTCTGAACCGACGAAATTTCCGGCGATCCCGGCGGGTAGCGCAGAGCCCCTCGCACCCCCTGTTTTTCGGGCATGTACTGATGCACTGCGGTAACCGGCAAGCAGGAAATCGCGAATATTTATGCAATTGCCTATTGGCGGCGCCGCCTGGTTGGCCTACATTTCGCTTGCCGACCGGGTTCGGCGCGACCAAACAACCAACCGTTCACGGAACAGGAAACCATGGCAAAGACCGCTAAGAAGGCTGCCCCGAAGAAGGCAGTAAAGAAAGTCGCTACCAAGGCCGCCGCCAAGCCGGCCGCTCCCAAGCCGATCAAGGACGTACTGAGCAAGTCTGGTCTGGTTGCACACATCGTTGAAGCGTCCGGCGTTGTCGCCAAGGACGTGCGCGCCGTGCTCGCCTCGCTGGAAGGCGCCGTCGCCGCTTCGGTGCACAAGAAGGGCGCGGGCAGCTTCACCCTGCCGGGCCTGCTGAAGATCACCACGGTCAGCGTTGCGGCCAAGCCGAAGCGCAAGGGCATCAACCCGTTCACCAAGGAAGAGCAGTGGTTTGCCGCCAAGCCGGCTTCCACCAAGCTGAAGGTGCGTCCGCTCAAGAAGCTCAAGGACGCTGCGCTCTAACCAGCGCGCTTCCTGCAGCACCCGAACGGGACGGCCTTGGCCGTCCCGTTCTTTTTTTGTTCGTCGCTCCTCCGCGCGGCAAGCACGCAGCGCGTTTTGATTTTTCTGGTTCCGCTCCATCCAAGGGGAGCGTGTTGTTGCAAGGGCCGTCGCGGAGTGAGCACGACGCTACGCGGGTGGCCGTACGCGTGTGGCCGGGTGTGCAGGCGCCGTTTGGATCGGCTGGCGTCTCCGATCGAGCCGGTCGCAAGCCGAGCCCCGTAGCCGCCGGTAGGCTCCTGGGCAAAATAAAGGAGGAGGCCGCCACGCGGCCGGGGACATTTGCGCCAGGGGCCTACCGGCGGCTACGGGGCTCGGCTTGCGGTGCGGGCGGGGCGCCGGGCCTTTTTGATGGCCGTTGGTGGGTCGAACGCTGGGCCCCGATGCCCTTGCAGGCGAAGTAAAGGAGGAGGCCGCCCCGCGGCCGGAGGACAGTCGCCGGAAAGGGCATGGGGGTCCAGCGCCCGACCCGCCGACGGCTGCGCCTGGTAAGCGTCAAGGCACGTTTCTGCTTGCCCCGCACATGGGCGAAGAACCATTTTTCTGCTGGTGCGGCGGCGGATGGGTCGAGCGCAGGGCCGCAGAAGAGCCAGGCTTTTACCCCTCGCTTCCGCGTGCGAGCCCCGTAGTGGCCGACAGGCCTGATCGGGCGGCTCGTCCCGCCAGCCGACGCACCGCAAACGGCGAAACACAGCGTTGCCCAATCCACCCGGCGGCGGCCTGGCACGCCCACAGCCTGTTGCGGCGGTGCTTCCGGGGCGGCGCAGCGCGGCTGGAACGCACAAGGTGGAACACTGCGTGCGGCCGCGCCTGTCGCTGGCGGCGGCAGGCCCGCCTATGGTGGTCATGTCCCCCCAACGCCAGCCGCCATGACCAGCCCCTCCCAGCGCTACCGCATTACCGTCACCCCGATCGAGAAGGACGGGTTGCAGTGCAGCGGACGCTGCACCATCGAACTGGAACACCGTGCGCAGCAGGACTGGATGCGCCTGCTGGAAATCGCGCGGCGCCAGAGCGGCCTGAGCGGTGACGAGCGCGCCGCCGCCATCGTGGCCACCCAGCTGCTGCACGACCTGGCACGCCGCCACGCACAGGACCCCAGCCATCCGCTCACCGGCCTGCAGCCCCAACTGGGCGACGTGCTGCAGGCGCTGGAAGCGATCCAGCAGGCGCCCTGAGCGCAGCGGCAGCCCGCTACACTCTGCCCTTCACCGGGGAGAGTCCACATGCGCCGTGCCGTGATCCTGCTGCCGCTCCTGCTGCTGGGCGGGTGTTCCTGCCAACGCCACGCCGATGATGATCGCCCGGCGAGCGCACCGGCCCGCTCCGATGCCGACGCCCAGGCGCCCGAACGCGTGGAGGTCCCGGCGGCAACCGTGGCAGCCGTTGCGTTGCCCACACTGAGTGCCGTAGCGGCCGGCGCAGACGATGAGAGCACCGTGGTGCGCCATTACCTCAACGCCCTGATGCGCGGTGACCGCGCCGCCGCCGATGCGTCCTGGAGCGGCGGGCAGCCGGCTTCGCGCGCCGATGATGCCCTGCTGCGCCGCCTGGCCGATCAACCTGGCGCGGCCGGGGTACGCTCGCTGCGCATCGACAGCGACCTGCCCATTGCCCGCGATGCCGCGCAGCCTTCGCGGCTGCGCGAAGTGCCGGTGCGGATCAGCGTCATCACGGCCGACGCAACGCTGCACTTCCAGGGGTGGTACCGGCTGCAGCCGCGTGCGGATGGCAGCGGCTGGGAAATACAGGGCGCCTCGCTGCACCCGGTGATGAACTGACCGGCCGGCAACGCGCGCAGCGCAGGGCGGCGGCATCCAAGCTGGATTCAGCCGGAAGCGCTATCGTTGGCGTCTCCCTCTTGCCACGGCCTGACACCATGAACGCTCGCCCGCTGTTGTCCCGCCTCGCCGCATGCACCGTGCTGATTGCCGCCGCGGTCGGTGCGCAGGCTGCTCCCAGTGTGTCCGGCCGCCAGTTGTCGGTGGGCGCCAGCGATGTCCAGCACTATCTGGACGGCAGTTTCCCGCGAACCCAGGATGCCCTCGGCGGGCTGATCGCCATGACCATGAGCCACCCGCAGCTGGCATTGCCGCAGGGCAACCGGCTCGACCTGGGCTTTGATGTGGCCATGGCCACCGCCGGCAGCGCCCCGGCCGCGCTGGGCAAGGTGAAACTGAGCAGCGGCCTGCGCTATGACGCGCAGACCCAGGGCTTCCATCTGGACCAGCCCACCGTGGACGATTTCACCCCGGCCAACAATGGCGGCCGCCTGGATTCGCGCACGCGCAGCCTGCTCAACGCATGGCTGACCGATTACGCCCGGCGCGAGCCGATCTACAAAATCGACCCGGCCGTGGCCGGCGTGCTCGGCGCGTTGCAGGTGCAGTCGGCGCAGGTGGAGAACGGCAAGCTGGTGGTGACCTTCAACCAGGACCTGGGCAAGCTGGTGCCGGCCGGCATGCTGGGGCGGTAAACCGCCGATACAGGCCGGTACCGACCGTGGTCGGTACCGCCCGGATCAACCGGCCAGCGCCTTGGCCACCGCGTCGGCGAAGGCGGGAATGTCATCGGGCTTGCGGCTGGTGATCAGGTTGCCATCCACCACCACCTCGGCATCGCGCCACTGCGCGCCGGCATTGCCGAGATCGGTCTTCAGCGACGGCCATGAAGTTACCGCGCGGCCCTTGGCCAGGCCCGACTCCACCAGCAGCCACGGCCCGTGGCAGATCGCCGCCACCGGTTTGCCCAACGCGCCAAATGCCTTGATGAAGTCCACGGCCTGGGCGTCAATGCGCAGCGCGTCGGGGTTGATCACCCCGCCCGGCAGCACCAGGGCATCGAAGGCGTCAGGCCTGGCCCCGTCCAGCGCCTGGTCGACGGCGACTGTTTCGCCCCAATCCTTGCCCTTCCAGCCGCGGATCTGCCTGGCACCGCCCGGCGCGATCACGGTCACCGTGGCGCCCCAGGATTCCAGCAGGCGTTTGGGCTCCTGCAGCTCGGACTGTTCAAAACCGTCGGTGGCCAGGACAGCCACCTGCTTGCCGTTGAGCGCGTGTGCCATGAAAAGCTCCGTTGAAAGGGGAGCCTGCAGTCTGCGCAGACCTGCATTGGGCGGCAGTGACCGGCATGTGCACGGCGTGTGGCCGCCCACATCCACCCGCGAGCGATTTCCACCGTGTCGCGGGGCGGTGCTTGCCGCGGGCGGGCCGCCCCCGGGGCCTCAGCGTTTGGGCTGCAACATGGTCCCGGTGCACTTCTTCGACCCGCAGCGGCATTCCCAGATTTTCTTCAGGCGCGCAGTGTGGCGCTCGGCCAGGGTGATGCCGTAGTTGTAGGTCAGCTCATCGCCGGCCTGGATGTCCTTGATCGCCTCGATGAACACCTTGTCCTCGCGGCGATTGTCGCCCTCGGCCTCTTCGATCACCGCCTCGCAGTTCGGGTCGCAGCTGTGGTTCAACCAGCGCGCGTCGTTGCCCTTGTAGTTGGCATCGATGACGTAATCGTCGTTCAGGGTGAACAGGAAGGTGTGACCGCTTTCCACATCCCCGGTATCATCGGCATCCACATCGGCGTGGCTGCGCAGCAGGCCCTTGTACTGGATGACCCGCTCGCCCTGCTTGATCGGCGCCAGCGCGAATACGCCATTGCCGTGGATGGAGGACTTGCGGGCTTGGATCTTCTTGGGCATGTGGGACGGGCCGTAACGGAAGGTAAGCGGCGATTCTCGCTTAATCTTTGTGATTGCCAAAGCGACGCGCGTGCCCGCGCCCCGATGGCCCCGGTCCGCGCCCCTGAACAGGGTGGGTTGGATGCCCGGCGATAAAAGCGTACAATTTCAGTCCGCTTTACGATTCCGCCCTCCCATGCTCCGCGTCACCAAGCTCACCGATTACGCCACCGTCGTGTTGACCGTGCTCGCCGCCCGCCCGGGCGAGGTGCTCAGTGCGACTGAACTGGCCGAGTTCGCCAGCCTCGAACCGCCCACCGTCAGCAAGCTGCTCAAGCCGCTGGCCCAGGCCGGCCTGGTTGAAGGCCTGCGCGGCGTGCGTGGCGGTTATCGCCTGACCCGCGCAGCCGAACGGATCAGCCTGTTCGAGATCGTGGAAGCGATGGAGGGTCCGTTGGGCCTGACCGAGTGCGCCCACGACCACAGCCAGTGCGGACGCGAGCTGCAATGCGGCGCGCGCAGCAGCTGGCGGCTGATCAACGATGTGGTGTCTGAAGCACTGCGCGCGGTCAGCCTGGCGCAGATCCTGCCCCCTCTTCCCCTTGTTGATGCTTCGCGCCGCGTGATCGCGGCCGATGTCGTCTCCTGATCCACAGGCAGCCCCCATGGCCACCGATACCCTCGACACCGTCGCCGCCGGCGATACCCCCAACCGCGAAATCCACGAGCAGCTGGGCCGCAAGTATTCGGCCGGCTTCATCACCGATATCGAATCGGACTCGCTGCCGCCTGGCCTGGACGAGGACACCATCCGTGCCCTGTCGGCCAAGAAGGAGGAGCCGGAATGGATGACGCAGTGGCGCCTGGCCGCCTACCGCCACTTCCTGACCATGCCGATGCCCAACTGGGCCAAGCTGCAGATCGCGGCCATCGACCTGCAGGCCCTCAGCTACTACTCCGCGCCCAAGGGCCCCAAGTACGCCTCGCTGGATGACGTGCCCAAGGAACTGCTGGACACCTACGACAAGCTGGGCGTGCCGCTGCACGAGCGCGCCAAGCTGGCCGGCGTGGCGGTGGATGCGGTGTTCGACTCGGTCTCGGTGGGCACCACCTTCCGCAAGGAACTGGCCGAGAAGGGCGTGATCTTCTGCTCGATGTCCGAAGCCATCAAGGAGCACCCGGAACTGGTCAAACAGTACCTGGGCACCGTGGTGCCGGTCGGTGACAACTACTTCGCCGCGTTGAATTCAGCGGTGTTTTCCGACGGCAGCTTCGCGTTCATCCCCAAGGGCGTGCGTTGCCCGATGGAACTGAGCACCTACTTCCGCATCAATGCCGGCCACACCGGCCAGTTCGAACGCACCCTGATCATCTGCGAGGACAAGGCCTACGTGTCCTACCTAGAAGGCTGCACCGCGCCGATGCGCGATGAGAACCAGCTGCACGCCGCGGTGGTGGAACTGGTGGCGCTGGACGATGCCGAGATCAAGTACTCCACCGTGCAGAACTGGTACCCCGGTGATGAGAACGGCGTGGGCGGCATCTACAACTTCGTCACCAAGCGTGCCGAATGCCGGGGCGCGCGCAGCAAGGTCACCTGGACCCAGGTGGAAACCGGCTCGGCGATCACCTGGAAGTACCCGTCCTGCGTGCTGCTGGGCGATGACTCGGTGGGCGAGTTCCACTCGGTGGCGCTCACCCATCATCGCCAGCAGGCCGACACCGGCACCAAGATGATCCACATCGGCAAGCGCACCAAGAGCAAGATCGTCAGCAAGGGCATCAGTGCCGGCCGTGGCCAGAACACCTACCGCGGCCTGGTCAAGGTGGACCGCAACGCCGACGGCGCGCGCAACTACACCCAGTGCGACTCGCTGCTGATCGGCAAGACCTCCGGCGCGCATACCTTCCCGTACATCGAGGTCAAGAACCCCAGCGCGACGGTGGAGCACGAGGCCACCACCTCCAAGATCTCCGACGACCAGCTGTTCTATTGCCGCGCGCGTGGCATCGACCAGGAAAACGCGGTGTCGATGATCGTCGACGGCTTCTGCAAGCAGGTGTTCCGCGAACTGCCGATGGAATTTGCGGTGGAAGCCAAGAAGCTGCTGGAAGTCTCGCTGGAAGGGTCGGTGGGTTGATCGCCTGCCGCGCCCTCGTCTGCTATTTTTTTGCCGCGCATGGCGTGGCACTACCGGATTCGCATCATGCTGAAGATTGATAACCTCCACGCCCGCATCGGCGACAAAGAAATCCTCAAGGGCCTGTCGCTGGACGTGAAGCCCGGCCAGGTGCACGCCATCATGGGCCCCAACGGCGCCGGCAAGTCCACCCTGGGCAACGTGCTGGCCGGCCGCGAGGGCTATGAAGTGAGCGAAGGCAGCGTGCAGTTCGAAGGCCGCGACCTGCTGGACCTGGCGCCGGAAGAACGCGCCGCCGCCGGTCTGTTCCTGGCCTTCCAGTACCCGGTGGAAATCCCCGGCGTGAACAACACCTACTTCCTGCGCGCCGCGCTCAACGCCCAGCGCAAGGCGCGCGGCGAGGAAGAACTGGATTCGATGCAGTTCCTCAAACTGGTGCGCCAGAAGCTGGCCGTGCTGCACCTGAAGGACGAACTGCTGCACCGGGGTGTCAACGAAGGCTTCTCCGGTGGCGAGAAGAAGCGCAACGAGATCTTCCAGTTGGCCGTGCTGGAGCCGAAGCTGGCCATCCTGGACGAAACCGATTCGGGCCTGGACATCGACGCGCTCAAGAGCGTGGCCGACGGCGTCAACGCGCTGCGCTCGCCGGAGCGTTCGTTCATCGTCATCACCCACTATCAGCGCCTGCTGGACTACATCAAGCCGGACGTGGTGCACGTGCTGGCCGACGGCAAGATCGTACAGAGCGGCGGCCCGGAGCTGGCCCTGGAACTGGAAGCGCACGGCTACCACTTCCTGAAGGACCGCGTGGTGCCGGAGGCAGCGGTCTGATGAGCGCACTGCTGGATTCCCTCGCCAGGGGCTTCTGCGGCAGCGATGCACGCCGCGCCGAACTGGATGCCGCCCTGCAGGCCGGCCTGCCCGGGCCACGCGCCGAAGCCTGGAAGTACACCTCGCTGCGCCAGTTGGAGCGCCGCAGTTTCAGCCCGGCGCCGTTGGCCGCCACCGACGTCGACACTGCGCTGCTGGCTGACATTCCGTCGCCGCGCCTGGTGTTCGTCAATGGCCGTCCGTCCGATGCGCTGAGCGACATCGCCGCGCTGCCGGCCGGCGTGCAGCTGCAGACGCTGTCCTCGGCACTGGCCGCCGGCGACGACGCGCTGCGCTTCCTCGGCCGCCGCTTCGAGCGCAGTGACGAAGTGTTCGCCCGCCTCAATGCCGCCCTTGCCGATGAAGGCGTGGTGGTGCGCGTGGATGACGGCGCCCAGGTCGAGTTGCCGCTGCAGCTGGTCTTCATCAGCGTGGCCGGCGGGGCCGACCTGTCCTGGCACCACCGGCACCTGATCGAACTGCGTGCCGGCGCCGCGCTGGGCGTGGTCGAACACCACCTGCATGTGGGCGACGCCGCGCACCTGGGCAACACCCTGGTGCACGTGCACCTGGCCCAGGATGCCGTGCTCTCGCACGCCCGCGTGCAGGCCGACAGCGGGCGCGCCACCACCCTGCTGCGCACCGACGCCGTGCTGGCCCGCAACGCACAGTACCGCCGCATCGACCTGGAACTGGGCGCCGCCCTCAGCCGCCACGAACTCAACGTGCGCCTGGAAGGCGACAACGCCCAGCTCACCGCCAATGGCGTGCTGCTCGGCAATGGTCGCCGCCACGTGGACACGCGCCTGGGCATCGAACACATCGCCCGCGACACCGCCTCGCAGATGGTGTGGCGTGGCGTGGCGGCCAACCGCAGCCGCGTGGTCTTCCACGGCGGCATCCACATCCGTGCCGGCGCCGATGGCACCGATGCCAACCTGTCCAACAAGAACCTGCTGCTCTCTGCCGACGCCGAAATCGATACCCAGCCCACGCTGGTGATCGACGCCGACGAAGTGAAGGCCGCCCACGGTGCCACCGTGGGGCAGCTCGATGCCAACGCGCTGTTCTACCTGCGTTCGCGCGGCCTGCGCGCCGACCAGGCCCAGCAGCTGCTCAGTGCCGCGTTCTGCCATGAACCGCTGAACGCGCTCGACGCCCGCCTCACCGAACAGCTGCGCCGCCACCTGGACATTGCCCTGGCCCAGGCAGGCGTGGCATGAACCTCACCACCGCGCGCCCGGCCACCGATACCGCGGTGGCCCCGGACTGGGACCGCGTCCGCCTGGATTTCCCGCTGTTGATGCGCGAAGTGCATGGCAAGCCGCTGGTGTACTTCGACAACGCCAATACCGGGCAGAAGCCGGTGCAGGTGATCGGCGCGGTGGATGAGTTCTACCGCCGCTACAACGCCAACGTCAGCCGTGCGGTGCATGCCCTTGGCACCGAAGCCACCGACGCCTACGAAGGGGCGCGCACCAAGCTGGCGCGCTTCCTCAACGTGCGCGCCAACGATCTGGTGCTGTGCAGCGGCACCACCTTCGCACTCAACCTGGTGGCCTATTCGTGGGCATTGCCGCGGCTGAAGGCCGGCGATGTCATCCTGGTTTCGCGCATGGAGCACCACGCCAACATCGTGCCGTGGCAGCTGGTGGCCGAGCGTACCGGCGCCACGATCCGCGTGGCCGAGATCACCCCCGACGGGGCCCTCGACCTGGACGCGTTGCGCCGTGCGATGACCGCCGAGGTCAAGCTGCTGGCCGTGGCGCACGTGTCCAACGTGCTGGGTACGGTCAACCCGGTCCGCGAGATCTGCCGGGAAGCACGCAAGCGCGGCATCATCACCGTGGTGGACGGCTCGCAGGCAGTACCGCACCGCAAGGTGGACGTGACTGCGATCGGCTGCGATTTCTACGCCATCACCGGCCACAAAATGTGCGGCCCCACCGGCACCGGCGCGCTGTGGGCACGCCGCGAGCACCTCGACGCGATGCCGCCGTTCATCGGTGGTGGCGAGATGATCAAGGAGGTCAGCTTCGAGGGCACCGTGTTCAACGATGCCCCGCACAAGTTCGAAGCCGGCACCCCGAACATCGCCGGCTTCATCGGCCTGGGCGTGGCGGTGGATTACCTGGAATCGCTGGGCCTGGCGCATGTGGAAGCCCGCGAAGGCGAGCTGCTGGCGCACTTCAACGAAGAGCTGGGCAAGATCGACGGCCTGCGCATCTTCGGCACCACCCCGGACAAGGCGGCCGTGGTGTCCTTCCTGGTCGATGGCGCGCACTCGCACGACCTGGCCACGTTGCTGGACCTGGAAGGCGTGGCGGTACGCTCGGGCCAGCACTGCGCGCACCCGCTGCTGCAGTATTACGGCGTGGCGGCCACCTGCCGCGCATCGTTGGCGTTCTACAACACACATGAAGAGATCGAACGCTTCATCGTGGCGTTGAACAAGGTGCGCAAGCTGCTGGGCTGACCGCCACAGTGCAGGCAGTGCCCCGGAACGCCGCGAGAGATCGCGGCGTTCCGCGTTGGGGGACTGCCGCGGCTACCGGCAGACCGGCACGCTGCCAGCGGCCGGCCGCCGCGCGGACGCCACAAGCGTTTCGCTGTCGCCACCGATATCGGCCTGCTGACCATCCAGGTAGGTCACCCGCAACGCGGCGCCCTCGCGGCGCAGCACCATGACCGCCGCGCCGTCGTCACCGAGCACGTACCAGGCCGCGCCGCGCGCCGTCAGCGCCAACCGTTCCGGTGCCAGCGCAGCCCCCTCGTAGCGCTGCCGTTGCACGTGGCCCGGATCGGCCGCACCGGGGAAGAACAGCGTGGTGCCCAGCAGATCGCCGCTGTCGGCGTGCTGGCACACGTTGGAATAGGTTCCCGCCAGCGGCGTGACCGCGGCGGCCTGCGCCACCGCACCCCACAGTGCAAGCACGACAACGACGGCACCGCACTGACGCATCCCGCGCATGGTCTGTTCCCCGCCTGGCAACGCACCGCCGCGTGGCGTCGCCGTGCGCGCGCCCTCCCGATCGGTGCCTGCGCAGCCTAGCGCAGACCGGGCGGTCGGCCTATGACCCTGCCGCTCGCGGCGCCTGCGCAACCATGCAATAATGCGAACACTTCTCATTTGCATAACTGGCAATGTCGTCCCCGGTCGTCCCCCACGATGCGCTCGCCACGCTGTTCCGCGACCATCACCGCTGGCTGCTGGCACGCCTGTGCCGGCAGATGCGCTGCCGCTGGGATGCCGAGGACCTCACCGCCGAGACCTTCACCCAGGTCGCGGCGTCGCGCACACCGCTGGCCAGCATCGACGAACCGCGCGCGTTCCTGACCACCATCGCCAAGCGCCTGCTGTTCCACCTGCGCCGCCGCCGCGACCTGGAACAGGCGTGGCTGGCGCAGCTGCGGCACTTCCCCGAGGCGTTCTCGCCCTCGCCGGAGGAACGCGCCCTGCTGCTGGAAACGGTGTTGCTGGTGGACCGCGCCATGCAGGGGCTGCCTGCGCCCGCACGCGCTGCCTTCCTTTACAGCCAGCTGGATGGCCTGGGCCATGAGCAGATCGCGCTGCGGCTGGGGGTGTCGCTGCGCACGGTGGGGCGTTACCTGCGGCAGGCCTGGCGATGCTGCCTGGCCGACCTGCACGCCGAGGCCGCCCGATGAGTGCCATTCCCGAGCCCGCTGCGCCGGACCGCGCGGCGATGGTCGCGGCGATCGACTGGATGGTGCTGCTGCAGTCCGGCCAGGCCGATGCCGGGCTGGAGCAGCGCCTGCAAACCTGGCTGGCAGCCGCGCCCACCCACCGCCATGCGTGGACCGAACTGCAGCAGGTGCAGCAGCGGTTCGTGCGCCTGCGCGAGGTGGCCGAGCGCCACCCGGGGCAGTCCCAGCAGGCGCGCGCGGTGCTGCTGCGCCCCTCGCGGCGCACCGCCCTGCGCTCACTGGCGGCGCTGGCGGTCACCGGTGCCGGCGCGGCGTGCTGGGCCGACCGCCAGTTCCCGCTGCGCGAGCTCGGCGCCGACCTGCGCACCGCCACCGCGCAGCGGCGCCGCTTCGCGCTGGCCGATGGCAGCCACGCCCTGTTGGATGCGCGCAGTGGCATGGACGTGCAGCTGCGTGCTACCCGGCGCGAACTGTGGCTGCGCCGTGGCCGGGTGCTGCTGGAGGTGGCGGCCGATCCGCGTCCGCTGGTGCTGCATGGGCCGTATGTGCAGGCCACGCTGCTGCGCGGCCAGTTGATGCTGGCGCGCGACGACCACGGCAGCACCGTGGTGGTGCTGGGCGACCATGTGCTGGTGCAGGCCGCCGATGGCAGCCGCGTGCAACTGCAGGCCGGGCACAGCGCGCGCGTGGGTGCCCGTGGCATCACCCTGCTCGGCGCCGCGGCGGCCCCCCTCACCGACTGGGTGCGCGGCCAGGTGCGCCTGGACAACGCGCCGCTGGCCGAGCTGGTGGCGCACCTGCAGCCTTACCGTCGCGGCTTGCTGCGCGTGTCCGACGCGGCCGCCGCGCTGCGCGTGCAGGGCGTGTTCGGGCTGGATGACAGCGACCGCACGCTCGCCGCGCTGGTCCAAACGCTGCCGCTGGTAGTCCGCCACTACGGGCTGGTCACCGTGATCGATCGCCGTTGAGTACCGGTCGTGTCCGATTCTTCGCCCTCGATACACATCCCTTTCCGAATCCCTCCTTCGGAAGCCGTATCGATGCCCGCCCTGCCCCTGCTCCGCCCGTCCTGCCTGGCCCTTGCCTTGTCGCTGGCCAGCGCCGTTCCACTGGTCCACGCCCAGAGTGCGGGGACCAGTACCGCCGTCGCGCATGACTACCAGATCGAGGCCGGCCCACTCGGCAACACCCTCACCCGCATCGCCGCCGAGGCCGGCCACCCGCTGTCCATCGACCCGGCACAGGTGCAGGGCCGCCAGTCCCCGGCGATCCGCGGCCGCATGACCCTGCAACAGGCTGCCGCGCAGGCCCTGCAGGGCAGCGGGCTGGCGCTGGCCAGCACCGCCAGCGGCGCGCTCACCGTGCAACCGGCCAAGGCCGCTGGCGTGCAGCATATCGGGACGCTCAAGGTGCACGGCGACCAGGGCAACCGCACCCAGCTGGGCAACGACGCCCTCGATCCGGCCGACGCCCCGTACCGCGCACCGCAGTCTGGGGCGCACCTGTCGCGCGAACAGATCGAACGCTTCCGCGGCACCCAGGCCGGCGACATCTTCAAGAGCGTGCCCGGCGTACTCAACGGCGACAACCGCAACTCCGGCGCGCTGGACCTCAACATCCGCGGCATGCAGGGCTTCAACCGCGTACCGGTGCTCATCGACGGCAGCCAGCAGCAGGTGACCGTGTACCGCGGCTATGCCGGCGTGGCCGGGCGCAGCTACATCGACCCGGACATGATCGGCGGCATCGACATCCAGAAGGGCCCCACCGCCGGTGCCGAAGGGGTGGGCGCGATCGGCGGCGTGGTCAGCATGCGCACGCTGAATGCCGATGACATCATCACCGGCGACAAGAACTGGGGCATCCGCCTGAAGGGCGGTTTCAGCGACAACAGCCGTTCACCGCCCGCACCGTTCACCACCGGTGGCCTGCGCAATGGCGGCCGCTTCCTCACCGACTGCGGCGGCGGCCGCACCTGCACCCGGCAACCGGTGCCGGAGACCTTTGCCGATGACACCGGCATGGACCGGCCTTCCACCGGCACGCCCACCGGTGGCAGCGGCAGCCTGGCCGTGGCCAGGACGTGGGACCGGTTCGAGCTGGTCGGCGTGTACGCGCGGCGCAAGACCGGCAACTATTTCGCCGGCGAAAACGGCCCCGACGCGCCCGAGCCGATCTTCTCGACCTCGCGCACCACCGACAGCCGTGGCCGCTGGGTGGAGTACACCACGGTCGGCTTCAACGGCCTCAACCGTTTCCGCGCCGGCGAGGAAGTGCTCAACACCTCGGTGGACAACCAGTCCTGGCTGCTCAAGGGCACCTGGAAGCCCACGGCCGACCAGGCCCTGGAGCTGGGCCACATGAAGTACCAGAGCCGCTACGGTGAACTGATGCCCTCGGCGATCCTGCGTGGCGAAGGCGCGCTGCAATCGGCGCTGAGTGATGTGGATGCCGATACCTGGACCGCACGCTATCGCTGGCAACCGGACAACGCGCTGATCGACGTCAAGGCCAATGCCTGGCGCACCGCGCTGGACAACACCATCCGCAACACCTATTCCTTCCCCGCCCTGCCGCCGGAATTCACCTATATCGAAGTCACCTACCGCCAGGCCGAGCGCTGGGGCATCGATGCCACCAACACCTCGCGCTTCCTCACCGGCTGGGGCGACATGGCGCTGCAGTACGGCCTCACCCACGGCAAGGAAGACGTGCACCCGATCAGTGCCGCGCAGAGTTTCAGCAGCAACAACGCCAAGCGCGAAGAGAGCAGCGCGTTTCTGAGCGGGGAATGGGTGCCGACCGACTGGCTAACGCTGGACGCAGCGCTGCGCCATACCCGCTACAAGAGCTACGACCGCCAGATCACCCAGGTGCCGTCCAACAGCCGCCCGATTGTCTTCACCCCCACCCACCTGGAAGGCCGCGGCAACGGCACCACCCCGATCGCATCGATCACCTATACGCCCATCAACGGCGTGCAGGTGTACGCGCGCTACGCCGAAGCGCTGCGCATGCCCGGCCTGTTCGAAACCAGCTCGGGCCCGGTGCCGACCATGCTGGCGATGGACCTGCGCCCGGAGCATGCCAGGAACCGCGAGTTCGGCCTCAACCTGCTGCGTGATGGCCTGATCGCCGCCGGTGACCAGGCGCGCCTGAAGCTGGCCTACTTCGACAACCACGTAAAGGACTATCTCACCCGCACCACCGTGCAGATGGACGGTTGGGTCAGCGCACCGGTGATCGAGAACATCGACCTCGCCGATTTCAAGGGCTACGAGATCAGCGCCGAGTACCGCACGCCGCGCTTCTTCAGCGAACTGTCGGGCAGCTATTACACCCACACCAACTTCTGCCACCGCAACCGCGCCTATCCCACGCGCAGCGCCGAATGCCACGCCGGCGGCGTGGTGGACAGCTACGCCAGCAACCACATCCCGCCGCGCGCATCGGCCGCGTTGACCCTGGGTACCCATCTGTTCGACCAACGCCTGACCGCCGGCACCCGCACCGCCTACACCGGCCACCGCCCGATGCTGGAGGCCGCTGGCAGCATCATCCCGGTGGTGGACTGGGGTTCCTACGTGCTGGTGGATCTGTTTGCCACCTACCGCCTCAACGACCACGTCGCGCTGGACCTGACCGTGGACAACCTCACCGACCGCTACTACATGGACGCCATGACGCTGGGCCTGATGGCCTCGCCCGGACGCACCGTGCGGTTCGGGTTCACGGTGAACTTCTAAGGAGCCCTGGATGTCCGCCATCCCCCTCGCCCCATCGCCCACGCGCAGCCAGCGCCTGAAGGCAGCCACGCACGCCACGCATGACCGCCTGGACGTGCGCATCCTGCGCGGCCAACCCTTTGCCTCCGCCGCCAACTACCGCCGCTTCCTGCAGGTGCAGTACCGCTTCCATTGCGACATCGCCGCGCTGTATGGCCTGCCAAGCGTGCACGCGCGGGTGGCCGACCTGGCGCAGCGCCAGCGCCTGCAGGACCTGCAGCAGGACCTGGCCGACCTTGGCGAGCCATTGCCTGCCGACGCCGCCAGCGCCCTGCCGGCCAACACCGACCTGGCCACCGCGCTGGGCTGGTTGTACGTGGCCGAGGGCTCCAACCTCGGCGCGGCGATCCTGTTCAAGCTGGCCGGCAGGATCGGGTTGGATGCACAACGCGGCGCGCGCCACCTGGCCGGACACCCGGACGGGCGCGCGCGCCACTGGCGGCAGTTCACCGCGGTACTGGACGCCCTTGCGCTGGACGCCGCCGACGAGCAGCGCCTGATCGACGGTGCCACCGCCGCGTTCGTGCGCGTGCACGGTTATGTCGACCAGGCATTCGCCGACTGACATGGCCGCCCGCATGTCCACCCTCGCCCGCCCCACCGCACGTTCCCGCCACCGCGTGGTGCGCGTGGGCTACCTGCTGCTCGGGCTGCTGATGGTGGCACTGGGCATCATCGGCGCACTGCTGCCGGTGATGCCCACCACCATATTCATGATCCTGGCGGCGGCCTGCTTCGGCAAATCGTCGCCACGTTTCGAGCGTTGGCTGCTGCGGCACCCACGCTTCGGCCCGCCGCTGGTGCTGTGGCGCGAACAGGGCGCGATGTCGCGCCGCGCCAAGGCGTTCGCCTGCGGCGGCATGGCGTTCGGGTTCGCCACGTTCGTCCACTTCGCCCATCCATCGTTCGTGCTGTGGCTTGCGGTTGCCATCGGCATGGGCAGCGCCGCGCTGTACCTGCTGTGCCGACCAGTGCCGCGTGGCACCCCACCCAACCGCCTGCTGGCCTTCGGCGAGCGGCATGCAGGCGGGCTGGCCGCCAGCTCCACCGTGCTGGCCCACCTGACCTTGTTCACCGCCCTGCTGTGGACCCGCGCGTACAGCGCGCCACCACTGCCGCCCCCGCCGGCCGAACGCACCCAACTGGTGATGCTGCCGCCGCGCGCGCCTGACATACCGCTGGAAGACATCGTGGCGCCCACCCCCAGCACCGCCGCCTCGGTGGTCAAACAGCCACCCGAACCGCCGCGCCCGCTGCCGCAAACGCCACCGCGGGCCACCGCGAACTGGGTGATTCCACCGCCCACGCCGCCGCAACCCCGCGTGGATGCCCTAGCGCCGCAGCAGCAGGAAGCCTCGGTGGCCGCAGCACCGCCCAGCCCCCCGCTGCCGCCCGGCCCCAGCGAGGCCACGCCCGGCCACGACAGCTGGGAAGGCCGGGTGATGGCGCGGCTGGAGCGCTTCCGGCGCTATCCCAATGCCGCGCGCGCGCGCCGCCAGGAAGGCGTGGCGCAGTTGCGGGTCAGCGTGGCCCGCGACGGCAGCCTGCTCGGCCTGTCGCTGGAACACAGCTCCGGCTTCGCCCTGCTCGACCAGGCCGCGCTGGACACCTTCCGCCGGGCGGCGCCCTTGCCGAAGGTGCCCGACGACCGTGCGGTGCCGGTGGAGCTGTCGTTCCCGGTGGAGTTTTTCATGCGCTGAAGCGGGTGCCGGCCAACGGCCGGTACCTACCCGGCACCGCAGCCCCCGCCTAGAATGGGCGGCATGACCACCCTCACCTTCCGATCGGCCACCGCCGCCGATATTCCCGCCCTGATCGCCCTTGTCACCTCGGCCTACCGCGGCGATGCCAGCCGCGCCGGCTGGACCACCGAAGCCGACCTGCTGGACGGCGCCCGTATCGACGCGCAGGGCCTGCAGGCCGACCTGGCCAAACCGCGCTCGACCATCCTGCTGGCCGAGCGTGACGGCCAGCTGGCCGCCTGCGCACACGTGGCCGACGACAACGGCAAGGGCTATTTCGGCATGTTCTCGGTTGACCCCGCCCAGCAGGGTGGCGGCATCGGCAAGCAGATGATGGACGCCGCCGAGGCCCACGCCGCCCGCGAATGGGGCGTGTCGGTGATGCAGATGACCGTGATCGACGTGCGCGATGAGCTGATCGCCTTCTACGAGCGCCGTGGCTACGCGCGCACCGGCATCAAGAAGCCGTTCCCCTATGGTGACGAACGCTTCGGCATCCCCAAGCGCGACGACCTGCGTTTTGAAATCCTGGAAAAACCGCTGGTGGCCCAGGCGTGAGCGAGACCTGGACCTTCGTCTGCGCCAGCGCCGAGCTGCTGCCGGGCGAGATGAAAAGCACCTTCGATGAGGTCACCGGCACGCCGATCGTGGTGTTCAACCTGGACGGCGAGCTGTACGCCCTCGAAGACCAGTGCACCCATGACGAGTTCGAGCTGTCCTCGGGCACCTTCGACACCGCCGAGGCCAGCATCGAATGCGTGCTGCACGGGGCGCGCTTCGATATCCGCGATGGCCGCGCCCTGTGCGCCCCGGCCTACTCACCGGTGGCCAGGTTCCCGGTCAAGCGTGAACATGACGGGGTCTGGACCCGCGACGACCGCGACTGAACGGCGCGCGTTTTGAAAATGGGAATCGCTAGCATTACCATATGCACCGCGGCCGCCCGGCCGCGCCTGCCCGGTAAACCGTGTCCGTCACCCGTTCTGCCATCGGTGTTGCTGCCCTGTGGGCCACGCTCTGCGTGGTGCTGCTGGCCGCCGGCTGGCTGAGTGCCGGCCGCACCGGCATGGTGTCGGCCAGTCCGCTGGCGGCCATGACCGGCTTGACCATCGGTGCCAACGACAACGGTCCAAGCCAGACGCAGCCCCCCGCGCCCTGCCCTGAAGCACCGGCCAGCGAGCCCAATGCCGCCGCAGAAGGCTGTGCCGATCCGGAGGCCAGTGCCGCCGGCGTACGCCTGCGCCTGCGCCGCACCGCCTGGGTGGCCACGGTGCCGCTGTGGCCGGCCGATGCGCTGCGCTGGCAGCGGATGGAACCGGCGCTGCGGCTCAACCCCGGCCACGCCCCTCCCCACGCCTGATTCCGCTGCCACGCACCGCGTGGTGGCCCTGCCCTGTCTGCGCCCCCGCGCCGCCAGCGGCCATGCCTGTTCGCTGCATCCCTTTCCGTTGCCCTCACCCGCTCGCCGCGACCGCCCCCTGCCGTCCGGCCTTCGCACGTCCTGCCAGGAATCTCCATGACCGTCCGCCCGACCCCGTTGTCGTCCGCCCTGCTGCTGGCCATTGCCGCACCCGCCATCGCCCACGCCGAAACCGACACTGCCGCCGATCCGCAGCGCGCCACCGAACTGGATGGCGTGGACGTGCACGGCGAGCGCGTGCGCGCGCAGTCGTCCAAGTTCACCGCGCCGCTGCTGGACACCCCCAAGTCGGTCAGCGTGATTTCCCAGCAGGTGATCGAGCAGACCGCCGCCACCACGCTGCTGGATGCGCTGCGCACCGTGCCGGGCATCACCTTCGGCGCCGGCGAAGGCGGCAACCCCACCGGTGACCGTCCCTTCATCCGCGGCTTCGATTCGGCCTCGGACATCTACGTGGACGGCATCCGCGATGCCGGCAGCCAGACCCGCGAAGTGTTCGCCATCGAGCAGATCGATGTGGTCAAGGGCCCCAGCTCGGCGTATTCCGGGCGCGGCTCGGCCGGCGGCACCATCAGCCTGGTCAGCAAGACCCCGAAGCTGGACAACTTCGTGCAGGGCTCGCTGGCCGCCGGCACCGACAGCTACTACCGTGGCACGCTGGATGCCAACCAGGTGATCGGCGACGGCACTGCCGCCCGCGTGAACCTGATGAAGCACGACGCCGACGTGGCCGGCCGCGATGAAGTGAACAGCCGCCGCTGGGGCATCGCCCCGTCGCTGGCGTTCGGCCTGAACGGCCCGACCCAGGCGGTCATCAGCCATTACCACATGGAAACCGACGACCTGCCCGACGCCGGTGGCTTCCCGTACAACAACCCGTTCACCAGCGGCCCGAACCTGTCGCTCAATGGCGACGGCAGTCCGATCGTGACCAACCGCGACGCGTTCTACGGCCTGGTCGACCGCGACTTCCAGAAGACCCGCGCCGACATCACCACCTTGAACCTGTCGCATGACTTCGGCGGCATCGTGCTGCGCAACATCACCCGCTACGGCGACACCCGCAACGACTACCTGTGGACCCAGCCGGACGACAGCAAGGGCAACCCGAACCTGTTCGGCACCGTCTGGCGCCGCACCAACTCGCGCGCCACCCAGACCGACAGCTTCGTCAACCAGACCAGCGTCACCGGCGAACTGGAGACCGGTCCGCTGCGCCACAGCTTCAACGCGGGCGTGGAATACAGCAGCGAAAAGACCGTGCGCGGCAGCTTCCTGATCGGCGATGTGCGCCGCCCGAACGGGCAGACCACCGCCGGCACCAACAACCCGCTCACCGGCAACCAGAGCTGCCCGACCACCGGCGCGGCCACCGGCTACAACTGCACCGACCTGACCAACCCGAATCCGAACGATCCGTGGTCGGCCAGCCACACGGTGACCCGCAGCAACCCGGTCAACGACGTGCGCCAGACCACCCGCACCAAGTCGGCGTATGTGTTCGACACGATCAGCTTCAGCGAGCAGTGGATGCTGAACCTGGGCGCGCGCTTCGACGACTACAGCACCCACCTGGTCAACCCGACCGCGGCGGCCAACGCGCAGTCCCTGCGCAACGACACCTCGTTCTGGAACGGCCAGGCCGGCCTGGTGTTCAAGCCGACGCAGAACGGCAGCATCTACCTGTCGTGGGGCACCTCCTCCACCCCGGTGGGCGTGGATGGCGGCGACGGCGCCGATGGCATCACCGCCACCATCAAGGACCTGGAGCCGCAGCGCAGCCGCAACATCGAACTGGGCACCAAGTGGGACCTGTTGGATGCACGCCTGTCGCTGACCGGCGCGATCTTTGAAACCGAAATGACCAACGCGCGCGTCACCAGCGATGCCGGCACCACCCAGAATGCCGGGCGCAAGAAGGTCAAGGGCGCCGAGATCGGCTTCAGCGGTACGATCGTGGACGGCTGGCAGGTATTTGGTGGCTACACCTACCTGGACGCGGTAGTCGAGGACAACGGCTTTGCCCTGGTCAACGGTGCCTACGTGCCCTCACCCTTCAACGGCAACATGTTCCCCAACACCGCCAGGCACAGCGCCAGCCTGTGGACCACCTGGGCGCCGTCGTTCGTGGAAGGCCTGAGCCTGGGCGCCGGTGCCAACTACGTGGGCAAGGTCTACGGCAACGTCAACAACACCAAGTGGGTGCCGTCCTACACCCGTTGGGATGCCATGGTGGGCTATGCGTTCAACCCGCAGTACAGCCTGCAGTTGAACGTGCAGAACCTCACCAACAAGACCTACTTCACCAAGGCGTACGCTTCGCACTACGCCGCCATCGCGCCGGGCCGCTCGGCCACGCTGGCCTTCAACTTCAAGTTCTAAGCGATACGTTCCCTCCCGCACTCCGGTGCGGGAGGGACTGGAGCCGATCATGCTGCTGCAGATTCCCGACGTTCTCACCGCCGAGCAGGTCACCGCCGCCCGCAAGCAGCTGGCCACCGCCGGCTGGACCGACGGGCGCCTGACCGCGGGCTATCAGTCCGCGCAGGCCAAGCACAACCTGCAACTGCCCGAGTCCGACCCGGCCGCGCGTGCGGTCGGTTCGGCCATCCTGGATGCGCTCGGCCGCAACAGCAGCTTCTTTTCGGCGGCGTTGCCACGCCGCATCTTCCCGCCGCTGTTCAACTGCTACCAGCCGGGCCAGACCTTCGGCGTGCACGTGGACAACGCGGTGCGGTACGACTACAGCACTGCCGGGCAACCGCAGCCGGTACGCACCGACCTGTCAGCCACGCTGTTCCTGAGCGATCCGGACGAATACCAGGGCGGCGAGCTGGTCATCGAAGACACCTACGGTACCCAGCGGGTGAAACTGCCCGCCGGGCACATGGTGCTGTATCCCGGCACCAGCCTGCACCAGGTCACCCCGGTCACCGCCGGCGCGCGGCTGGCGTCATTCTTCTGGATCCAGAGCATGCTGCGCGACGATGGCCAGCGCCGCCTGATGTGGGACCTGGACAGCTCGATCCGCCGCCTCACCCATGACCACCCCGAACACCCCGCGCTGGTCAATTTGACCGGCGTGTACCACAACCTGTTGCGGCAATGGGCCGATGTCTGACCCCCAGCCCCCCGCACTGGATGCCATCGCGCTGGCCGCGCAACTGCAGCACGATCCCGCCGCCGCCCTGGCCACGCTGGCCCCGATTGCCCAGCGCGGCGATGTGCAGGCGCAGTACCTGCTCGGCCAGGCCTGCATGGAAGGCCGTGGCACCCACCGCGACCCGGCCGCCGCCGTGCTCTGGTTCGAGCGTGCCGCCAACGGCGGGCTGGCCATCGCCATGAACATGCTGGGCCGTTGCCACGAACTGGGCAGTGGCACCACCGCCAACCTCGAGCTGGCCGCCGTCTGGTACCGCAGGGCCGCCGATCATGGGCTGGACTGGGGCCTGTACAACCTGGCCAATCTGCTGGGCACCGGCCGCGGCGTGCCGCGCGACGAGGCCGCCGCATTCGCGCTGTACCTGCAGGCCGCGCGTGCCGGCCATGCCAAGTCGATGAACCTGGTGGGCCGCTGCCTGGAAGACGGCGTGGGCGTGCCCGCCGATCCGGCCGCCGCGCCGGCCTGGTACCTGCGCTCGGCCGAAGCCGGCGACTTCCGGGGCCAGGCCAGCCATGCCTCGGTGCTGCTGGCCGCCGGGCAGGTCGATGCCGCCGCCGCGTGGCTGCAGCGCGCGCTGGCGCACGGCAGCCCGTCATTTCTGGCACATATCGGCCCGGGCCTGGCGACCTCGCCGCACCGGCAGATCCGGGCTCTGGCTGGCCCCCCGTCGACGCGCTGAATCGTCGACCGCGCTATTCGCAAATCATTCCTATTTGCGCCCGCGAACGTATCTCACTACAATCCGCCGCGCCACGCGCTGTCCCGCGTGGCCGGGGACATGCGTCCCTGCCTTCGTCGATCGCCCAAAGCAGGAAGTCCCGCTTGCGCCACCCGCACCGCCACCGCAGCTTCGCCCCCGCCATGCGCGGGCAGCGTCCGGCGTTGGCCAGCGTGCTGGCCTGGCTGGCGTTGTTGGCAATGCTGTTTGCCACCTTGCCGGTGCTGGAACAGGCGGTACCCGGCAGCGCCTCGCAGGTGCTGCAGCTGCCCATCGACGAGCGCCCGGCCGGTGGCGGTGACACCGCCCCGCAGGAAGACCCACCGGGCAAGCCGCGCCGTATGGCCAGCGCGCGTACCGCCGACGTACCCCTGCCGCCGCGCCTTGAACCACTGGGCGCGCTCGATGCGCTGATGGCCACCCTGGTGGCGATACCCCCGCAGGTCTCCCCGGCCATCGGTTCGGCACCGGCCACGCCGTTGCCGGCCGCCCCGGGGCTGCGCGTCCAGCGCGGCCAGGCCCCCCCGCAGGGCTGATCCCGGGCATTCCCGTCGGCGCCATCCCGCCGCGGCTGCCGATCACCGCCTGCCTGCCCGCCCTGCGGGCCGTTCCCTGATCGTTTGCGCGCGTCGCGGCCTGCTGGCCGCGTCGGTACGCGCCCATCTGCTTTCCTTCGAGGTTATTGTCATGGCCCAGCGCCAGCGTCGTCGCACGTCCCTGTCCCGTTGCTCGTTGAGCATCGCCCTGCTCGGCGCGATCAGCGCCCCGGCCTTTGCCAACGGTGCCGCCGCCGGCACGCCCACCACGCTGGACAAGGTGGTGGTCACCGCCGCCGGCTTCGAGCAGAAGATCACCGATGCCCCGGCCAGCATCAGCGTGGTCAGCCGCGAAGAACTGAGCAAGCGCCCCTACACCAGCCTGGTGGATGCGCTGCGCGACGTGGAAGGCATCGACGTGGGCATGGAAACCACCGACAAAAACGGCCGCGCCACCATCTCCATGCGCGGCATGCCGTCCGAATACACCCTGGTGCTGATCGACGGCCGCCGCCAGAGCAACGTGGGCCAGCTGTACCCGAACAACTTCGGGGGCGGCCAGTTCGCCTACCTGCCGCCGCTGGATGCGATCGAACGCATCGAGGTGGTGCGCGGCCCGATGTCCACCCTGTACGGCTCGGACGCGATGGGCGGGGTGATCAACATCATCACCCGGCGCAACCAGGACAGCTGGCACGGCTCGGTTACCCAGGGCTTCACCGTGCAGCAGGACGACCAGTTCGGCGATGCGCGCACCACCGATGTGTACCTGACCGGCCCATTGGTCAAGGACCGCCTGGGCCTGGCGGTACGTGGCAGTTACTACGACGCCAAGGCGTCCAACCCGGAATGGGATGACCTGCCGCTGCCCGACGGCACGCTGTGGTCGCGCAGCATCGGCTTCGGCGGTGGCGGCAAGGCGGTGGCCAATACCAACTGGAACACCGGCGTGCGCCTCAACTGGACCCTCAACGACGACCACGATCTGTCGCTGGACTACGACGTGTCGCGCCAGAAGTACGACAACAGCGAGGGCCAGACCGGCACCCTGGACAGCGCCGCCAGCCTGTGGCGCGTGGGCACCGCCACCATCCCCAACCCCAACGGCAGCGGCACGGTCAGCCGCCGCGTGGTACAGCCGCGCGTGGGCTACACCGCCTACCAGCGCTACGAGCGCGACCAGCTGGCGTTGAGCCACCAGGGCCGCTACAGCTTCGGCACCTGGCAGACCACGCTGACCCACACCACCAGCAACAACCTGGGCCGCTCGCTGCCGCTGACCCTGGACGAGCGCGCGGACCTGCAGACGCTGTGGAACGATGTCTGCGCGCGTACCGGCGCGGCGGCCCACTGCGCGGCCGGTCGCGGCAACGCACTGAGCGCGCTCAATGCCAGCGAACAGGCGCGCCTGCAGGCCTTCCTGCCGCGTCCGCTGCGCACCATGGAGCTGGAAGGCTACGTACTGGACACGATGCTGGACATGACCTTCGGCGCGCACAAGCTGACCGTGGGCGGCCAGTACAACGACACCGACATGGTCGACGGTGTGTTCGGCATGGACGGCGCCGGTTACCGTGACAACGTCAAGCAGCAGCACCGGATGTGGTCGGTGTTCGCCGAAGACAACTGGTCGCTGACCGACACGCTCACCGCCACGGTGGGCGTGCGCTACGACGACCACAACATCTTCGGCAGCCATGTCAGCCCGCGCGGTTACCTGGTGTGGAACGCCAGTGATGCGTGGACGTTCAAGGGCGGCGTGAGCACCGGCTACAAGACCCCGCGCCCGGACCAGCTGTTCCCGGGCGTGACCGGCTTCGGTGGCCAGGGCGTGCTGCCGCTGGTGGGCTCGCCGAACCTGCAGCCGGAAACCAGCACCAACTATGAAGTGGCCGCGTACTACGAGGGCAGCGACTGGGGCTTCAACGTCACCGGCTTCCTCAACAAGTTCGACGACAAGATCGCCAGCGGCGGCACGTTCCCGAACTGCGAAGTGGCCCCGGCCGGCAGCGGGTACTGCGTGGACGTAGGCCCGGGCTGGGCGGCGCTGGGCTACAGCACCTTCAGCCAGAGCGTGAACATCGACAAGGCCGAAACGCGCGGTGTTGAAGCGGCCGCGTACGTGGACCTGCTGGACAACCTGCAGCTGCGCGGCAACTACACCTATACCAAGTCCGAGCAGACCAGTGGCGTGGACAAGGGCAAGCCGGTCGGTGGCACGACGACGCCGGCCAAGCACATGGCCAATGCCAGCCTGAACTGGCAGCTCAACGATGCGTTCAGCCTGTCGCTGATCGGCGAGGGCCGCTACGACCGTTACCGCGACACGCTGGTGGGCAACGTGGGCGGGGTGAGCACCTCGCAGGTGCGCTACTACGAGGATTACACCCTCTTCCACCTGGGCGGCAGCTGGAACATCAATCCGTGGCTGACGCTCAATGCGCGGGTCAACAACCTGTTCGACAAGGACTTCGTGTCGCAGTCGTGCGTGTTGATCAGCGACAGCGAATACAACTGCGTGGACGATTACGCAACCAAGGACCAGCGCCGCAGCTACTGGATTTCGTTGAACGCGAAGTTCTGAGGGGTACAGCGTCGGGGCTGGCGGGTTTCCGGGTTGGGTCGGTGGCCCCGGCGCAGTCAAGGGCAGGGAGCAAGGGCAAGAGCAAGAGCAAGAGCAAGAGCAGCCGAGCATGGCTCGGCTCTACCAGAGCCGCTTCGGTAGTGCCGAGCCACGCTCGGCAGCCCTCACCAACCCAACGGCCAACTGCCCGCTCTTCCCATGCGCACCGACCCTGTGTCCACGGGACGGCGGGAATGGGTTCACGGGACCCTCCACCGCATGGATGCGGTGGCGGAGCCTACAAGGACGTATTCACGGCGTGTCCCGTGAACCCATACCCGCCCTCCCGCATCGACAGACCACAGCGCCGCTCCGCGTTGAGCGTTGGCCCAACCTACGCCACAAATTGCGAACCATTCTCATCAATGGTGTAATTCGTCATTCAGTGCCTGAACTTCCGAACGTGCCCACTCCCCCCTCCAGCGTGCAGCAACAACAAAGCCGCGGCTTCTGGCTGCGTACCCTGCACCAGTGGCACTGGATCAGTTCGGCCGTGTGCCTGATCGGCATGCTCCTGTTCGCCGCCACCGGCATCACCCTCAACCACGCCACCAAGATCGAAGCCACCCCCCAGGTGGTCAACCGCCAGCTCGAACTGCCCGCCGACCTGCTGGCCAAGCTGGGCGACCGCGCCGACGGCAACGCTCCCCTTCCCGGCACCGCCGCACGCTGGCTCGACCAGCAGTTGGCCATTTCCATCGGGGGCCGCCCGGCCGAGTGGTCAGATGGCGAAATCTACCTGTCCATGCCCAGTCCCGGCGGCGACGCCTGGCTCAGCATCGACCGCGGGACCGGTGCGGTGGAATACGAAGCCACCACCCGCGGCTGGGTGTCCTACTTCAACGACCTGCACAAAGGCCGCAACGCCGGCCCCGCCTGGGGCTGGTTCCTGGACGTGTTCGCCGTGGCCTGCCTGGTGTTCTGCATCACCGGCCTGTTCCTGCTGCACCTGCATGCCCGCCAGCGGCGCCTGACCTGGCCGCTGGTCGGCCTTGGCCTGATGATCCCCCTGCTCATCGCCCTCCTCCTCATCCATTGACCTGCCCCCACGGAGCCGCACCATGCGCGTCACCCTGACCATCGCCCTGAGCGGCCTGCTGGCCACCAGCCCCGCCTACGCGGCCACCCTGGACATCAACGTCGAGGTGCCCAAGCTCACCGTCGCCGAGTACCACCGCCCCTACGTGGCGGTGTGGCTGGAAGGGGCCGACCAGAAAGTGGCCGCCAACCTTTCGGTCTGGTACCAGCAGACCGGCAACAGTGAAGGTCATGGCACCAAGTGGCTGCCCGACCTGCGCCAGTGGTGGCGCAAGAGCGGCCGCACCCTGGACGTGCCCGTGGACGGCATCACCGGCCCCACCCGCCCGGCCGGCAAGCAGGCCCTGTCGTTCAACGACAAGCAGCCTGCGCTGAAGGCGTTGGCGCCGGGCAACTACACCCTGGTGGTGGAAGCGGTGCGCGAAGTCGGCGGCCGTGAACTGCTCAAGATTCCCTTCACCTGGCCGGTGACCACCGCCCAGAATGGCAAGGCCCAAGGTGCCACCGAACTCGGCCTGGTTACCCTGACCGCCAAGCCCTGACCCATCGCCCGCCCTCGGCGGCGGGCGTCCCCCGTTGTGACTACATGGAGTTGTTGATGAAGCGCTCGCTCGTCCTAGCCGCCGCCCTGGCCGCCGCACTTCCGTTCTCCGCGCTGGCCCACAAGGCCTGGCTGCAGCCTTCGCAGACCGTCATCGCCGGCGAGAAGCCGTGGATCACCGTCGATGCGGCCGTATCCAATGACCTGTTCTACTTCAACCACGTGCCGCTGCGCCTGGACACCCTGATCATCACCGCACCGGACGGCACGATCGTGCAGCCGCAGAATGCGGCGACCGGCAAGTTCCGCAGCGTGTTCGATGTGGAACTCACCCAGCAGGGCACCTACCGCCTGGCCACCGTCAACAACGGGCTGTCGGCCAGCTGGGAAGAAGACGGCAAGCCCAAGCGCTGGCGCGGCACCCCGGCCACCTTCGCCACCGAAGTGCCGAAGAAGGCCAAGAAGCTGCAGGTGTCCCAGTCGGTGGGCCGCGTGGAAACCTTCGTCACCAACGGTACCCCCAACGACACCGCACTGAAGCCCACCAGGCAGGGTATCGAAATGGTGGCCCTGGGCCATCCCAACGACCTGGTGGCCGGTGAAGCGGCCAGCTTCCGCGTACTGGTGGATGGCAAGCCGCGCGCCGGCCTGGCCTTTGAGATCACCCGCGGCGGGACGCGTTATCGCAATGCCCAGGACGAGATCAAGATCACCACCGACAAGAAGGGCGAGTTCACCGTCACCTGGCCCGAGGCCGGCATGTACTGGCTGGAAACCGGCAGCGAAGACAAGAAGACCTCGCTCAAGCAGGCCAAGATCCGTCGCCTGAGCTACGTCGCCACCCTGGAAGTGCTGCCGCAGTAACCGCCCTTGGCGGTTGTTGCCCACGCATTTCCGCGTATCCCCGCGCTGTTGGCGCGCCCCCTTCAGCACGGAGGGGGCTTTCACCAGGATTGACAAGGGCGCGGGCCGCGCACGCCCACCCTGCCCAGCCCATGAACGACCCCACATTCGACATCGCCAACCTTGGTGGCCACACCATGGGCACCACCTGGCAGGTAAAGCTGGCGGTCTCGCGCACGCGTGACCTGCACCCGCTGCACACCGGCATCCAGGCCCAGCTCGACGCCATCGTGGCGCAGATGAGCACCTGGGAAGCGGGCAGTGACATTACGCGCTTCAACCGTGCCGCCCCCGGCAGCGTGCACCGCCTCCCCACGCTGTTCGCCCAGGTGATGGACACCGCGCTGGCCATCGCCGCACGCAGCGACGGGGCCTTCGACCCCACCATCGGCCCGCTGGTGGCGCTGTGGGGATTCGGCGCGCATGCCCATGCCCAACGTATCCCCGACCCGGCCCTGCAGGCGGCCACCCGCGCGCGCTGCGGCTGGCAGCGCCTGCACTGGCGACACGGCCAGCTGCAACAACCCGGTGGCATCGAACTGGACCTGTCGGCAATCGCCAAGGGGTTTGGCGTGGACCAGGTCAGCCGCTGGCTGCGCCAGCAAGGCATCGCTGCGGCGCTGGTGGAAGTGGGCGGCGAACTGCACGGTTTCGGGCGCAAGCCCGACGGCCAGCCGTGGCGGGTGCTGGTCGAGGCCGGCCCGGAAGAAGCCGCCAACACCGCCCTGCCGCCGCGCGTACTCGCGTTGGATGGCCTGGCCGTGGCCACCTCGGGCGACCGCTGGCACCACTTCACCCAGCAGGGCACGCAGTTCAGCCACACCCTGGACCCGCGCAGCGGCGCACCGGTGAGCCGTGCAGCGGCAGCGGTGACGGTGGTCGCCGACGATGCCATGCAGGCCGATGGCTGGGCGACCGCGCTGACCGTGATGGGCGTTGAACAGGGCCTGGCCTTCGCGCGTGCGCATGCGCTGGCCGCGCGCTTTGTCAGCCACGCTGACGAGGGTGTCCAGGAACACCTGAGTCCGGCATTCGAGCGCCTGCTCGATGCACAGCAGGGGGCCGGCCGATGAAGCGTCCTTCGCGCGCCACGTGGGGCAACCTGCTGGTGATCAGCGTGCTGGCCGTGCTGGCCTGGCTGCTGCTGCGCCTGCACCTGCAGGACAGCGGATGGCAGGCCGCGCCGCTGGCGTCGCGCTGGCGCTGGGCCGCCGCCAGCGTATTGGGATATGCCACGGTGTGCGCGCTGATCTGGTGGCGCGGGCGCCCGCGCGATGATGCGGCCGGCAGCAGCGGCCAAGCGCCCACCCTGCTGGTCTGGGCCAGCCAGACCGGCTTTGCCCAACAACTGTGCGAACGCAGCGCCGAGGCACTGCGCGCGGCCGGCATGCCGGTACGCCTGCGTGGCCTGCACCAGATCGACGCCAGCACACTGCAGCAGGCCACCCGGGTGTTGTTCATCGCCAGCACCACCGGCGAAGGCGATGCACCCGACGCTGCACTGCCGTTCCTGCGCATGGTGATGCCGCAGCCCCTGGCGCTGCCACAGCTGCAGTACGGCGTGCTGGCGCTGGGCGACCGCAGCTATGGGCATTTCTGCGCATTCGGGCATCAGCTCGATGCGTGGTTGCGCCAGCATGGCGCGCTCCCGTTGTTCGACACCGTGGAGGTGGACAACGCCGACCCCGCTGCACTGCGCCACTGGCAGCAGTTGCTGGGCCAGCTGGGCGGCAGCGCCACCGACCTGCCCGATTGGACCCCGGCCGAGTACCTGCACTGGCAGCTGCACAGCCGGACCCTGGAAAACGCCGGCAGCCCCGGCGCCGCGACGTGGCGGGTGGCGCTGGTGCCCGCCGACGGCACCCTGCCCGGCTGGCAGGCCGGTGACGTGGTGGAGATCGGGCCGCGGCATGCCCCCGCCACCGTCGATGCCTGGCTGGCCGCTGCGGCCCTGGATGGCGCCCAGCGCATTGACGGTGAGCCGCTGCACGCGCACCTCTCACGCGCACACCTGCCCGCGCCGGAGGAAACCCCGGCCAACGATGCGGCCGCGCTGGTGGCCGCATTGCGCCCACTGCCGCATCGCGAATACTCGATCGCCAGCATGCCGGCCGAAGGCCAGGTGCAGCTGCTGCTGCGCCGCCAGCTTCGCGCGGACGGTACGCCCGGACTGGGCAGCGGCTGGCTGTGCGATCACGCCGCGTTGGGTGGTCGTATCGACCTGCGTTTCCGCAGCAACCCCAATTTCCATGCCCCCGCACCCACTGCGCCGCTGATCCTGATCGGCAACGGCACCGGCATCGCCGGATTGCGCGCGCACCTGCGCGCACGCGTGGATGCCGGCGCGCGGCGCAACTGGCTGCTGTTCGGCGAACGCACGGCCGCACACGATTTTTACTTCGGCGACGATCTCACCGCCTGGCAACAGGCCGGCTGGATCGAGCGCATGGATACCGTGTACAGCCGCGACGGCGGCCCATACCGCTACGTGCAGGATTGCCTGCAGGCCCACATCGACACGCTCTGGGAGTGGACACGCCAAGGCGCCACGATCCTGGTCTGCGGCAGCCTGCAGGGCATGGCCCCGGCGGTGGATGCGGTGATCGAGCGGGCCTTGGGCCGCGAGGGCAAGGAAGCATTGATCGTGGCGGGCAGGTACCGGCGCGACGTGTATTGAGCGTGCCCGCCGGCGGTGGTCATGCCATTGCCGATCGTTGCGCAGGCGACCGGCAGCCGAACGGGATGCGACCCTACCTCGCGCCAAGCCGGATCGCGAGCAGCTCGCCACCGCCGTGCAGGGCATAGCGACGCCGCTCCCCGGCGGCCAGCCACGCGGTGTCGCCGGCTTCCAGCGGCGGCAGATCGGCGTCGGCGTCGAACTGTGCCTGCCCGGCCAGCAGGTGGATGGCCCAGGCCGTCGCCGGCTCGGTGAAGAAAAACATGCTCCCCACCAGCGGCCGATGCAGCAGTTCGGCGTCGATCGCCCCGCGCCGCCACATCAGGTTGAAATCGTGGGTAACCCCGTCCACCAGCTCGCCACTGACCTCGGCCTCGCCCGCAAAGCGCAGCCGGTCGTGCGGCGGCAGCAGGGTGTGCAGGGCACCGTCGGCAAAGCGCAGGCGCAACCCTTCGCCACGCAGCAGCACCAGCTCGCGGTCGATCCCGGGGAACGCGGAAAACGCTGCATCCTGCTCGATCTCGGCAATGGACAGCCGCACCTGCCAGTCATCGCCATCGGGGGCGCGCAGGATTTCGCGGGTCCAGCCCAGGCCATTGCGCCAGCGTTCGCGGCGGTACTCAACGCTGGGAATGACGCGCGTGGCAGCGCTCAGTACGGGATCTTCGGACATGCCGCCATTGTGCCTCAGCCGGCGCTGCCACCGCAGTCCGGACCCAGCAGGCGCGAGCCCTTCAGCCAGTCCGGGTCGGGATAGTAGGCAAACACCATCGCGCCACCACGCAAGCTGTCGATGAGCGGTTTTGCCACGGTCAGACGTACTGCCGGACACCCCAGGCTGCGGCCCAGCCGACCCTGCAACCGCGCCACGGTCGGGTTCACATAGGGCGCGCCGTGGATCACGATGGCGCGATCGCGCGCATGGTCGTTGAAGCCCGGCTCCAATCCTTCCAGGCGCAGCGAATAGCCGTTGCCACCCATGTAGGTTTCCCTGGCGGTGAAGGCGCCCAGGCTGGACATGAAACTGCCGTCGCGGTTGGAGAAGTGCTCGGTCTGGTTGCCGCCGCTGTTGCGGCCGTGCGCCACCCATTCCTCGAACAGCAGTTTCTGCCCGGCCAGGTCGAACACCCACATGCGCTGCACGGTGGACGGGCGCGAATAGTCGATCACGCTCAGGCGGGTCGGGTCGATACCAAGCTCCGGCCGCTGCAATGCGCAGGTCATGGCCCTGGCGGCCAGCTGCAGCACCTTGCGGTCGGCCCCCGGAGCAGCGCGCGCGAGCACGTCGGCCAGTTGCCCCGGCGGCAACGCCGCCGACGCGGGCGCGGCACGCACGGCGCCGGCCGAGGCGGCCAGCGCAAGCCCGCACAGGGCAACCCGGGAAATCGTGGACACAGGCATGGCAAGGCGTACCGGCAGGACCAATCCCTACAAGGTGGACCCGCCCGCGTCCGATTCCAACACCGGCTGCAGGTTCTGTTCATCGGCCACGGGGCGAACCGCCGGCAGGCTGGTCACCAGCAGCGTGGTACCCGGGACCAGTGCCTTGTAGAGCTGCTCGGCGAACGCCGGCGGCAACGCCATCGGCAGGCTGGGCGTGGCCAGCAGGTCCGGGCTGGCATTGCCGGGGTGTTGCCCCAGCAGCGGGTAAGCGGTCCACTTGTGCAGGCGCTGGTGCGCGTCCAGCGGGCTGGGCACATCGGAGTAGCCCTGCTGCATCACAAACAGCGTGGTGCCGTCGAACGCCGGCAGCGCCTTGGCCTGCAGCCGCGATTCGCCGATCAGTACGCCATCGCGCAACACATACAGGCGCTGGTCGTGCAGGCTGACCAGGATCCCGACCTGGCCGGCCGGCGCGGCCGCCTCGTTCCAGTAATGGTCCGGCGCATCGGTGGTTTCCAGCAGCGGCTTGCCGGCACTGTTGACCGGCGCCAGCACCGCCGGATAGGCCAATGTCATCGGCGCGCTCTTGGCATCGGCCACCACCACGGTGTCGCCCCGTTTGGTTTCGCCGAACAGTTTCTGCGCGAATGCCTGCGGCAGGCGCACGCACCCGTGCGAGGCCGGATGCCCGGGCAGGCTGCCACCGTGCAGCGCGATGCCATCCCAGGTGAGCCGCTGCATGTACGGCATCGGCGCGCTGTTGTAGAGGTTGGATTTGTGGTCCTTGTCCTTCTGCAGGATGGTGAACACCCCGGTAGGGGTTTCATGCCCGGTCTTGCCCGAGCTGATCGTGCTCAACCCGATCGCGATGCCGTTGCGGTACACATACGCGCGCTGTTCGTCCAGGCTGACCACCAGCACGATCGGCCCGGCCGGGGAGATCTCCGGATGCCAGAGGAATTCACCCGGCTTCAGATCGGTGGGGCCGCGCGGCGCGGCGATGGCCTTGTCGGCGATGGCGGTGCTGGCGGGCGGTGTCGCGGCGGCGGCCGGCCACACACCGGTGGCGAACAGGGTGGCCAGGGCCAGGGTAAGCAACGCGCGAGGTGGTGCCATGTAAGTGCTTCCATCCAATGATGCACAGACGCTACACCAACGCGCTGCATGAAACCGGTGGTGGCGCGGCCCGGAAACACGGTACCCCACGCCTCCCGCGAAACAGGCCCGGTGGCGCCACCTTGCGAGGCAACCGCGCACGGCACAGGTGCCCACACACAACCTGCCGGCGTGGCACTCCAACCGAGGGTGAATTCCGGCCGAAGCCGACCGCCGGCCAGATCCACAAAAAGAAATTGCCCGGCCACGCATCCTGCGCGGTACCGGGCAATCGTCACGTCCTTGTCGGCATCCCGCCTTCCCCCTGTGCATCCTGCCCAGTATGGGTGCCGGCCATGCTCCCTGCACTCGGCCGTATCCTGTTCCGCCATCACAGCCCTTCCCGGGTCTGGATGCCACCGTCCTGGTGGATCCGCGCCATTCCTTCCGCGCCGCATCCCTGCGCACCGCGTCCCTGCGTATGTCGGTGCCACCGCGCATCCTGCGCGGCGACCAGTGACCAGCTCCTGCCTGTCCCCGACCTGTCCTGTATGGTCAGCGCCTCGGTACGGATGCCGGCAACGCCCTCCTGGGCGGTTCCGCGGCGGGGCTCTTCATGATCCCCGTCGTCATCCGTTGTCGATTCCGTTCGACCGTTGCTGTCCCTATCCCCTTCACCCGCGTCAAATCCTCGACGCGAAGGAAGTGGCCGTGTTGTCGCCGGTACGCGACGATCGCTTCGGCCTTGCGTGGCCCCACGTTCGTCAATCCCTGCTGCAGCGTCGACGCATCTGCTGTATTGATGTCGATCCGGTCGGCTGCGTTTGCAGCCCCCATCAGCAACAGTCCCAGCACCAGCGCCTTCCACGAAAACCAAGGCCCCACCTTGCTACTCCTTGTGGCTCGGAACCGGTGCCTGCCGGCTATCCCGTCGGAAGCTCCAGCGTGCCTCGCCACATACACACAGCCTATCGTCCACGGCAGCTTCACACAGCCAGCCAAATACCTGACGTTGTGTAGGGAAATCCCTACCCCGCTCCCGGGCGTAGAATGTGAGGACTAGCCAATGCATCCGGAGTGTCAGATGGACAGCGCCAAACTCGGCCAATTCGTCAGCGAAAAGTGGGACAGCGAGATCGTCCCGCAATTGGTCGATTACATCCGTATTCCCAACAAATCGCCGATGTTCGACGCCGATTGGGTCGCCAACGGCTACATGGAGCAGGCCGTCACCCTGATGGAAACCTGGGCGCGCGCCCAGAATCTGCCGGGCCTGACCGTGGAGGTGGTGCGCCTGGAAGGCCGCACGCCGCTGCTCCTGCTGGAAATTCCCGCCACCGGCGCCGAGACCGGCGACGACACCATCCTGCTCTACGGCCACCTGGACAAGCAGCCGGAAATGACCGGCTGGGATGACGACCTGGGCCCGTGGGTACCGGTGCTGCGCGGCGACAAGCTGTACGGCCGCGGCGGCGCCGACGACGGCTATGCCATGTTCGGTTCGCTGGCCGCGGTGCTGGCGCTGCAGGAACAGGGCCTGCCGCACGCGCGCTGCGTGGTGCTGATCGAAGCCTGCGAGGAATCGGGCAGCTACGACCTGCCGGCCTACGTGGACCACCTGGCCGACCGCATCGGCAAGCCGTCGCTGGTGGTGTGCCTGGATTCGGGCTGCGCCAACTACGACCAGCTGTGGTGCACCACCTCGCTGCGCGGCCTGACCGGCGGCAATTTCTCGGTCAAGGTGCTCAACGAAGGCGTGCACTCCGGCGATGCCTCCGGCGTGATCCCGTCCAGCTTCCGCCTGCTGCGCCAGCTGCTGTCGCGGATCGAGGACGAGGACACCGGCCGCATCCTGATCGACGGCATGAACGTGGAGATCCCGGCCGAGCGCCTGGCGCAGGCCAAGCGTGCCGCCGACGTGGTGGACACGGCCATCTTCGAGAAATTCCCGATGGTCGACGGCCTCAAGCCGATGAACGAAGACCTGACCGAACTGGTGCTCAACCGCACCTGGCGCCCGGCGCTGTCGGTGACCGGCGTGGACGGCATGCCGCCACTGGCCTCGGCCGGCAACGTGCTGCGCCCGCATACCGCGGTGAAGCTGTCGCTGCGCCTGCCCCCCACGGCCGACGGCAAGGCGTGCGGCGAACTGCTCAAGGAAGCGCTGCTGCGTGATCGGCCGAACGGTGCCGAAGTGACGCTGGACCTGGAAAAGGCCTCCAGTGGCTGGAATGCCCCGGCGATGGCGCCGTGGCTGACCAAGGCCATCGATGACGCCAGCCAGACCTTCTTCGGCAAGCCGGCGATGTACATGGGCGAAGGCGGCTCGATTCCGTTCATGGGCATGCTGGGTGAGAAGTTCCCCGGCGCGCAGTTCATGATCACCGGCGTGCTCGGCCCGCACTCCAACGCGCATGGTCCCAACGAGTTCCTGCACATTCCGATGGGCAAGAAGGTCACCGCGTGCGTGTCCAAGGTGGTCAGTGAGCATTACGCGGCCAGCCTGCGCGGCGAGACCAGCGGCTCGCCGGTCGCCGCCGACAGCGGCACCCGCCACGGCGGCCACGGCTGCTGCTGATCGGATCCTGCCGTGACGGACGCAGCCTGGCCTTGCTAGGCTGCGTCCATTCTTCAAAGGTCTGGATCCCATGAACGGACTGTTTGGCAGCACCAGTTGGCTCTACATCATCCTGGTCGGCTTCGTGGTCGGCCTGCTCGGGCGTTTCTTCATGCCCGGCAACAACCGCATGGGCTGCCTGCTGACCATCGTGCTGGGCATCGTCGGCGCGCTGTTGGCCGGCTGGTTCGGCCAGTACATGGGCTGGTATGCCGCCGGTGAACCGGCCGGCTTCCTCGGCGCGGTGCTGGGCGCGGTTGCCGTGCTGGCCCTGCTGCGGCTGGTCAGTGGCAGCGGCAAACGATGAGAGGTCCCCCTCCTTTTCCCCCGGCGCCCTGCGGTGCCGCTTCGACGTACCTGTCCATGAACGATCCTGCCTCCGATCCCCTGCGCGCTGAACTCCGCCGGCAGTGGGCCAGCACCGCGCTGAACGACCCCCACCTGGCGCTCGACCGCGCCTCGGTCGACGCCGGTTTCCGCAGCTATTGGCGCGCCACCAGCACCGGCGGCAGCCACATCGTGATGGACTCCCCGCCCGGCCTGGAAGACGTGCGCCCGTGGCTGCGCATGCACGACCTGCTCGAACCCAACGGCGTGCGCGTGCCGCAGGTGCTTGAACGCGATGTGGAACAGGGCTTCCTGCTGCTGGAAGACCTCGGCGGCCCGACCCTGGCCCGGCACATCGATGATCGCAATGCCGATGCCTGGTTCGACGCCGCGTTCGCGCAGTTGATCCGGCTGCAGCAGATTCCGGTGCCCGAGGGCATGGGCAGCTTCGGCGAGGCGCTGCTGCAGCGCGATGCCGGGCTGTTCGACGAATGGTTCCTGCAGCGCCACCTTGGCCTGCAGCTGGACTGCGGCGAGCTGGAGAATCTGCAGCAGGTGCATCGCCGCCTGATGGACAACGCGCTCAACCAGCCGCAGGTGCTCACCCACCGCGACTTCATGCCGCGCAACCTGATGCCCATCGACGGGGGCCCGGCGGTACTGGATTTTCAGGACCTGGTGCGCGGCCCCATCGCCTATGACCCGGTAAGCCTGTTCAAGGATGCCTTCCTGAGTTGGCCGCTGGCGCGTGTGGATGCCTGGCTGGCGCGTTACCACGCCCAGGCATTGGCCGCAGGCCTGCCGGTACGGCCCTGGCCGCAGTTCCTGCGCGATGCCGACTGGATGGGCGTGCAGCGCCACCTGAAAATCCTGGGCCTGTTCGTGCGCCTGCGCGATCGCGACGGCAAGGGCCACTACTTCGACGACGCCCCGCGCTTCATTGCCTACCTGGAGGAAGTACTGCCGCGCCATCCCGAACTGGCCGCGCTGGATGACCTGCTGCAGCAGCGCATCAAGCCGGCGCTGGCACAGCTGGCCAGCCCGATCCTGCCACGCCCATGAAGGCGCTGATCTTTTCGGCCGGCAAGGGCGAGCGCATGCGCCCGCTGACCCTGCACACACCCAAGCCACTGCTGGTGGCCGGCGGCAAGCCGCTGATCGTGTGGCACCTGGAACGATTGGCCGCCGCCGGCGTCACCGAGGTGGTGATCAACACCTCCTGGCTGGGCAACCAGTTCGCGCCGGCGCTGGGCGACGGCGCACGCTGGGGCCTGCGCCTGCACCTCATTGCCGAAGGCGATACCCCGCTGGAAACCGGCGGCGGCATCCTCAATGCGTTGCCGGTGCTGGGCGATGCCCCGTTCCTGGTGGTCAACGGCGATGTCTGGACGGACCTGGCGTTCGGCACGCTGCCTGACGCGCCGGCCGGCGATGCGCACCTGGTGCTGGTCGACAACCCGGCCCAGCATCGGCATGGCGATTTCATCCTGCATGCCGACGGCCGCGTCAGTGACGACGGCGATGCCGCCCGCCTCACCTATGCCGGCATCGGCGTGTACCGCCCGGCGATTCTGCAGGGTTGGCGCGAGGTGATCGGCACGACCGACGGTACGAATGCACAGCCGCCGCAGTTCGGCCTGGCCCCGCTGCTGCGCCACGCCATGACGCAGGGGCGCGTCAGCGGGCACCACCACCGTGGACGCTGGACCGACGTGGGCACCCCCGAGCGGCTGGCTCAACTGGACGCCTCTCTGTCCTAGCGCTGGGTTCTACCCGGTTGCGGTCCGACGCCAATGCAGGCCTGCGGTCATGACGCCGGAGCGAACGGGAGCCGGGCAGCGCCCGGCTCCACGAAGACGTCCGCGCGTTACAACCGGTGCGGGCCGTCCTCCAGCACCTGGCGCAGGAACGGCACGGTGATGCGCCGCTGCGCGGCCAGCGATTCCCGGTCCAGCCAGTCCAACAGGCTGACCAGGCTGCCCAGCTCGCGGCCGGTGCGGGTCAGCAACCATTCGATCGCCGCTTCGTCGATCGCCAGCCCCCGGCGCAGCGCGCGTTCGCGCAGTACCGCTGCGCGGCCCTCGTCATCCAGTGGTTGCAGTTGCACGCGCACGCACTGCTGCAGCCGCGAGCGCAGGTCGGGTAGCACCAGACCCAACGGGTCCGGCCCCTGTTGGGCGGTGTACAGCAGGGTGATGCCGGCGCTGCGGGCACGGTTGTGGAAATCAAACAACGCCACCTCATCGTCGCGCTGCCCGGCCACCGCATCCAGCCCGTCCAGGGCCACCAGGTCGCGGCCTTCCAGCGATTCCAGCGCGGCACGGGTGCGCCCCACCACCGCTTTCAGCGGCAGGTAGGTCGGCTGCCGGCCAGCCTGCTCGGCCAGCGAACACATCGCCAGCGCCTGGTGGGTCTTGCCGGTGCCGGCCGCGCCTTCCAGGTACACCCAGTCATGCGCGGCGCCCACCGCGATGGCGCGCAGCTGCGCCAGCGCACCGTCCGGTGCGCCGATGAAGGTTTCCAGGCGCTCGTCCTGCGGGTAGCGCAGGGCAAGCGGCAGCTGCGGGACGACACTCACTTCGCGTCGGGCGCCTTGGGCGAGGTGTCGATGATGATCGTGGTCTTGTCCACGTAGGCATCCAGCACGATCGCCGACTTCTCCCCGGCATACAGGTCGCTCTGGCGGTAACGCTGGTGCGCATAGCGCAGCAGCACGTTGCTGACCGCCGCCACCGGCAGCGCCAGCAGCATGCCCAGGAAACCGAACAGCTGGCCACCGGCCATCACCGCGAAGATCACCGCGACCGGGTGCAGGCCGATCTTGTCGCCCACGATGCGCGGGGTCAGCACGTAGCTTTCCAGCAGCTGGCCCACGGTGAACACCACGCCCACCAGGATGAGAAGCTTCAGGTCGAAGCCCTGCGCCTGCACCAGCGCGGCGGCCACGGCCATCACGATGCCGGTGGTGGCGCCCAGGTAGGGAATGAAACTGATCAGCCCGGCCACCAGGCCGATCAACAGACCCAGCTTCAAGCCCACCAGCGACAGCCCTGCCGCGTACACCACGCCCAGCGCGATCATCACCAGGAACTGGCCGCGGATGAACGCGCCCAGCACCTCGTCGGACTCGCGCGCCAGCTTGGTGATGGTGCCGATGTGGTTGCGCGGGATCATCGAGGCCACCCGTTCCACCAGCTTGTCCCAGTCACGCAGGAAGTAGAACGCCAGGATCGGCAGCAGCAGGATGTTCACCACCCAGGCCACCATCGTGAAGCCCGAGCGCGACACATAGCCAAAGAAGGTTTTGGCGAAGCCGCCCGCCTGCTGCCAGTGGCTGCGCACCCATTCAATCAGGCGGTCCGGGTCCATCCACTGCATGATCTCCAGCCCGGTCTTCTGCTCGAACCAGGGAATGCCGGTCTGCATCAGCCATTGCTGGGCCTGCGGGATGGCGGCCACCAGGGTGGCGATCTGGCGCTCGATCATCGGCACCAGAATGAGCAGCGCGGCGGTCAACAGCAGGATCATCGCCACGAACACCAGCACCACGCCGGTGTTGCGCGAGCGGCCGGTGGCCTCGATGCGGTCCACCAGCGGATCGCCCAGCCAGGCCAGCGCCAGGGCCAGCACGAACGGGGTCAGGATCGGGCCGAGCAGCCAGATCACCCAGCCCACCGCCAGCGCCGCCAGCACGTACTTGAGGCGGCGCAGGAACTGCGCGATCTCCGCTTCAGGGGTAAGGATCATCGCAGGCGGTACTCGTTGCTGGCCGGGGGCGGCGGGGTACCGGGCGCCTCATCGGCATCGATCGGCACCGGCAGCGGGGCCAGTGGCACGATCACGCCGTTGTCGCCCAGCATGCGGTTCAGGCCGGACAAGCCGGTGGTCATTTCCAGCGACAGCTCCAGGCGGTTGCCCGAGGCGCGCAACGGGGTGATGTTGCGCACCACCGGGTTTTCGCGCAGGCCGGCGGCCAGGCGCAGGTAATCCTCGGCGCTGTTCAGCCCGCTCACCACGATGGTGTAGCTGCCGGCCGCACCGGTGGCCACGCCGGCCTTGGCATAGCGGCGTACCAGGGCGTCTGCGGTGCCATCGGCACCGCCGGCCATGGCACGGCGGGCATCACTGTCCTTGGTGGTCCACTTGTTCAGTTCCTTGCCGCCGTCCACGAACACCCAGTCGGCCACCCAGCCGCCGTTGGCGCGGTACAGCTTGCCCACCAGCTGCATCGGCGGGGCATAGCGCGAGGAGGCACGGGCCACGGCCGCGGTGTCCTGGCGCCAGATCGCACCCACCAGCGCCTGTTCGGCCGCACTGCCGCCGGGCAGGCCCAGCTTGTAGCCGCGCTCGACCGCCCGGTTCAACAGCGGGCGGGCCGCGTTGGCCTGCTGCACGCTGACCAGCCGCGGGCCGCTGCCATCGTCGATGGCCAGCCAGACCACCGGCTTGGGCCGTGGCTGCGGCCACAACGGCAGGCCAAGCGCGGCGATCAGCCCATCCACGTCATCCTCGCGGAAGCGGGCCACCAGCGTGGTGCGGAAGCTCGGCGCGCCACTGGCCGAGGTGCTTTGATCCTGCCGGTAGTCATAGCTGGCCACGTAGTCCTTGGCCCCGCGCAGGGCCTGGGCCACGCCCGGGCGGCCCATGACGCTGCGGTCGCCGGACAGCTTGGCCAGCACGTTGCCCAGCGCACGGGCCAGTGCGCCGTTGCGGTCGGCATCGGCCTGGCTGTTCACCGGCACTTCGGCCTCGTAGGCGCCACTGGCGGTGGCCACGTCGCCTTCGGTACGCAGGCCGCTCTGGGCCATCGTGGCCACCGGCAGGCATAGCGTGAGGAGCATGATCAAAATGAGGCTGCGGCGCATCAGGTCTTCCATTGAGCGTATCCGGGGGGAATTGTTGCCCGAATAGGGCCTGCGCGCCAACGTGGCCTGTTAAAATCGCCGATTCACCCCAGCGCAGCGCCGACGCCCGTGACCAACTCCCCGTCCAACCCCTCTCCCCTGACCTACCGCGATGCCGGTGTCGACATCGACGCGGGCAATGAACTGGTCGAGCGCATCAAGCCGCTGGTAAAGCGCAGCTTCCGCCCTGAAGTGATGGGTGGGCTGGGTGGGTTTGGCGCACTGTTCGACCTGTCCAACAAGTACCGCGAACCGGTACTGGTGTCGGGCACCGACGGGGTTGGCACCAAGCTGAAGCTGGCACAACAGCTGGGCCGCCACGACACGATCGGCATCGATCTGGTGGCCATGTGCGTGAACGACGTGCTGGTGCAGGGGGCCGAGCCGCTGTTCTTCCTGGATTACTTCGCCACCGGCAAGCTGGACATCGACACCGCCGCGGCGGTCGTGGGCGGCATCGCCAACGGCTGCACCGAGGCCGGCTGCGCGCTGATCGGCGGCGAAACCGCTGAAATGCCCGACATGTACGCCCCGGGCGAGTACGACCTGGCCGGCTTCACCGTGGCTGGCGTGGAAAAGAGCGAGCTGAAGGACGGCGCCAGCGTGGCTGCCGGCGACGTGCTGATCGGCATCGCCTCGTCCGGCCCGCACTCCAACGGCTATTCGCTGGTGCGCCGGATCTACGACCGTGCCGGCCGCCCGGCCGACCTGCAGCTCGACGGCGGGGTCACGCTGGTTGACGCGCTGATGGCCCCCACCCGCCTGTACGTCAAGCCGATCCTGGCGCTGCTGAAGGACCACGGCGCGGCCATCCACGGCATGGCCCACATCACCGGTGGCGGCCTGACCGAGAACATCATCCGCGTGGTGCCCGATGGCCTGGGCCTGGACATCCAGGCCAACGCCTGGACCCTGCCGCCGGTATTCCAGTGGCTGCAGAAGGAAGGCGCCGTGGCCGACAGCGAAATGTGGCGCACCTTCAACTGCGGCATCGGCTTTGTGCTGATCGTGGCCGCCGACCAGGTCCAGGCCGTTTCCGCCGCCGTGACCGCGCAGGGCCTGGACCACTGGACCATTGGCCAGGTCACCGTTGCCGACGGTGCCGAGCGCGTCAAGATCGGCTGATCCAGTCCATGGAGCCCCGCATGGATGGCATCGCTCCACCGCCGCTGCCCGCCCCGCGGGCGGCAGCGGGCGGCAGCAGCGGCCAGGATGACGCCGCGCAGCTGCGCCTGCTGTCGGTCCTGCATTACGTGCTGGCCGGGTTCACCGTGCTGTTTTCCCTGTTTCCGGTGCTCTACTTGGTGCTGGGCATCGCCGTCCTCAGCGGGGCGATGCCGGTGGACAGCAGCACCGCCTCCACGCCGTCCGAGGCACGCCTGCTCGGCGGGGTATTCATCGGTCTGGGTGCGGTGTTCTTCGTGGGCATGCTGGGCATGGCCGCCTTCATCGGCTATGCCGCGCGCTGCCTGGCGCGCCAGCAACGCCACACGCTGTGCCTGGTCGCGGCCGCGCTGTGCTGCATGTTCATGCCGCTGGGCACCATTCTTGGCGTGTTCACCCTGGTAACACTGACCCGTGCCTCGGTGCGTGCGCGTTTCGCGCACGGCGCGCCCGCATCCCCCTCCTCGCCCTGACCTGCCGGCTGACGCGCATGAACCCACGCGGCCGTAGCGCCCGCCCGTTTTCGATGGCCAAGAAGACCGCCCTCGCCGCCGTGCTGGCGGTGTTCGCCGCCAGCTGGATCCACCCGTTGTGGCCGCTGGAACAGACCCTGCACAGCACGCTGACCGTGGTCGGCCTGGTCGCGCTGTGGTGGGTGGACCGGCGCTGGCCCCTGGGCAACGGCGCTTTCATCGCGATCTGCGGGTTCATTGCCGTGCACTGCATCGCCGCGCGCTGGCTGTACTCCAACGTGCCCTACGACGCGTGGTTGCAGGCCGCCGTGGGCTGGTCGCCAAACGCCGCCTTCGGCTGGGAACGCAACCATTTCGACCGGCTCATCCATTTTCTGTATGGCATCTGCTTCACCCCCGCGCTGGTCCAGCTGGCGCGGCATGCCTGGCCGGCGCTGCGCATCGGCCAGGCCTTCAGCCTGGCGGTGATGGCGGTGATGTGCTCCAGCCTGGCCTATGAATGGCTGGAATGGGGCATCGCGCTGCTGTTGTCGCCCGAAGCGGCCGAAGCCTACAACGGCCAGCAGGGCGATATGTGGGACGCGCATGCCGACATGCTGCTGGCCACCGTGGGCAGCCTGCTGGTCTGGCCGGCGGCACAACGGATTGCACGGCCATGAGCACACCGGCACGCATCGCGGTACTTGCCTCCGGGCGCGGCAGCAACCTGCAGGCGATCACTGCGGCAATCGCCGCCGGACAACTCGATGCCCGGATCGTGGCAGTGCTGTCGGACAAGCCCGACGCCCCGGCGCTCCAACATGTGGCGGCCGACCAGCGCTGGGCCCGCTCGCCCAAGGACGTTGCCGACCGTGAGGCCTTCGATGCCGCGCTGGGCGATGCTCTGGCCGGCTTCGCGCCCGACTGGGTGGTCTGCGCCGGCTACATGCGCATCCTGGGGGCGGCCTTCGTCGAACGTTTCGATGGCCGGCTGATCAACATCCACCCCTCGCTGCTGCCGCTGTACAAGGGCCTGCATACCCACGCGCGCGCATTGGAGGCCGGCGATGCCGAACACGGCGCCAGCGTGCATTTCGTGGTGCCCGCGCTGGATGCCGGCACGGTACTGGCCCAGGCGCGCGTGCCGGTGCTGCCTGGCGACACCGCCCAGACGCTGGCCGAGCGGGTGCTGGCGGTGGAACACCCGCTGTTGATCGCCAGCCTGCAGTGGCTGGTGGCCGGCCGCGTGACTGAACGCCAGGGTCAGCTCCACCTCGACGGTCACCCCCTGTTTAGCCCCCTGCGCCTAGATTCCGCCGGTAAGCTGAACAGGTGAGCGGTGCGCACACGCGCTGCTGATCCGGACGCTGGCATCCTTCCCTAATCCCTTTCTCCCGTGCCCGCATGAAGACCTCTTTGTCCAAGCCAGTGCTGCTGATTGCATCCCTGCTGTGCACCGTGGCAATCGCGCAGGCGCAGGAAGCCGCTGCACCGGCCGCTGCGCCGGCGGTCGCGCCGCTGCCCGTCCCGGTGGCGGCAATTCCCTGGGAAGCGCCACCGCTGGAGCCGTTCACCGCGACCTACCAGGCCCTCTACAAGGGCAAGGACGCCGGCGACGCCACCATGCGCGTCACCCACACCGGCGGCGCGCAGTGGCGCGTGGACATGCAGGTAGTGGGCCGGCGTGGCTTTGCCAGCGTGCTGGGCCTGAACCTGGAACAGAGCACGGTGTTCGAAAAGCAGGGCGACCTGTACGTGCCGATCAGCCAGGCCACGGTGCGCAAGGGGCTGTTCCTGGGCAAAAAGGTCAGCGGCACCTACAACTGGCAGGCCGGCACCGCGCAGTGGCTGGGTGACCTGAAGAAGGAACGCACCCAACCCATTCCGCTGCAGGCCGGCGACCAGAGCGCACTGCTGATCAACCTGGCCATCATGCGCGATGCCCGTCCCGGCGGGCAGATGCACTACCGCTACGTCGACGTGGGCCGGGTGCGCCAGCATGAGTACCAGGCCGCACCGGACACTGAAAATGTGCAGGTCGGCGAGCTGTCCTACAACGCGCTGCGGGTCTACCGGACCAACGGCGGCAATGATGAAACCATCCTCTGGATCGCCAACGGTGTCCCCACGCCGGTGCGCATCCTGCAACGCGAAGATGGTGAGGATCGGATCGATCTTCGCCTGATCGAATACCAAGGAGTCTGAGCATGAATCTGATGAACCGCCCCCTGACCTGGATCGCCGCCGGCGCGCTGGCCGTGGTGAGCCTGCCGGCATTGGCACTGGAACCGTTCAAGGCCGATTACCAGGCCAGTTACATGGGCATGCAGGCCAATGGCACGATGACCCTGGCCAGTGAAGGCGCCAACAAGTGGCGTTACAGCCTGAACGTGAAAAACCAGCTGGCCGACCTCAGCCAGAGCACGGTGTTCGAGGAAGCCAACGGCCGCCTGCGCCCGTTGAGCAGCAACGACCGCTCGGTGTTGCTGGTGAAGAAGCGCAACGTGGATGCCACCTACAACTGGTCCAGCAACCAGGCCACCTGGACCGGCGACGTCAAGCCGGACCGCCGTGGCCCGCTGGCATTGAAGGCCGGTGACATGGACGCCCTGCTGATCAACCTGGCCATCGCCCGCGACCTGGCCGCTGGCAAGCCGCTGAATTACCGCATGGTCGACGAAGGCCGGATCAAGCCGATGAGCTACAAGGTGGTGGGCCAGGAGAAGATCACCGTGGCCGGCAAGTCCTACGACGCCACCAAGGTGTCGCGCACCGACGGCAGCAAGGAGCTGATTGCCTGGATCGTCAAGGAGTTCCCGGTGCCGGCGCGCCTGCTGCAGCGTGAGGGCGGCAAGGATGCGCTGGATCTGACCATCAAAGGGCTGAACTGATGGGGCATCGGCCGGGGTTCAACCCCGGCCACGCCCCACGGTGACTGTAGTTCCACGCGCTGCGTGGATGCACCACCGCTGACAAAACGCCCGCTTTCGCGGGCGTTTTTTCATTCCTTCTTGGCCGCTTCGCCAAACACCGTCTTGCAGTCCACGCGGATCTGCTCGCCGCTGCTGCGCCAGTAGAAGGTACGGCAATGCCGGTGGCCTTCCTGGGCGTTGTTCACACCCACCGCGTAAAACGCCTGCAGCACCTCGGTGCGGCTGACCGTGCCGTCGCCGTTCCAGTCCATGTCCTGCTGCTCGATGCCCTGGGTGATGGCGATGTTGGCGTACCAGGCATAGCCCAGCCACGCCAGCACCACCAGGATCAGCACCAGCAGCGCCTTGCGGCGGCGGGTGAATTTCCCGCGCAGGATCATGCGGCCACGCGCCGGATGGTCGCGCCCAGCGAAGAAAGCTTCTCTTCGATGTTTTCGTAGCCGCGGTCCAGGTGGTAGATGCGGTCGATGGTGGTGTCACCTTCGGCCATCAAGCCGGCCAGGATCAGCGACGCCGAGGCGCGCAGATCGGTGGCCATCACCGGGGCACCGCTCAGGTGCTCGGCACCGCGCACGATCGCGGTATGGCCTTCCACCTGGATGTCCGCGCCCAGGCGCAGCAGCTCGTTGACGTGCATGAAACGGTTCTCGAAGATCGTTTCATTGATCACGCCCACGCCGTCGGCCACGCAGTTGAGCGCCATGAACTGGGCCTGCATGTCGGTCGGGAAGGCCGGGTACGGCGCAGTGGTGAGGTTGACCGCGCGCGGGCGCTTGCCCTGCATGTCCAGGGTGATGCTGTCGGGGGTGGTGTCGATCTTCGCACCGGCCTCGATCAGCTTGGACAGCACCGCCTCCATCGTATCGGGACGGGCACGGTTGACCGTGACCTTGCCGCCGGTCATCGCCGCGGCCACCAGGAAGGTGCCGGTTTCGATACGGTCGGGCAGCACTTCATGCCGGCCGCCGGACAGCTTTTCCACGCCTTCGATGACCAGCCGCGCGGTGCCCAGGCCTTCGATCTTCGCGCCGAGGGCGATCAGGCAATGCGCCAGGTCGGTGACTTCCGGCTCCATCGCCGCGTTGTCCAGCACCGTGGTGCCTTCGGCCAGCACGGCGGCCATCAGCACGTTTTCGGTGCCGGTGACGCTGACCATGTCGAAGGTGAAGTGCGCGCCTTTCAGGCGGTTGGCGACGTGGGCCTTGATGAAGCCGTTTTCCACGGTGATTTCCGCACCCAGGGCCTGCAGGCCCTTGATGTGCTGGTCCACCGGGCGCGAGCCGATCGCGCAGCCGCCGGGCAGCGACACTTCAGCCGCGCCGAAGCGGGCCAGCAGCGGGCCCAGCACCAGGATCGAGGCGCGCATGGTGCGCACCAGCTCGTAGGGGGCCACGTGCTGGTTGACCGGGCGCGGGTCCACCACGATCGCGCTGCCGCGCGACAGGGTGCCCTGGTCGATGGTGACCTTGGCGCCCAGTTCACTGAGTAGTTTCACCGTGGTAACCACGTCGTGCAGGTGCGGCACGTTGGTGATTTCCACCGGCGCATCGGCCAGCAGCGTGGCGCACAGGATGGGGAGGACGGCGTTCTTGGCGCCGGAAATGTTCACTTCACCGTGCAGCGGCTTGCCGCCGGTCACTACGATCTTGGCCATGGAATCTACTTTGAATGAGGTAGAGCCGACCGTTGGTCGGCTGAATTGATCGGGGTAGAGCCGACCGTTGGTCGCCTGACTAACCAGCTTCGCCTGCGGTCACCGTCTTCAGCGCCAGCGCATGGATCGCCCCGCCCATCAGATCGCCCAGGGTGGCATAGACCATGCGGTGGCGCGCCAACGGCAGCTTGCCGGTAAAGGCGTCACAGACCACGGTGGCCTCGAAGTGCACGCCATCGTCGCCCTGCACGTCCGCGCGGGCGCCGGGAAGGCCGGTTTCGATGAGATTGCGGATGGTCTCGGCGTCCAACGGGCTTTCCTAATAAAATGAGCGCTCATTCTACTCTTCCGCGTGGCGCCCGCATGGCTGTATCGCCCCTGCTCCCCCATCCGGCCGACCCTGCGGCACTGGTCGCCAGCGGTCGCCGCGTGTTCCAGATCGAGGCCGATGCCCTGTCCGCGGTGGCCGACCGCCTCGGCGATGCCTTCAGCCAGGCCTGCCAGCTGGTCCTGCACGGCCGGGGCCGGGTGGTGGCCACTGGCATGGGCAAGTCTGGCCACGTGGCACGCAAGATCGCCGCCACGCTGGCCTCCACCGGCACCCCGGCCTTCTACGTGCACCCCGGTGAGGCCGGCCACGGCGACCTGGGCATGATTACCGAAGACGACGTGGTACTGGCGCTGTCCTACTCGGGTGAATCGGACGAGCTGCTGATGCTGCTGCCGGTGCTCAAGCGCCAGGGCAACCGCCTGATCGCCATGACCGGCCGGCCGCAGTCCAGCCTGGCCACCGCCGCCGACGTGCATCTGGACGTCAGCGTCCCGGCCGAGGCCTGCCCGCTGGCGCTGGCCCCCACCTCCAGCACCACCGCCTCGCTGGCGATGGGCGATGCACTGGCGGTGGCGCTGCTGGACGCGCGCGGCTTCACCGCCGACGACTTCGCCCGCTCGCACCCGGCCGGCAGCCTGGGCCGGCGCCTGCTGCTGCATATCACCGATGTGATGCACAGCGGCGAAGAACTGCCGCAGGTGGACGCCGGTGCCACCCTGAGCGAGGCCCTGCTGGAGATGAGCCGCAAGCGGCTGGGCATGACCGCCGTGGTCGACGCCGACCACCGCCTGATCGGCCTGTTCACCGACGGTGACCTGCGCCGCGCCCTGGATACCGAACTGGACGTGCGCAGTGCGAAGATCGCCGAGGTGATGACCCGCAACCCGCGCACCATCGGCGCCGACCAGCTCGCCGCCGAGGCGGCCCGGCTGATGGAAACCCACAAGATCACCGGTCTGATGGTGGTGGATGCCGACGGCCGCCTGGTCGGGGCACTCAACATTCATGACCTGTTGCGGGCGCGGGTGGTTTAAACCACAGTTCCCTTCCTCCATTCAGCCAAGACTGCCCCCTGCCGATGCCCTACTCCCCGCTGCCCGGTTTCCCGTCCCACCTGCATGCCATCGCCGGCCGCATCCGGCTGGCCTGCTTCGACGTGGACGGCACGCTCACCGACGGTCGGCTCTACTACGACCGTGACGGCAACGAGAGCAAGGCGTATTACGTGCAGGACGGACTTGGCCTGAAACTGCTGCAGCAACACGGCATCCACCCGGTGTTGATCACCGCGCGCAACAGCCTGTCGGCGCAGAAGCGCGGCGCCGACCTGGGTATCGACACCCAGATCGCGGTCGGCGACAAGCTGGCCAGCGTGCGCGCCCTGTGTGACACCCACGGGATCGGGCTGGACCAGGTGGCCTTCATGGGCGACGACCTGCCCGACCTGGCGCCGCTGTGCGCGGTGGGCCTGGCGGTGGCCCCGGCCAATGCCCATCCCTGGATCGCCGAGCGCGTGCACTGGCAGACCCGCAGCGACGGCGGCCGTGGCGCGGCGCGCGAGCTGTGCGATGTGCTGCTGGCCGCGCAGGGCCACGTGGATGCGGTGCTGGCGAGGTTTGGCGCATGAACTGGCGCACCGTGCTGGGGGGCCTGCTGCTGATGGCCGCCATCCTCAGCGGCTGGTCGTTGCTGCGCCACCGCGACAAGCCCGTGGCCCAGCTGACCGACGACGGCAGCAAGGATTACGTGCTGCACGACTTCCAGATCATCGCGCTGGACGAGCAGGGCAAGGAATCCACCACGCTGCGCGCGCCACTGCTGGAGCGCTCGCGCAACGATGCCACCATGAACGTCACCACCCCGCTGTTCCTGCTGCCCGACCAGGACGGCAACCACTGGGAACTGCGCAGCGACAAGGGCTGGGTCAGTGCCAAGGGCGACCAGCTCAAGCTGACCGGCAACGTCAGCGGCGACAGCCCCAAGCTGCCCAGCGTACCGCCCACCACCTTCCGCACCGACCACCTGGATGTGTTTCCGAAGGAAAACCGCGCCAAGACCGACGCCCTGGTGACCATGACCCGTCCGGGCATGACACAGTCCGGGGTCGGGTTCGAGCTGGATTCCAAGAACAAGACCTATCATTTCCTGAGCCAGTCCAAGGGCCGCTACACGCCCCAACGCTGAGCGCCGCCCTGGCGCGGTCCCCCCGGACCGGCGCCGACGGCACCGCCCCCTGATTTCCCCGGCCTGGCAGCCGCCAGGCCACGCCCCCAACCTTCGCAGGACAGACCCTTTCATGAAGATCCTATTTGCAGCCGCCTGCGCGATCAGTCTTCTGGTTCCCACCTTCGCCGCCAACGCCAAGTCCACCGACCGCAACCAGGACATGAACATCGAAGCCGGCGCCCAGTCGGGCACGTTGATCGGCGATGGCAAGACCACCCTGTCCCAGGGCGTGGTGATCACCCAGGGCACGCTGGACCTGCGCTCGTCCGATGCCGAGATCTACATGAAGGACGGCGAGGCGGTCCGCGCGGTGTTCACCGGCAAGCAGGCCAAGCTCAAGCAGCAGCTCGATGACGGCAGCTGGATGGACGCCAGCGCCGACCGCATCGACTACGACATCAAGGCCGAAGTGCTGACCATGACCGGCAATTACCATGTCAAAAGCGCGCGCGGCACCAACACCGGCCAGAAGATGACCTACAACACCCGTACCGGCGAGATGAACAGCGGCGGCGACGGCACCCGCGTGCGCACCGTGATCCCGCCCAAGAACAAGGCCGCCGCCCCGGCCGCGGCGACCCCGGCCACCAAGGCCACCGTGCCCACTGCCGGGAGCAACAAGTAATGCTCGTCGCCAAAGGCCTGCGCAAGCGTTACAAGCAACGCGAAGTGGTCAAGGATTTCGGCCTCACCCTGGACGCCGGGGAAGTGGTCGGCCTGCTCGGCCCCAACGGCGCCGGCAAGACGACCTGCTTCTACATGATCGTCGGACTGGTCGAAACCGACGCCGGCAGCATCGTGCTGGACGGCAAGGACATCACCAGCGACCCGATGTACACCCGCGCCAAGCAGGGCGTGGGCTACCTGCCGCAGGAACCGTCGGTGTTCCGCAAGCTGACCGTGGCCGACAACATCCGGCTGGTCCTGGAGCTGCGCGAGGACCTGGACAAGGCCGGCCGCGAGAAGGAACTGAATTCGCTGCTGGACGAACTGCAGATCGGCCATGTGGCCGACCAGCTCGGGGCCAGCCTGTCCGGCGGTGAGCGCCGCCGCTGCGAAATCGCCCGGGCGCTGGCCGCCCGCCCGCGCCTGATCCTGCTGGATGAACCCTTCGCCGGCGTGGACCCGATCTCGGTCGGCGAGATCCAGCGCATCGTCACCCACCTCAAGCAGCGCGGCATCGGGGTGCTGATCACCGACCACAATGTGCGCGAAACCTTGGGAATCTGCGACCGCGCGTATATCCTCAACGAAGGCAGCGTACTGGCGCAGGGGGCACCGGACGCGATCCTGGCCAATGCCGATGTCCGTCGCGTCTACCTTGGGGAAACCTTCAAGCTCTGACGTACGGCCGCTGCGGCGCCTTCCCTCCGTTCGGCACAGGCATGAAAGCACGGCTGCAGACATCGTTGGGGCAACACCTGGTCATGACGCCGCAACTGCGTCAGGCGATCAAGCTGTTGCAGATGTCCAGCGCGGAGCTGGAGCTGGAAATCGCCGAGGCGGTGGAAACCAATCCGCTGCTGGACTGGGCCGAGAACGCCGAGCCGTCGCTGGAGGTGACGCCCAACGACGACGAACGCCCGCCCACGCCCACCGACACCCACACCGATGGCGAGCACCAGGCATCGTCCAGCGATGACTGGGCGCCCGGAGAGGGCGATTGGAGCAGCGGCAACAGCGGTGGCTCCTTCGACGACGACGACAACGGCAGCGCGGCCGAACGCGTGGCCGAAACCGAAAGCCTGGCCGATCACCTGCTCTGGCAGCTGCACCTGTCGCACCTGTCCGCCCGCGACCGCAGCATCGGCGCGGCCCTGATCGACGCGTTCGAAGACGATGGCTACCTGCGCGAGCCGCTGTCCACCATCGCCGATACCCTGCTCCCGGCCATTCATGCCGATGAAGCGGACATCCTCACCGTGCTGCACCAGATCCAGCGCTTCGACCCGATCGGGGTAGGCGCGCGCGACCTGGGCCAATGCCTGCAGCTGCAGCTGGGCGTGCTGCCGGCCGACACCCCGGGCCTGGCGCTGGCCCGACGGATCGCCGCCGGCCCGCTGGAACGGCTGCCGCGCAGCGGCGTGGCCGGCCTGGCGCAGGAGCTGCGCGAGCCCCTGGCCGAGGTTGAGACCGCGGTGCAGCTGCTGCGCTCGCTGGACCCGCGCCCCGGTGCGCAGATCGGCGAGCTGGCCCACGACAGCTACGTGGTGCCCGACTGCGTGGTCTGGCGCCAGAACGGGGTGTGGCGGGCCGCCCTGGCCAGCCATGCGGGCCCCCGGGTGGTCATCCACCGCGGCTATGAACAAATGATCCGGCGTTGCGGCGACGCCGATGCCGGCTACCTGCGCGCCCACCTGCAGGAAGCCCGCTGGCTGCTCAAGGGCCTGGAGGCACGCGGGGAAACCCTGCTGCGGGTGATGCGCAGCCTGCTGCAGCAGCAGGCCGCATTCCTGGAGTTCGGCGAACAGGCGCTGCGCCCGTTGACCCTGCGCGAAGTGGCCGGGGAACTGGGCCTGCACGAATCCACCATTTCCCGGGCGATCGCGCGCAAGTACGTGCGCACCCCGCGCGGCACCCTGGCATTGCGCAGTTTCTTCGCCTCGGGGATCGACACCGACAGCGGCGGCGAGGCCTCCAGCATCGCCATCCAGGCCATGATCCGCCGCCTGATCGATGACGAGAACCCGCGCAAGCCGCTTTCTGACGCCAAGCTGGCTGACCTGCTCAAAACCTCGGGGATACCGGTAGCGCGCCGCACCGTGGCGAAGTATCGTGAGGCCATGAACATTTCCGCCTCGCACGAAAGGGTACGAATCGTCTGACGCTCACCGCGCCTGGCGGGAAGGTTCATTGGCTCATCCGAACAAAGGAGAAACCCGATGCGCATCGAGACGTTTGGCAAAGACGTGGAAGTCACCCCGGCCCTGCACGAATACGTGGAAACCAAGCTGCAGCGCCTGGGCAAGCACTTCGATCAGCACTGTGAGGTGCGGGTCACCCTGGAACTGCGCAAGAACGAACACCACGTCGATGCCAGTGCCAACGTCCCCGGCCAGACCCTGCACGCCGAGGCGGGTGGCCAGACCATGTACGCCGCCATCGACATCCTGGCCGACAAGCTGGACCGCCTTGTGATCAAGCACAAGGAGAAAAAACAGCAGCACGCACCGCTGCCGGTGGGCGACAATGACGACTGACGTCCTCGCTCTTCCCCTGACATGCCCTTGACTGATCTTCTGGCGGCCGTGCGCACGCAAGTGTTGCCGGCCGCCGATCGCGACAGCGTCCTGCATGCCGCCGCCCGGCTGCTGGCCTGCCGCGAAGCCAATGCCGAGCTGATCTACCAGAACCTGTGCCAGCGCGAGCAGCTGGGCAGCACGGCGATCGGCCACGGCATCGCCATTCCGCATGGCCGTGCGCCGCTGCTGGAACGCCCGCGTGGCGCCCTGCTCCGCCTGGAATCACCGGTCGAGTTCGGCGGCGACGAGCCGGTGGACCTGGTGTTCGCCATCGCCGTCCCGGCCCACTACACCCATCAACACCTGATGCTGCTTTCCGAGCTGGCCGAGCTGTTCTCCGAGCCGGACATCCGCCAGGCGCTGCGCGACGCGCGCGACGGCGAGGCGCTGCGTCGGGTCATCGAATTCCCCCCGCCTGCGAGCGCCGCATGAACACCAGCATCACCGCGCGTGAGCTGTTTGAACAGCAACGCGACCGCCTGGCCCTGCGCTGGATCGCCGGGCAGCAGGGCGAACGTCGCGAACTGGAAGCGGGCAACACCATGTCGCGGCGCCCGTCGCTGGCCGGCTACCTCAACGCGATCTACCCCAACAAGGTGCAGATCCTGGGCACCGAGGAACTGTCCTGGCTGGACTCGCTGGACTCGCGCCAGCGCTGGGAAACCATCGAGCGGATCATGCACTCGCACCCGCTGGCGCTGGTGATCACCCGCAACCAGCCCTGCCCGGAAGACCTGCGCGCAGCGGCAGACGAATCACAGACGCCGCTGTGGATCTCGCCCAAGCGCGGCCACGAGCTGCTCAACCACCTGTCCTACCACCTGGCGCGCACGCTGGCGCCCCGGGTGATCCTGCATGGCGTGTTCATGGAAATCTATTCCATCGGCGTGCTGATCACCGGCGAAGCCGGGTCGGGCAAGAGCGAACTGGCGCTGGAACTGCTCAGTCGCGGCCATCGCCTGGTGGCCGATGATGCCCCCGAATTCACCCAGATCGCCCCGGACGTGCTCGACGGCACCTGCCCGGAACTGCTGCAGGACCTGCTGGAAGTGCGCGGCCTGGGCGTGCTCAACGTGCGCGAGATGTTCGGTGACACCGCTGTAAAGAAGAACAAGTACCTTCGGCTGATCGTGCACCTGACCAAGCCCATGACCGAGCCCACCCCACACGGCTACGAACGCCTGACCGGGGATTCGGGAACCCGGCACGTACTGGACCTGGACGTGCCGCTGATCACCCTGCCGGTGATGCCCGGGCGCAACCTGTCGGTGCTGACCGAGGCCGCCACCCGGCTGCACATCCTGCGCACCAAGGGCATCGATCCTGCGGCGATGTTCATCGCCCGCCACAGCAACCTGTTGGAACGCCGAACGCCATGAACACCCCCGCCCCCGCCTCCGCCCCGACCGCTGCCACCCTGATCATCGTCAGTGGCCTGTCCGGTTCCGGCAAGACGGTCGCGCTCAAGACCTTCGAAGACCTCGACTACTACTGCTCGGACAACCTGCCGATCAACCTGCTGCCCGATTTCGTGCGCAGCCTGCTCGGCGACCCCGAGCGCGAAGCACCGCGCCGGCTGGCCGTGGGTATCGACGTGCGTGCGCAGAGCGACCTCACCCAGCTCTCGCACTGGCGCGAAGACGCCAAGGCCGCCGGGCTGGATGCGCAGCTGCTGTTCTTCGATGCCACCGACGAAACCCTGCTCAAGCGTTACGCCGACACCCGCCGCCGCCACCCCCTGAGCCAGCTGGGCCTGTCGTTGCCCGAGGCGATCGCGCGCGAACGCGAACTCACCGCCCCGCTGCGGCGTGCCGCCGACGCGGTGATCGACACCACCACCCTCAACGTGCACCAGCTGCGCCGCAAGGTGGTCACCGAATTCGCACTCAGCCACGGCAGCAAGCTGTCGCTGCTGTTTGAATCCTTCGCCTACAAGCGGGGCGTACCGGCCGAGGCCGACTTCGTGTTCGATGCCCGGGTGCTGCCCAACCCGCACTGGGACCCGGAACTGCGCCCGATGTCCGGGCGCGAACCCGGCGTGCGCGAGTACCTGGACGCCCAGCCGGACGTGCAGCGCTACGCTGGCCAGCTGATCGATTTCCTGGACACCTGGCTGCCGCGCCTGGGCAACGATACCCGCAGCTATGTGACCGTGGCCTTTGGCTGCACCGGCGGCAAACACCGCTCGGTGTACCTGGCCGAGCGCATGGCCCGCCACGCCCGCGAGCAGGGCTGGCCGGAAGTGGCGACCTTCCATCGGGAATTGGATTGAACAATCCCGCACAGGCCCCTACCGCCAATTCATGTTGACCTGTTAACGTTCGGCAATGACCTGTGGCATTCTCCTCGTAACCCACCCCGGCGTCGGCACTTCCCTGTTGGACGTGACGACCCGGCTGCTGCGGCACCTGCCGCTGAAAACCGAAGCTTTCGAAGTACCGTTCGACGCAGACCTGGACGTCCTGCTCCCACTCGCCTCGGCCGCCTTGCGCCGGGTGGACAGTGGCCAGGGCGTGCTGATCCTGACCGACCTGTACGGCGCCAGCCCCAGCAATCTGGCCGGGCAACTGGCTCGTCTGGGCACCCCGGCTCGCCGGGTTTCGGCGCTTAGCCTGCCGATGTTGTTGCGGGTGATGAATTATCCGGAACAGGGACTGGATCAACTGCCTGCCACTGCTGCGGCAGGCACTCGCAATGGAGCGATTGTCGACGATGCTTGAACGTGAACTTACCGTATCCAACCGCCTGGGCCTGCATGCCCGCGCCACTGCAAAGCTGGTGCAGGAGCTGGCGCCGTTCCGCTGCAACGTGACCATGGCCGCCAAGGGCCGTGAGATCAATGCCAAGAGCATCATGGGCGTCATGCTGCTGGCTGCCGGCCAAGGCACCCCGGTCACCGTGCGCATCGACGGCGAAGACGAAGCCGCCGCGATGGACGCGGTGGTGGGCCTGTTCGAGCGGCGTTTCGACGAGGACAGCTGAGGATGCCGGGGCAACCGTCGCGACCGGGTTCAACCGCCGCCAGCCGGACCGCGTCCGGTGCGCTGCTGTTGACCGGCCACGGTGCCTCGCGCGGCAACGCCCTTGGCCGCGCACGGGTGCGCCTGCCGCACGCGCTGGAAGTGGCCGAACAACGTATCCCGCCGGCCAAGGTGGAGGCCGAACTGCAGCGCCTGCACGTGGCCGTGGACGCGGCGCGGGCGGAAATGCACGACCTGCGCCAGCGCCTGCAGGGGGCCTTGAACCAGGAGGCCGGCGAGTTCCTGGACCTGCACGCCCTGCTGCTGGACGACCCGGAGCTGCTGTTCGGGCTGGATGAGCTGATCCGCAGCGGTCCGTACAGCGCCGGCTACGCCCTGCGCGTGCAGCGCGACCGCCTGGCCAAGGTCTTCGATGGCATGGACGATGCCTATCTGAAGAGCCGCATGGACGACCTGGACCATGTGATCGGGCGCATCCACGCCTTCCTGCAGAAGCGCCCGCCCGACGTCAAAGGCATGGCCGGGGAGATCCTGGTCTGCGACAACATCGCCCCCTCTGAACTGGCCCAGCTGCAGGCGCATGGCGTGGTCGGCATCGTCACCGCCGGCGGCAGCGCGTTGTCGCACAGCGCGATCCTGGCCCGCAGCCTGCACCTGCCGTTGATCGTCAACGTGGCCAACGTGCTGCAGAAGGTTGCCGACGGCGACGTGCTGATCATGGACGGCAGCGACGGCACGGTCACCATCAACCCGCAGGCTCCGGACCTGCGCGACTACCGCGTGCGCCTGCGCGAGCACGCCCGCGAACAGCGCGAACTCGGCCGCCTGCGCACCAAGCCCACGCGCACCCGCGACAACGTCGACATCGCGCTGCTGGCCAACGCCGAATCCAGCGAAGATGTCACCCAGGCCCATGCGCTGGGCGCACACGGGCTGGGCCTGTACCGCACCGAATTCCTGTTCCTGCAGCGCAACGAGCTGCCCGACGAACAGGAACAGTTTGAAACCTACCGCGATGCCGCACTCGGCATGAGCGGGCGGCCAGTCACCATCCGCACCCTGGACCTGGGCGCGGACAAGGCCGACCGCACCGGGCTGACCCTGAGCAACGAAGAAAACCCGGCGCTGGGCCTGCGCGGCGTGCGCCTGTCGCTGGCCCGGCCCAAGGTCGCCGATACCCAGCTGCGTGCGATCCTGCGCGCCTCGGCCTACGGCAAGCTGCGCATCCTGATTCCGATGGTCAGCACCCGCGAGGAAATCCTCGCGGTGCGCCGGCGCCTGGCCAAGCAGGCCGAGCTGTTGCGCGCCGAAGGCCATGAAGTGGCCGAACACATTCCGTTCGGCGCAATGATCGAAGTTCCGGCCGCGGCGATCGCCTTGGAAAGTTTCATCGACCTGGTCGATTTCCTGTCCATCGGCACCAACGACCTGGTGCAGTACCTGCTCGCCGCCGACCGCAACAACGAAGCGGTGGGCGAGCTGTACTCGCCGTTGCACCCGGCCGTGGTGCGCCTGCTCGCGCATATCCTGCGTACCGGCCAGGCCTACGACATCCCGGTGGCGGTATGTGGCGAGATCGCCGGTGACCCGCGCATGACCCCGTTGCTGCTGGCCTTGGGCCTTACCGAATTCAGCCTGCACCCGGGCACGCTGCTGGAAGTACGCCGCGCGATCCGCGACAGCGATCTTTCGGTGCTGCAGGCGATGGCCCCGAAGCTGATGCAGGCGCGCGACCGCCGCGGCATCGAGCGCTGGATCGAGAAGGCTGCCCAGAGCCCGTAGCGTCGGCCATTGGCCGGCGCCACCGCGCCATCGCGTGCGATGCGGGCGCATGCATTGCCGCCACCTGCACCTACCCGATTGACACACAAGCACGCGATAATGACGCGGTGACTACCCCGCATGCCGCATCCTGTCCTGGATAGCGGCCTTTTCTTTTCCCGCCGGAGCTGCCCATGGCCGAAGCCGTACGCCACGACAAGACGGCACGCCAGCTGCGGCTGTTGTCCGATGCACTGGACAGCGGGCGACTGGGGCCGGTGCGCCGGCTGGTCAACACGTTGGCACCGGCCGAGATCGGCAACCTGCTCGAATCGCTGCCGCCGGGCAAGCGCGAAGTGGTGTGGGGCCTGGTCGACCCGGAAGACGATGGCGAAGTGCTGGTCCACGTCGGCGAAGAAGTGCGCGAAAGCCTGCTGGCCGACATGGACCCGGACGAAATCATCGCCGCGGTCGAAGACCTGGACATCGATGACCTGGCCGACCTGGTCGAAGACCTGCCCGACACGGTCATCGACGAAGTGCTCAAGTCGATGGACCGCGAGAACCGCGAGCGGCTTGAACAGGTCCTGTCCTACCCCGAGGACAGCGCCGGCCGACTGATGAACCCGGACGTGGTGACCGTGCGCGCCGACGTCAATGTGGACGTGGTGCTGCGCTACCTGCGCCTGCGCGGCGAACTGCCCGACCACACCGATCACCTGTTCGTGGTCAGCCGGCGCCACCAGTACCTGGGCCGGCTGTCGCTGGCCGCACTGGTCACCCATGAAGACAACACCCCGATCAACCGGCTGATCGACGACGAACAGCCGGCCATCGACGTCGGCGAGGGCGCCGAGGAAGTGGCGCGCCAGTTCTCCGATCACGACTGGGTGTCCGCCCCGGTGGTGGACGACAACAACATCCTGCTCGGCCGCATCACCATCGATGACGTGGTCGATATCATCCGGTCGCAGGCCGAGCACCAGGCCTTGGGCGCGGCCGGCCTGGACGAAGAGGAAGACCTGTTCTCGCCGATCAAGCGTGCCGTGCGCGGCCGCGTGGTGTGGCTGGGCATCAACCTGTGCACCGCATTCCTGGCCGCCAGCGTGATCGGCCAGTTCGAACTGACCCTGCAGAAGGTGGTGGCCTTGGCGGTGCTGATGCCGATCGTGGCCGGCGTCGGCGGCAATGCCGCCGTGCAGGTGCTGACCCTGATGGTGCGCGGTATCGCGCTGGGCCAGGTGGGCCCGAGCAACGCCCGCATCCTGCTGTGGAAGGAATCGCGTGTGGCGCTGATCAACGGCACGTTGATCGGTACGGTGGTGGGCATCATCGCCTTCCTGTGGTTCCACAGCTTCCTGCTGTCGCTGGTGATCACCCTGGCGCTGATCATCAACTTCTGCGCCGCCGCATTGGCCGGCGTGCTGCTGCCGTTGATGCTCAAGCGCATGAACGTGGACCCGGCCGTGGCCGGCACCGTGGTGGTGACCGCCGTGACCGACGTGATGGGCTTCTTCAGCTTCCTCGGCCTGGCCACCCTGATCCTGCTGCACTGACTTTGGAACACCGATGGCACTGACCCTGGACAACTACTTCTCGCCCGGCTGGCGCGAGCAGATCCACACCTGCGCGGCCTGCGAATGGCAGGGCAGCGCGCGCCAGATGGCAATGGAACTGCACGAAGACGAGGCCCAGTTCGACTGCCCGCAGTGCGAGAACCCGATCCTGCTGGTGGTGCACCCCAGCCTGGCCCAGGTGCGGGCGGCCGCCGCCGAGGGCCATCCCGAAGCGATCGAGCAGATGGAGATCCTGGCGGCCGCGCCGCGCCCGGACTGATGCACTGCAAGATGCCCCAGCGCGCGTTGCCACTTAGACTGGAAACGTTTCCAGGCGAGGACGGACAATGCTGCGACGCACCGGTTGGCTGCTATGGGCAGTGGCGATGGTGACGCTGACCGGGTGCGCGACGCCCCGCGGGGACGTGGGGCGTTTGGAGCCACGCGCGATCAAGCTGGAGGGCCGCACCGCCTACTACCAGGTGTTCGTGCCGCGCGGTGCACGCGCGCAGGCCGCTGCGCTGCCGGTGGTGCTGTTCCTGCATGGCTCCGGCGAGCGCGGCGACAACAACCGCGCGCAGACCGAGGCCGGCCTCGGCCCGTATCTACGCGCGCACGCCGACAGCTTCCCGGCGCTGGTCGTACTGCCGCAGGTACCCGGCGATGAGGAATGGTCGGGCGACAACAACCGGGTTGCCCTGGCGGCGCTGGACGCCACCCTGGCCGAGTTCAACGCCGACCCGCAGCGCCAGTACCTGACCGGCATGTCGATGGGCGGTTATGGCAGCTGGAACATTGCCCTGGACGACCCCCACCGCTTCGCCGCGATCGTGCCGGTCTGCGGCGCGGTGCTGGCCCCGCGTGCGGTGCGGCCCACGTTGTTCGTGGCGAACGTGGCGCATGAAGCCGATCCCTATGCGGCCATCGCCCAGCGCCTGAAGCGCACCCCGATCTGGATGTTCCATGGCGCGCTCGATGATGTGGTGCCGCCGCAGGACGACCGCCGGTTGCACGCCGCGTTCCAGCAGGCCGGCGCGAAGGACGTGCGCTACACCGAGTACCCGCAGGGCAACCACAACGCCTGGGATGCCACCTATGCCGATGCGGCCATGTGGGAGTGGTTGTGGGCGCAGAAGCGCTGAGCACCCCGACGCCACGCAGGTTGGCGGGGCAGCACCGGCGCTGCGGGCGTTGACCCCGTAGATCCCCGTCCTGCGTGGATGCTTTCGGTTCGGCACCAGGAACCCCTGGCCAATCGCCTCGGCCAACCTTCACTGTCGGCGTTGGGCACACGTGCCGGTTGTGACGCCGCGGGCGCCTCAGCCCAGCAACGTCTCCAACACCGCCATGCGCACGGCCACGCCATTGGCGACCTGGCGCAGCACCCACGACTGCGGGCCGTCGGCCACCTCGTCGGTGACTTCCACCCCACGGTTGATCGGGCCCGGGTGCAGCACGGCGGCATCCCGGCCGGCGCGCTTGAGACGCGCGGCATCCAGGCCGTACTGCGCGTGGTACTGCTCGATCGACGGCACCAGGCCTTCTTCCATGCGTTCGCGCTGCAGGCGCAGCATCATCAGGGCATCGGCGCCTTCCAGCATGGCGTCGAAATCCTGGCCGACGATGCAGCCCTTCAGGGTGTCATCGTCGGGCAGCAGCGACTGCGGGCCGCACACGCGGATTTCGCCCACGCCCAAGGTGCGCAACGCGTGCAGGTCGGTGCGGGCCACGCGCGAGTGCTTCACATCGCCAACGATCACCACCTTCATCTTCGAGAAATCGCTGCCCTTGGCCTGGCGCAGGGTCAGCATGTCCAGCAGGCCCTGGGTGGGGTGCGCGCTGCGGCCGTCACCGGCGTTGATCAGCGCGGTGCCCTCGCCCGCCGCGGCGGCCAGCGCCGCTACCGCACCGTCATCGGGATGGCGCACCACGAAGCCGCGCACGCCCATCGCTTCCAGGTTCTTCAACGTGTCACAGGCCGTCTCGCCCTTGCGCGTGGACGAGGTGGACGCATCGAAGTTCAGCACGTCCGCGCCCAGCCGCTGCGCGGCCAGCTGGAACGAACTGCGCGTGCGCGTGGACGGTTCGAAGAACAAGGTGCATACCGCCGCACCGCCGAGCACATGACGCTTGTTGCCAACCCGGCCCACCGCCGCATCGCGGATCTGGCCGGCGCGGTCGAGCAGCTGCAACAGGGTTTCACGGGGCAGACCTTCCAGGGTCAGCAGGTGGCGCAGGCGTCCATCGGAATCGAGTTGCGAGGCGGTCATGGGTAGGGTCTGTGCGTCAGGAAACGGGGGTGGCATCGTCCGGGCAGGACAGCCAGCGCTCGATGATGACCGCGGCGGCCACGGCATCCAGGGTGGCAGCATCGCGGCGGCGCTTGCGGCCTTCGGCGCGTTCGACCGCAAACCGGCGGGCGGCCTCGACCGAGCTGGAACGCTCGTCGACCAGGACCACCGGCAATTTGAAACGTTCCCGCAGCTGGCGGGCAAAGCCCTGCGCACGCTTGCGGTTGGGCTGGTCCTGGCCGTCCAGGGTGAGCGGGTCGCCCACCACCAGGCCGTCGGGCCGCCATTCCTTGATCAGGCGTTCCACCGCGGCCCAATCCGGCCCGTTGCCGTGCACATCGACCACCGCGATGGCGCGTGCATGGGTGCCGAACGAACTGCCGATGGCCACGCCGATACGGCGTGAGCCGACATCAAAGCCCAGCACCGTACCGTCGCGGCGGATGGTGCCCGGCGCTGCAGCTGCCGGCGGTGGCGTGGTGGACTCAGACATGGCCGCTGTAATCGGTGAGCAGGAACAGGTCCACGCCGATCCGCGATGCCGCGCCCTGCCAACGTTGTTCAAATGGGGTACTGAACAGCAGCTCGGCATCGGCCGGCACGGTCAGCCAGCTGTTCTCCCCCAGCTCGCTTTCCAGTTGACCTTCGCTCCAGCCGGCGCATCCCAGCGTGACCAGTGCATTGCGTGGGCCTTCGCCGCGCGCCATTGCCTCGAGAATGTCGCGCGAGGTGGTCAGGAACACGCCTTCGCCCACGACCAGGCTGGAATCCCAGCTGCGCGCATCGTCGTGCAGCACAAAGCCGCGCTCGGGGTGCACCGGACCGCCATTGAGCACGACTTTCCCGCGCAGGTCGCTGCACTCGGTGGTGATTTCCATCTGCGCCAGCACGTCGCCCAGGGTGTACTCGGACGGCTGGTTGACCAGCACGCCCATGGCACCGTTGTCGTCGTGCTGGCAGATCAGCGCCACGCTGCGCGCGAACGTGGGATCGGTCAGCGACGGCAGCGCGACCAGCAGGTGATGGGCGAGGGAGGTGGAGAGCTCGGACATGGGTCCATTCTAACCGCTGGGCATCGGCACGGGCGTGAGGCGTCCGCTAGGATGCGTGCACTCCCGCGCGGACCGCGCCCATGAACACCCGTTGCAAGGAAACCCCATGAGCGGCTACTGCCTCATCGCCCCCGGCCACCCGGTGCACGGCCATTACCACGACCACGAATACGGCTTCCCGCAGCGCGACGAGCGCGAGCTGTTCGAGCGGCTGCTGCTGGAGATCAACCAGGCCGGGTTGAGCTGGGAAACCATCCTGAAGAAACGCGAGGGCTTCCGCGCCGCGTACAGCGGGTTCGACGTGGATAGGGTGGCCGCCTACGGCGAGCGCGACATCGAGCGGCTGTTGAATGATGCCGGCATCATCCGCAACCGGCTCAAGGTGCACGCGGCGGTCCACAACGCGCAGGTGATCCAGCAACTGCGCGCCCGCCACGGCAGCTTCGCGGCCTGGCTGGACGCGCACCACCCGCAGGACAAGGCCGCGTGGGTGAAGCTGTTCAAGAAGACCTTCCGCTTCACCGGCGGTGAGATCACCGGCGAGTTCCTGATGAGCCTGGGCTACCTGCCCGGCGCGCACAGCCCCGACTGCCCGGTGTACGCGCGCCTGCAGAAGCTGGGGGCCATCCCGCGCCGGTAGCCTGCGGGTCAGACACCCATGTAACGGCCCGGGCGGTGGTTGAACATCAGCACCAGGCTGAGCACCACCGCGCCGATGGCCGAGTACATCACCTGCGACGGCGACAGCACGAAAAAGGCCACGCACATCAGCAGCGTGTCGAAGGACATCTGCACCTTGCCCGCGCTCCAGCCGCGGGTGCGCTGCAGGTACACCGCCAGAATGCCGATCCCGCCCAGGCTGGCGCGGTGGCGGATGTAGAACAGGATGCCCAGCCCGGCCAGCGCGCCGCCCACCAGCGCCGAATACAACGGGGCGATGTGGGCGAAATCGGCCCAGCGCGGCAGCAGGTCGGTGAGCGCGCCGCAGGCGGTGACCGCCGCGAAAGTCTTCAGGGTGAATTCCCAGCCCATCCGGCGCACCGCCACCCAGTAGAACGGCAGGTTGACCAGCACGAACACCAGCCCGAAGTTCCAACCGAAGGCGTAATGGGCCAGGAACGCCAGCCCGGCCATGCCGCCGATCATCAGCCCCCCCTTGGCAAAGATGGCCAGGCCCAACGAAGCCACCAGGGTGGCCAGGATCATGCCCTGCACGTCCTCGGCCACCGAATGGCGCAGCGCCTGTTCGTCGGCCACGGTGCCGGCGCTGTCCGGCGGCGGGGTCAGCGGGCCAGCGGTGACCAGATGGCCGTCAGCGTCGTCGCACGGCGCGGGGCCATGGGAATCAAGGGACATGGGGGTGGGGGCTGTGCGTGGGGAGCGGTATTAGACACGATCAGCGTGACAGTTGCAGGTGAAATGATTCAGACAGCGCGCCAGCAGCTGCCCGGGCCCTGCGCGGTGGGCGGCGCCAGGGTGAACACCACCGGCCCCAGGCGCTGGCGCACCACGAACACCCCCTGCTCCCACGCCGACCGCTTGAACCAATCGCGCTGGTCCAGCGCAGCCGGCGTGCGCATCGTGTGGCAGGCGATGAGTTCCCCGCTGCGATCCAGCACGCGGGCCTCCCAACGCTCGCCGAAGCCGGCCCCCAGGCAGCGATGCACCTGGATCTTCCCGCCCCGGCCTGGCAGCGCCCGGCCCAGCCGCGGGACCTCGCACGCCCGTTGGAAATCCTGCGCGCGCACTGCCGCGGCGGCGGCCCGCCACGGGGCCGGATCGGCCCCCACGCGGGCGATCAGGGCCAAACCCTGCTGTTCGATCAGCGCCAGCATCGTCCGCTCGCGGGTTGCCGGATCGGTGCGGGCGTAGGCGGCGAAATCGAACGGGTCCACGCAGACCACGCGGGCCCCGGGGAAGTGCTGGTAGCTGGGTTCGTCGCCCGGCGGCCCGCACTGGAGGGTGAGCACGCCGGCCCCATCGAGCACGTAGTCCACCGGCAGGGCCGCCGTGAAGATGGCGGCGACATGGTAGGCATCGGCACGAAACGCGAGGTCCAGCACGCGTCCGGCCTGCGTGATTCCGGGGCTGGAATCCACCCGTAGTTCGGTGAAGCGCAACATCGCGGGCGGACTCCTGTCGGCGGCAAGGCCGCCCAGCATGCCACCACTACCATTACCACTGCCGGTGCCGGCACCGGGCGCGCGCTCAGGCCACGGGTGCCGCGGCCAGATGGTGGGCCACCCGTGCATTGGCGTGCCCATGCCCCAGGCCGTGCCCGGTTTTCAGGAAACCCACCCGTGCCGTGTGCTGGAGCCCACCCTGGGCTACCAGCAACGCCAGCCAGTGACCCACCGGTTGGCCGCAGGTTTTCTCGATGGAGGGGAAACCGGACGCCGGGCCTTTCACTTTGGGGGTAACGCTCATGACGGTTGCCTCACCGGACGACCGGCCGGATTGGCCAGTCCTGCTGGTATGACGCGTGCCAGTGCCGGAAATCGACATCGTCCTTTCATGCCGATTGAACGCCGCGCTGCGCAGCATGCCAAAGCGCCCTGCCTCCCCCCGTTCCTGCCCAGGAGATCGCGTCATGCCCTACGTCACCACCCCTGACAATACCCAACTCTTCTACAAGGACTGGGGACAGGGTCAGCCGATCGTGTTCCACCACGGCTGGCCGCTCAGCGCCGACGACTGGGACAGCCAGCTGCAGTTCTTCCTGCTGCAGGGCTACCGGGTGATCGCCCACGACCGGCGCGGCCACGGCCGCTCCTCGCAGACCCGCGACGGCCATGACATGGACACCTACGTGGCCGACGTCAACGCACTGGTAACGCACCTGGACCTGCGCGATGCGGTACACGTGGGCCATTCCACCGGGGGCGGCGAAGTGGCCCACTACGTGGCCCAGGCCGCGCCCGGCCGCGTGGCCAAGGCGGTGCTGGTGGGGGCGGTGCCGCCGATCATGATCAAGAGCGCGGCCAACCCGGGCGGTACGCCGAAGGAGGTGTTCGACGGATTCCGTGCGCAACTGGTCGCCGGCCGCGCCAGTTTCTACCGCGAGGTGCCCATTCCCTTCTACGGGTTCAACCGCGCTGGTGCGCCGGTGCAGCAGGGCGTGGTCGACAACTGGTGGCGACAGGGCATGGCCGGTGCGATCAACGCGCACTACGACTGCATCCAGGCGTTCTCGGAAACCGACTTCACCGAAGACCTGAAGAAGATCGACGTGCCGGTGCTGGTGATGCATGGCGACGATGACCAGATCGTACCGATCGCCGATTCGGCCGAGCGCTCCATCACGCTGCTCAAGCACGGGACGTTGAAGGTCTACAAAGGTTACCCGCATGGCATGTGCACCACCCATGCCGAGGTGATCAACGCCGATCTGTTGGCGTTCATCCGGGGCTGAGGGCGTACCGACCCACGGTCGGTACGCCCCGCCACGTCAGCGCGCGACCAGTTTCTGCCGCGCGGCGTTGTAGCGGTCGCCGACGATGGCAATGCTGTCCAGCGCATCGCCGATCTGCCGCTGGTCGGCGGCATCGAGCTGCAGCGACACCGCGCCCAGGTTTTCTTCCAGGCGATGCAGCTTGGTGGTGCCGGGAATCGGCACGATCCACGGCTTGCGCGACAACAACCACGCAAGGGCGACCTGTGCCGGCGTGGCGCCCTTGGCGGTGGCGATGGCGCTGATGCGATCGACGAGGGCCTGGTTGGCCTGGCGCGCGTCGGCGGCAAAGCGTGGCACGCTGTTGCGGAAGTCATCGGCGGCGAACTGCGTATCGACGTTGATCGCGCCGGTCAGAAAACCCTTGCCAAGCGGACTGAACGGAACGAAGCCGATCCCCAGTTCCTCCAGCACCGGCAGCACGCTCTGCTCCGGTTCGCGCCACCACAACGAATACTCGCTCTGCAGTGCGGCCACCGGCTGCACCGCATGCGCGCGACGGATGCTGTCCACGCCGGCTTCGGACAGGCCGAAATGCTTCACCTTGCCCTCGGCAATCAGATCCTTGACGGTACCGGCCACGTCCTCCATCGGCACGTTGGGATCGACCCGGTGCTGGTAGAACAGGTCGATCCGGTCGGTCTTCAGGCGCGACAGGCTGGCCTCGGCCACGGCACGGATGCGCTCGGGACGGCTGTCCAGCCCGGCATCGGCACGCCCATCCTTGAACCCGAACTTGGTGGCGATCACCAGCTGCTCGCGGTACGGCTTGAGCGCTTCGCCCAGCAGCTCCTCGTTGCGGAACGGCCCATACACCTCGGCCGTGTCGAAGAAGGTTACGCCCTGCTCCACGGCAGCATGCAGCAGGGCGGTGGCGGCGCGTGTTTCGGTTGCCGGGCCATAGCCGAAGCTCAGGCCCATGCAGCCCAGGCCCAACGCGGAAACCCGCAGGCCACTGTTGCCCAGTTCGCGAGTCTGCATGGGATGCTCCTGCCGGTGGGATCGGCGTTGATGGGGGACGCCCACCATAGACCGTCGGGCGGCCAGGATTGGAGCGTTTGAATCGCTATTGGTAATGAAGCAGGCTCATCAATCCAGCGCGCCCCCGAACACGGGATCATCCCGGCAGGGCGTAGGTGACCTTGCTACCCACCACCTTCACCCATCCGCGCTGCTGCAACTGCTGGACCAGGCGCGCCCGCTCGGCAGCCGGCATGGCACCTTGGTAGATGGCACCGATCGCGTTCTGCAGGGTCTTGGGCGACCCCGGGCGGGCGGCCCCTTGCTTGCGCAACGCGGCAACGACGCGCTCGATCGGTGTGACCGCTGCCGCAGCCGTTGCGGCCGCCTTGACCGTTGCCACCTTGGGTGCCTTGGGCAGGGCTGCACGCAGCATCGGCAGGCTTTCCACCGATGGCACGCGGCTGACCTGCAACCCGCGCGCTCGAAGATGGGTCACCAGCGGGTCGAAACCGGTGTCCTTGGAGACGATGTGGAAAACGTCCCCGGGTGTCTGGCTGGCCAGCTCGCCAATATAGAAGGCGATATGGAAATCCAGCGCATTGGACCCGTTGCCGCTGCAGCGTATGTAGCGGGCATCGGGGCCCAACGCATGCAGCGCTTCAGCCACATCGATGCTGATCCTGGCCTGGCCCGCACCTACGAACACGAGCACCCGGAACGCCGGGCCGCGCAACGCGGCCAATGTTCTGGGTTGTACGTTTTCATAGTCGATCAGAACATGGTTGCGGGCATCGACCATCAGCGCACTCAGCGCTCGGTATCGGGCAACGAAAACCCAAACAGCACCAGCAGCAGGAACAGGCCGCCGAACACCAGCAACAGAATGTGCCACACCCCGAAGCGGTCCATACGCCGGGTGTCCACTCCTTCCTCGCGGTGGTAGCGGCGCAGCAGGCTGTTGATCGGCAGGATCGGCACGAAGGTGAACAATGACAACAGCGTCAGTGCACCCGGCAGGCGCCCGGCCAGGTTGAGCAGGAAGTACACGGCCGCAAGCAGCCCGGGCGCAAAGGCCAGATCCCGACGGCGGCTGACGGCAATGTCGCGCAGATCGCTGAAACACAGGAATGACCACAGCGGCGCGAACACCGCACGCGCCCACGGCCACTGGGTGCCACCGGTTTCACGCTTGATGGCCCGCCAGTTCTGCCAGAACCAATACAACGGGTAAAGCCCCAGCGTCACCAGCGACAACGACGCCAGTTTCAGGGTGGGCGGTGAGTAGTACTCACCGGCGACGGCATCGCGCGAGGCGAACTGCGGCACCGGTGGAAACGCTGGTGCGGTGGCCGGCAAGGTTGCCGGCGCACGGTAAGGATCGTCCACGTCCATATGCGGATCACCTGCAATGCATCTACCGGCGAGGTGCCGGCGCCCCCTGTATCCCGGGCCCCCGGGACGGCGCGACGATCGCAGAGCCGCCCCGGTTTTGCCAGACCCCCTCAGCGGACCTCGGAGATCTCCACCCCGTCCAGGCCCTGCGACAGCGTGCGCGCATCGCCACCCTGCGACAGCTTGATGCGCAGCCGCACTTCATTCTGCGAATCGGCGTAGCGCAGGGCGTCTTCGTAACTGATCTCGCCGGCCTGGTACAGCTCGAACAGGCTCTGGTCGAAGGTGCGCATGCCCAGCTGCACCGACTCCTTCATCACTTCCTTGAGCTTGTGGATTTCGCCGTCGCGGATGTAGTCCTGCACCAGCGGCGTGCCGAGCATGATCTCCATCGCCACCTTGCGCGACTTGCCATCGGGCGAAGGAATCAGCTGCTGGGCCACCACGCCCTTGAGGTTCAGCGACAGATCCATCAGCAGCTGGTTGCGGCGGTCTTCGGGGAAGAAGTTGATGATGCGGTCCATCGCCTGGTTGGCGTTGTTGGCGTGCAGCGTACACAGCACCAGGTGGCCGGTTTCGGCAAACGCGATGGCGTGGTCCATGCCTTCGCGGGTACGCACCTCGCCAATCATGATCACGTCCGGGGCCTGGCGCAGGGTGTTCTTCAGCGCCGCTTCCCAGCTGTCGGTATCGATGCCCACTTCGCGCTGGGTGATGATGCAGCCCTCGTGCTTGTGCACGAATTCGATGGGGTCTTCGATGGTGATGATGTGCCCGGTCGAGTTGTGGTTGCGGTAGCCGATCATCGCTGCCAGCGAGGTCGATTTACCGGTACCGGTAGCCCCCACGAACAGGATGATGCCGCGCTTGGTCATCGCCAGGGTCTTGATGATCGGCGGCAGGCTCAGTTCTTCCACGGTGGGAATGCGCGTCTCGATGCGACGCAGCACCATGCCCACCTGGTTGCGCTGGTAGAAGCAGCTCACACGGAAACGGCCGACGCCGGACAGGCCGATGGCGAAATTGCACTCGTGGGTCTTTTCGAATTCCTCGCGCTGCGCCGGCGTCATCACGTTCAGCACCAGGTCCCGGCTCTGCTGCGGGGTGAGCGGGGTCTGGGTGATCGGCGAGATCTTGCCGTTGACCTTGATCGCCGGCGGCATGCCGGCGGTGATGAACAGGTCTGACGCTTTCTGGTGCGCCATCAGCTTGAGGAACGAGGTGAAGTCGATGGTGGTGGTGCTCATCGCGGTGTACTCCGAAGGTTGCCTGGAGCCGGCCAGCGGCCGGCACTACCCTGATTCGAAAGTTATTCGAAGATCCGCTTGTCCTTGGCGTATTCCTTGGCCTGGTTGCGGGTGATCAGGCTGCGCTTGACCAGGTCCTGCAGGTGCTGGTCCAGGGTCATCATGCCCATCTGCTGGCCGGTCTGGATGGCCGAGTACATCTGCGCCACCTTGTCCTCGCGGATCAGGTTGCGGATGGCCGGGGTGCCGACCATGATTTCCCATGCCGCGGTACGCCCGCCGCCGACCTTCTTCAGCAGCGCCTGCGAAATCACCGCGCGCAGCGACTCGGACAGCATCGAGCGCACCATCGGCTTTTCGCCGGCGGGGAACACGTCGATGATGCGGTCGATGGTCTTGGCCGCCGAACTGGTATGCAGCGTACCGAACACCAGGTGGCCGGTTTCCGCGGCGGTCAGCGCCAGCCGGATGGTTTCCAGGTCGCGCAGTTCGCCCACCAGGATGATGTCCGGATCTTCACGCAGGGCCGAGCGCAGCGCTTCGTTGAAGCCGTGCGTGTCGCGGTGCACTTCGCGCTGGTTGATCAGGCACTTCTGCGAGGTGTGCACGAATTCGATCGGATCCTCGACGGTGAGGATGTGGCCGTATTCGTTCTTGTTGATGTGGTCGATCATCGCCGCCAGCGTGGTCGACTTGCCCGAACCGGTCGGGCCGGTAACCAGGATCAGGCCCTGCGGCTGGTCGATCAGCTCGCGGAAGATCGGCGGCACGGCCAGGTCTTCCAGCGTCAACACTTCGGAGGGAATGGTACGGAACACCGCACCCGCACCCCGGTTCTGGTTGAACGCGTTGACGCGGAAACGCGCCAGCGACGGGATCTCGAAGGAGAAGTCGACTTCGAGGAATTCCTCGTAGTCGCGGCGCTGCTTGTCCGACATGATGTCGTACACAAGCGCATGTACCTGCTTGTGGTCCAGGGCCGGAATATTGATGCGACGGACATCGCCGTCCACGCGGATCATCGGCGGCAGGCCTGCCGACAGATGAAGATCCGACGCTTTGTTCTTTACGGAAAACGCCAACAGTTCGGCGATATCCATGCGCTGCTACTCCCCATGACTGCTGCGACTGGAAGGTTCTTTCCCCGGGCGGCAGTATAGCGTTCCTGATCTACCGGAAAACGCCCGTGTCCGCGCTGCCCCTGCCCACGATATTGCTGAACCTGCACAACGCGGCGGCCGCCGCCGGGCGGCCAGACCCGGTCCTGCTGGCGGTATCCAAGACCCAGCCGGCCGATGCGGTGGCAGCCTTGGCCGGCCAGGGCCAGCGCGCGTTCGGCGAGAACTACGTGCAGGAAGCGCTGGCCAAGATCGACGCGTTGGCCGCGCTGGGGCTGGAATGGCACCTGATCGGCCACCTGCAATCCAACAAGGCCGAACTGGCCGCCCGGCACTTCGACTGGGTGCAGAGCGTGGACCGGCCCAAGCTGGTGGCCGCCCTGGCCGCGCATCGGCCCGTGCACCATGCCCCGCTGAACGTGCTGATCCAGGTCAACATCGACGATGAAGGCAGCAAGCATGGCTGCAGTCCCGACGCCGTTCCCGGATTGGCCGCCGCCATCAGCGAACAGCCGCGCCTGCGGTTGCGCGGGCTGATGGCGATCCCGGCGCCGTGGCCCGATGCCGGGCGCCGGCAGCTGGCCTTCGAGCGCATGCGCACGCTTTACCAGTCGCTGGCGGCGGCCCATCGGCAGGTGGATACGCTGTCGATGGGCATGAGCGGCGACTACACCGAGGCCATTGCCCGTGGCGCGACCATGGTGCGGATCGGCACGGCGTTGTTCGGCGCCCGACCGCGCGCGGCCTGATTCCTTTCACACCCAGTTCCAGGGAGTTTGCATGAGCGCAACCACAGTTACCTTCATCGGCGGCGGCAACATGGCCCGCAGCCTGATCGCCGGGTTGATCCGCCAGGGCGTGGCCCCGGCGCACGTGCACGTGGCCGAACCGGTCGACGCACTGCGCGAACAGTTGGCGCTCGACTTCGGCGTGAACACCTACGCCAGCGCCAGCGACGCCGCCGCCCAGGGCGGCGTATGGGTGCTGGCGGTGAAACCGCAGGTGCTGCGCGATGTGTGCGCCTCGCTCGCTGCGCTGGCCGGCGCCAGGCACCCGCTGGTGGTGTCCATCGCCGCCGGTATCACCAGTGCACAGTTGGCACGCTGGCTGGGCGGCCATCCGGCGGTGGTGCGGGCGATGCCCAACACACCGGCCCTGCTGGGTGCCGGTGTCACCGGGCTGTATGCCACTGACGGGGTCAGCGCAGCCCAGCGCCAGCAGGCCGATACCGTGCTGGCCAGCGCCGGGCGCACGGTCTGGATCGCAGACGAAGCCCGCATGGATGCCGTGACCGCCGTGTCCGGCAGTGGCCCGGCGTATGTATTCCTGCTGGCCGAAGCGATGGAAGCGGCCGGCATCGCCCAGGGCCTGCCGCCCGACGCGGCCCGCACGCTGGTGGTGCAGACACTGCTGGGCGCCAGCCGCATGCTCGATGAGTCCGGTGAAGCGCCGGCCGAACTGCGCCGCCGCGTGACCTCGCCCAATGGCACCACCCAGGCCGCGATCGAGCGCTTCCAGGCCGACGGGTTCGAGGCCATCGTGGCGCGCGCGATCGAGGCGGCAACCTTGCGCGGGCAGGCATTGGCGGCCGCCAACGATTGAGGCGTGCCGGTTGGGCGACGTCATGCGTGACTGCCATCTGGTCAGGCCCCGTGTGCCACCCCACGAGCGGCTCTACGGCGGCGCAACCTTGTCCAGCAGGAACGCCACGAAGCTGGACAGCTTCGGCCGGGGGCGGCGATCGGGTAGATACACCAGGTGCAGCGGGCGCGGTTCGGGCAGGTAATCGGCCAGCACCGGCTGCAGACGCCCGGCGGCGATGTCCTCGGCCAACAGCACGGCCGGCTGCAGGATCAACCCGGCGCCGGCCAGCGCGGCGCGGCGCAGGCCATCGCCGTCATTGCACACCAGGCGTGAGTGTTCCGACCAGTCCTGCTCGGGATGCCCGCGCAGGCGCCAGCCGTGGCCCCCGCGCCAGGCCAGGTGGGTCAGGCAGTCGTGGTCGTGCAGGTCGCCGGGATGCCGCGGCACGCCCTTGCGCTGCAGGTAGGCCGGCGCGGCGCAGATCTGCATCGCATAGGCCGGCAACGGCCGCGCCACCCATTCGGCCGAGCCGATCCGGCCCATCCGCACCACCGCGTCGAACTGTTCTTCAATCAGATCCACACGCTGGTTGCTCAGGTCCAGCTCCACCGTTACCTGCGGGTAGGCGGCCAGGTACTGCGCCACCAGCGGCGCCAGCACGCAGCTGCCCCAGGTGACCGGCGCGCTGACCCGCAGCACGCCCTGCGGCTGGGCTTGGAGGCCCTCTACGCTGGCCTCGGCCTGCTGCACCTGTTCCAGCACCGCGCGACAGCCGGCCAGATAGTGCCGGCCGGCGTCGGTGAGGCTCTGGCGGCGCGTGTTCCGCTGCAGCAGGCGTACGCCCAGGTGCGCTTCCACCTGCTGGATGTACTTGCCCACCATCACCGATGACACCGCCAGGCGCTCTGCGGCGGCGCTGAAGCTGCCCAGTTCCACCACGGCGACGAAGGCCTGCATGCAGCGCAAGGTATCCATTGGCAACCCCAGGTTTGCAATCCACAAAGCATACGCCGGTTACCGAACCTGTCACTCGGGCGCAGACTGCCCTCACCCCCTGATGGAGCACCCCCGCATGAAGATTCTCCTCGTCGGCGCCAGCGGCACCCTCGGCCAGGCCGTGGCCACCACGCTGGGCGCCCACCACCAGTTGATCCGTGCCGGCCGCCACGGCGGCGACGTGCAGGTCGATCTCACCGACGATGCCAGCGTGCAGGCCCTGTTCGCGCAGGTGGGTACGGTGGACGCCGTGGTTGCCACCACCGGGAAGCTGCATTTCGGGCCGTTGGCCGCGATGAGCACCGCACAGTTCAACCTTGGCCTGCAGGACAAGCTGTTGGGCCAGGTGCGCCTGGCGCTGGCTGCCCAGCACCACCTCAACCGCGGCGGCTCGATCACCCTCACCAGCGGCATCGTGAGTGCCCAGCCGATCCGCGATGGCGCCAACGCAACGGCCGTGAATGCCGCCCTGGAAGGCTTCGTGCGCGGCGCGGCCTGCGAGCTGTTGCCCCGCGGGCTGCGCATCAACGTGGTAAGCCCGAACGTGCTGGTCGAATCGATGGACGACTACGGCGCCTTCTTCCCCGGCTTCGAGCCGGTCACCGCACAGCGCGCGTCGTTGGCCTACCAGCGCAGCGTGGAAGGCGTGCAGAGCGGGCAGGTGTTCACCGTGTGGTGAAGCACGGCGGTTTGCGCGCAGCAAGCCGCGGTGGGTACCTGCCGGTGTGATGCGGGTGATGCGCGCCAGCGCACGGGTGCCAACGGCGCTTACCCCCAGCGCTGCGGACCATCGCCCTGGTCACCCAGCGCGTCGCCGGGGTTGGCCAGGCGGCAGCGCTGCATCGACAGGCAGCCGCAGCCGATGCAGTCGGTGAGCTGGTCGCGCAGCAGCAGCAACTGGGCAATGCGCTGATCCAGTTCACCGCGCCACAGCGCGGACATCCTTGCCCATTCGGCCTTGGTGGGGGTCTTGTTTTCCGGCAGCGCGGCAAACGCCGTCGCCACCGCCTCCAACGGCAGGCCCACGCGCTGCGCCACCCGGATCACCGCCAGCCGACGCAATACGTCACGCGCGAAGCGGCGCTGGTTGCCAGCCGTGCGCAGGCTGCGGATCAAGCCCTTGCGCTCGTAGAAATGCAGCGCCGACACGGCTACCCCGCTGCGCTTGGCCACTTCACCCACACTCAGTTCCTGTGCGATCACTGCTTGACCTCAACCGTGGTTCAGGTGGCATCCTGCGTCACGTCGGGTCGCGCTGCAAGCACCCCCTGCCCTTGTCTGCCTGGAACACGCATGTCCTCCGATGTCGCTCCCCCCACCGCCGCGGTACCGGCCACCGCGCCGGTGCCCTCGATCCTGTCGCCGCAGTACCGGGCCACCACCATCGGCATGGTCGCGCTGGTCGCGCTCTACGGCTTCGAGGCACTGGCCGTGGCCACGGCCATGCCCAGCGTGGCCCAGGACCTCAACGGCCTGCGCCTGTACGCACTGGCCTTCGGTGGCACCTTGGCCACCAGCGTGATCGGCATGACCCTGGCCGGGTACTGGAGTGACCAGCGTGGCCCGGCGCGGCCGTTGTGGCTGGGTCTGGCCTGCTTCATCGGCGGGCTGCTGGTGGCCGGCCTGGCCCAGCACATGCCGGTGCTGGTGCTGGGCCGGCTGCTGCAGGGGCTGGGTGCAGGGGCGATGTCGGTGGCGCTGTACGTGCTGGTCGGGCGCACCTTTCCCGAACCGATGCGGCCGCGCGTCTTTGCCGCGTTCTCGGCCGGCTGGGTGGTGCCCTCGCTGATCGGCCCCGGCATCAGTGGCTGGATCGTGCAGCACCTGGGCTGGCGCTGGGTGTTCCTGATCGTGCCGCTGCTGGCAATCCCGGCCGGGCTGCTGCTGCGCCCGGCGCTGCGCAACGTGCAGGCCGCGCTGGCGCCGCCGGCAGGCACGGCCAGCGTGATCCGCTGGGCGATCGGCGCATCGGCCGGCGCGCTGCTGCTGTACATCGGCGGCCAGCAGCACGGCTGGGCCGCCGTGGCGATGTTGCTGCCGGCGGTGTTGCTGCTGGCGTTGTGCAGTTGGAAGCTGCTGCCCAGCGGCACCCTGCGCCTGCACCGCGGCCTGCCCAGCGTGATTGCACTGCGCGGCATCGCCGCTTCGGCATTCTTCGGCTGCGAAGCATTCCTGCCGTTGCTGCTGCAACGCGAGCGGGGCTTGAGCCCACTGCTGGCCGGGGTGGCACTGAGCCTGGGCGCGCTGGGCTGGTTCAGCGGCTCGTGGCTGCAGGGCCACCAGCGGCGGGGCTGGTCGCGCCGCCAGTTGCTGCAGTCCGGCGCGCTGTTGATGTGCGTGGGCATCGTCGCCACCTCGCTGGCGCTGCACCCCGGGGTGCCGCTGCCGCTGGCGCTGGCCGGCTGGAGCCTGACCGGGCTGGGCATGGGCCTGATCTACCCGAGCCTGTCGGTGCTCACCCTGTCGTTGTCACCGCCGGCGCAACAAGGCGCCAATACCTCGGCCCTGCAGTTGAGCGAGGCATTGGGCGTGGCTACCACGCTGGCGGTGTCCGGTTCGCTGTTCGCGCAGTTCCTGCAGGGCAATGTGATGGTGGGCTACCTGCTGACCTACGTGATCATGCTGCTGCTGGCGGTGGCCAGCGTGTTCATCGCGCGGCGGATCTGACCAGGCCAGGTGGTGCCGGGCCCTGCCCGGCCGCCATCGCACCAACGGCGACATGCAACCGGGCGGAAAAGGCAGCGGGGCAACGCCCCGCGTTACCGGTGCGTGTCGCCGATCTCTTTCAGGTCTTCGCGCAGGATGCGGCGGATCTCCAGCACCGCCTGCGGGGTCTCCTGCACGCTGTGGCCGGAGATGATCACCTTCTCCGATACCGCGCCGTCCAGGTGTGCACTCCAGTACGGCACCAGCCCGTCGTCGGACTGCAGCAGCGGCACGTCCGGTTTGCGTTGGGCGATGATCGAGTGGTACTTCAGCCCCGGCATGATCGGCAGCGCGCCAGCGGCCTTGACGAACGGATCGCTGGCCTTGAGGTTGTCGATGCTGTTGGGAATCTGCAGCTTGGTCGGCTGCGAAGACTGCGTCTCGGCCTGCTGCAGGGTCTGGAACACGTCCTCGAACTTGCCCAGCAGGGTGATCGGCAGCCGCACCAGCCGACCGATCAGGCGCCCCAGGCGGTTGCCGGCGATGTCGGTGCCCTTGTGCGGGGCGGCGATGAAGATCGCACGCTCCACGTTGGGTTCGGCATTGAAGTGCAACAGCGGGCCCAGCTTGGCTTCCACCCGCTTCAGGCGCTCACCCTTGAGGTCGTAGTTGGCCAACAGGTCGTTCCACAGCACATCGCCCGATGAGCTGACCAGCAACCGGGCCAGCACGCCGCCCATGCTGTGGCCGATGAACACCATGTCCCGGGATGCCGGGCTGGCGCCGGTGGGATCGAAGTGCTTGAGCGTGTTGTTGAAGGCCTGGTTGATCTCGAAACGATTCAGCGCGATCGGCGCGTTGGTCGGGTAGTACACCTGCCACACCTGGAAGTGCCGGCGCAGCTCGGGGTCGCCCATGATCTCGTTGGCCACGTTCACCCAGGCCTCCGGGCTGCTGCCCAGGCCGTGCAGCATGAAGATGATGCGGCGGTCCGGATCCCACGGCTGCATCAGGTACATGTGCGGCTCGCTGATGCCTTCGCTGAGGCCGAACAGGGTCCGCAGCGACTGGGTGGCAAAGCCCGACTGCGCCAGCCACATGCCGTAGGCGGCAGTGAAGTTGCCGGCCAGCGGTACTTTTTCGCCATGCAGGTCCACGCGTTCGGTGGACTCCGGCGAGTACACATCAAACAGCACCTGGGTGGTGTCCAGCACCTGCTTGAGGCTGTCGCCCTTGAAGCGCAGCAACGCGGTGGCGTTGATCGCCGACATCTCGCTGTACTGCGGAATCTCCACCTTCTGCCCGTCCGCCGCGGCGATGAGCTTGGGTGGGTCCATCACCACCACCAGCTCGGCGCCGAAGCCATCGCGCCGGTAGGTACTGCGCAACCCGGCAAAGCTCACCGACGAGGCCGACACCATGCGGGTGGGGATGCTGGGCATGCGCAGTTCGTCGAAGTCCGAGGTCAGCGTCCAACGCTCGCCGGCCACCGGCGCGTTGTAGTCCTCGCCTTCCAGCGCGCTCTCCCGCGCACGCTTGAACACCACCGCCGCGGTCTGTTCGGCGGCGTAGTTGTAGTAATCGCGGACCTGGGTCTGGCGGTCCTCGAACGCGCGGTCCGACGGCGTGCGCCCGCTGAAGAACAGATAGGCATAGGCATAGCGCGCCGCTTCCAGCCACGCATCCAGTGCGGCATCGCTCATCGGATGCTTGTCGCGGTCCTTGGGCTTGGGGCTCAGGCCCAGCGCGATCTTCACCCACAGCTCGGACAACGCCGAAAGGCGCTGCTCTTCGGGCAGCACCTCGGTGTCTTCCAGGGTCTTCTGGCAGGTTGCCACGTCCTTGGCGCACAGGTCCTCGTCCAGGCCCACCACGCTCAGCGTTTCCTGCGATGCGGCGCTCAGCTTGCCCGAGGTCAGCACGTCGCCCCGCTTGTTGGCCAGGTAATCGGTGGGCGTCACCTGCTTCATGGTCACCATCGCGCAGCCGCTGGACAGCAGCAGCGACAGCAGCATCGCCAGCAGCGGCAACGCCCGGCGCGGGACCCTCATGCACAGCCGTTTCATGGAACGTTTCCTTGCTCGGTGCCGGGGACGCCCTGGCGGATCAATCGGGAGAAATCGGGCGCATCGCCGGCGGCGCGTGCGCGGTCGGTGATGCGCCCGCGTGCCTTCAGCGTGGCGAAGTCCACGCCCGGGGTCAGCACGCCCAGATCACGCGCGTACTCGGCGAAGTAGCCGGACACCAGCAGGCGGTAATCCAGCGGCAGGCCCGGCGCGACCTGCTTGGCCAGCGCGTAGACGATGGTGGTGCAGTTGCTGGTCAACGTGTTGTAGAACGCCGGCGCGGCATCCAGCGTGCGTGCTTCACCCAGGTAGGACACGAACAGGCCCTTGAGCTGCGCGGGGGTCATGCCGTAGAGGCGGTACAGATACACATCTTCGCCGCGCACGTTGCTGCGTACGCGCACGATGTCGGTTTCCTCGGCCGCCACCAGGGTCATCTCGAATTTGCGGAAGAAGCCGCCCAACGCCGAGAACGACTCGCCGCGCTCCTTGCGGATCTCCAGCGAGAACACCAGGTGGCGCCCGTCGGCGAAACCGAACGAGATCAACGTGTGGGCGATCATCGGCCCCATCCAGTAGGACATCACCAGGTCGGCCGAGCGCAACTGGTCCAGGTCGTAGTGGCGCTGCACCCAGCGCACATCGTGGTCGTCCTCGCTGCGCCAGGTGAAGTCGCGCACGTTGTCCAGCACGACGTGGCGGCCATCGAACTGGACCACCTTCAGCCGCTGCGCCACGTCATCGGCCCAGACCCGGTCCTGGCGCGGGGTCAGCAGCAGCCACCACACCCCCGAGGCCACCAGTGCGGCCACGAACAGCGCGCCCGGCCAGCGCCCGGCGCGCGCGCGCGCCACCGCCACCGAAACGGTCAGCGCGAAACCGCCCCATGCCCCGATCGCCAGCCAGCGCAGCCAATCCGGGCCGGGAAGCTGGTAGGCCAGCAGACCGGTCACCCACAGCGCCGCGCCCAGCATCAACAGTGCCAGCCCCCATCGTCCTGCCTTCTTCACGCGTCGTTCCGTCGTTGGTTCGGGGCGCTAGTTAGCCATAACCGCGGTGTGGGGAACATGTCCGCCTGTTCAGGTTGGGACCACGACATACTCCAGGTCCTACCCACGTGAGGCCGCTGCCATGCCAGGTCTGGATTCCATCGGAGGCGTGCCGATCCAACGCCACCATCTGGCGCGCTGCCATTGCGGTGCCGTGGTGCTGCGCCTGCATCTCCCCGATGGGGTGCTGGCGCCGCGGCGCTGCGACTGCTCGCTGTGCCGGCGCAAGGGCGCCATCGTCGCCTCGGTGAAGCTGGCCGACCTTGAGGTGGTCCAGGGCGAAGACGCACTGCGCCTGTACCAGTTCAACACACACGTGGCCAAGCACTGGTTCTGCGGCACCTGCGGGATCTACACCCACCACCAGCGCCGTTCGTCTCCGGATGAGTACGGTTACAACCTCGGTTGCCTGGAGGGGATCAACCCCTATGCGCTGGGCGAGGTGCCGGTGAACGACGGGGTCAACCACCCTGCCGACCGTGTGCCGGCTCAATGACCGCGCCGCTGACCGCTCCGGCCGCATCACGTACCATCGCCCGCATCCCCGCCAGCCCTGCACCAGCCGAATGCAACGCACCACCCTGAAAGCCTGGTTCCTCGTGCACAAATGGACCAGCCTGGTCTGCACCTTGTTCCTGCTGCTGTTGTGCCTGACCGGCCTGCCACTGGTGTTCGGCGAAGAGATCGCCCACCTGGCCGAACCCCATGTGGACGCGCCGGCCACCGCGGACGCCCCGCGCGACCTCGATGCGCAGGTGAGCACCGCACTGGCGCAGTATCCTGGCAACGTGCCGCTGTTCGTGGGGTGGGACCCCGACGCCCCCACCGTGTACGTCAACACCGGCGCACGCGCCGACACCCCGCCGCCACAGATGCAGACCGTGCTGCTGCACGCCATCAGCGGCCAGGTGCTGCCGGCCGCGCAGTTCAACGAAGGAGTGATGTACTTCCTGTACCGCCTGCACACCGACCTGTTCCTGGGCCTGCCAGGCCTGTTGTTCCTGGGTGCGATGGGCCTGCTGTTCGCCGCGGCCATCATTTCCGGGCTGGTGCTGTACGGCCCGTTCATGCGCAAGCAGCCGTTCGGCACCCTGCGCACCGGGCGCAGCCGCCGGCTGGCCTGGCTGGACCTGCACAACGTGCTCGGCGTGGTCACCCTGGGCTGGGCACTGGTGGTGGGCATCACCGGGGCCATCAACACCATCGCCAAGCCGCTCGAGCAGGCCTGGCAGGGCCAGCAGCTCGGCGCGTTCGCCGCGCGCTACGTGGGCCAGCCACGCCCCACCACGCTGGCCTCGCTGCAGGCTGCGGTGGACACCGCGCGCGCCGCCGAACCGGGCATGCGCCCGGCCTTCGTCAGCTTTCCCGGCACCGGTTACAGCGGCAATCACCACTATGGCGTGTTCATGCAGGGCAACACCGCCCTCACCGAACGCCTGTACCGCCCGGTGCTCATCGATGCACAAACCGGCGCGCTCACCGCGCAGCCGCAGCTGCCGGTGTACATGAGCGTGCTGCTGCTCAGCCAGCCGCTGCACTTCGGCGACTACGGCAAACTGCCGCTCAAGATCCTCTGGGCGCTGCTGGACCTGCTCACCATTGCCGTGCTCATCAGCGGGCTGTACCTGTGGTTCAAGCGTGGCAGTACCGAAACGCGCGTGAGCGAGATCGAACGCGCCGCGCGGACCGGCGCCGCCGAATGAACACACCGTCCCCGCCACCGCGCAGCCCGTTTGCCGCACCGGCCTGGATTGCCGCCGCCAGCGTGCTGGGGCTGGTCAGCGCCTTGATCGGCGACGGCGTGTTCGACGTGGTCTCGTGGGTGATCTTCGCCGGCCTGATCGCGCTCGCCGTGCGCACCTGGGTAAAACGCACGCGCTGAGCACGACCGGTTGCCGGCCCGGCCCGCACGGTCTGTGGGGGGCAGTATGCTGATGCGCTTCCAACGGATCGGATACACCCCATGCCCATGACCCATCGCAGCATTCTCAACCAGCTTGCCGGCGGGGTGCTGGTGGAGGCGATCGAGAACGACGTGAAACGCTGCGCGCGGTGGGCCAGGCTTTCACCGGACAAGGCCGCCCGTGCCCAGGCCGAGATCGGCGCAGACGTCATCGACACGCTGATGCTGCGTTGGCAGGGCGTACTCGACAGCGACGACACCGTTGCCACGCCCCTGTATCGCCACACCATCGCACTGGCACTGGCCACGGCGCTGCACCAGCAGGGCTTCCACTGCCCAGCGCTCACTGCCCGCGCCATTGCCGCGATCAAGGCATTGAACGATGCGGTGGCCCTGAGTGACCACTTCCAGCGCAGGAGCGCGGAAATCCGCGCGCTGCTGCTCAGCGCACCGGTGATGCCAACGCGCCGGCCGGGACACCAGAAGGGACACACGCAGTGGCGTGCCGGGGATGTGGCATCGGTGCGCGTGGACGACCGCTACCACGCCATGTACGTGCTGTCGGTCGGCCACGGTGCGCCCATCGTGGAGTTCTACGATTATCTGCAACAGGAGCCGCCGACGATCGCGGCATTGCGCGCCCTGTGTGCGCGCGGCACGCGCACCAACGGCGAGGACAGCTACCTGTTCCGGCATGCCCTGTTCGGCCTGATCCACCAGCCCGATCCAGCCCATCAGTTCGTGCTGCTCGCCAGCGGCGCCGAAGGCCCGGACAACCGCCACCTGCTGCGGCATGACGGCCTTTACACGGTCAGCGATGTGTTCCGCATCACCCAGGATCTTCGCCACTACCCCTGATGGGTTGCGCACCCGCGGTGGCGCGCGCCCTGTCAGGCGCCAGCGGCATCGGCGCGTTCAACCACGCACGGTGGCCGCTGCGCGGCCGCTAGAAACTGCTGCAGCGCCGGTGCGATCGGTCCCTCACGGGTACACAACTGCAGTACGAAACGCGCCGACGGGCCCTGCAGCGGCTCGTATATGATGTCCTCGCTGCGGAAACCGGCCATGCTCGCCGGCACGATCGCAATACCCGCCTCCACCGCCACCAGCGACAGCACCGCATGCATGCCGTGGGCTTCCTGCACCACCTGCGGCACGAACCCGGCCGCCGCGCACAACCGGAGTACCTGGGCATGGAAGCCCTGCCCTTCGCGCGCGGGCCACAGCACGAACGGTTCGTTGGCCACGTCCGGCAATGTCACCGGCCCGTGATCCAGCAATCGGTGCGAACGCGGCAGCGCGATGGCAAGGTGGTCCGCGTCGAAGTCGCGCAGGTGCATGTCACCGGCCTCGTGCACCGGCGGAATCAGCACACCGACCTCCAGGCGCTGTTCACGCAGCATCCGCACCTGCTGCGCCGATGTGGCCTCGATCAACTCCAGCCGCACCTGCGGATGAGTGCCGCGGAACCGGCGGATCAACGGCGGCAAGCGCCCGTACAGCGCGCTGCCCACATAGCCCAGGCGCACGGTTCCGGTGCGCCCGACCGCGGCATCGCGGGTGGCCTGCAGTGCGTGCTCGGCCTGCTGCAGGGTGAGCCGTGCCTCGCCCAGCAGCACCTGACCCGCTGCGGTGAGCCCCAGCGTGCGGTTGCCCCGCAGGATCAACGCACTGCCGATGTCGTCTTCCAGCTTGCGGATGGCCGCGGTCAACGGCGGCTGCGACATGTGCAGGCGCGCCGCCGCACGGTGGAAATGCAGCTCTTCGGCGACGGCAACGAACTGGCGGAGTTGGCGAAGATCGACCATGAGCCCGGGTAGTTGGCAACAACAGGCCCCAGTCTACGTGGCCGGACGTGGTCATCAGCGCGTTTCAGCCACCCTCGGTGCGATTGCCGCCCACTGCCCGGCAACATCCTCGATGCTCACGGCGCGCACCGCGCGCAGATCGCGCGGATAGGTCACGCCGTCGGCTTCGGTGCTGCGCGTGGCGTGGAACTGGCCGTTGCTGGCACGCAGGACCCAGCCGCCGTCCACGCATGCCGCCGACACCAGGAACGCCACGCCGGGCGCCACCGCGTCGGGGTGCAGCTCATCCGGCTCGCCGTCCACACCCCACATACGGGTCTTGGCCACCGGCGACACCGCATTGACCACAATCCCGTGCGCTGCACCCTCGGCGGCCAGCACATTGACGATGCCCACCGCCGCCAGCTTGGCCGCCGCATACGCCGCCAGCCCTTTCTGCACGTACTGCGGATACAGCGCGCGGTCGGAGGTGGTGAGCACGATGCGGCCGTGGCGCTGCGCCTGCATGGTTGCCCATGCCGCCTGGGCCAGCCACAGCGGCGTCTTCGCGGCGAGGGTCATCATGCGGTCGAAGTGGGTGTCATCGATGTCCTGGATCGGCTGGTACTCCACCCAACCGGCGTTGTGGACGATGAAGTCGATGCGCCCGTGGCGCGCCACGATGTCGGCGATCAACCCCCGACAATCGTCGCGATTATCGATGCGACCGTGTGCAGCGTGCACGTCCCGCCCGGCGTCGCGCAACAACGCGACCGACCCGGCGATGCGCTGCGGGTCGTGCCCGCGGCCATCCAGCCCCGCGCCCACGTCGTGCATCACCACCTGCGCGCCGCGCGCGGCCAGCAACCGGCTGTAGGCCAGCCCAAGGCCACTGGCGGCGCCGGTAACCAGGCCAACCTGGCCCTGGAAGGAAACGAGGTTTGATGTAGTCATGCCCACAGCATCGGGCGGTTGCAGAACCGGAGCCAATACCTGTTGTGTGCTGCTGCGATACGTGGCGGGTATCGCCGGATCTAACGCCGGCCCACTGCAGGCGCGCGATGCAGGCGCCAGGTGACATACGCAACGGCAAGCCACACCATCAGGTAGCCCAACAGCCGCGCACCTACCGGCAGCACGTCTTCCGCACCGGTCCGCGCAACCACCCGCCACGTATCCACACCGACCGTGCCCAGACCGATCAGCAGTGCGACGCTGCCCAGGACCGCTCCGGACCACCGCACCCACGCATGCCGACGGAACAGCAGCATCGGCAGAAGCACCAGCAGGGTGAGCGCAAGCAGCATGAGGGTCATGCCGGTCAGCATGCCGGTGAAGTCCGACGCCATCGCCGGCAGTGGCAGGCAGGTAGCCACGGCCGTGCAGATGCGTATACAGGGACGCGTTGACGTGGTCGGCATCATCTTCCTTCGCGACGTGGCGCTGAATCGGATTGACTCGCGGCGCATGACGGGCGGGAGCATACCGGAGCACGGGGGGACATCGAAGCGCTTGTCCGACTGGACGCCCCTATTCACCCCGAAGACGACACGCCGTGTACCCGACGCACGCATTCTGGCGCCCACAGCGCACGGCGCTTGACTGTCTGTCTGTGTCGTTCTTGGCGGGCAGCGGGTGATCTCAACCAGGCGCGCGATGCCCGCGCACTACATCTCGCTAGATCAGGTTGATTCCGCCAAAACGTTGCGTTGCGGACTCACTGTCGGCAAGTGCGATCACGCGCGTCCATCCCAGCAAGCGTGTGGTGCGCCACAGGCATCTCTGGCGAAGCATCACGCTTCGGGCACGCAGTGCTATTCCCCTACATCGCAAGGTCCTGGGCAGGCGTAACACCGGGATACCGGATGCACCGACGCATCCCATTTCCAGGAGCAGTACATGAAGTTCACTCCGCTGGCCTTGGCCGCCGCGTTGTTTGCATTGCCTGCCTATGCGCAGGATGAAGAAGGCTGTCCCACCGATGACGAGATGGTGGCCAGCATGACGCTGGTAGAGCTCAGGCACTATGAGCACAGCCTGCAGAATCCTGAAATGTCCTTCGAAGAAGCGTGCAAGGATGCGACGGACAAGGATGAGGAAGAGGCCACCGGGTCGAGAAGGCACTACTGCGTGAAGCGGTCCGCGATGTACAGCTCAGCGAATCCGGAAACGGGAACCACCGAGTCGGCCAACGTCACGCTGTATGACTATGTTTCCGTGCAGCAGAAAGGAACCCGATGGAACCATCGACTTCGCGTCGTGTTCGAGGCTGTTGAAGGAAATGCGATGGCGGGTCTGATCGTCGCACCAGAGATCTTCTGCGGAAGCTGCACTGAAAAGCAGCAGTTTGCACCTCAGACACTTGCGGGACCCGGCGCGTACGACTTCACGGTGGCAATGGGCCTGGACACGGATGACGGAAAAGTGGGAGAAGAGACGCAGCTGGTGCTGTCACGCTTCAACACCGATCAATCCCTCTTACAGTCAAGTGCTCCCCAATTGCGCTGTGACAGGCTGTCGAAGAAGAGCACTTCCGGCTGCAGATTTTCAGGCTATCCGGCGGTGTTCGACGTCAGCTTGAGCGATTCGGAAACAGACGAATCGGCAGCGCACATCAAGGTCGCCCAGGAGATCCTGCCGGCAATGGTTGGACGTTGGGATGAGGACCCCGGGCTTCGCGGGAAAGCGCTGACACGGCTCATGAACGACAAAGTAAACAAACAAAATCGCGCAGAGTCGAAGAGGCTATGTGCAGCGCGATTCCCAGACCAAGTGGGTACAGGTCTCAACTGCGATGAGTACCCTTTTGCAGCGACGAACCAAGGCGCATCCCTGGCCCCGGAAGCCTCGATGTCGGTCAGGTTCATTTTAGGCGCGGACAACCAAAAGGTGGGCGGTCGCCTTGGGACGTTTCTGTGCAATAACGCCCGGGTTTTGGACGGCGAGGAATTCTGGGTGAAGGTTGTTGACTGAGGAGGCAGATATGTGGACCAAGCTACTTGACGACATGAATATTGAAGGCCTGAAGAACATTGAACTCGGAAGA